>NZ_BAAASB010000015.1:0-198668 GCF_039532665.1 Streptomyces amakusaensis | reverse complement strand
CCAAACTCCTTCAGACCATGAAGGTCGACAAGAAGTCCCGGGGCAATCTGCTCCGCTTCATCGTCCTCGACGGCCTCGCCAAGCCCACCGTCCTGGAGGGCCCCGACCCCGCCGTACTCCTCGCCGCGTACACCCGGGCCCTGCGGTGAGCGACGGTCCGGTACGCGCCGCCGTCCTCGGCTCCCCGATCGCGCACTCGCTCTCGCCCCTGCTGCACCGGGCCGCCCACCGGGGCATGGGTCTCGACTGGACCTACTCGGCCGTCGAGTGCGCGGAGCCCGGACTCCCCGGTTTCCTCCGGGGACTCGACTCCTCGTGGGCCGGGCTCTCCCTCACCATGCCGCTGAAGCGGGCGGTGATCCCGCTGCTGGACTCGGTGAGCGATCTCGCCCGCGCGGTCGGCGGGGTCAACACCGTGCTCCTCCGCGAGGACGGGCGGCACGGCGAGAACACCGATGTCCACGGCATCGTCGCGGCGCTGGGCGAGGCGGGGGTCACCGCCCCCGGCTCGGCCGTCGTCCTGGGCGGCGGCGCGACCGCCTGCTCCGCGCTGGCGGCCCTGCACCGGCTCGGACTGCCCGAGGCGGTGGTCCTGGTACGGGACCGCTCGCGCGCGACCCTGGTCGAGGAGGCCGCCGAGCGCCTCGGCAGCCGGATCTCGGTCCGCCCCCTGTCCTTCGCCGAGGACGCGGGGGCCCGCGCGGAGCTGGTGATCTCCACCCTCCCGGCGGGCGCGGCGGACGGCTTCGCCGACGCCCTGCGCTGCGAGGGGCTGCTCGATGTCGTCTACTCCCCCTGGCCGACCCGGAGCGCCGTCGCGGTGGCCGCCCTCGGCGGGACGGTCGTCGGCGGGCTGTCCATGCTGCTGCACCAGGCGGCGGCCCAGGTCTCGCTGATGACCGGGCGGACCGATGTCCCCGTCGAGCTGATGCGGCAGGCGGTCGCCGCCCCCGGCGCGGCCGGCGGCTGAGCGCCATGGGCCGGTCCGTCCCATGGCGCACCGCCGTGCCGCACCGCGATCCCGGACGCGAGCGGTCTCAGACCGGGAGCGCCCCGGTGACCAGCCCCGGGAACTCGGCCCCGGCGAGGGCCAGCAGGGGCCTCGCCTTGACAGCGGTCTCCTCGAACTCGGACTCCGGGTCCGACAGGGCGACGACCGCCCCGCCGACTCCGTAGCGGACTCTCCCGGGAGTGACGACGGCCGTTCTGATCACCACGCTCAGCTGGGCCGTGCCGGAGAGTGAGAAGTAGCCGATCGCTCCGGAGTAGACGCCCCTCGGCCCCTCTTCGAGAGCGTCGATGATCTGCATGGTGCGGATCTTCGGCGCGCCGGTCATGGACCCGGCGGGGAAGGCGGCCCGTGCGCAGTCGACGGCGCTCACACCGGGGCGCAGCCGCGCGCGGACGGTGCTCACCAGCTGGTGCACGGTCGCGTAGGTCTCGACCCGGAAGATGTCGCCCGCGTCGACCGATCCGATCTCGGCGCACCGGCCGAGGTCGTTGCGGACCAGGTCGACGATCATCAGATTCTCGGCGCGGTCCTTCTCGTTGGCGAGCAGATCGGCCACCAGCGCGGCGTCCTCCTCGGCGGTGCCGCCGCGCGGCCGGGTGCCCTTGATCGGCCTGGATTCGACGACCCGGTCGGAGCCGACCCGCAGGAAGCACTCGGGGGAGGTGCTGAGTACGGAGAGCTCTCCGCAGGAGAGCAGCGCGCCGTACGGGGCCGGGCTGAGCCGGCGCAGGAACCGGTAGCCGTCCAGCGGGTCCAGCTCTCCCCGGGCCTCGATCATATTGGTCAGGCAGACCTCGTAGGTCTCCCCCGCCACTATCTCCTCTTGACAGGTACTTATCATTCTCAGGTAGGCATCATGATCGTGGCGCAGGGTCACGTCATGGAGACCGGCGTCCGCCCCGGCCGCCGGCAGGGCCGCTCCGCCCGGTTCCGCCAGCCCGGCGGCGGCGGAGCCGATCCAGGCACGCGCCGCGCTCTCGTCCCGAGGGTCGGTGAGGGCCAGCAGATAGGCGTCCCCGGTGGCGTGGTCGACGACGACCGCGCGGTCGGCGAAGAGCATGACCGCGTCCGCGTCCTCCGACTTGTGCGCCCGCTCACCCCCGCACTCCGCCTTGAGTTCGTAGCCGAGATAACCGACCCACCCGAGCGTGAAGTCGAAGGGAACCTCAGGAATGTCCGCCTCGACGGTCCGGAGATCCTCCTTGAGCCAGTCGAAGAAGCTGCCGGTGAAGGTGTCCTCGCCGTCGGCCGAGTGCACCGTCACCGTGCCGTCCCACGCGTTGGCCTTCGCCACCCGGGCGAGCGGGCCCGAGGCGTCGCCCATCACCGAGAAGCGGCCGGCCCCGTCGTCGGGCCGGCTGCTGTCCAGCCAGAAGGAGTGCTCGCTGCCCTTGAAGAGCCGTTCGAAGACGTGCTCGGTGTCCTGGGGCGCGGCCGTCCGCTCCACGAGGACCCGCAGTCCGCGAACGGGCCGCTCCTGAGCCGCCGGGGCGGCGGCGGGGGCCGGTTCGGGGGCGCTCACGGCGGGCCGGGCCGGCCGGGGGCCCTGTGCGGTGTGCCAGTCGCGGGAGAGGCGCATGAAGTTGGCGAGCAGGTCGTGACCGTGTCGCGTCAGAATGGACTCAGGATGGAACTGCACTCCCCAGAGCGGGCGCAGCCGGTGTCTGAACCCCATGAGCACACCGTCCGGCGTCCAGGCGTCGGCCTCCAGCTCGTCCGGCAGACCGGTGACGGCGAGCGAGTGGTAGCGCACCGCGTCGAAGGGCGAGGGCAGGCCCGCGAAGAGCCCCTCGCCGAGGTGCCGCACCGGCGAGACGCGTCCGTGGCGGGGCTCCGGCGCGAGGCCGACGGTGGCCCCGTGCAGCAGGGCGGCGCCCTGGTGGCCGAGACAGACGCCGAGGGTGGGAATTCCGCCGTGTTCGAGGATTTCGCGGCAGATGCCGAAATCGGCGGGGACCTCCGGGCTTCCCGGCCCGGGCGACAGCACGACATTGTCGAATTCCCGGAGCAGGTCGATCCGCCACCCGGGTTCGTCGTTGCGGATGACGACGGGTTCGACTCCGCTCACCTCGGCGAGGTAGTGGTGGAGGTTGTAGGTGAAGGAGTCATAGTTGTCGACGAGGAGAGTGCGCATATTCTGTCCGTTGGTAGGCGACCGGGCTCGCAGGACGGCTCTGCGAGTGAAGAGAGTGCGGGCTGCCGGGTGTTCAGCGGCGAATGGCCCGCACCTCGAACAGAATGTGTTCCACCGTGTCCTCGCCCTCGCGGTCGCTCCTGGTTCGGACCACGGCTAACTCCCTTCCGCACCGTGCGGCGATGTCGTGCAGCAGGGCTATGTTCCCCCGGTCGCTGAAGTGCAGCAGCACACGGCCGCCTTCGGTCAGCAGACCGTTCGCCTCCGCCAGATAGCGCTCGTGCGCCCGATAGCCGGGGTCGACATAGGCCCGGTCGTGATCCGTCTCGTATTGGTAGTCTTCCGGAGCCAGGACGAAATTCGAATGCCAGTAGATTGTGTCGAATCGCTCGCCGGGCGGGACCGCGCCGAAGAGATCTCCGCACAGCGCGTCGATCCGGTCCGCCACACCGTGACGCCGGGCGTTGAGTTCGGCGTTCTTCGCCGCGCCGGGGTTGATGTCGGTCGCGACGACGCGGTCGCAGCCGGCCAGCGCGGCGGAGATCGCGATGATCCCGGTGCCGCAGCCGACCTCCAGGAACGATCCGGTTCTCGGCGCGGGGCTCTCGTGGAGGTCCAGCAGATCCATGGCGATGCCGGTGGATCTGGTGAAGGGCGGCGCGAAGACGTCGTCCAGCAGATCCCACTCCCGTCCCGCCATCGTGAAGACCGGCGGGCGGTCGTTCCGGGTGCGGGCGGTCCTGCTGCGCTCAAGCGAGCGCGTATAGCTCTTGATCTCTGTCATTGGTATGGACATCCCTTCGGATACAGGGGGATGAACCCCCTCAAAAACCCCTCGATTCATCGTCTCCGGAGGGAAGTTGCCGCCGGAAGGTGGGCCCGCGACACCCGGTCCCCCCAGGGGTGGTGCCCGGGTCACACCTAGGGGATCACCCCGGGACCCGATCCGTTGACCCTCATGATCACAGAGACTTACGATCTTCCTCACATTTGATTCAAAATTTACTCCGGGGGGCTGTTCGATGTCGGAAGAGCTGGTTGACCAGACCCATGCGCTGACCGTGTTCGAGCTGGTGGCACGAGAGGTCCCCAGAACCCATCTGGAGGAGTTACTGAGGCAGGCCCAGGGCACCGCGATGCCGGCCCCGGCGTTCGCCGCCCTGGAGCGCGCGGTGCATCTGGGGCTGGCCATCGGGGAGGCCACCGAGCAGCGGCGGCGGCGCGAGGCGGCGATGGCCTCGCTGATCGACGCGGCGCGGGAGATCAACTCGATCCAGGATCCCGAGTATCTGCTCAGCGTCGTCACCGCGCGGGCCCGCCGGCTGCTGGGCTGCGACGTCTCCTACGTCAGCCTGCCCCGTCCCGAGGGCGGCTCCTACGTCCACGCCTCGGACGGCGAGACCACCATGTTCAACGTGGGTCTGGAGATCGAGGAGGGGCACGGCCTGGGCGAGGTGGCCCAGGGCGAGGGGGGACCCCTGTGGACCGCCGACTACCTCGGCGACACCGCCTTCCCCCGCTCCGACCGGGTCGACGAGGTGGTACGGGCCGAAGGGCTGCGCGCGATCCTCGCCGTGCCCATGCGCCACAACGGCAAGACGGTGGGCGCGCTCTACGCTGCGGACCGGAAGATCAGACACTTCACCCCCGACGAGATCGGCCTGATGCGATCGCTCGCCGACCTCGCCGGCACGGCCCTCGACCGGACCCGGCTGATGGAACGCGTCCAGACCGATCTGGCCGACGTGGGCGCGCGGCGCGCCAGGGAGCTGGCCATCTCCTCCCGGTCGCGCTTCCTCTCCGAGGCGAGGGGGAAGCTGGCCGGGATGGTGCTGGACGGCTGCGACCTCCGCGACGTCGCCACGGTCGCGGGGGACGTCCTCAACGGATCGGTCGCCGTGCACGACGCGGCCGGCTGTCTCATCGTCGGCGTGGGCGCTCCGCAGGACGTGGACGCCGCCGTCACCGCGAAGGCGAGCCTGGACGCGCTCGCCATGCGGGCCCCGATCGCCCTCGGCCCCACGCTCTGGGCCGCGCCCGTCATCGCCGGCGCGGAGGATCTCGGGGCGCTGATCACCCGTACCCAACGGCCGCTCTCCGACGAGGAGGCCAAGTTCCTGCACTTCGCGGGGCAGGCGGTCGCCCTGGTGCTGCTGCTCCAGCGGAGCACGGCGGTGGCGGCCGGCCCGGTGCGGGACGAGCTGTTCGACAATCTGCTCGCCGACTCCAACCGTTCCGTACGGCATCTGGCGGAGCAGGCCCGCAGGGTGGGCATCGATCCCAAACGGCCGCACGCCCTCCTGGTCATCCGGGTGGAGGGCAGTGAGCAGGGGCGTGCCGTGGTGTGGGCCTCCTCGTACGCCCACCGCAGGTCCGGGCTGAAGACGGTGCGCAACGGCTGCATTCTTCTGCTGCTGCCGGGCGAGAACCCTTCGGCGATCGCGCAGTCCGTGCACCATGAGCTGTCTCCGCTGCTCGCGCAGCCGGTCTCGGTGGGCGCGGCGGGCCCGACCCGCGATCTGGCCGCGATCAGGGAGGTCTACCGGGAGGCACAGCGCTGCCTGGACGCCCTGATCGCCATTGATGGACAGGGCAGCGCTGCGGCGACGGAGGACCTGGGCTTTCTGGGGGTGCTGCTCTCCGACGACCACGATGTCGATCGGTACATCAACTCGACGCTCGGCGCCGTCCTCGACTACGACAACGAACGGGACACCGAGCTGGTACGCACGCTGGACGCCTACTTCAGTTCACACGCCAGCCCGACCCGGGCGGCCGGGGTGCTGCACGTCCACGCGAACACGGTCTCCCGGCGGCTGGAGCGGCTGACCGAACTGCTGGGGCCGAAGTGGCAGGAGCCGTCCGACGCCCTGGAGATCCAGCTGGCACTGCGGCTGCTGCGGACCCGGCAGGTGCTGCGGCACCGCCATGGACCCGGCAGGCGCGATCAGGCCGACAGCCGCGACACCTGACGGTGTGTCCGCTGCGCGGTGCGCCGGCCCTCGGTGGAGGAGAGGATCTCTATCGCGTGGGCGGCGGAGGCGAGTGACATGTGCCGGTGCCAGCCGCGCAGCGACCGTCCCTCGAAGTCCCGCAGCCCGGTGTTGAAGCCGACCTGTGTGACGTCGAGGTCGACCCGGGAGGTGAGTTTGGTGACGAGCAGCAGCGCCTCGGCGCGGAGCATGTGGGCGTTGGCCACCCACAGATTCTCCGGGACCCGCTGGGGGTCCTGCCACTCCGCGAGCAGCAGCAGCCGCCCGTCGGCCGGGTTGCGCGGGCCCGCCGGCCGGCCCAACTCCCGTACCTGCACGGTCGCCACCAGGGAGTGGTGGGAGGCGTTCGGGGTGGCGGGGTCCGCCCAGGTGACGGGGCGGCGCAGCGACCGGGCCGACATCGCGATCTGCCGGGCCTGGAGCGGCCCCCCGGAGAAGCCGGCGAGCGCCGGGTCCTCGACGGTGAGCCGGGTCGTCGGACGCACCCGGGCCACGGCCGGCACGCCCGCGTCCGCGAACCGCCGGAACGCGGCGTCGACCCGGCCCATCGGCAGATCCAGCACCACGGGCGCGAGCGGTACGCCCCGCAGCGGCAGGGTCTCCAGTACGGACTTGACCGCGCACTCCTCCAGCGTCTCCTTCGGGTTCTCCGTGGGGGCCGCGTCGGAGCGGCCGGCCGGCTCCTGGTCGAAGCAGGTCTCCGGGAGAAACATCCGCCAGTTGACCGGGACGCTCAGCGCCGGAGAGGCGTGCCACATGCCGAACGCGCGCTGCCCCCGGAAGATCCTGCCGAGGTGGGGGTCGAAGCCCTGGTTCACGCCGACGGACTGATTGCCCGCCTTGGGGATGGACAGCGCCCGCACCACATAGGCCTGGGGCAGATTCTTCCGCTCCAGATAGGAGGCGAGCGCGTCGCGGACCGGCATCCAGTCCCACGGCGCGTTCGATATGAAGTGCTGTAACCGCTGTTCCGCCGCCGCGCCGCCCAGATGCGTGGCGAGGTTCCTGATGGACTTCCTGCCCTGTGCCTCCAGCAGTGCCCGAAGGTACTGCTCGCCCTTCTCCCGTTGGTCACGTCTGGAGAGGGAGCCGAAGAGTGTGTCGCACAGTTCGGCCGTGATGACCTCCTTCAGGCGTGCGCTCCTGCCCTCCGGGGCCCGCCACCACGTCGTGCCTGATGTCAGCCCGGCTTGAGGCTTCTTCACAGGGTTCCCCAATCGATGGACGCGGCAGCTCCCCTGCTGCCCGCACCAGGCTCGCCGCCCGGTATGCCCCTGAGGAAGGTGAGCATCACACCACGACACCGATCGAGGCCACGCAGAGTGGTCGCCCGCCCACCAGTCCCGTGCGCCACTCCCGGCGGCTCGCCGCCCAGCCGTCGCTACCAACGAGTAGCGAGTGTGGTGGGATCACCACCCACTCCCCGCCCACCGGTTGCCGCACAAGCGTTCGGTGGTGACCCGTGCACACATCGCATGCACACGATCCGCACATCCCCGGGGTTCATATCCAGCCCTCGGCGGCCCGAGGCCGGTGCGGGCGGCGGCCTCGGGCGCGCGGGGTCGGGGGTGGGGTCGGGGTCGGGTCGGGTCGGGTCGGGTCGGGTCGGGTCGGGTCGGGTCGGGGTCTAACGGTCCGTCGGGGTGTCCAGGAGGTAGGGGGCGACCGAGCCCCGGTAGGCGGCCCTGCGGTCGGCGGGCAGATCCTTCCAGCCGGTGATACGGCCGCGGCACAGGACGGTGCCGCACCGGCAGTGGGCCGGGAAGTGCTCGATGGAGAAGTTCCGCATCGCGTAGTCGAAGGTGATCTCCTGACCCGACCGGATGGGACGGCGGGCGACCAGGTCGTGCGCCCCGGCCGGATTGAGCCCGATGCCGCAGACCGGGTCGCAGGAGTGATTCACCTTCGGCACCAGTCCGCCGTGCCGGACGAAACGGTCCCAGCCGACCTGGGAGGCGTGGGAGTCGTTACGGCCGAGTTCGGCCTCGACGACCCCGGTCAGCACCGTCTCTCCGGTGCGGAAGGAACGGACGGCGAAAACCCCGGCCCCCTTGCCCGCGGACTCCCGCAGTTCGGCCCCCGGCCGCCGGACGGCGGTGGGGGTGGAGGTGGAGGTGGTGAGTGCGGCGGGCGGGGGAACGGCGGTGCGGTCACGATCCATGGCTGGGCCCTTCGATCCGTCGGGCGCGAGTGGTGCGGACGTCCCGGCGGCGGGTCGGGCCGCGGAGCGGGCTCGCCGCTCCGCCGGGAGCGGATGCCGCACACACAACCCCACCCGGACCCGTGCCGCCAGGTGTTTACCGGCCGCCGGGCACCGGGGGACGACAACTGGCCGAGGACCGACGTACGCCCGGGCCGGCGGCGGGTCAGCCGGGGGTGAGAACGGGCTCCAGGACGTCGATCGCCTCGGCGAGCCCCAGCGGCCGTACGGTGCCGGGGACACGCGCTCCGGACCAGCCGGGGCCGGCCGTCAGGACGAGAGGGCGGGCGCGAGCGCCGCGCACGCCCCAGGTGATGCCCGCGACATGGCGGGCCAGGGCGCGATCGGCGGTGGTCCGGGACTGCGCCCAGAGCACCACGGCGGCGGGGCCGGTGCGGCGGACGGCGCTGTCCAGCGCCTCGACGGGCAGCGCGGCCCCGAACATCCGTACCGGGAGACCCCGTCTCCGCAGCGCCGCCGCGAGCGCCTCCAGCGGAAGGGTGTGCCCCTCCCCCGGCAAACAGGCCAGCAGGGCGGGCGGGCCCGGGCGCTCGGGGGCGGCGGTGGCGCAGCCGCGCCGCAGGGCGCAGGAGATGTGCCAGGAGAGGAGGTGCTCGACCTCCACGTACCGTTCGCCCGAACTCTGCTGCTTGCGGCCGACGGCGCGCAGCGCGGGCGCGATGACCTCGTGCCACGCGGTGACCAGGCCGTGGGCGCGGATGACGGAGTCGAGCAGCGCGTCGACCGCGTCGGCGTCCAGCCGCAGCGCCGCCCCGGCCAGCCCTCTGCGCTCCCGGCGCACCCGGCCGGACGGCGGTCCCGCGTCCGCGTCCGGGCGGCCGGCGGCGGTCCGGGGCCCGGGGACGGCCGCCGGGGTGTACGGGGTGCGCGGGGCGCTCCGGGCGATCCTGGCCGCCTCGGCGGGCGGGACACCGGTGCTGGTCAGGTCGGCCATACGGGTGAGCACGGCCAGGTCGTCCGGGGTCCACCGGCGGTGCCGTCCGCCGGTGCGCAGCGCGGGGCCGACGCCGTAGCGGCGGTCCCAGGAGCGCAGTGTCGTGGGGGCCACCCCGAGCCGCCGTGCGACCGCTCCGGTGGTGAGGCCCGCGCCCGTCCCGCGGTCCTGCTCGGAGGGGGTGCTCATCGGCCGATGATACGACGCACGAACGATGCGGCTTGAAGGCCCCGGAGTACAAATCCGACACTGAGCCGCCCGTCCCGGTGCGCCCCCGTCGCGCCGGGACGGGGGGAATCGGGCCGGGAGGAGCGGGAACATGAACGCCACAGCACTGTCCGGGACGGCCGCCGAGCCGCCCGCACCCGGTGCGCCGCCCGGTGCCCCGCTCGGCGACGAGCGGAGCTTCGCGGACGCCTACCGGCGCTGGGGACCGCTGGTGCACACGCTCGCCGCCCGCACCCTGGGCGACGCCCGCGAGGCTGAGGACGTCACCCAGCAGGTGTTCCTCGCGGCCTGGCGCGGGCGCGCCGGCTTCCGCCCGGAGCGCGGCCCGCTCGGGGCCTGGCTCGTCGGCATCACCCGCCGCAAGACGGTGGACGCGCTCGCCGCCCGCACCCGGCGCGGCGAACTCGCCGCCGCCGCCCGGCCGACGGCCGGCGCCGGCGCCGTCTCCCCGGAGTCGGCGCTGGACCGGGTCCTCATCGCGGACGAGCTGGGCAGGCTGCCCCGCCCCCAGCGCGAGGTGCTCTGCCTGGCCTTCTACGAGGATCTGACCCAGGCCCAGATCGCGGAGCGCACCGGCATCCCCCTGGGCACGGTCAAGAGCCACGCCCGCCGGGGTCTGCACCGGCTGCGCGGCCGTATCGGCTGAGGAGCGCCCCGGGCGGCAGGGCCTCGGCGACCGTGGCCGTGCCGCCGACGGGCCCCGGCCCCCCGTCGGCGGGGGCGCCGCAGGCGGGTGAACGCGTCATCCACGCGCCGCGCCGGGGCCGATCGGGGTGAGGACTCCGAGGCGGTCCTCGACGGCCTGGGCCGCGTCCAGGCAGAGGTCCTCGCGGAAGGCGCGGCCGATGATCTGCACCCCGGCGGGGAGCCCGTCGGCCAGGCCGGTGGGGACGGCGACGGCGGGGACGCCGACGAAGCTGGTCACGGTGCACAGGCGCATTCCGGAGCCGACCCGGTCGCGGCCCGCCCGGTCGCGGGACTCCAGACCCGGTTCGACGGGGGGTTCGGTGAAGGAGGGGCCGAGGAGCAGGGGGTAGGTGTGGAGGAATTCGGCCCAGGAGCGGCGGATGTTCAGCCAGAGGCCCATCAGCCTCATCAACTCGCCGGCGCTCACGGGCGGGGTCTTCTCCATCGTCATCCCGATGTAGCGGTCCCCGCCCTCGCCGAGCAGTTGGCGCACCGCCGGCCAGGTGGGGGCGAACTCGGTCATGGTGATGCGGTCGTAGGCGTCGAGGGCTTCGTCCAGCCTCGGTACGTCCGGCACCTCGCACACCTCGTATCCGGCGTCGTGGAGCGCTTCGGCGGCGGCCCGGACGGCCGCGCGGACCGTGGGGTGCGCGCCGTGGCCGCCGGGGTCGGCGACGACCGCGACCCGCGTCGGCCCGGGGAGGGGTTCGCCGTGGGCGGGGACCGGGACGGAGCGCGGGTCGCGCGGGTCCGCGCCGGCCAGCGCCTCGTAGGCGAGGCGCAGATCGCCCACGGTCCGGGCGAGCGGGCCGTCGGTGACGAGCGCCTGGGTCGCCGGGCCGGGGTCGTCGGGGCCGAAGACGCGGTGGTCCGCCGGGAACCGGCCGGTGGAGGGCTTGAGTCCGGCGACCCCGCAGAACTGGGCCGGGACGCGCACCGATCCGCCGGAGTCGCTGCCGAGCCCGAGCGCCGCCATGCCGGTGGCGACGGCCACCGCGTCGCCTCCGCTGGAGCCGCCCGGGGTCCGGCCGCCGTCCCACGGGTTGAGCGTGTCGCCGAACAGCTCGCTGCGGGTGTGCATCCCCGCGAGGATCAGGGTGGGGACGTTGCCGCGCCCGATCGGTACGGCCCCGGCCGCGCGCAGCCGGGCCACCGGGAGCGCGTCGGCCGGTGCCACCAGATCGCGGAAGCGCTTCACGCCGAATGTGGTCGGCTCGCCTTCGACGGCGGTGCTCTCCTTCACCGTGAAGGGCACGCCCGCGAGCGGTCCCGTCGTCCGGCCCTCGGCGCGCAGCCGGTCCGTCCGCGCGGCGGCCTCGCGGGCGCGGTCCGCCAGGATCCGGGTGACCGCGTTGACCCGGGGGTTGACCTCGGCGATGCGATCCAGATGGCTGTCGATCAGTTCGACGGCGGAGACCTCCCCGCCGCGCACGGCCGCCGCCTGGGCGGCGGCCGGCATCTTCCACAGGGCGTCCCGCACGGGCTCCCCCTCCTCGTTCACCCACGTACCAATGCGCTTGCATCGGAACCGGAACCGTACCCCGGAACCGATGCGAGCGCATCGGATAAAGTGCGCCGGAGCCGCGGAAGCCGCGGAAGCCGTGGGACAGGGAGGCGAACGGGCATGCCCAGACAGGTCGATCACGCGGGCCGGCGTCGGCTCATCGCCGAGGCCGTCTGCCGGCTCGCCGACGAGCGCGGGCTGGAGGGCGTGACCCTTCGCGATGTCGCCGCCCGCGCCGAGGTGTCGATGGGGGCCGTTCAGCGGTGCTTCCGCACCAAGGAGGAGATGCTCGTGTTCACTCTCGGGCACATCGGCGAGCGGGTCGTGGGACGAGTGCGGGCCGGCCTCGCCGGGAGCCCGGCGCGGTCGGCCGGCGCGGCGCTGGGCCACGCGGCCACCGAGGTCGCGCTGCTCCGGGAGGAGCACCGCGCCGAGGCCAGGGTCTGGCTCGCCTTCCTCGCGCAGGCGGCGGTCAGCGAGACGCTCGCGGCGACGCTGAGGGCCGACTACGCGCCCCTGGAGGAGGCGTTCACCCGTCTCGTCGCGGAGGCCGCCGGGGGGACGGACCGCGCCGCGCCCCTCGACGCCCGGCGCGAGGCCCGTACCCTGCTCGCCCTCGCGGACGGCCTCACCGCGCACGTGCTCATCGGCCGTCTCACCTCCCGGGAGGCCCAGGAGGTCCTTCAGGCGCAGGTGGACGGCCTCCGGGGCGCGGGGACCTGATCCCGGGTTCCGCGCGCCTCCCGTACCCCGCGGCTCAGCCGATGTCCCGGGCCCGGCGGAAGCGGTCCAGCGCCTCGGGGAGGGCGACCAGGGGCTCGGGGTAGTCGTGGCGGGCGCGTTCGGCGGCGGGGAGCAGCCACGGCTCGTGCACCGCGGGGCCGGGGAGTCCGGACAGCTCGGGGACCCAGCGGCGGACGTAGTCGCCGTCGGGGTCGAAGCGCCGGCCCTGGCGGACGGGGTTGAGGACGCGGTTGGGGCGGGTGTCCGCGCCCGTGCCGGCCACCCACTGCCAGTTGAGCTGGTTGTTCGCGATGTCGCCGTCCACGAGATGGTCCAGGAAGTGCCGGGCTCCGACGCGCCAGTCGACGTAGAGCGTCTTGGTGAGGAAGGAGGCGGTCAGCAGCCGGCCCCGGTTGTGCATCCACCCCTCGTGACGGAGCTGGCGCATCGCCGCGTCGACCACCGGGTATCCGGTGCGGCCCGCCTTCCAGGCGGCGATGTCCCCGGCCGCCTCGCTCCCGGAGCGCCAGAGGTCGCGCCGGGGGCGGTAGTCGGCGTGGGCGGCGGCGGGGCGGGCGGCGAGCAGTTGGTGGTGGAAATCGCGCCAGCACAGCTGCCGTACGAAGGCCTCCGCGCCCGGTCCGCCCAGGGAGCGGGCGCGGTGGACCAGTTCCCCCGGGGAGAGCGTGCCGAAGTGGAGGTGGGGCGAGAGCCTGGAGGTGGCGTCGCCGGGCAGATCGTCGTGCCGGTCCTCGTAGCCGGCCAGACCGGCGCGCCGCCAGGCGAGCAGCCGCCGGCGGCCCTCGCGCTCGCCGCCCGGGGCGAGCCCGGGGGCCGTCCCCGCGATGTCCGCGCGGGCGGGCACCGGCTCCGAGGCGAGGCCTTCGGGGACCCTCACCGCGCGGGGCGCGCCGAGCGGGTCGCGCAGCCGCTCCCGCGACCAGCGCTTGAAGTACGGGGTGAAGACGGCGTAGTGGTCGGAGCCCGAGGGCAGGACCGCCCCCGGGGGCAGTGCGGTGATCACCCCGTCGTGGACATGGAGCCGGCAGTCCAGGCCCGCCAGCGCCGAGCGCAGCGCCTCCTCGCGGCGGGCGGCGTAGTGGGTGACGCCCGCCGCGAGACGGACCTCGGCCGCGCCGGTCTCGGTGACGACCCGGGCGACCTCCTCGGCGGTGCGGCCGGAGCGGACCACCAGCCGGCCGCCGCGTTCGCGCAGCGCGGCGTCGAGATCGGTGAGGCAGTCGGCGAGGAAGGCGCGGCGGTTGGGGGCGTCGAATCCCGCTTCCCGGACGCCCCGGTCCAGGACGAACAGCGGCACCACCTCGTCGGCCGAGGCGAGCGCGGCGCGCAGCGGCGGCTGGTCGTGCAGCCGCAGGTCCGAGGTGAACAGGACGACGGAGACCGCCATGGCGTCACTCCTGGTGGGTGGGGGTGGGATGGTCGGGGGCGCTTCGTCGTGTTCTTCCGGTCCCGGGGGCCGCGCGGATGCGCCGTTCCGCGCCGGAGGGCCCCGACCCTCGCCGACCGGGCGTCGCCGCGCAAGCACATCGGGCGCCGCGCCCCCGGGCGCGCCGGGCGGACCCGGTGGCCGACGGCCCCGGCCCGGCCATTGGTACGGTCGGCCCGCACAGTGCCCGACCAGTGCCCGCGCAGTGCCCGACCAGTGAAGTCCAAGGAAAGACCGGTGAAGGATCATGTCGGTGGATGTGCTCGACACCCGCATCCTGCGGCTCATGATCGAGCAGCCGCGCACCAGCGTCCGGGAGTACGCCCGGATCCTGGGCATCGCGCGCGGCACCCTCCAGGCGCGGATCGACCGGCTGGAGCGGACCGGAGTGATCACCGCCACCGGCCCCTGGCTCTCCCCCGCCGCGCTGGGCCACCCGGTGCTCGCCTTCGTCCACATCGAGGTGACCCAGGGGCATCTGGACGAGGTCGGCGAGGCGCTCTCGGCCGTACCGGAGATCGTCGAGGCCTTCTCGATCACCGGCGGCGGCGATCTGCTGACCCGGGTCGTGGCACGCGACAACGGGCATCTGGAGGATGTCGTGCAGCGGCTGATCCAGCTGCCGGGGGTGGTGCGCACCCGCACCGAGATGGCGCTGCGCGAGCGGGTGGCGCACCGGCTGCTGCCGCTGGTCGAGTCCCTCGGACGGGAGGCCGGCGGGGCGGGACGATAGGGCTCGCGTCCGGGACGGCGGGATACTGGCGAGGTGGCTGAGTCTGGTGTGGCCCGGCCGCGGGCCGCCTTGGCATGCTGGAGCGCATGAGCACTCTTCGTACGACTGCTGTCATTTTCGATCTCGATGGCACCCTCGTGGACAGCGAACCGAACTATTTCGAAGCGGGGCGCAGACTGCTCGCCGAGTACGGGGTGACGGACTTCAGCTGGGAGCGGCACACCGACTTCATCGGTATCGGCACCCGCGAGACGCTGGAGGCGCTGCGCGAGGAGTACGCGATCGGCGCGCCGGTCGAGGAGCTGCTCGCCGGGAAGAACCGCCACTATCTGGAGCTGGCCGGGGCCGCCACCGAGGTCTACCCCGAGATGCTGAAGTTCGTGGAGCTGCTGCACGGCGACCGGGTGCCCCTCGCCGTGGCCTCCGGTTCCTCCCGCGCGGCGATCGAGGCGGTCCTCGCCGGCACCGGCCTGGACGCCTTCATCCGTACGGTCGTCTCCGCCGAGGAGGTCCCCCGGGGCAAGCCCGAGCCCGATGTCTTCCTGGAGGCTGCCCGCAGGCTGGGAGCGGTCCCGGCGGACTGCGTGGTCCTGGAGGACGCGGCTCCCGGGGCCGTCGCCGCCCGCGCGGCGGGGATGCGCTGCGTCGCGGTCCCCTACCTTCCGTCGGCGGCCTCGGACCCGGCGTTCGCGGCGGCCGATCTGCTGTACGCGGGAGGGCAGCGGGAGTTCACCGCGCGGGCGGCGTACGACTGGCTGAACACCGCCGGCTGAGCGCGCCGGGGCCGGACCCCGGGCACGGGACCGCCCCCGGGCCCGCGAAACGCCTTGGGTAGGGTCGGGTCCCGGAAGGAGCGGTGGTGGACGCGAGCGGACTGACCCGAACAGCCGGTGCCTGGTGGCAGCTGCTGCTGGTCGTGCTGGCTCTGGGCGTCTTCGCGATGCACACCACCGGCCACCCCGACGGCGGCTCCGGCATGAGCCACCCGGGCGGCGTCCCGTACTCGGCCCCGGCCGACGCCGTCTCCCCGTCCGCCCACGGCCCGGCCGACGCGCCGCGTACGGACGGGGAGGCGGCCGAACGGCGGGACTCGGCGCACCATCCCCAACCGGGGATGGCGATGGACATGTCCTCGCTCTGTGTCGCGGTGCTCGTCGGCTGGATCCTCGCCGCGCTGCTGCGGGCCGCCCCGGGCCGTGGCGCGGACCGGTGGGCGGCGGCGCTCGCCGGGGCGGTCGCGGCCCCGGGGCCGGGCCCTCCGCCCCCGCGGCCGGACCTCGCCAGGCTGTCGATCCTGCGGATCTAGGAGTCCGTCCGGCGTCCGACCTCTCGGACCGAACGCTCTCCTTCCGCAGTACAGACCAGCACGAGGTGCCCCCATGACATCCCACGACAGCTTCCCCACCGGCCCGCGCGCCCCGCGCGGCCGTACCGCCGCCCGCCGTACCGCCCTGACCGCCGCCGTCGCCGCGGCCGGACTGCTGCTCACCGCCTGCGGCGGCGACAGCGGCGAAGGCGACACCGGCGGGGACTCCGGCGCGACCACCATCAGCCATATCCATGGGGTCGGTATCGGCCCTTCGGACGGAAAGCTCTACGTCGCCACCCATGAAGGCGTCTACACCCCGGACGCGAAGGGCCGACCCGAGCTCGTCGGCGACCGCAAGGACGACTTCATGGGCTTCACCATCGCGGGCAAGGGGCGGTTCCTGGCCAGCGGCCACCCGGCCCCCGGCCGGGACGCCCCGAGCAATCTCGGGCTCATCGAGAGCACCGACTCCGGGGCGACCTGGAAGGACCGCTCGCTCGTGGGAGAGGTCGACTTCCACTCCCTCGAATACGCCCACGACACGATCTACGGCTACGACAGCACCAACGGGCTGCTGCGCGTCAGCCGGGACGGCGAGCGGTGGGAGAAGCGCGCCGAGCTGACCGCGCTCGACATCGCCGTCAGCCCCGACGACCCCGACACGGTGCTCGCCACCACCGAGTCCGGTCTGATCACCAGCACCGACGGCGGCAAGAGCTTCGGATCCGGCGAGAAGCCGCTGATGGCCTTCGTCTCCTGGGCGAGGACCGACGCCCTCTACGGCGTCGACCCCAAGGGCGGGCTGAGCCGCAGCACCGACTCCGGCGCGACCTGGAAGAAGGCCGGGACCGTGCCCGGCGGCGCGCCGCAGGCGCTGACCGCGCTCGACGCGCGCCATCTCGTCGTGGCGACCCAGGACGGCGTCTACGAGTCCAAGGACGCGGGCACAACCTTCGCGAAGCGCCTGGACGTCAGCTCCGGCGGCGGCCACTAGGCCGTTTCTTACGGCCTGGACCCCGAAGAGGGCCCCGGCCACGCGTCAGCGGAAGTCCGCCGCGTGGTCGCGGGCCCACTCGGCGAAGTCGCGGGAGACGCCTCCGGTGACCTCGGCGGCGGTCAGCCAGGGGATGCTGTCCACCTCCTCGTACGCGGGCCCGCCCTCCTCGGCGGGCGTGCCCGAGTAGTCCTCGAGGCCGAAGATGAACTCGGCGTTCTCGCCGGCCCAGCCGCCCTGCCGGCGGTAGAAGGCGAGGGCCTCCTCCTGGGTGACCGTCTCCAGCCGGACGGGTTCGCCGATGGCCGCCGCGATGGCGGCGACCCGCTCCCGGGGGGTCACCGCCGAAGGCCCGGAGATGTCGTACGCGCGGCCCGTGTGGCGGTCCTCGGTGAGCGCGGCCACCGCCACATCGGCGATGTCGGCCTCGTGGACGGGGATGCCGGGCTCGTCGGGGGCGATGTCGATCACCCGGCGTCCCTCCCGGACGGAGGGCCCCCACAGATGGAGCGAATTGAGCGCGAACTCCCCGGGCCTGACATGGGTCCACTCCAGCCCGGAGCGCTCCACGGCCCGCTCCACCGGAAGGTGGTAGTCGGTGTCGTACCCGGCGGTGACGGCGGCCGAGGACAGGACCACGATCCGGCGTACCCCGGCATCGGCCGCCAGCGCCACCACCTCGTCGACGGCGTCGCCGACCGGGAACAGCAGCATCGCGGAGACTCCGGCGAGCGCCGCGCGCAGGGTCTCGGGGCGGGCGAGATCCCCCTCGGCGACCGTCACCCCCGGGGGCGGGGCGGCCGTGGCGGGAGCGCGGGTCAGTGCCCGGACCTCCCTGCCGTCCGCGGCGAGCCGCCGGACCACGTGCCGGCCGATGTTCCCGGTCGCGCCGGACACCAGAATCGTCATATCGCTCAACCTCCGCGCTGGTACGGACCGTTCGGCCCCCTCCCCGCCCACCGGTCGGCCCGGCGGGCGGCCCAGAACCCTATCGCCCGCCCTCAACAGCCTTTTACCCGGGCCCCATTGACGGTTGGTCTGGACCAACCTACGGTTTGCCCGTCGCACCACGTACGTCTCCAGGCCCCCACACCCAGGAGGTGAGCGTGACCCCCCGCGTCCGTCCCCATCCCCAGTCCCCGACCGGAGCCGCGCTCACACCCCCACCCCTCCTGGTCTCCGTCGGCCTGTCCTGCACCGCACGGGATGAAAGGCAAGGGAGCTCCGTATGATCCGTCGGACATCACGCCTGCTCGGCGTCGGGCTGGCAATGGCCTTCCTGATACCACTGACCAGCGCCGTCGCCGCACCGGCCCAGGCCCCGGCCCCCCTCTCGCCACGGGCCGACGTCTGCGCGGTCCAGTCGAAGCCCCCGGGCAAGGTGCTCCAGGGGTACTGGGAGAACTGGGACGGCGCGGCGAACGGCGTCCATCCGCCGCTGGGCTGGATCCCGATCACCGACTCCCGGATCCGGGCGCACGGCTACAACGTGATCAACGCGGCCTTCCCGGTGATCCGCTCGGACGGCACCGTCCTGTGGGAGGACGGGATGGACACCAATGTGAAGGTGCCGACCCCCACCGAGATGTGTCAGGCCAAACAGAACGGCCTCACCCTGCTCATGTCCATCGGCGGCGCGACGGCGGGCATCGACCTCAGCTCCAGCACCGTCGCCGACCGCTTCGTGGCGACGATCGTCCCCATCCTGAAGAAGTTCAACTTCGACGGCATCGACATCGACATCGAGACCGGTCTCATCGGCAGCGGGAACATCAACCAGCTCTCCGCCTCGCAGTCCAATCTGATCCGGATCATCGACGGGGTGCTCGCCCAGATGCCGTCGAACTTCGGTCTGACGATGGCGCCGGAGACGGCCTACGTCACCGGCGGCAGCGTGGTCTACGGCTCGATCTGGGGCTCGTACCTGCCCATCATCAAGAAGTACGCGGACAACGGCCGGCTGTGGTGGCTGAACATGCAGTACTACAACGGCAGCATGTACGGCTGCTCCGGCGACTCCTACTCCGCCGGGACCGTCGCGGGCTTCCGGGCACAGACCGACTGCCTCAACCGGGGCCTGGTCATCCAGGGCACCACCATCAAGGTGCCCTACGACAAGCAGGCCCCCGGGCTGCCCGCCCAGCAGGGCGCGGGCGGCGGGCACATGTCGCCGAGCCTGGTGGCCCAGGCGTGGAACGGCTACAACAACGCACTGAAGGGCCTGATGACCTGGTCGCTCAACTGGGACGGCGCGCGGAACTGGACCTTCGGCGACAATGTGAAGTCGCTCCAGGGCCGCTGACCGCCGCACCATGACCGCGGTGCCGGGCAGGTCACCCCACCCGGCCCGGCACCGCTTCCTCCCCACCGGGTCAGTCGCCCGGGTCAGTCGCCCGGGTCGCAGCAGGCGTCGCGGCGCATCAGCCGCCCGGCGGCCAGCCAGTGCGCCGCCCCCGCCGCCCCCGCCGCGCCCTCCGCGTCCGGGGGCGGCGGGGGCACCGAGGCGACCAGGTCCCCGGTCGCGTACGGCACTCCGCCCCTGAGCACCGACACGGTCCGCACCAGGCTGTCGAAGTCCGTGAAGGGATCGCCGTCGACGACCGCCAGATCGGCGATCATGCCCCGGCGCACCGTGCCGAGCTGCCGGCCGAGGCCGAAGAGCCGGGCGGGCAGCACGGTCGCCGTGCGCAGCGCCGCCGCCGGGGAGAGCCCGGCGCGGTGCAGGGCGCGCAGCCCCAGATGGAGGCTGAGGCCGACGGGGGTGAGCGGCGCGTCGGTGCCGAGGGCGACGAGGCCGCCGTCGGCGAGCACTCGCAGATAGACGTCGGTCTCGGCGCGGAGCGTCGCCAGCTGGGCGGCGGTCGGCGCGGTGGCCGCGGTCCGCCGTACCAGGGCGACGTCCCACGGCGGCATCACGACGGTGACCCGGGGGTCGTCGGCGAGGGCCGGATCCGCGCCGAGCAGCGGCACGGCGGTGAAGGGGGTGGCGATCAGCCCGAAGCCGGTCCGCTCCGCGTAGATCTCCCGTACGTCGGCGTGGGCGCGCCCGGACGCGGTCACCGCGTGTCCGCTCTCGGCGCGCTGGGTGGCCTGGAGATGGGTGGTCAGATCCTGGCCGAGCTGGATGCCGGGCGAGAGGAGATGGCTCCCGGCGGGCACCCCGAGGCGCTCGTGGGCGAAGCGCGCGGCCTCCGCCATCACCCAGCCGGGCGCCCGGACATAGGTCTTGACGGAGTCCCAGTCGAGCGCCGCGCCGCGCTCCAGGGTTCTGCGGAGGCCTTCCGGGGTGCGGTGGGCGCGGCCCATGCTGTAGGCGACCCGGGAGCCGTCGAGGAGTTCGCCGGTGGTGAGCAGCCGGGGTCCGGCGAGTTCCCCGGCGGCGACCGCGTCACGGACGCGGGCCTGTTCATGGGCGAACCCGCCCAGCGAGACGGCGGTGGTGATGCCGTAGGTCAGCTGTCCCACGGTCTGGCGGGCCCCGTAGGTGCTCTGCCAGGGGTGGGTGTGGGCGTCCCACAGTCCGGGGATCACCGTGCTCCGCGAGGCGTCGACGCGGTGGAGGGCGGCGGGGCGGTGCGCGCGGTGCGGTTCGACGGCGGTGATCCGGCCGCCGCGTACGAGGATGTCGACGTCCTCCCGTACCCCTTCGCCGGTGCCGTCCCACAGCCGTCCCGCGTGCACCACCGTGTCGGCGGGCGTGGGCACCCGGCGGTCCAGGGGCACCCGGACGGTACGGGGGCGGCCCCCGGCGGCAGGGACGAGGCGGAGCCGGCGGCCCGAGAGGTAGAGCAGCGTCCTGGAATCGCCGGACCAGGAGGGATGGTCGGCGCTCTCGCCGGTCAGCCGGCGCAGGGGACCGCGCGGAGCCCCGTCGGGGCCGACGGGCAGCAGACAGAGCGCGGATTCGACGATCACCGCCATCCACCGTCCGTCGGGGGACCAGACGGGCCCGGAGTCGTAGCGGTCGGAGACGGAGGTGTGCGGGGCGACGGCGTGCAGCCGCTCGGCCCCGGTGGCGGCGTCGAGGACCCGGATCAGGTTGTAGCCCTCCCGGAAGCGGAGGTTGAGCCGGTTGCGGTCGCAGAGGGCGATCCGGCGGCCGTCGGGCGACCAGCTCGGCCGGCCGGGGAGTCCGCCGCCGCCGAGGGCTTCGGCGAGCACCCGCTCGGTTCCGGCGGCGAGGTCCCGGACGATCAGCCGGCCGGTGAGATCGAGGCAGGCGAGCCGCAGGCCGTCGGGCGAGAGCGCGGGGTGGACCCGGCCGCCGGTCGCGATCGTGCTCTCCTCGCCGGTGGCGAGGTCGTGCCGGTGGACGCCGAGCAGGCCGTCGCGGTCGTCGGCGTAGAGCAGGGAGCGTCCGTCGCGGGCCCAGACGGGCCCCAGCGGATAGCGGACCGGCGAGGAGGGGCGCAGCCGCCGGGGCGGTCGGCCGCCCCCGGTGTCGGCCAGCCACAGGGTGTTGAGCGCGGCGAAGGCGATCCGGCGGCCGTCGGGCGAGAGCGCGGGCAGATGGATGCCCCGGACCGGGCGCACCCCGGCCTCGCCGAGGTCGGGGGTCCTGGACCGGCGGCGGGGGCGGTGCACGGGGAGCGTGCCGTCGAAGGGGATCGTGCGCGCGTCCCGGGGCCGGTCGGGGTCGAGCAGGGTGAAGCGTCCGTCGACGGTGAGGAGGAGACGTCCGCCGGCGGTCCAGCGCGGGGGTACGGCGGCGAGGTCTCCGGCGAGGTCGACGCTCCGGCCGTCGACGACGAGCGCGCAGGAGCCCTCGGGGGCCGGGACGGTCCGCAGATGGGCGAGTCTGCCGTCCGGGGCGAGGGCCGGGGTCATGAGCTGCGCGCCCTCGGGCCCGGTGTGCTCGACGGTCACCGGGCCGTCGCCGCGCGCCGGTACGGAGGCGATGACGCGGGCCCGGAGCGCGGGCCCGGTGGGGGTGGTGACGGCGGTGGCGCGGACGAAGAGGATCCGCCGGCCGTCGGGCGACCAGGCGGGGTCGTAGTCCTCCCACGCGCCGTCCTGGGCGGGGCCGTCCTGTCCGGCGAGGCCGGTGATCCGGCTCAGCTCCCCGGTGCGCAGATCGAGCACATGGAGGCGGTAGGGGCCGCCGGTCACGGTGTCGCCGCCGCGCTCGGACGCGAAGGCGATCCGGCGGCCGTCGGGCGACCAGGCGGGTCCCCGGTCGTCCCAGGGCCCCCGGGTGCGCTGCCGCAGCTCCGATCCGTCGGGGCGCACGGTCCATACGTGGAAGTTGCCGTCGCGGTACGCGCCGAACGCGACGAGCGTGCCGTCCGGCGAGTGGGTGGGCCGGTTGGGTTCGAGGTCGGCCGGGGTGAGGGGGAGCGCCCGGCCCCCGGTGCGGGGCAGGGACCACAGGGTGCCCTGGACCTCGGCGATCAGGTCGCCCCCAGCGTCGGGGAGGCTCGCGGAGCCGTTGGTGGCCTCCGTGAGGCGGAGCGGAAGGGCGCGGGGGCCGGCCGCGCGCGCGGGGGCCGCCCCGGCCGCGGTGACGGCGGTGGCGGCCCCGGTCGCGCCCGCGGCGGCGAGCAGTCGGCGGCGGGAGAGGGACAGGGCGTCGGTGGTCCGGTCGCGGTCCATGCCGGGGCACGCTTCCCTACCGCGCGGTGCGCGGGCAATACCGCCGTCAACACCGCGCCGTGGCACCGCTCGAAACCCGCCGCCCACGGAAAGAGCCGCCGAGCGCTCGGCTCGACGGCTCCCGACCTGCTGTGGCTGCTCAGCGCGCGCGGCGGACCCGGGCGGCCTTGCGGGCCTCGGCGGTCTGGCGCGACTCCGCGGTACGGCGGGACTCGCCGCCACCGCCGCCGGAGCGACCGCCGCCACCGGTGCCGCCACCGCCGCCGGGACGGCCGCGGCGGGTGCCGCGGCCGAGGAAGGGCGCGTTGCCGTTGCCGCGCTTGGCGGGGCGCTCCACGACCGGGGCGGTGACCTCGACGGGGACGCCGGACGGGGCCTGCGCGCCGGTGATCCGGGTCAGCTCGGCCTCGCCGGAGCGGACCCGGGTGGTCTCCGGGACGATGCCCGCGTCGGACATGAGACGGGTCATCTCACGGCGCTGCTCGGGCAGGACCAGGGTGACGACCCGGCCGGACTCGCCGGCGCGGGCGGTGCGACCGCCCCGGTGGAGGTAGTCCTTGTAGTCGCTCGGCGGGTCGACGTTGACGACCAGGTCGAGGTCGTCGATGTGGATTCCGCGCGCGGCCACGTTGGTGGCGATCAGCGCGGTGATGTGACCCGTCTTGAACTGCGAGAGGGTGCGGGTGCGCTGCGGCTGGGACTTGCCGCCGTGCAGCGCGGCGGCGCGGACGCCGCTCTTCAGCAGGTGCTTGGTGAGCTTGTCGACGGCGTGCTTGGTGTCCAGGAACATGATCACCCGGCCGTCGCGGGCCGCGATCTCGGTGGTGGCGCTGTACTTGTCGGCACCCTGCACATGGAGGACGTGGTGCTCCATGGTGGTCACCGCGCCGGCCGAGGGGTCGACCGAGTGGACGACCGGGTCGGTCAGATAGCGGCGGACGAGCAGGTCGACATTGCGGTCCAGGGTCGCCGAGAACAGCATGCGCTGACCGTCGGGGCGGACCTGGTCCAGCAGCTCGGTCACCTGGGGCATGAAGCCCATGTCGGCCATCTGGTCGGCCTCGTCCAGGACGGTGATGCTCACCCGGTCCAGACGGCAGTCCTTGCGCTCGACCAAGTCCTTGAGGCGGCCGGGCGTGGCGACGACGACCTCGGTGCCGCCGCGCAGCGCGCTCGCCTGGCGGCCGATCGACATGCCGCCCACGACCGTGGTGAGCCGCAGGTCGAGCGCCTTGGCGTAGGGGGTGAGGGCGTCGGTGACCTGCTGGGCCAGCTCACGGGTGGGCACGAGGACCAGCGCGAGGGGCTGCTTCGGCTCGGCGCGCCGCCCGGAAGTGCGTACGAGCATGGGCAGACCGAAGGCGAGCGTCTTGCCGGATCCGGTGCGTCCCCGGCCGAGGACGTCGCGTCCGGCGAGGGAGTTGGGCAGCGTGGCCGCCTGGATCGGGAAGGGCTCGGTCACTCCGAGGCCGGTGAGCGTCGTCAGCAGCTGCGCCGGCATGTCCAGTTCACGGAATGACTCGACGGCCGGAAGAGCCGGGGTCGTGGACTCCGGGAGGGCGAATTCACCCTGCGGGGCCGAGGGACGGCCGCCATTGGAACGACCACCGGAACGGCCGCCCTGGCCCTTCGGGCGGAAACGAGCGCCGCGACCGCCGCCAGAGCCACCGGAACCGGTGGATCCGCCGCTGCGGGGGTTGGGAAAACGACTGTTCGTGCGAGCTGAGCGGTTCAAAGGGGAACCTTTCCTCGACAGGGCACGCATCGAGGAATTCTCGGCAGAAAGAGCCGAATGAATTGCAAGCACGAGCCGATAATAAGAACATGAAGGAAACCGAACGTATCCGGTCGGCAAAAAATTGCGCCCGGGCGGGGTCCACCACGGGCACGGGCGGAGCCGCGGCCGGCCGGAGCCACGGACCGCTCGGGTGCGTGGAGCCGGGGCCCGGGGAGGTTCGCCCGGACTGTCGCCGCCGACGGGGGGACACCCCGTAAACGGCAACGAGCTGGGGCCCGACCTTGCGGTGCGGACCCCAGCTGTATTGCGCTTGTCAGCGTCAGGCGGGAACGATGTTCTCGGCCTGCGGGCCCTTCTGGCCCTGCGTGACGTCGAAGTTCACCTTCTGGCCCTCCTGGAGCTCACGGAAGCCCTGGGTGGCGATGTTCGAGTAGTGGGCGAAGACGTCGGGGCCGCCACCCTCCTGCTCGATGAAGCCGAAGCCCTTTTCCGCGTTGAACCACTTCACGGTGCCAGTAGCCATTTTAAAAACTCCTTCGGGGCATGATCCGAGATCCACACTGTGTGAACCCCGGTGTCGCCGCGATGATTGCCCCGTCCGGAAACTGCGCCGAAAACAAAAAGTGCCTGACGACTCAAGGTCATCAGAGGCACTTGAAGCGTTTGGGAACCACAACTGCAACTTCCAACAACACTAGCACGAGATGGGCGGGGACACGATGTCCCCCGCTTTTTCGTCGTGGCGTGGCCTGGATACAACCCGCATACAACCCGCGAGAGAGCGCATTTCCCGGGCTTCCCGGCCGTACGAAGCGGGCGAAGAACGGACGCGCGCCTTCCGCGGGAGACCGCCCGGACCTGTCGTCCGGCCATCACCCTCAGTGATGCGCGGGGGACGCGCACGGGGCCACCGCCACCCCCCTGGCCAGCCGGATCATCACCGGGGGAACCGTCCGAACAGTATTGGTCCAGACCTTTACGCGGCGGACGTGAACTTATACGGTGTCGCCCGATGCAAACGTTTGCCGCAGTTTCATCATCTCCCCCCACAAGGAGTTACGTTGACAGGGATCCTGTCGGCGTTGGCCGCGCCGCACCCGAGGGCATTGCACCGTCCGAAAGGGCGAAAAATGTCATGCCCGCCTCACGCCCGATTCCTGGGCGACGCCTGTCCGGAAAGACCCGGCAGCCGTATCGGGACCGCCGCAGCGCCCACGCCCCCGGCCACACCGCATGACACACCGTTTCCCTCCGCCGCACAGCCGGCGACCCGGGCCGCCGCCCCACACGGACGAGCCCACCGGACCCCGACCCCGACCCTGAGCACGGACGGACCGCCGTACAGGCGACCGGCCGCCGTCCCCGTACCCCCTCACCCGGTGGATACGGAGACGCCCGGCCGCCCCGGAACGCCCTCACGGCACCGCTGACGCTCCCGGCGGCCCGGCCCCCCACGGCACGGGACGGCCAAAGGACACGGCGGGCCCGCACCGCTCGGGCCACGACGGCCCTCATGACCACCTGAAACAGCGCCGACGCGGCGCGTCGCCCCGGCATGCCCGGACGCGGCGCGAGACCACCGGGTCCGGTGCCTGGCGCACCACCGCCGGACCCGGTCACGGCCGGCGGGGGCGCACAACTCGTTCACAGCTCGGGACGGAGGCGTCGCAGCCGCCGGGCCGCCGCTTCAGGTCCGCACCCCGCCGCGCGCGGGGGCGGACGGCGCGCCCGGGCCGGTGCACCCGTGGACGTCGCGAGCCGGAACCACATCATCAGGAAGGACGCACCATGACGCGTCATATGGGGAAACGAGGCAGCACCACCTCCCGCGAGGGAACCGAAGAGCGGCACCGGTCGCCGGGCCGGAGCGGCGACGCTCTTCGGTACAGGCCCTTGTTCAGCGACGCGCTGAGCCGCTACCGGCCGCACAGCACCACCGTGCTCAGGGTTTCCGTGGGGCTCGTCTTCATCTGGTTCGGCCTGATGAAGTTCGTGCCCGAGGCCAGCCCGGCACAGGACGTCGCCACCAGGACCATGGACGTCCTCTCCTTCGGCCTGGTGCCGGCGGAGGCGACCCGCCCCCTGCTGGCGCTCTTCGAGACGGCGATCGGCGTCGGCCTGCTCACCGGGGTGCTGCTGCGCCTGGCGCTGGCAGCCTTCTTCGTGCACATGGCCGGAGTCTTCTCCGCGCTGCTGATCCTGCCCGGGGAGATGTGGAACGGCCCGATGGCCACCCCCACACTGGAGGGCCAGTACGTGATCAAGAACATCGTCCTGATAGCCGCCTGTCTCGCGGTGGCCGCGGACGAACGGCGCAGGTGAGCCTCGGGCTCCGGCCCTCCGGGGCCGGAGCCCGAACCGGGCGATACACCCAATACAACGACAATTGCCGGATGGTTGTGCACAGAGGTGTCTCGATCGGATGGAGGTGGAGTCGCATCCCCGTCACGATCGGCGCGAACGATCGAAGTGATGATCTCTCCACCGGGGCGGGGCCCTAGATTCGGCCGGAACGATCCCCGCGTGATCGGCCGGTGAACCGGGGCCCCGCGGCGGAGCGTCGTTCCCCGATCTCAGAGAGAAGCCTCCCCATGCACCGCACCGCCGTCCGCCGTACCGCCGTCGCCGTCTCCGCGCTGTCGCTCACCATGATCCTGGGCGCCTGCTCCAAGGACGAGTCAGCCTCGGCGAAGGACGAGCCGAAGACCAAGGCCTCGACGAGCGCGCCCGCCGCCGCCCCGGAGGGGGCGGACGCGAAGGCCCTGTCGGCGGCCGAGCTGGAGAAGCTCGCGCTGGCCGAGAGCGACATACCGAACCACAAGATCAGCAAGGCCACCAAGGCCGACCTGGCCGGTGCCGAGTCCGCGTCCAGCGACAAGGCCGAGTGCGAGCCGCTCGTCGCCGCCATGGTGGCGCGCGGCTCCGGCGAGCCCGCCGCGAGCGCGATCCGCAAGATCGTGGCCGTGCCGAAGAGCCCGGCCGCCGACGCCTCGGCGGAGGAGAAGGCGGAGGCCGGTCTGAACGCGATGGGCGCGACGATCACCGCCGCCACGGTCAGCTCGTACGAGGGCAAGGCCGCCGAGGAGGCCCTCGCCGCCGTGAAGAAGGCCGGCGCGGACTGCGCGGGCGGCTTCACCCTGATCGTGGGCGCGGACAAGACCAAGGTCACCAAGGTGGAGACCGGCTCGTTCACCGGGGGCGACGAGGCCGTCGCCTTCACCCTCGTGATGGACCTGGGCGGCCAGAGCGCCACGACCCACCTGGTCTCGGCACGCAAGGGCGGCACGGTCGCCGACTTCTACGCCATGAGCCTCGCCGGAAAGGCCGAGCAGCCGAAGCAGGTCATCGAGGCGCAGCTGAAGAAGCTGGGCTGACCCTCCCGCCGCCGGACGGCCGCCGCACCCACCGGGGGGCGGCGGCCGTTCCGCGTACCGCTCAGTCGTCGGTGAGCAGCGGTCGGGGGCCGCGCCCATGGGGGGGCGGTCCTCTCGGGACGTACGGCGGGCGGGGCGGGGATCCGGCCCTCCGGCGGCCGGACCAAGACCCCTGATCAGGACGCCGAGGTGCCGTCCCGGGTTGCCCGGCCCCGTCCCCCCGCCGGAGCAGCAGCGCTCGCGCCGCCGGCCGGCGGGGAGTAGGACGGAGACGGCGGGCGGCGTTCGGGAGTGGGTCGGGTGCGGATCGTGGCTGTCCGCCGTACGGCCCCGCCGTGCCGGACGGGCGGCGTGAACGGGTGGTCCGCCCCCGCCCCGTGCCGTCCACGAGGAGGCCCGCCCCATGTCCCCCCAGACCCTGTTCCGGCGGATCACCGACTACGCCCACCGGGCCGATCCCTATCCTCTCTACGCCGAACTCCGTGCCAACGGTGTGGTGCGGCAGGAGGACGGCAGCTATCTGGTGGGGACGTACGACGAGGTCGCCACCCTGCTCGACGATCCCCGGCTCAGTTCGGACCCCGGCGACCGCACCGGCCCCGACGGGCCGCCGCCGGGCGCGGACGATCCGCCGCCGTCGTTCATCGACCTGGACGACCCTGAGCACGACCGGCTCCGCCGTCTCACCCTGCGCGCCTTCGGACCGCCCCACTCCCCCGGCACGGTCGACGCCCTGCACCCGGGCATCACGGCGATCGCGGGCGAGCTGGCCGGGGCGCTGCGCGGGCGGGACAGGATCGACATCGTCGACGACTTCGCGTATCCGCTGCCCGTCACGGTGATCTGCCGGCTGCTGGGCGTGCCCGCCGGGGATGTGCCGCGGGTGCGTGCCTGGACCACCGCGATGATCGCCGCGCTCGACCTCCCTCCCGGGCAGGACCCGGAGCCGCTCCGGGCGGCGGCTCCGGCGGCCCGGAGGGAGCTGGCGGAGTATCTGGGAGCGCTCGCCGAGACCCGCCGGGGCGAGCCCGCCGGGGACATGCTCTCCGCTCTCGTCAACGACGACGGTCCCGAAGGGGCGCTCACCGGGCCGGAGCTGATGAGCACGGCGGTGCTGCTGCTGGTCGCGGGGCACGAGACGACCGTCAATCTGATCGCCAACGGGGCGCTCACCCTGCTGCGCCACCCGGATCTCCTGGTCCGGCTGCGGGAGGCTCCGGAGCTGGTGCCGCAGGCGGTCGAGGAGCTGCTGCGCTACGAGCCGCCCGTGCAGTTCCTGCCGCGGCGGACCCCGCTGACCGATATCGAGGTCGCGGGCGTCACCGTGCCCCGGGGCGCTCCGCTGGTCCTGGTGCTGGCCTCGGCGAACCGGGATCCGCTGCGTTTCCCGGACCCCGACCGCTTCGACCCGATGCGTGAGCACAATCAGCATCTGGGCTTCGGCGGCGGGGCGCACTCCTGCTTCGGCGCGCCGCTGGCCCGGATCGGGACCCAGATCGCGCTGAACGCGCTGCTCCCCCGGCTGGAGGGCTTCCGGCTCGCCGAGGATCCGCCGCCGTACCGGCGCAGCCCGGTGGTGCGCGGGCCGCGCCGTCTTCCGGTGGTGCGGGGGTGACCCCCGTACCCCTGGGGACAGGTCACCAGGTGACGGTGAGGCGCATGGGGCTGCGGGAGGTGGTGCCCAGCCGCCAGCTCACCTCGTCCAGGGGTTCGGCGAGGCGCAGTGCGGGGAAGCGGGCGGCGAGCAGGTGGAGTCCGAGGCGGAGTTCGAGGCGGGCGAGCCAGGCTCCCAGGCAGTAGTGGGGTCCGGCCCCGAAGGCGAGGCCGGGGCCCTCCAGCGGGGCGAAGAGGTCGTCGAAGGGGCGGGCGGGGAAGAGTTCGGGGTCCCGGTTGGCCAGGAAGCAGTCGGCGAGGACGACGGATCCGGCGGGGATGAGGACGCCGCCGACCTCGACGTCCTCGGCGGCGTGGCGGGCGGTGCCCCGGTCGTCGCCGAGGGGGACGAGATGGAGCATCCGCTCGGCGAGCGCCTCGGCGGCGCTCTCGTCCGCGCCGAGGCGGGCCCAGCACTCCGGCCGTTCGCCGAGCAGATAGAGCAGGGAGTTGCCGAGCATGGTCATCGTGCTGTCGTGGCCGCCCACGACCAGTCCGCAGACCAGCTGGACGAGTTGGGCCTCAGGGATGCCGCCCTCCTCGTCGGCGGCCCTGACCACGCTGCTGATCAGGTCGTCGCCGGGCTCGTGGCGTCGCCGCGCGAGGAGTCCGGCCCCGAACTCGGCGAACTCGGCGAGGACCGACTCCACCTCCTGTCCGTCGTGGGAGCCGTCCGAGAAGGCGTGCTCGGACCAGTGGCGCAGCCGGGAGCGGACCTCGTCGTCGAGGCCCATGAGCCGGCTGATCACCATGACCGGCAGCGGGAGGGTGTAGGCGGCGACGATGTCGACGGGCGGGGCCTGGCGGTCCAGCGAGTCCAGGCACTGTTCGACGATCTCGGTGATCCAGGGCTGCCAGCGGGCGACGGCCCTGGGGGTGAAGGCGCGGCGCAGGGTGGCCCGCAGCCGCAGATGGTCCTCGCCGTCCTGGTTGAACATCAGATCGGGGTTGTTCACCAGGTCGGGTACGGCGGAGAGCGCCGGGGCGTCGGGGGCGTACAGCTGGGAGCGCCGGAAGCGGGCGTCGGAGAGTACGTGGCGGACGTCCCGGTGCCGGCTGACCAGCCAGGCGGGCGATCCGTCGGGCAGCCGGGCGGGGGCGGGCGGGCCCGGTTCGCCGGTGACGACGCGGTGCAGCGGGGGTGGCCGCCGCCATGGGCAGACTCCGGTGTGCTCGGTGTCGGACACCGTTCCTCCTGGGGGGGGTCAGAGCTGGACCAGCACTTTCCCCAGCCGTTCGGTCCGGCCCCGGTAGAGGCTGGCGTAGGCGGCGGGGATGTTGTCGAATCCGTGGTGGAGGATGTGGTCGCAGACGATCTCGCCCCGGCGGATCCGGCCGCCCAGCTCGGTGTGGAGGGCCTGCCAGTTCCGGGTGGTGAACCATTCGAGGGAGAAGACGCCCCGGATCGTCGCGCGCGGGAACATGATGTAGGGGAGCAGCCGGGGGCCGGTGGCCTCCTGGCCCACCTGGGTGGCCCACTGCCAGCAGACCGCGACCTGGCTGCCGATGTTGAGCATGGAGAAGACGGCGTCGGTGACGGCTCCGCCCAGGTTGTCGAAGTATTTGTCGACGCCGTCGGGGGCGACGCCGCGCAGCGCCTCGCGGACCGCTTCGGCGCTGTCGCCGTGGCGGTAGAGAAGGACCGCGTCGAAGCCCAGTTCGGTGAGGCGCTCGGCCTTCCAGCCGGTGGTGGTGGAGCCGATGACGCGCGCGCCGGCGCGTTTGGCGAGCTGGCCGACGAGGGATCCGACGGGGCCGGACGCGCCGCTGATGACCACGGTGTCGCCGGGGCGGACGGTCATGAACTTGGTCAGCGTGCCCCAGGCGGTCATGCCGGGTCCGCCCATCGCGCCCAGGGCGGTGGGGAGCGGGAGCGCCTCGTCGTACCAGTGCGGGTCGAGGCGGCGGTAGGCGGGGAAGACCATGGGGAAGGTGCCGCTCTGCCAGGGTGCGGCGGCCCCGGTGCCGATCACATGGGTGCGCCAGCCGCCGAAGCCCTGGACCAGGTCCCCGGCCCGGTGGGCGGCGAGCGGTCCGGCCTCCACCACTTCCATGATGGAGTCGGCTCCCATGTGGTCGCCGATGGGGGTGTCCAGGGCGATGCCCTGGAGGTAGAGGTCGACGGAGACATAGACGGTCCGCAGCAGCATCTCGTCCGGCGCGAGGCGCACCTCGATGTCCTCGACGACCTTCTCGTAGACCCGGTCCACGTCGGGCACGCCCTCCATGTGCTCCCGGAGCACCCATTTCTCCGTTCTCATCACGGCTCCTCGTCTGCGCGGCTCATTCCCGCAACCCGACGGGAATGACCAGATGTGTCGGCGGCGGTCCGCTCTCGTCGATGGAGGCGGTGAAGGCCTTGCGGTCGTCGCGGCAGATGAACTGGAGGACATGGCGGCCGGCCGCCGCCGCCCGGATGAGTCCGCCGGTGGTCGCCCAGACGCCGGACTGGTAGAAGTTCGCCAGCCCCGGGAGTCCGGGGCCGTGTTTCTTGACCAGTTCCTCCAGGGTCTCGCCGCTCTCCACGAACGGCTGCCAGCCGAGTACGGTCCCGTCGTAGTTGCCGGTGTAGCGGACCTGGGTCAGCGGGCTCGACACATCGCGTACGGCGATCGCGTCCTCGATGCCGGGGTGGCGCTCGGCGAGGAAGCGGACGATGGTGTCGCGGGCCCGCCGTTTGGCCGCGTAGTAGCCGCGGCCGTGCCGTACGGGCAGGGTGTGGAGCTTCTGGCCGCCCCGGCTGCGGCTGGCCTGCTCGGGGCCCTCGTCGAGGGCGCGCCAGGGGGCGATGTCGCTGAAGTAGGTGGCGTAGACGACGGTGCTGCCGTGCGGGGACAGCTCGGGGTAGTGCCTGCTGCGGAACTGGACGTTGATGCTGGGGTGGCGGATGCCGGTGAGCTGGGCGGCGGTGTGCTCGTCGAGGAGGTGGGTGGTGCAGGGCTCCCCGCCGGGGAAGTCGCGCCGCAGGCCGAGGAAGAGGGCGAAGTAGCCGGGGAAGACCATGCCGGGTTCGCGGATGGTGCGGGTGTAGAGCTTGCGGTAGGCGTCGTTGAGGTAGCGGCCCTTGAGGAGTCTCATCATGGTGGTGTGGCCGTCGCAGGCGGAGACGACGATGTCGGCCCGGTGCTCGCGGCCGTCGGTGAGCCGGACGCCGACCGCGCGGTCGTTCTCGACCAGTACCTCTTCGACCTTGGCGTTGTAGGTGACCTCGCCGCCCAGGGCGCGGTAGCGGCGTTCGATCGAGGTGGCGAGGCCCAGTGAGCCGCCCTCGGGGACGCCCGCGGAGAGGTTGGCGTGCGAGGCGAGCTGGAAGTGGAAGGGGAGCACGGGGAAGGCCGGGTGCTTCTCGTACAGGATGAAGTTGAACGCCTCGCGGAGCAGCGGGTCCTTGAAGCGGGCCGAGAAGTCGGTCATGAGGACGCTGATCGAGGTGCGGACGGCGTTGAAGTACGGGAGGAAGGAGGCGAGCATGCGCCAGCGCTCGGTCCGTCCCATCAGTCCGACGGGGGTGAGGAAGGGGTAGACGGCGAGGGCTTTGCGGAAGGCGCGGAGCTGGTCGCAGAAGACGCGGACGAGTCTGGCGTCGGCGGGCGAGAGTTCGGTGAGATGGGCCTGGAGCCGGTCGGGGTCGGAGTAGAAGAGGACGCTCCGGCCGTCCCGGCCGCGCACGATGTTGAAGACGTCGAAGTGGCGGATCCGCTTGCCCTGGAGGGCTCCCAGCTCCAGCCAGATCTGGTGCATCTCATTGCCGGGGCCGCTGCCGAGGAGCCAGCTGACGCAGGCGTCGAGGGTGAAGTCTCCGCGTTCCCAGGCGGTGCAGCAGCCGCCGGGGATCTCGTGCATCTCCAGGATGTGGGTGCGGTAGCCGTTCATCCGGGCGTAGCAGCCGGTGGAGAGGCCGCCGAGCCCGGCACCGATGATGATCATGGTTTCCCGGCCGGGCTTCGTCTGCGCCAAGGATCCGGTCTCCTTCGTCTGGGGCCGCCTCGTCGCGGTGCTCATGTGCCTGTTCCCGTACTGGTGCCGGTGGCGGTGCCGGCGCCGGTGGCGGTGCTCTGGCGGCGGGACCGGCGGTCGCGGCCCTCGCGCCGGTCCAGCTGGGGCAGATGCCCGAGCCTGGCGGGGGTCCAGACACCGCGCGGGGTGCTCTCCTCCGCCCGGAAGGGCATCCCCCACTCCTCGCAGAGGTACTGGACGGCGAAGCGGCCGGTGGACGCGGCGCGGATCAGTCCGCCCAGGCCGACCCACTGGCCGGCCATGGAGAAGCCGCCGAGCCCCGGCAGCCGCATCCGGTCCTTGCCGACCAGAGCGGCGGCCACGTCGTCGGCCTCCGAGAACGCCTTCCAGGCGAGGATGGAGCCGTCGAAGTTGCCGGTGTAGCGCTTGGTGGTGGCGGGCGAGGCCACGTCGATCAGTTCGATCCGCTCGGAGATGCCGGGCCGCTGCCGCTCCAGGAAGGCCCGGACGAACGCGGCCACCTGGCGCTTCTGCGCCCAGTAGGCCCTGCGGTCGGTGGAGCGCAGCTCCCGCCAGTGGTCGAAGTCGCTGAAGTAGGTGCAGTGGATGACGGACTTCCCGGGCGGGGCGAAGCCGTCCGAGTAGTGGGAGCGCAGCTGGACCACCAGGCTGCGCTGGAGCGCGCCGGGGAGGCGGGCGGCGTCCTCGGCGGAGAGGAGGTAGGTGGTGCTGTGGGTGGGGTCGGCCCCCTCGGCCCCCGCGTCGCCGTCGATGCCGACGAAGGCGGAGACGACGGCGGGGAAGAGGGTGCCGGGGCGGGTGAGCAGCTCGCCGTAGAGCTTGTCGATCCGGGGTCCGGTGTACACGCCGCCGAGCAGGGAGTGGATGGTGGTGTGGCCGTCGCAGGCGGCCACGACATGGTCGGCGTAGTGCCGGCGGCCGTTGGCGAGCTGGATCCCGACCGCGCGGCCCCCTTCGACGAGGATCTTGGCCACCCGGGCGCGGTAGGCGATCGAGCCGCCCAGCTCCCGGTAGCGCTCCTCGATGGACCGGGCCAGCCCGAGCGATCCGCCCTGCGGGAAGCCCGCGTTGCGGTGGTGGGCCGCGGCCATGTTGAAGAGATAGGGCAGCAGCGGGAAGCCCTCGGGGTCCTGGAAGAAGATGTTGCGGAACGCCCGGCGCAGCAGGGGGTCCTGGAAGCGGTCGGCGAAGGCGTGCATGGGGGTGGCGGCGGTGCGCCAGAAGAGCCGGAAGGCGGGGAGCACGGTCCGCAGCATCGCGGCGCGCTCCCGGGCGGTGCGCAGCGCGGGCGCGGTCAGGAAGGGGTACAGCTCGATGGCGGTGAACCGGCGCAGATCGCGGCAGAAGGCGCGGATGAGCTTCGCGTCGGCGGGCGAGATCTCCAGCAGATGCCGCTCCAGGCGGTCCGGGTCGTTGTGGAAGGTGACCGAGCGCCCGCTCTCGTCGACGACCCGGTTGAACATGTCGAAGTGGGTGATGGCCTTGCCGTCGAGCGCGCCCAGCTCCCGCCAGATCTGATGGGCCTCGTTGCCGGGCGCGGTGCCGATGAGCCACTCGATGCAGTAGTCGAAGATGTAGCCGTCGCGGGCCCAGGCGGTGCAGCAGCCGCCGGGGAGCACATGCTTCTCGAAGATCCGGGTGCGCATCCCGCTCATCTGGGCGTAGCACCCGGTGGACATCCCGGCGACGCCCGCCCCGATGACGATCACCCGGGGCGGGGTTCCGGCGTCCGGGCCGGGCGGGCGGCCGGTCCAGTCGCTGTCGTCGTCAGCGGGCATGGGCGGCCCCGTTCGGCGAGAGGGCGCGGTGGACGAGTTCGGCGTTGCGGGCGAGGTGGCCGGGGTCGAGCATGTCGGCGTGGACCCCGGAGCCGCGCAGGACGGTGTGGGCGGTGGTGGAGCTGCCGTGCCAGGTGCCGCGCTCGCCGTCGGCGTACAGCTCCGCCTTCTCCTCGTCGGTGACGACGCTGACGGCGGCGGCGACCGCGCCGAGGTTGGGGGTGCGCCCGCAGAAGGCGAGGTATTCGGCGGCGTGTTCCATCGTCTCGCGGGCGACGATCTCGGACCCGGTGTGTTTGCGCAGGTGCTCGCGGAGTTCGTGTTCGAAGGCCGCGAGGTGTTCGCGGCCGGGCACATAGGGCTCCTCGATGCGGTGCGAGTCGATGATGATCACATGGGCCACCTCGCGTCCGCGCCGCTCCAGCTCCTTGGCGGTCTCGAAGGCGAGGTTGCCGCCGAGGGAGTAGCCGAGGAGGAGACAGCGGCCCTCGGGCTGGACGGCGTCGACCAGGTCGGCGTAGCGGTCCACCTTGTCGTCGCCGGGCACGTAGTTGAAGGCGGTGAAGCGGTACTGCGGGAGCGAGCCGGCGAATTCCCGGTAGACGAGTCCGTGGCCGCCTGCGGGCGGGAAGCAGAAGACGCGTTCGCCGGGGCCGGAGTTGAAGCCGATGTAGTGCCGGTCCTCGTCGCCGGAGCCGCCGTCGGCGCTGAGGCGCTCGACCGCCGCCGCCATCCCGTGCAGGGTGGTGATCTGGTAGAGCCTGCTGACGGGGATGGTGACGCCGTACTCGGTCTGGAGATGGTGGATCAGTTCGATCAGTTTGACGGAGCTGCCGCCGAGTTCGAAGAAGTCGTGGTCGGCGCTGATCCGTTCGCGGCCGAGCAGGGCCCGCCAGTGCCGGGCCATGCTGATCTCGTAGGGGGTCGCGGGGGCCTCGTGGGGGGCGTCGTCGCTCTCCTCGGTCTCGGGCCGGGGCGCGGGCAGGGCTGCGGTGTCGACCTTGCCGTGCGCGGTGAGCGGGAGCGCGGGCAGCTCGACGAAGTAGGACGGGATCATGTACGTGGGCAGGGTGGCGGCGAGATGGCGGCGGAGCGCGCGCCGGTCGAGTCCGCCGCCTGCCTTCGGTACGCAGTAGGCGCAGAGGACGGCTTCGCCGCGGGCGTCCGCGCGGACGGCGACGACCGTGCGGGCCAGTGCGGGCCACTGGGCGAGCCGGGACTCGATCTCGTCGATCTCGATGCGGTGGCCGTGCAGCTTGATCTGGGTGTCCGCGCGGCCCAGCAGATGGATCCGGCCCCGGGCGTCCCAGCGGGCCAGGTCGCCGCTGCGGTAGAGGCGTACGGGGACGGCCCCGGGCCTGCGGCTGAGGGTGCGGGTGACGAAGCGCTCGGCCGTCTGGTCGGGGTCCCCGGCGTAGCCGACGGCCACCGCGTCGCCGCCGATCCACAGCTCGCCGGGGACGCCGGGCGGGACGGGTTCGCCGTGCCGGTCGAGGATGTGCAGGGTGGTGTTGGACAGCGGGCGGCCGATCGGCACCATCCGGCTGGGCTCCAGATCGTCGGCCGGGCCCTCGAAGCAGGCGCTGTCGATGGTGGCCTCGGTGACCCCGTAGGAGTTGATCACCCGGGTGCGGGGGCCGCCGAGGGCGCGCAGCCGCCGGTACTCCCCGACCTTCCAGGCGTCGGAGCCGACCACCAGCAGACGCATGAAGTCGAGCCGTGCCCCCTGGCGTTCGCAGTGGTCCATCAGTGAGCGCACGACCGCCGGGACGAACTCGGCGGAGTCGACGCCCTGCGCGCGCATCGTGGCGTACAGCCGGGCGGCGTCGAAGACGAGGTCGCGGTCGGCGAGCACCAGCGAGCCGCCGGAGCACAGCGCCCGCACCAGGTCGCCGGTGAAGACGTCGAAGGAGGGGGCCGCCATCTGGAGATGGACGCCCCGCTCCTCCTCCAGCCGGTACTCGGTGCGCCACGCCCGGTACGCGGAGGCGAGATTGCGGTGGCTGACCTGGACCGCCTTGGGGCGGCCGGTGGATCCGGAGGTGTGGATGACATAGGCCGGGGCGTCGGGGTCGACCTCGCCCGGGGGGTCGTCGACGGGCTCCGGGGCGGGCGGGCCCTCGCCCTCCGGGGCCATCGCCTCGGACAGGGTCAGGGTCTTCACGGGCAGCCCCGGCAGCCCCGCCCGGCCGGGCAGGTCGGCGACGAGCACCAGGACCGCGCCGGCGGTGCGGACGGTACGGGCGAGACGGCCGGCCGGCAGATCGGTCGGGAGCGGCAGATACGCGCCGCCTGCCTTGAGCACCGCGAGTACGGCGACGATCAGTTCCGGCGACTTGTCCAGGCAGAGCGCGACCACGGAGCCGGGACCCACCCCCCGGTCGCGCAGCCGGTGGGCCAGGAGACGGGCCCGGTGGTCGAGCCCGCCGTAGGTGAGCCGGCGGGCTCCGCCCGGCGCGGACGGCGGCACCCGGACGGCGATCGCGCCGGGGTGTTCGGCCGCGACCGCGCCGATGATCCGGTGGACCGGCAGGCTGTCCCGGGCCGCCCCGGGGGGCGTGCCGCCGGAGTCCTCGGAGAGCAGCCGGACCGCGCCGCTCCACTCGCCGGTGAGCCGTTCGCGCTCCCCGGCGTCGAGCATCTCCAGCCGGGTGGTGGGGCGTTCGGCGGGGGCCCGGGTCAGTTCGTCGAGGAGACGGCTGTAGTGGGACGTCAGCCTTCGCATCGTCTCGGGGAGGAAGAGGTCGGTGTTGTACTTGAACACGCAGTGGAAGCGGCGCTCCGCCTCGTCCTCGTACGCCGAGAGGGTGAGGTCGAACTGCCCCTCCTCCTCGGGGAGTTCGATGTACTCCAGCCGGTAGCCGTACTTCTCGGTGGCCACCTTGTGGGTGAGCAGGATGAACATGGCCTGGAAGACGGCGGACCTGCTGGGGTCGTGCTGGAGGCCGAGCCGCTCCACCAGCAGCACGAAGGGGTACTCCTGGTGGTCGAGCCCGCCCAGCACCGAGCGCCGGACCTGTTCGAGGAGGGCCGCGACGGACGGATCGCCGGAGAGATCGGCGTGCAGCGGCAGCGGATTGACGAAGTACCCGTAGACGGAGGCGAACTCCTGGCGGGTGCGGCCGGTCACCGGGGAGCCGACGACGATGTGGTCCTGTCCCGAGTAGCGGTGCAGCAGGATGTAGTAGGCGCTCAGCAGCACCACGAACGGGGTCACCTCGTGGGCGCGGGCCAGCTCGTGGACGCGGGCGCTCAGCCCCTCGTCGAGGACGAAGAACTCGGACGCGCCGTTGTGGGTCTGCACCGCCGGGCGGGGCTTGTCGACCGGCAGGTCCAGCAGCGGCACCCGGTCCGGCAGGTGCGAGCGCCAGTAGGCCAGCATCCGGTCGGCCTCGGGGCTCGCCAGGAAGCGGTTCTGGTCGTTGAGGAAGTCCAGATAGCGGGCGGAGAGCGGCGGCAGCTCCGGTTCCGCGCCCCGGCGCAGCCCCTCGTACACCGCGAGGAGTTCCTCGATGAAGGTGAAGGTCGAGATGGCGTCGGAGACGATGTGATGGACCGCCTTCATGATCACCCAGCGGTCCGGGGCGCGCTTGAAGAGCCGGAAGCGGAAGAGCGGGTCGTGGGCCAGGTCGTAGGGCTTGCGGTACTCGTCCACGATGGTGCGGTGGATCTCGTCCCACTCCTGGTCCTGTACGTCGAAGAGCTTGACGTCCGGGGTGACCTCCGGGGAGACACGCTGCACGGCGCGGCCCCCGTCCAGCAGGAAGTTGGTGCGCAGCGCGGGGTGGCGGGCGACCGTCCGGCGGACGGCCTCGAACATCAGGCCGGGGTCGAGGGCGACCGCGACCTCGACCGCGCCGCCGATGTTGTAGGCGTAGCCGTCGGGGTTGAGCTGCTTGAGGAACCAGAGCGCCTTCTGGTTCTGGGTCAGCGGGTACTCCAGCTCGTCCTCGAAGACGTCGGGGACGGCGAGGGCCCCCGGCTCGGCGGCCTCGGCCGTCACCAGCGCGGCCAGTCCGTCGTGCAGCTGGGAGACCAGCTCGCCGACGGGGACGCCGCTCAGCAGGGCGACCACCGGCAGCGCGATCCCGAACTCGGCCTGGACCCGGCCGCGCAGCTCCATCGCCAGCAGGGAGTCCAGCCCCAGCACACCGAGCCCGGTGGCGGGATCGACCTGGTCGGCCCTGGTGCGCAGGACGGAGGCGACGAGCGCGGTGAACCGCTCGGCCACCAGCGAGCGGCGCTCCTCCTCGCTCCCGGCGGCGCGGAAGGCGTCGGCGAGACCGTCGCCGCCGGCGGTCCGGCTCTGGGGGGCCGCCGCCGCCAGCTCGCTCACCAGCGGCGGCGGGGAGGCGTACCAGTCGAGGAAGACCGGCCAGTCGACGACGGTGGCGATGAGCAGCTGGGCCCGGTCCTGGCCGATGACGCGTTCGAGGACGGCCATCCCCGTGTCGGGGGCGAGGGAGCTCATGCCCCGGTTGACGAGATAGTGCTCGACCAGGCCCAGTTCCTCGATCATGCCGGTGGCCCAGGGGCCCCAGTCGAGGCTGAGCGCGGGGAGGCCCTCGGCCCGGCGGTGGTGGGCGAGCGCGTCGAGGAAGGCGTTCCCGGCGGCGTAGTTGGTCTGGCCGGCCGTGGTCAGCAGGGAGGCGATGGAGGAGAAGAGGACGAAGTGCTCCAGCGGTTCGCCGCGCAGATGCCGGTGGAGCAGCAGGGAGCCGACGGCCTTGGGATCGTGGGCCGCGTCGAAGGTCTCCCGGTCCATTCCCGCGATCAGGGCGTCGCGGACCTGCCCCGCGAGATGGAAGACCCCCCTGATCGGCGGCGGGTCGCCGCGCCGGTGCTGTGCCAGCCAGCCGGTCAGCGCCGTCTCGTCGGTGATGTCGACCGGGGCCAGGACGGGCTGCGCGCCCAGCTCCTCCAGCTCCTTGAGGAAGGCGATCGCCCGGCCGCCGGGGGTCTCGGGGTCGGTGTGACGCCACTGCTCGCGATCGGGCAGCCTCGTCCGTCCCATCAGGATCAGCCGGCGCGCGCCGCGCCGGACGAGGGTGCGGCAGAGCAGCCGGCCGAGCGCTCCGAAGGCCCCGGTGACGAGATAGCTGCCGTCGGCGCGCAGCCGCAGCGGCAGCGGCCGGGTGAGCCCTTCGGCCTGCCGGATCCGGCTGGTGAGGCGGGCTCCGCCGCGCAGCCCGATCTCCTCCTCGTCCTCGGCGAGGATCTCCGCGAGCACCTCCCCGGCGCGGCTCACGGCGGCCCCGGCCAGGGGCTCCCGGGGGTCGAGGTCGATCAGCGCGCCCCGGTGCGCGGTGAGTTCCTGGTGGCGCAGCACCCGGGCCACGCCCCAGACGGGCGCGCCGAGCGGTTCGACGTCCTCCCCCGGTGTCACGGGCTGCGCGCCCCGGGTGACGATGTGGAGCCCGCCGCCGGTCCCGGAGGAGAGCAGCGCACGGGCGAGGGCGATCAGGGAGTACGCGCCGAGGCCGCTGTGGTCGGCGAGTTCGGCCGTACGGGCCTCGCGGATGCCGGGCAGGTCCAGGTTCCAGAGGTGGACCAGGGCGGCGAAGGAGGTCACGCCGTCGGCGCGCAGCTCGGCGAAGAGGCGTTCCAGCTGTCCGGTGTCGCCGGGGACGACGGTGAACTCGCGGCCCGTCGGGCGGGCCGAGGGGTCGGGGTCCTCGGCGCGCAGCCGGTACGCGCCGCCCGGGCGGACCAGGTGGCAGCGTCCGCCCCGGGCGGTCACCAGGGCGGCGAGCGCGTCGCCGACGCCCTGGGCGTCGGCGAGGATCAGCCAGTCGCCCGGGGCGGTCCCGGTGACGATCTCCGCCCCGGCGGGCCGGTCGGTCCCGTCGGGGGCGGCCGGCAGTTCGGTCCAGACCGTCTCGGTGAGCCAGGAGTCGACGGTGCTCCGGGCGACGGTGGTGGCGGCCTTCTCCACATCGCCGGCGCGGAAGCCCCGGACCTGGCCGAGGGCGGTGCCGTCGGCGTCGTAGAGGGCGATGTCGCCGGTCAGTTCGTTGCCGTCGTCGCGGGTGATCGTGGCGTGCGCCCACAGCGGCCGGTCCCCGGACCCGGCGAGGTCGACCTCGGCGATGGAGAGCGGCAGCCGGATCCCGGTGCCGGGCGCGGGGGTGCTCCCGTCCGGCAGCCGGGGGGTGAGCAGGGTCTGGAAGCAGGCGTCGAGCAGCACCGGGTGGACGTGGTGGGGGACGGTTCCGCCGCCGGCGGCCTCGGGGAGCCGGAGCCGGGCGAGCGCCTCCGCCGGGCCGGTCCACACCTCCTCGATGGCCTGGAAGGCGGGTCCGTACTGGTATCCGGCGGCGGCCAGCGCCGTGTAGCAGTCGGGTCCTTCGAGCCGGCGGCGGCTGCGGGCCCTGATCGGTCCGGGGTCGAGCGCGGGGCCGGGTGAGCGGTGCTGTCCGGCGCGTACGACTCCGGTGGTGTGCACGGTCGTCCCCTCGTCCGCGCCGGCGGTGCCGGGGGACGTGGAGGCGATGGTGAACGAGGCGTTCTCGGCGGAGAGGGTGAGGGTCACGGACCGGCTCTCGCCCTCGGGGAGGAAGAGCGCCCTGCGCAGTTCGATGTCGGTGAGCCGGGCGCTGTCGCCGCCGGTCAGCGCGCGTACGGCCTGGGCCGCCAGTTCCAGCTGGCCCGCGGCCGGGAAGACCACGGCGTCCTGGATGCGGTGGTCGGCGAGGTAGGGGTGGGCCTCGGTGTCGAGTTCGGAGTGCCAGGTGGGCTCGGGGTGTTCGGTGCGGCGGCCGAGCAGGGGGTGGTCGTGAAGGCCGAGGCGTACGCGTGCCACGGACTCGGGCTCGGTCCAGTGGCGGTCGCGCTTCCAGGGGTAGCGCGGCAGGGGCACGGTCCTGCCCGCCGGGTGCAGCACGTCCCAGGCGATGTCCGTGCCCAGGGTGTGCAGGGTGGCGAGGGAGGCGGCGAAGCGCGCGGTCTCGTCCTCCTGGCGGCGGACGGAGGGCAGGGTGGTGCCCTGGATCCCGCGCTCGCCGAGGCACTCGTGGATCGAGTGGGCGAGTACGGGGTGGGGGCCGATCTCCAGGAAGAGGCGGTGGCCGTCGTCGGCCAGCCGGTCGACCGCCGCGCGGAAGCCGACGCGGTCGCGGACGTTCTCCCACCAGTATCCGGCGTCCAGTTCGGGGCCTTCGGCGATGCCTTCCCGGGCGGTGGTGTAGAGCGGCACCCGGGCGGGGCGGGGCTCCAGACCGGCCAGCGAGGTGAGCAGCTCTTCCTTGATCGTCTCCATTCCGGCGCTGTGGTAGGGCACGCGCACGGTCAGGAACCGGGTGAAGACCTCCTCGGCGTTCAGCTCTTCGGCGAGCCTCTTGAGGGCGTCCTCCTCCCCGGCGAGGGTGATGCCGGTGGGGCTGTTGACCGCCGCCACGGACACGGTGTCGCCGTAGGGGCGCACCCGGCGCTCCGCCTCGTCCTCGGTGAGGCTGACGGCGAGCATGGTGCCGGTGCCGGACAGCTTCTGCTGGAGGCGGCTGCGGTGCAGGGCGACGCCGACCGCGTCGCGCAGGGAGTAGACCCCGGCCTCGTGGAAGGCGGCGATCTCGCCGGTGCTGTGTCCGACGACGGCGTCGGGCCGTACGCCGTAGTGCCGCCAGAGGGCGGCCAGTCCGGTCTGGACGGCGAAGTTGGCGGGCTGGGCGAGCCAGGTCTCGGCCATCCGCGAGGAGGGCTCGTCGGCGAACATCTCGTCGAGGAGGGACCAGCCGGCGAGGGCGCGGATCTCCCGGTCGCAGCGGATGACGGCCTCGCGGAAGACGGGCTCGTCCGCGAAGAGCCCCCGGCCCATGCCCCACCACTGGGGGCCCATGCCGGTGAAGACCCAGACCAGCCGCCGGTCCGCCGGGTCGAGCCGGCGGCCCTGGACGACACCGGGGCGGGGCTCGTCCCGCAGCCGCGCGGCGAGCGAGGCGTCGAGGTCGGCGGCCGTGGAGTGGACGATCGCGAGCCGGGACTCATGGTGCTGGCGGCGGTGGGCCAGGGTGTGGCCGAGGTCGGCGAGGGAGACCGGCGGGCCCTGGGCCCCCGCGAGTTCCCGCCGGATCCCCTCGGCGACCTCGGGGAGGGCGTCGGGGGTGCGGGCGGAGAGCGGCAGGATGGTCCAGGCGCGGGCGGCGGGCGGTTCGCCGGAGGTGCTGGGGGCGGGCGGCGGGGCCTCCTCCAGGACGACATGGGCGTTGGTGCCGCCGAAGCCGAAGGAGTTCACCCCGGCGCGGGCGGGGCCCTCGTGCTCGGGCCAGTCGGTGAGCCGGGTGGGGATCTCGTACGGGAGCGCCGCCGGGTCGATGGCGGGGTTGAGCCGCTCCAGATTGATGTGGGGCGGGATCCGCCGGTGTTCGAGACAGAGCGCCGTCTTGATCAGTCCGGCGATGCCCGCGGCGGACTCGGTGTGCCCGATGTTGGTCTTGACGGAGCCGACGTAGCACCGCGCGCCCGGCCGCCGTCCGACGGCCAGGGCCCGGCCCAGCGCGTTGGCCTCGATGGGGTCGCCGAGCGGGGTCGAGGTGCCGTGCGCCTCCATGTACTGGAGATCGCCCGGGGTGACGCCCGCCTCGGCGCAGACCCGCCGGATCAGGGAGACCTGGGCGTCCGGGCTGGGCACGGTGATGCCGTTGGTGCGGCCGTCCTGGTTGACCCCGCTGCCGAGGACGACGGCGTGGATGGGGTCTTTGTCGCGCAGGGCGTCGGCCAGCCGTTTGAGCGCGACGACGCCGACTCCCTCGGCGCGCACATAGCCGTTGGCCGAGGCGTCGAAGGTGCGGGAGCGGCCGTCGGGCGAGAGGAAGCCGCCCTTGGTCTCGGCGATGGTGTACTGCGGGGCCATGTGCAGCAGCGCGCCGCCCGCGAGGGCGAGCGAGGTCTCCCCCTTGTTGAGGCTCTCGCAGGCCAGATGGACGGCGACCAGGGAGGAGCTGCACGCAGTGTCGATGGAGAGGCTCGGGCCCCGGAAGTCGAAGCAGTAGGAGATACGGTTCGACACCATCGTCATCATGGTGCCGGTGGCGGTGTGGGCGGCCAGCGAGCGGAAGCCGAGGTCCGAGAATTGAAGGATCTTGTAGTCGAGGGTGAACGCGCCCACGAACACTCCGACGTCGGTGCCCGCGAGATCGGCCGGCCGCTGGCCGCCGTCCTCCAGCGCCTCCCAGGCGACCTCCAGGAGTTTGCGCTGCTGGGGGTCCATGTGGTCGGCCTCGCGCGGGCTGATGCCGAAGAAGGCGGGGTCGAACTCGTCGAAGCCGTCGATGTAGCCGCCCCGGCCACCAGTGAGCCGTCCCGGTTTGTCCTGGTGGCGGCTGCCGAGTGTGCCGATGTCGTAGCGGTCGGGGGGCGTTGGCGTGATGCAGTCCTTGCCGTCGATGAGATTTCGCCAATAGGCCCGATGGTCCGACGCGCCGCCGGGCAGTCGACAGCCCATGCCGATGATCGCCACTCGGCCTCGCACCGGGTCGCGGGTCACGTCAGCCATGGTGGAACTCCTCACGTCGTGGCGCTGCGGCACGGAGGGGTGGGGCGGGTGCGGAACTTGCGAACGCACCGGCTCCGAGGGCTTCCGGGGGAGAGAGCCCGGTCGGCGGGCTCTGTCGGAAGTACCGGTCAGCGACCTTCTGGGGACGGCCCATCCGCCGGATCGGCCGGTTCGCCGCCCGTCTTCGGCGGGCGGCGGCAGGGGTGGAGCAGACTGGCGAGGATCTCGCCGGTGCCGGGAAAGGACGCCGGGTCGCTGAGTCCGACCGCGGCGGGTTCCCTGCCGGGTCGCCAGGTGTAGCTGCCGAAGAGGTGGTCCCAGACCGAGAGGTCGGAACCGTAGTGCCCCGCTTCGGAGAGAGCGGTGCTGTGGTGCAGACGGTGCTGTTCGGGACTGGCGAGCAGATGGTTCAGCCCGCCGATGCGGACCTCGATGTTGGCGTGGACGAAGTAGCCCTGCGCGGTCACGAAGAGGCCCGCGGCGAATACCGATTCGCGGGAGAATCCGGCCAGGGCCAGGGCGAGTTGAACGATTCCCTGGGCCAGGACGATGTCGAGCACATGATTGACGCCGTTGTTGGCGACATTGACCTTGGGCGGCACATGGTGCACCCCGTGCAGCCGCCAGAGCAGTGGCCGGGTGTGGCCGAGGCGGTGTACGAGATAACTGGCCAGCGAGCCGACCAGCAGCGCACCGGGGATTTCGGCCCAGAGCCCGATCGCCGGCTCCCGGGGAGAGAGCGCCGCGACCCCGAAGGTCACCAGCGCCTGGGCGAGCGCGCTGCCGACCATGGTGAGCAGGAAGTAAACGCCGTACCAGCGCCATTCACGGGCATTGGGGTGCCAGGCGCGTTCATACGGAATAATGTGTTCAAGAGCGGCCAGATAGAGAAGGACGCCCATCAGGAAGAGCGGACTGACCCGGGCCGGCTCCCAGTCGAGAGCCAGCGCCGCCGCGGCCACCAGGATCGTGGCCGACAGCAGTACGGGGTAGGCGACCGCGCGGAGCACGGAACCGGGAGAGAAAGCAGACCCCTTCTTTCCCGGCACCGCATCCCGGGCAGAATTCCCCCCGCCACCGGGACCTTCGGATATTGCTCCGTACTCTTCCATCCATGGCTCCTCTGCAAGAGGCACGGCACAGCGAAACGAGCGAGGATGCAGAGCGACGAAAAACGAACGAGGGGATTCAATTTCTGGTCTTCAGAGTGTTCTCGGTGACCGGAAAGAACGAACCCTGTTCAAACGCTCATGAATTGCCCGACAGCGCGGGTTCTGTCGCGCGCACCATCCGGGATTCACATCCTTGGATTTCGAGAGGATGCCCCTGCGCGCTACCGCCCCGTCCGATGAACAGTGAAGCAGTATCGCCGCCTCACAGGGAATACTTCGGGGTCCACATTTAATCAATGTGGGTTACATAGTGTTACTAGTAATCCTGGCGGGGAGAGTGCGGGGGCACCCGGGTCCGGGTCGGCTCGCGGCGGCGGCCCGGACCGGGCGGCGGTCAGTCCCGGGGGCCGGGCAGCCTGGGCACGCTCTCGACGAGACGGGTCGTGTACGGGTGCGCGGGCGCGCCCAGCACCTGTGCCGTGTCGCCCTCCTCCACGACGCGGCCGTTCTCCAGCACGGCGGTCCGCTCGCACAGGGAGGCCACCACGGAGAGGTCGTGGGAGACCATCACCAGGGTCAGCCCCTGCTCGCGCTTCAGCTCGTTCAGCAGCTCCACCACGGAGACCCGGGTCGTCACGTCGAGCGCGCTGACGGGCTCGTCGGCGAGGAGCACCCGGGGTTCGCAGACCGTCGCCCGCGCGATCGCGACGCGCTGGCGCTGGCCGCCGGAGAACTCGTGCGGATAGCGCTCGGCGGCGTCCGCCGGGAGGCCGACCCGCTCCAGCGCGGCGGCGACCCTGGGCCCGGCGGTGCGCCGGGTCTCCAGACCGAGCGAGCGCAGCGGCTCGGCGACGATGTCGCCGATCCGCCGGCGCGGGTCCAGGGAGGAGTAGGGATCCTGGAAGACGCACTGCACTCCGCGCCGGAACCGGCGCATCAGCTCCCGGTCGCCGAGGCGGAGTTCGTCCCCGCCGAAGCGGACGGCTCCCGAGGTGGGCCGGGTGAGACCGAGGAGAAGCCGCAGCAGGGTGGTCTTGCCCGCGCCGGACTCGCCGACCAGGGCGAGGCTCCGGCCTTCGGCGACGGTGAGGGAGACGTCCTCCACCACGGGCGCGGCGCTGCCCCGGTAGGCGAAGGAGACCCGGTCGAGTTCGAGTACGGGGGTCATCGCCCGCTCCTTCGGTCGAGTGCCGACTCCAGCTGCCGGGCGCTGGCCACCAGGGCCCGGGTGTACGGCTCGCGCGGGGCGGTGACGATGTCGCGGACGTCGCCCTCCTCCACGGCGCGGCCGTCCTTGAGCACCAGGACGCGGTCGGCGACCTTGGCCACCACCGCGAGGTCGTGGCTGACGAACAGGACGGCCATCTCCCGTTCGCGCACCAGCGTGTCGAGCAGATCGAGCAGTTCGGCCTGGACGGTGACGTCGAGCGCGGTGGTCGGCTCGTCCGCGATGAGCAGCTTCGGTTCGCAGGCGAGCGCCATGGCCAGGGCGACGCGCTGGCGCTGGCCGCCGGACATCTCGTGCGGGAAGGCGCGGGCGATGCGCTCGGGCTCGGGGAGCAGCACCCGCTCCAGCGCGGCCAGGACCGCACGCCGCAGCTCCGCGCCGGACAGACCGCGGCGGCGCAGCGGTTCGGCGAGCTGCCGGCCCGCCCGCATCAGCGGGTCGAGCGCGGTCAGCGGCTCCTGGAAGACGATGGCGGCGTCCCTGCCCCGTACTTTGGCCAGGCGTCGTTCGCTCGCGCCCACCACCTGGGTTCCGGCCAGCTCGACGCTGCCGCTCGCGGTCATCCCCTCGGGCAGCAGGCCGAGCACGGCGAGCGAGGTCAGGGACTTCCCGGAGCCGGATTCGCCGATGAGTCCGAGGCGCTGCCCGGGGGCGAGGCTCAGCGAGAGCCCGTCCACCAGGACCCGCCCGCCGGCGGCGCGAATGGTGAGGTCGCGTAGGTCGAGGATGGTCATGCGCGCCTCCGTCGGGCCGCCGGGTCGAGGGTGTCGCGCAGTCCGTCGGCGATGAGGTTCACCCCGATGACGAGCAGGACCAGCAGGATGCCGGGGGCCAGCGCGCCGGCCGGGGCGGTGGTGAAGGTGGCCTGCGCCTCCTGGAGCATGCGGCCCCAGGAGGCGTTGGGCGGCGGGGCGCCGAGACCGAGATAGGAGAGACCGGCCTCGGCGAGGACCGCGAGCCCGAACTGGAGGGCGAGGTTCACGACCAGGGTGGGCCAGATGTTGGGCAGGATGTGCCCGGCCACGATCCTGGGCCAGGAGGTGCCCGAGGTGCGGGACGCGGTGATGAAGTCCTGCGCCAGGACCCGTTTGACCAGGACGCGCACCAGCCGTCCCACGACCGCGCTCTGGGCCAGGCCGATGGCGAGCACCGCCGATTCCAGGGTGGCCGAGCGGGCGGCGACGATGAGCATGGCCAGCAGCAGGGTCGGGAAGGCGATGAGGATGTCGAGGAGTACGGAGAGGGTGTCGTCCAGCCAGCCCTGCGCGAAGGCGGCCAGCACCCCCAGGGTGACGCCGACGGTGGCCGCGATGAGGACCGAGCCCAGGCCCGCCTGCACGGCGATCCGGGAGCCGGTCATCAGCTGGGTGAGCAGATCGCGGCCGAGTTTGTCGGTGCCCAGGAGATGGCCGTCGCCGGGGGCGGCGAGCCGTCCGCCGGAGGTGTCGTCGGAGGCGTACGGCAGCCAGAACAGCGAGACCAGCGCGAGCAGGCCGACCGCTCCGGCCAGCAGACAGCCGGTGGTCAGGGTGAGGGACCGGGTGAGGCGGCGGGCGGGTTTCTGTCCGGGGAAACGTTTCATCGGTGGCCTCCGGAGAGTCCGCGGCGCAGCCGGGGGTCGATGATCCGCTGGAGGAGGTCGGCCGCGAAGCCGATGATCAGCACCGCGAGGGTGGAGACGAACAGCACGCCCTGGATCACCGGGTAGTCGTGCTGCGCGATGCCGGTCGCGAGCAGCGAGCCGAGGCCCGGCAGTGCGAAGACGGACTCCACGACGACCGCGCCGAGCAGGGTGGAGGCGAGTTCGATGCCGAGGATCGAGATCACCGGGACGGAGGCGTTGCGCAGCCCGTGCCGCCACATCGCCCGTCCGAAGGACGAGCCGAGCGCCCGCGCGGTGCGCAGATAGTCGCTGTCGAGGACGTCGAGCGTGGCGGAGCGTACATAGCGGATGAGGGAGGCGCTCATCACCAGGGCGATGGTGAGGACGGGGAGGACCAGCGAGCGGATCGCCTCCCCGGGCCGGTCCCAGCCGTCGGGCGGGAAGCCTCCGGCGGGCAGCCAGCGGGCGTTCAGCGCGAAGACCGCGATGAGGATCATGCCGAGCCAGAACACCGGTATCGCGATGCCGAGCTGGGAGACCCCGCTGAGGAGCGAGCCGTACCAGGTGCGGCGGCGGTACGCGGCCAGGAAGCCGGCCGGGACCGCGATCAGGACGGCGAGGGCGAAGGCCGCGAGGGTGAGCGGGACCGTCACATGGAGCCGTGCGCCGACCTCGGGCCCGACCGGCAGCGAACTGACGAACGAGGTGCCGAGGTCGCCCCTGAGCAGCTGCCCGATCCAGTGGGTGAACTGTTCGGGCAGCGGCTGGTCGGAGCCGATGGACCGCCGGGCCGCCGCGATCTGCTCGTCGGTGGCCCCCACGGCGGTGAGCGCGTTGGCGGGGTCTCCGGGCAGCATGCGCAGCAGCACGAAGAGCACGACGCTCGCGAGCGCCAGCGACACCAGCAGGAAGACAAAGCGGCGCAGGAGATAGCGCGCCATCAGCCCTTCTTGATGTCGTAGGCGTGGAACTGCGAGTTGAGGCCGTTGAGCGGGTAGCCGGAGAGCTTGGTGGAGGCCACCACGATCTGCGGGTAGAGATAGAGCCAGTCGCTGGCCGCGTCCTCGGCGGTCTTGCGGTTGACCTTCTTCAGCAGCTCGGTCTGCTCGGCGGTGGTGGAGGCCTGCTCGGCCTGCTCGACCCAGCGGGTGACCTGCTTGTCGTCGTAGCCCCAGTAGAAGTCGGGGTTGCCGTACCAGACGAGGTCGCGGTCGTTGACGTGCTCCTGGAGCGTGGCGGTGAAGGCCCGGTTCTTGTAGACCTTGGTGTACCACTCGTCCGAGGTGATGGTGTTGATCTTGACTTCGATGCCGACCTTGGCGAGCTGCGACTTGATGAAGGTGGCCGCGGTGGGGTGCGGGTCGTAGTTGGGGGTGTCGAGGGTGAAGCTGAAGCCGTCCTTGAGGCCAGCCTCGGCCAGCAGCTTCTTCGCGCGCTCGGGGTCGTACGCGTCGATCGCGGTGAGGTCCTCGTACCAGGGGTCGGTGGGGGGCACCATCGAGCCGATGAGCTTGCCGTGCCCGCCCCAGATCGACTCCAGGAGCTTCTTGTCGTCGATGGCGGCGGAGACGGCCCGGCGGACCTTGGCGTCGGTGAAGGGCTTGGCCTTGTCGTTGAAGGCGAGCAGCAGCTTGGTGGTGGAGTCGCCGTCGTTGACCTTGTAGGCCGGGTTGTTCCGGAACTGGTCGAGGGCGTCGGGCGACTGTCCGCTGGTGACGACGTCGACGGCGTTGGTGAGCAGGGCGTTGTTGAGCGCCGTGGCGTCCTTGAAGTAGCGGAAGACGACCTGCTTGTTGGCGGCCTTGTCGCCCCAGTAGCCGGGGAACCGGTCGAGGCTGAGGGCGGATCCGCGGGTCCACTTGCCGAGCCGGTAGGGGCCGGTGCCGTCCTCGCTCGTCTTCAGGTCCCGGGCCTCGGAGTTGATGATCCAGACGTAGGAGAGCTGGTAGACGAAGGAGATGGACTTCTTCGACAGCTTGACCTTCACGGTCCGCGCGTCGGGCGTCTCTATGGAGTCGATGACGCCGAGGTTGGCCTTGCGCGCGGACTGCGAGTCCTTCGCGGTCACCTTCTCCAGGCTGTACTTGACGTCCTGGCTGGTGAGCTTCTTGCCGCTGTGGAAGGTGACCTTGTCGCGGAGGGTGAAGGTGTAGGTGAGCCCGTCGGCGCTGACCTTGTGGTCCTGGGCGAGGAGCTTCTCCACCTCGCCGTCGTCGGTGAGCTTGAACAGGCCTTCGTAGACATTGCCGTTGAGCGCCTCGGTGACGCCCTGGCCGCCGCCGGCGGTGTTGTCGAGGTTCTGGGGCTCGTAGAGCGAGCCGATGTTGACCGTGGCGTCCGGGTCGTGGCCGCCGCCGGAGCTGCTGCCCGTGGTGGTGGCGCCGGAGCAGGCGGAGAGGGTGAGGGCGAGGGTGACGGCGGTGGCCGAGGCGTACAGGGAGGACTTCTTGATGCTCATGAGTGGTACACGTACTTTCGTGCCGCAGGTCGGGGAGGGTCTGAGTCTGATCAGTGGCTGTCGGGGAAGCCGTCGCGGAAGACAGGTCGCTTCTCGCCCGCCCGTACCGGGAGGTGGAAGCGGTTCTGCCGCGGCGGCATCGGACAGTTGTACTGGTCGGAGTAACCGCAGGGCGGCACGAAGGCGCGGTTGAAGTCGAGGCGGACGGTGGACTCGCCGGTGCGGGTGACGAAGAGGAAGCGCCCGGCCCCGTAGGTCGTGTCGCCGTTGGTGGGGTCGCCGAAGACGAGCAGCAGGACGCCGTCGTCGTCGAAGGCGCTGAGGGTGTACTCGCGGCCGTCGACGGTGAGCGAGATGTCCCCGGGGACGACCAGGTCGCGGCTGCCCCCGTTGTCCCTGATGTGCTCGAAGGCGACCTTGCGCGCGCCCTCCACCGGGGCGTACTCGGCGTCGAGCACCCAGGCCGGGTCGTAGGGGAAGGCCTCGGTCCCCTCGTAGGCGCGGATCGCGGGGGCGTCCGCGGCCCAGAACCGGAGGCCGTGCTCGGGCTCCCCCGTGACCAGGTCGGTCCGCGCCACCGTGGTGACGGTCACGCCCTCCGGCTGTCCGGCGCGCGCCGCTTCGCGGTCGGGCGTCTCGCCGACCGGGAGCCAGCGGGTCTCGGTGAGCGCGAGGTTCCCGGTGGCCGAGGTGAGCGAACGGTCGCGGTCGGCGCGCCAGGCGGCCCACTCCCCCACGGGGTCGTCGGTCGGCGGGACGGGGGCGGCGGAGTGGGACACGGGCATGACTCATTCGCGTAGAGGTTCATCGGTGGCCACGCCTTAAATGTCACTTGGCGTGAAGTTCAACCCAAAGCTTGTTCTTTATCATCCATAAGCCGAACTAATGTCAAGTTGCGCCACATGGCGAGATGGGGGCGCAAGGTGTGGCATGTCCCCCGGAGGGGCGCGCGGAAGGGCATGCCGAAGGGGCGGCCGGCCCGGATCGGGCCGGCCGCGGCGGTGATCTCAGGGCGCGGTCAGCTCCACGAGCCTGAGGACGGTGTTCCAGTTCCGGGTGGTGGCGACGGCCCCCGGCGCGGGGGCGCGCTTCGCGAGGACGTCGGCGAGCCGGGAGCGGCCCAGCCCGTCCGGGACATGGAGATAGAGCGCGCGGTCGCCCACGCGGAACTCCTCCGGCAGATAGGCCGCCGCGTCGAGGGAGGCCAGGTTCGCCAGGGCGACCGGCTCGGAGAAGTAGGTGACATGGAGCTGTCGGCCTTCGAGCGAGGCCGCCGGGAAGGGGCAGGCCTCGGCCACGGCGCTCAGATACGCGTGATCGCGCACCAGAAGCTCCACGCCGAAGCCGAAGCGCTCCTCCAGGGCGCGCCCGAGACGGGCGGCGAGCGCCTCCTCGTCCTCCTCGGCGGCGGTGAAGACGGCGTTCCCGCTCTGCAGATGAGTCCGCACCCCGCCGAGACCGAGCCCGGTCAGCAGCGCCCTCAGTTCGGCCATCGGCACCTTCCGGTGACCGCCCACATTGACGCCCCGGAGCAGCGCGGCGTATGCCTTTGTCGTCATGGGGCCACCCTAGGGAGGGTCTTGGGCCCGCCCGGGTGTCACGGCCCTTCGACGCCGACGACGGTCCCGAACGGATCGCGCAGCTGGGCGATGCGCCGGCCGGGCGCGATCTCCAGCGGGCCGCGGTGGTGTGCGCACCCGGCGGCCAGGAGACGGGCGCGGGCCCGGTCGAGGTCGTCCACTCCCCAGTACACGACCGGGCTGCCGCCCCTGGGGTTGCGCGCCTCGTCCGCCGGGTGGAAGCCCAGCTCGACGCCCGCGGTCTCGATCCAGGCGTAGACCGCCCCGGTGTCGGCGACATCGAGCCGCACCGGGGCGTCCAGCAGCCCGCCCCACCAGCGGGCCGAGGCCTCGGGGTCGTCAGCGAAGATCATCACGGTGCGTACGCCGTGGAACACAGCCTGGCCTCCAGGGGTACGGGGGACGTCCCGCGGAATCCCGGGGCCGGTTTCATGTGATGGTATGCCCGGATGAATGACCGACGGCGGATGCTCATCGTGGCCTACGACGACGCCCAGATTCTCGACATCGCCTGCCCCTCCGGCGCGCTGGACATCGCCAACCGGTACGGCGCGACACCGCCTTACACGATCGAGCTGGGCACCCTCGGCCGGCGGGCCGCGCGCAGCTCGGCCGGGATCGTGATCGGGGCGGGGCAGGGTCTGGAGACGGTGACCGGGCGGCTGGACACGCTGATCGTGGTGGGCGGGGCGGGGTCCTCCGAGGCGGCGGCGGACGGCCGGCTGGTGGCACAGGTCCGGCGGCTCGCCGGGCTCAGCAGACGCGTCGCCTCGGTGTGCACCGGCACCTATGTGCTCGCCGCCGCCGGGCTGCTCGACAACCGGCGGGTGACGACGCACTGGGGGTACGGCGATCAGCTCGCGGCCCGCCACCCCGCCGTGGCGGTGGACGTGGGGCCGCTCTACATCCGCGACGGAGACGTCTACACCTCGGCGGGCGTCACCAGCGCGCTCGATCTGACGCTGTCGCTGATCGAGGACGACCACGGTCCGACGCTGGCCCGCTCGGTCGCCCGTGAACTGGTCTCCTATCTGCACCGGCCCGCCGATCAGGCCCAGATCAGCATGTTCCTGGCCGCCCCGCCGCCCGGGGACCGGCTGGTACGGGATCTGTCGGTCCACATCTCCGCGCATCTGGCCGGCGATCTCAGCCCGGCGGCGCTGGCGGCCCGGGCCGGGGTGAGCGCCCGGCATCTCACCCGGCTCTTCACCGCGCATCTGGGCACCACGCCCGCGCGGGCGGTACGGGCGGCCCGGACGGAGGCGGCGGCGCATCTGGCGCGCTCCAGCGGGCTGCCGCTGGCGGCGATCGCCCGGCGCTGCGGGCTGGGGTCCGCGCAGACGTTACGCAAGGCGTTCCTCGACCACTATGGCGTCGCCGGGGACAGGATCCGCAAGATGCCGGACATGCCGAGACCGCTGGGGACCCCGTGGCAGCAGACTCCGGTGCCATGACGAATCGAGCGACTCGCAGAACCCTGCTGCGCGGTGGCGTGGCCACCGCCGCCCTCACCGCCGCGGCCCTCCCCGGAACCGCGCACGCGCACGCGCACACCGACGCTCTGCCCGTCGAGACCCGCCGGCCCGGCGGCACCGGGCCGAAGATCGGCATCCTGCTGTTCGACGGCTTCAGCGTGCTGGATCCCACCGGCCCGGCGGATGTGCTCTCCCGGCTGCCGGGCGCGACGGTGACGATGATCGCAGAACAGCGCGGACCGGTCCGCACGGACACGGGTGATGTGCGGCTGGTGGCCGAACGGTCCATCGCGGAGGTGGACCGGCTGGACGTGCTCCTCGTACCCGGCGGGGGCAATCGCGGCACGATCGCGGCGATGCAGAACCAGGCCCTGCTGGACTGGATCCGCCGGATCCACCGGCACACCCGGTGGACGACGTCCGTCTGCACCGGAAGCCTGGTCCTCGCCTCGGCCGGACTGCTCACCGGCCGCCGGGCCACCACGTACTGGGCCTCCGGCGAGTATCTGAGCACGCACTTCGACGTGACCTATGTGGCGGAGCGCTATGTGCGCTCCGGAAAGATCATCACGGCGGCCGGGGTCTCGGCGGGAATCGACATGTCCCTGTATCTGGCCTCCCTGATCGCCGGTGACACCGTCGGGAAGGCGATCGAGCTGGCCGTCGAGTACGACCCGCGCCCGCCCTTCGGCACCGGCGACGCGGCGAAGGCCGACCCCGCGCTGAAGGAGCTGGCCCTGCGGCTGCTGGCCGACTCCCAGATCTGACACCGGGGGGCGATACCGCACGGACTACCGGCCGCTGGGCCCCTCGGAGGTCAGACGCGGTCCGGGCAGGCGTACTTGGAGTACCCCTTCCGGCCATTCCGGTTGATGGCCACCCATACGGTGATGGTGATGCCGCGGGCGGTGTACCGGAAACCCGCCACAACGGCTTCGTATCCCTGCTTGGTGTGCCCTGGTTCATCCGCCCCAAGGCGGTTGAATTGTCATTGGGCTGGGCCCTCACCAGGACAGTCAGGGCCCGTCGGGCTCAGGCTCTGCCGTGGGCGGCCCGTGAGCGGCGGGCCGCCGAGTCCAGGGCGACCGCCAGGAGGAGGACCGCGCCGGTGACCATGAAGCGGTAGGCGGAGTCGAGATTGAGCAGGGTCAGTCCGCTGGAGATCGACTGGATGACCAGAACGCCGAGGAGCGCGGCGAACGCGCTCCCCCGGCCGCCGAACAGACTGGTCCCGCCGATGACGGCCGCCGCGATGGCGTTGAGGTTCACATCGCCGCCGCCGCTGCTCTGGTTGGCGGCGGCGAGCCGCGACGCGGCAAGGATCCCGCCGGTGGCGGCGAGGGCGGCGCACAGCACGAAGGCGGCGGTGAGGACCGCCTTGACGTCGATGCCCGCGCGCCGGGCCGCCTCGGCGTTGCCGCCGACCGCGTACATCGCCCTGCCGAAGCGGGTACGGGTCAGGACGTAGTGGAGCGCGAACACCAGGGCGAGGAAGAGGACGAACATCCAGCCCACGCCCCGGTCTCGGTTGAGATACCAGACGGCCGTGCCGAGACCCAGGAGCAGCGCCAGACCCCGTGCCGCCGGGGTGCGCCACGAGGGGGCGGGCAGCCCGGCCCTGCGGCGCTCGCTCGCGCGCGCGTGGCCGGTCGCGTAGAGCGCGAGCGCGCCGGCGGCGACCATGGTGTAGGCCAGCCAGGGCGGCACGAAGTGGAGTTGGGCGAAGGTCACCAGGCCGGAGTCGAAGGGGAGGTTGATGGAGCCCTTGGAGCCCAGGATCCACAGTTGCAGCCCGAGGAAGCCGAGCAGCCCGGCGAGGGTGACGACGAAGCTGGGCACGCCCAGCCGGTTGTGCACCTGGGCGTAGAACCAGCCGATCACCACGGCGAGCAGGAGCGCGGCCGACACGGCGGCCCAGGCGGGCAGTCCCCGGTCCACGAAGAGGACAGCGAGGACGGCCGCGCCGAGCCCGCTGACCGAGCCGACGGAGAGATCGATCTGCCCGACGAGGAGGACGCAGACCACACCGAGGGCGATGACGCCGACCGGGACGCTCTCCAGCGCCAGATTGGTGAGGTTGGCGCTCGACAGGAAGATCGGGTTGAGCAGCTGCATCACGGCCCAGATCACGACCAGCCCGGCGACGACGGGCGCGATCCCGAGATCGCCGCCGCGCAGCCGGGCCGCAGCGGCCGCGAGGGCGCGCCGGGGGCCGGGAGCGGGCCTTCGCTCCCCGGGCGGCCCGGCCGCCGGGAGGTCTGGTGCCGCCGCCGGTCGCGTCATGATCGGGGACTCCTGTCCGGGTCGGTGCCGGCCGCGTCCGGCGGCACGGCCGCGGGGCGGCCCGCGCGGCGGCTGACGACGTTGTCCGTGGCCCCGGTGATGGCGGCCACCAGCTCCGAGGCCGTCGCGCCGGACGCGTCGAACACCCCGTTGTTGCGGCCGAGCCGGAGCACGGCCACGGTGTCGGCGACCGCTTTCACCTCGGCCATGCTGTGGCTGACCATGATCACGCCGAGCCCCCGCTCCCTGAGCCGCTCGATCAGATTGAGCACTTCGGCGGTCTGGGCCACCCCCAGGGCCGCCGTGGGCTCGTCCAGGATGATCACCTTCGGGTCGCCGAGCAGCGACCGGGCGATGGCCACCGTCTGGCGCTGACCGCCCGAGAGCGCGGCCACCGGCAGCCGTACGGAGGGGATGGTGGCCGACAGCTCGTCGAGCAGCGCGCGTGAGGTCACTTCCATGGTCACGTCGTCGAGGCGGAGCCCGCGCAGTTCACGGCCGAGGTAGAGGTTCTCCACCACATTCAGGTTCTCGCAGAGGGCGAGGTCCTGGAAGACCGTCGCGATGCCGAGCTGCCGGGCGGCGGCGGGCGAGGGGACGGTCACGGTCCGCGAGGCGAAGACGATGGTCCCGAGGTCCGGTGGATGGACCCCGGAGAGCACCTTGACCAGGGTGGACTTCCCCGCGCCGTTGTCCCCCACCAGGGCGAGCACCTGACCGGCCGCGACATCGAGGGAGACATCGGTGAGCGCGGCGACCGCGCCGAAGGACTTGCTGATGCCGCGCAGGGAGAGCAGTGGGCCCTCTTGCCCCGGCCGGGGCGGCGGAACGGGTACGGAGGACATGCCGCGCCTACTCGATACCGAGCCTGGCGCAGGCCGCGGCGTAGTTCGCGGTGCAGACCTCGGCGGTCTTGAGCGGCTTCCCGGAACCCACCAGCACCTTCGCGATGTTGTCCTGGGTGACGACGGTGGGGGTGAAGAGTTCCGAAGGGGTGTCGAAGAGCGTGGCGTTCCCCCGGGGCTTCTCGCCCTGGAGGAGGGCGAACGCGGCCTCGGCGGCGGACCGGGCGACGGTCCTGATCGGTTTGGAGATGGTGTTGTACTGATCGCCGCTCACGATCCGCTGCGCGGCGGCGGCCTCCGCGTCGTTTCCGGTCACGGGCGGCACTTTGACGCCCGCGGCCCTGAACGCCGCGACGGCTCCGCCGCCCGTTCCGTCATTGGCCGCCACCACTCCGGCGATCCGGCCGGGGAATTTGCTGATCTGTCCGCTGACCCAGTCCTGCGCCTTGCTCGGCTCCCAGGCCGGGGTGTCGTATTCGGCGAGGAGATCGAATCCGCTGGAGTCGACGGCCCGGTGAATACCCTTCTTGATCAGACCGGCAGCCGCGTCCGTGGGCGAGCCGTTGACCTGGAGGATGCCGCCCTTGGCCGAGGTCTTTCGCAGCCGGTCCACCAGCGAGCGGCCGATCATCGCGCCGATCTTCTCGTTGTCGAAGGAGACGTAGAAGTCGGCCCTGGCCCTGGGTATCGGCCGGTCGTACGCGATGACCGGTATGCCGCGGGCCTGTGCGGTACGGACGGTGGTGACGGCCGCGGCCGAGTCCACCGGGTCGATGACGATGGCCTCCGCCCCCTGGGCGATGGCCGAGTTCGCCTGCTGTTGCTGCTTGGCCGCGTCACCGCCCGCGTTCTGATAGAGAACGGCGCAGCCGCCGCAGAGTTCTTTCATCCGGGCCTTGAAAAGCGGTGCGTCGTACAACTCGTAGCGGGTGGAGGCGAGATCGGGCATGAGAAAAGCGATCTTCGCGGAATCCTTCCCCGAACCCTTGGCCGAATCATTCGCCGAACAGCCCGCGATGGGGACGAGTACGGCCGTGACGGAGACCGTCGCGGCGAGCGTTCTGAGGAAGGAGTGCTTCACTGGAGTCTCCTTGGAATTCCGCCCGCGGCACCGGGCCTGCGCCGGTGGGGCGACCGCCCCGCCGCGAAAACCCGCACACCGTCCGGTAGACCTTCGACCCTAATCCGCGCAAATATACTTAACATCGTTTTCGTTAATACTGTCAATGAGTCTGTCGGAATTTAGGGCGCGGCACCTGCGAAGCACTCCGGGCCGCGCGCCGCCAGCTGCGAAATCCGGTCGACCACGGCTCATGGCAGCCGTGTTCGCCCGGAACGCGCCGCCGGCCATGTCATGGAACACGGCGCGTCCGCCGGGCGGCTCTGGCGCGCGCGGCTGCCGGGCGCGGCGGTCCCGCCTCACCGGCTCCCCGATCTGTCGTAGCCGTCGGGCGGGTTGAGCAGCGGGTCTATTCCCGCCCGCAGATATCTCAGCAGCGCGCCGGGCGGGGCGGACCCCAGCGCCGGGGTGCGCAGGGCCATCCGCATCAGGGTCGCGCCGAGCAGCCAGGCCGAGAGCAACTCGGCGCGCAGCGCGGCGTCCGGGCCGTCCAGCCGCCGGGCGAAGCTCTCCGTGAAGACCTCGGTGATCTCCTCCCGGAGCCGTCCCACGGCCTCCTCCCGGTCCGAGGAGCGGAGCACCGACAGCACCGGGTGCGGGACCTCCTCGTCACCGCCGGGCGCGTTGGCGACGATGTCGCGGACCCACTCCGCGACGTCTTCCAGCGGAAGCCCCCGCAGCGGTTCGAACAGGGCGGTGCTCGTCGAGACCGCCGCGAAGAGTGCTTCTTTTGAGCCGAAGTGGCGGTAGACGAGTGCGGCGTCCACCCCCGCGTCCCTGGCGATGTCGCGCACGCTGGCGCCTTTGTAGCCGTGCCGCCCGAACCGCAGGGCGGCGGCGTCCGCCAGTGCGGCGCGGGTGTCCGCGGCGGCGGGCCTGCGGGCGCGCGGCGGCGTCGTTCCGCCCCGTCGTGATGTGCCCGGTGCGTTCATCTGTCGTACCTCCGGCCGAGTCGAATCACGGGTGGGGATGGGGGTGCGGATGCGGGTGCGCGGGGTTCAACTCCCCCGTGTCCAAAAGTCATCGAACGTTGTCACCGATCGTTGACCCAAGGCTGTACCGGCCATATTTTCTGGTCAAGGGGCCGACGGCGTCGGATGCCGTTCCGCCCGGCGGGGCCGCTCGGCCACCGGACAGCCTCCCTCCTCGCGGCGACCACCCCCCGACGGAAAGGCTCATCATGCGCGTCCTTTTCACCACCATCGGCAGCCCCTCGCACGGGCGCGCCCAACTCCCGCTGGCCCGCGCGCTCGCCGCGGCCGGCCATGAGGTGAGGGCGGCCACCACCCCGCACGTCGCCTCGGTCTTCGAGCGGGACGACGTCCAAGTGACCGAGTGCATGCCCGACTTGATGCCCGGCTACCACGCGCTGCCCGAGCTGACCGCGCTCGCCGCCCGGACGGATCTGGACGAGGAGGAGCGCGGCCGGCTGACGATGAGCCTCATGGCCCGTGAGCTGTCCGGCTCGATGGCGCGGGACCTCCTCGGCCCCCTGCTCCCCCTCGCGCGGGAGTACCGCCCCGATCTGATCCTCCGCGACGGCATGGACATGGGCAGCGTCCTCACCGCCGAACTGCTGGGCATCCCCCAGCTGCCGACTCCGTCCGGCTCCACCAACTCGTTCGACCCCGCCGAACTCCTGCCGGGCCTCAACTCCCTGCGGGAGAAGCACGGTCTGCCGCTCCAGGAGGACCCGTTGTCGATCGTGCCGCGGGGGCGCGTCGACTACGTACCGCCGGCCTACTCCTTCGCCCGGCACCTGCCGATCTCCCTGTCGTACCGGCAGACGGTGGGGGTGGACCGGCACGCGGTACTGCCGCAGTGGATCACGGAGCTGCCCACCGACCGGCCGCTGGTGTTCGCCGCCCTGGGCACCGCGCTGCCCATGCTCCAGCAGCGGGGGGACGGCGCGGAGGACAGCTTCAAGGACGTGTTCCCGGTGGCGGAGCCCACCGAGACACTGCGAACGATCATCGAGGCGCTGACGCTGCTGGAGGAGTGCACCGTCATCCTGTCGACCTCCGGGCTCCCGGTGGACATCGAGGAGGTGCCGTCGCACATCCATGTCACCGAGTATCTGCCGCAGCCGCTGCTGCTGGAGTCCGTCGATCTGTTCCTCACCCACGGCGGGTTCAACAGCGTCCGGGAGTCCCTGCGCACCGCGACGCCCATGGCGGTGCTGCCCCAGTTCGGCGATCAGCACGGCAACGCGCAGCGCGTCGAGGAGCTGGGCCTCGGCCGGGGGATCACCGACCGTACGCCGGAGGGCATCGCGGCGGTCTGCCGCGCGGTGCTGGCGGACTCCTCCATCGGGGCGGAGGCGCGCCGGGCGCGGCTGGCCATGCTGGCGCTGCCGGAGATCGAGACCGCGGTCGCCGATCTGGAGAACCTCGTCGGATAGTCCGCCGCACGGCGGGGCCGGGCCGGCGCTCCGCCGCCATGGCGACGCACCCGCGTTCCGTTCCCCAGGCACTCCAGGCGTTCCCCAGGGAGATGAGATGACCTCGTCGGAGAAGGCCCCGCCGGGCGCCCCGGAGGACGACCGGGTCCGGCTGACCCACCGCCAGATCGTCACCGTGCTCTCCGGGCTGATGATCGGGATGTTCCTCGCGGCACTCGACCAGATGGTGGTCTCGTCCGCGCTGCGCACCATCGCGGACGATCTGCGCGGGCTGACCGCGCAGGCGTGGGTGACGACCGCGTACCTGGTGACCGGCACCATCGCCACTCCGCTGTACGGGAAGCTCTCCGACATCTACGGCCGCTGGCCGGTCTATCTCTGCGCGGTCGTCCTGTTCGCGGTGGGGTCGCTGCTCTGCGGGTTCGCCGGGTCGATCCATCAGCTCGCGGCGTTCCGCGCGGTGCAGGGGCTCGGCGGCGGCGGGCTGATGTCGCTCGCGATGACGATCATCGCCGACATCACCTCGCCGCGTGAGCGGGGCCGCTACCAGGGGTACATCACCGCGGTCTTCGCGGGCGCCAGCGTCGCCGGCCCGCTGGTGGGCGGGGTGTTCGCGGGCCGCGACACCCTGCTCGGGCTGGACGGCTGGCGCTGGATCTTCCTGGTCAACGTGCCCCTGGCGGCGCTGGCCGTCGTGGTGATCCTGCGGGTGCTGCACATCCCGCACCGGCCCGTCCGGCACCGGCTGGACTACGGCGGGGCGGCGGCGCTGGCCGTCGGCATCGTCCCCCTGCTCGTCGTCGCCGAACAGGGTCGCGGCTGGGGCTGGGGCTCCCCGCGCGCACTGATCATGTACGCCGTCGGGCTGGCCGGGCTGCTCGTCTTCGTCCTGGTGGAACGCCGGATGGCGGATGCCGCCCTGCTGCCGCTGCGGCTGTTCCGCGTCAAGGCGTTCCGGCTGGGGGGCGCGCTGCACTTCATCGTCGGCGCGGGGATGTTCGGCGCGATGGCGCTGCTTCCGCTGTACTTGCAGCTCGCACAGGGGATGAGCCCGATCGGGGCGGGGCTCGCCACCCTGCCCACCGTGGTGGCGAACGTGGCGGTGACGATGCTGGTCGGCCGGATGATGTCCCGCACGGGCAAGTTCAAGGTCCATCTGGTGGCGGGCATCGGCTCCCTCACCGTCGCCATGCTCGTCTTCGCGACGCTCCGGGCCGACAGCCCGCTCTGGCAGGTCTCCGTCGGCATGCTGTTCATGGGCGGCGGCCTGGGCGCGTCCATGCAGACGATCACCACGCTCGCCCAGTCCGAGATAGCCCAGCGGGACATGGGAGCGGCGACCGCGTCGGTCAACTTCTTCCGCTCCAACGGCGGCACCGTCGGCACCGCCGCGTTCCTCTCCCTCTTCTTCTCCGTCTCCGGCTCCCGGATCGGCGAGGGCCTGGACACCGCCGCCCAGGACCCCTCGTACCGCCGGCTGGCCGAGGAGCCCGCGAACGCCGGCCCGCTGGAGGGCGTACTGCGAGCGGACGGCGGTCTGAACCTGGAGGACTCCGCCTTCCTGGGCCTCCTGGACAGCCGGGTCGCGCTGCCCTTCCTGGAGGGCTATGCCGGCGGTATGCGGACCGTCTTCCTCCTCGGCGCGGCCGTGACCCTGATCGCCTTCGTGATCGCGGCGTGGCGGGTGCCGGACACCGTGCTCTCCTCCGACTAGGACTCCGGAAGCGCGCTAGAACTGTCCGACCGGTCTTGTGTGCGTGGTGCGGATGAACTCCTCGATCAGTTCGGAGGTCAGCTCCGGCTGGTCGCGCATGACCCAGGTCATGCTGTCGGGTACGGCTCTGAGCCGGGCGGAGGGGATCGTGGCCGCGAGCCGTTCGCCGTGCTCGTACGGGAAGGTCCGGTCGTCGGGGGCGAAGGCGATGAGGGCTGGTCCGTCGAAGGAGGCGAGTTTCCGGGCGGCGTCGAAGAGGGGGGCGGGGCCGAAGCCCCGGGTGACCTTGGTGCAGTCGCGGCGGACGGCGGGGTCGGCGAAGAAGGCGGCGGTCCATTCGTCGATGAGGTCGTGGGGCAGGTCCCCCTTGGTCAGCCGGCCGTACCCGAAGGGCATTCGGCGTACGGCGCGCAGCCGCAGGAACTGGAAGAGGAGGGTGAGCAGGCCGGGCACCCGGGCCGCCGGGACGAGGGATTTGAACCAGGGCGGCGGGCAGTTGTCGAAGCATTCGCCGCTGGTGAGCACCAGCCGTCCGATGCGCTCGGGCTGGTAGGCGGCGACGATCTGGGCGATGGCGGTCCCGAAATCGTTGCCGACCAGGGTGACATCGCGCAGATCGAGCGCGGTGAGCAGATCGGCGACCAGGCGGGCGAGGCCGGGGAGGCTGAGGTCGGCGCCGGGGTCGAGGGGCAGCCGGTGGGAGCCGAGCGGCAGATCGGGGGTGATGCACCGATGGCCGGGGGTCAGCCGGTCGACGACCGGTTCCCAGAGTCGGCCGTCCATGAGATAGCCGTGCAGAAAGAGCACCGGCTCGCCCTCTCCGGCGTCCCGGTAGTGAACGGCTCCCTGGGCAAGCGTGAGCTGCGGCATGTCGTACGCCTCTCGCGTCAATTCACATACAGACTGTATGTACGTAGAGTGCATGCAGAATGTACGGAACTCAAGGGGGCAGGATGAAATCGACCGGCAGCAAGCACGAGCAGCGTTCCCGGGCGACGCGGGCCGCGCTGGTGGCCGCCGCCCGGCCGCTGTTCGGGGAGCGCGGGTACGCGGGCGTGGGAACCGAGGAGATCGTCCGGGCGGCGGGGGTGACGCGCGGGGCGCTCTACCACCAGTTCCGGGACAAGACGGATCTGTTCGATGCCACGGTGCGGGCCGTGGAGGCCGAGGTCACGGAGCGGATCGCCGCCCGGGTCAGGGAGACGGCGGCGGATCCGGTCGAAGCCCTCCGGGCGGGGGCGCGCGCCTTTCTCGACGCCTTCACCGAACCGGATGTGGAACGGATCCTGCTGCTGGACGCCCCGGGAGTGCTGGGGTGGCGGCGCTGGCGCGAGATCAGCCAGGAATACGGACTCCGCCTCGTCACGACGTCTCTGACGGCGGCGATGACGGCCGACGCGACAGCCGCCCGGCCCGTGGTGCCGCTGGCCCATGTTCTGCTGGGCGCGCTCAACGAGGCTGCGCTCATGGTCGCCCACGCCGAGGACCCGGTGACCGCGCGCGCGGAGATGACCGAGGCCCTGGACCATCTGCTGGACGGGCTGCTCGTACGGGGCTGACGGTCCGCACCGGCGGTGCCGCCGCCGGGACCACCGGGACCACCGGGACTCCCCCGCCGCTCACTCGGGCCCGGGCAGCCCGGAACGCGGGCCGCCGGCTCAGCCGCTCAGGAAGTCCGCACAGCGATAGGGCCCCTGCTCGGAGCCCACCGAGGGCCGCAGGGTGACCTCGACCTCGTCGGCCCTGACCTTCGGGTCGAAGACGGACTGGGCGCTCGCCAGTGTGCACACCAGCTGTCCGGTGCCCTGGGCGCGCTCCACCTCCGCGTAGTGGCCCTCGATGTCCACGGCGACACGGGCCCCCTTCCCGGTCACCGAGTATCCGCCGTCGAGGTGGAGGACGGTGCTGAGCCCGTCGCGCCGGTCGGCTTCCGAGGGCCCCTTGAAGAGGACCTTCACCACGGCGGTGAGGCCGTCGACGCCGATGTCGAGGAGGGGCACCGCGCGCAGTCCGCCGGCGGACGCGAAGTAGACCCTGATGCCCCGGGTGAGGCCGGACGCGGGCTCGCCCGCGCTCACCACCCCTGTCGGCTGGACGCCGCAGCCCATCAGGGCGAACCCCAGCGCGGCGATCACTCCCCCCTGCCGGATCCTCACTCCGTCTCCTCCTCCGTGCGCCGCAGGGGAATCCGCAGGGTGAACACCGCGCCCCGCCGCGATCCTTCGCCCGTGCCGGACGCGTCCGACGCGTCGGCCACCTCGATCGTGCCGCCGTGCAGCCGCGCGTTCTCCAGGGCGATCGCCGTGCCGAGGCCGCTGCCCTGTCCGCTGTCGTCGGCCGCGCCGCGCGTACGGGACTCGTCCGCCTTGTAGAAGCGGTCGAAGACCCGCTCCCGGGCCTGGGCGGGGAGCCCGGGGCCGTGGTCGGCGACCTCCAGCGTCACCCACTCGCCGCCGGTGCCGCCGCCCGCCGCGCGGTCGGTCCGGAGGGTCACGGTGACCGGCGGTGCTCCGTGCCGCAGCGCGTTGCCCACCAGATTCGCGACGATCACGTCGATGCGACGCCGGTCGACCACCGCCCGTACGCCCTCGTCGAGACGCGTCCGCACCCGGTCCGTCCAGCCGCGCAGCGCCAGCGACGCCCGTACGGTGTCGGCGAGATCCGTCTCGGCCGCGTTCAGCCGTACCGCCTTGGCGTCGAAGCGGGAGATCTCCATCAGGTCCTCGACCAGCCGGGCCAGCCGGGCGGTCTCCGCACCGACGGTACGGGCGGCCCGTGCCGCGTCCGGCGGGAGCTGGTCGGCGTCCTCCTCCAGGACGGTCGCCACCATCGTCATCGCCGCGAGGGGGGTGCGCAGTTCGTGGGAGACGTCCGCCACGAAGCGGCGGGCCCTGGCCTCCTGCTCGCGGAGTTCGGCGTCGGAGGCCTGGAGCGCGTCGGCGGTCTCGTTGAACGTCCTCGCCAGGTCGGCCAGCTCGTCGTGGCCGGTGACGGCGACCCGGCTGCCGAGATCCCCGGCGGCCAGCTCACGGGTGGCCCGGCCCAGTTTCCGCACCGGACGCAGGACCGTGCCCGCGGCCAGCAGCGCGAGGACGGCGGCCAGCAGCACCACCGGCACCGTGCCCGCCCGTACGGAGTCCAGCAGGGCGGCGGTGTCGTCGCGCTCGGCGCGCAGATCGCCGATCGAGAAGACCTCCAGGCCGGAGGCGCGGCGGTCCCCGTCGGCGTACTTCACGGGCATGCCGACGACCAGATAGGGCTCGCCCCGCCACATCACCCGCTGGAAGCGGGCCTCGTCCCCGATGTGCACGGCGGTGCGCAGCTCGGGGGTGATCCGCTCCTCCGTCTCGGCGCGCGAGTCGGAGACGGCGACCCGGTCCTGGTAGCGGGCGACCACGAGGCGCGCGCCGATGCCGTCCGAGACCTTCGCCGCGAACCGCGACAGCGACCGCTGGTCGGGCGGTATGTCGAAGTCGGCGGCGACCTCGTTGACCTGCTCCCGGAGGTCGTGCACCGCGGTGTTCTGGGTGCGCTGGAGGACGGCGGTGCGGGCGTCCCGGTAGGCGAGGGCGGTCGAGGTCACCGCGCTGACGAGGGCGACGAGGATGAAGGCGACGACGAGCCGGAGGCGCAGCCCGCCGACGAGCCGCCGGGAGCGCCGCCCGTCCGCGCCGCGCTTGTCCGTACGGCGCTTGTTCGTACGGCGCTTCACAGCGGTCCGAAGCGGTAGCCGAAACCGCGCACGGTCTGGACGTATCTCGGCCTAGCCGGTACGTCCTCCAGTTTGGCGCGGAGCCGTCCGACCGCCGCGTCCACCAGCCGGGAGTCGCCGAGGAAGGTGTGGTCCCAGACGGATTCGAGGAGCTGTTCGCGGCTGAAGACCCGGCCGGGCGAGGCCGACAGCTCCAGCAGCAGCCGCAGCTCGGTGGGCGGGAGCGGGACCGGGGTGCCGTGTTTGGTGACGGTGAGCCCGGCGCGGTCGATCACCAGACCGGCGAGACCCGCCGCCGCGCCGCCCCGTACCGGCGCGGACGGTTCCGCGCGTCGCAGGGCGGCCCGGATACGGGCCTCCAGCACGGGCGCGGTGACCGGTTTGACCACATAGTCGTCCGCGCCGGCCTCCAGGCCGGTCACGATGTCCTGGTCGTCGCCGCGCGCGGTCAGCATGATGATCGGCAGGGCGGCGGTCCTGGCGCGGATGCGCCGGCACACCTCGAAGCCGTCCATGCCGGGCAGCATCAGGTCCAGCACCGCCAGCTCGACGCTCCGGCCGGCCGGTCCGTCCAGCAGGGCGAGGGCTTCCTCGCCGGTGGCCGCCGTGTCGACGGCGTACCCGTGCCGGCGCAGCACAAGCTCCATTCCGTCCCGTACGGAAGCGTCGTCCTCGATGAGCAGCACATGCGGCATGCGTTCGATTATGGCTGCCGAAAGGGGCGTCCGACCGCCTCGGCCGGGGGTGGATACGCAGGTCGGGGGCATTGTTACCGTCCCATCACATGGCCATGGACGGGCCATCATGTGGTGTGCCGAGGGTGGAGGGCATGAGCCTGAAGAACACCTTCCGTTTCACTGCGCGGCGGCGTCTGACCACGCTCGCCGTCGTCCCCGTCCTCGCCTTCTCGGCGGCCTGCGGAGGCGGCGGTGACGACAGCTCCGACGGCGCGAAGAGCCACGGCGTCGCCGAGGCCCCGGCCGCTCCGTCCTCGTCGGAGCCCTCGAAGCCCGCCGAGGCCGAGAAGTCGAAAAAATCCGGCGCTTCCGGGAAGAGCGCCTTCTACGACACCCAGATGAAGTACGTCCAGTGCATGCGCGCCAAGGGCGGCTACCCGGACTTCCCGGACCCCCGGCTCAGCGGATATCTCGACTGGTCGAAGATCAACGAGATCGGCTCCCAGCCCGGCCGCAACGAGGGCATCAAGGGCGGCAAGAACCGCGCCTGCGTCGACGAGCTGATGGCCGCGGGGTCGGCCGAGCCCAGGCGCGACGCGCAGAAGGACTACGAGTCCTTGCTCACCTACTCCAAGTGCATGCGGGACAACGGCGTCTCCCGGTTCACCAACCCCGTGATGACCGGCGGCAATGTGATGCCCGGCGGCGACCCCAACCCGGCGAGCCCTGCCCTCGACCCGGGTTCGCCCGCGTACAAGAAGGCCGAGAAGGCCTGCTCGCCGGGGCTGCTCGAAGGTCTGGAAGGCATGGCGTGAAGCACCGCTCCACCTTCCTCGCGCTCGGCGCGGCGACCGTCGCCGCCGCCGTCACCGGGGGCGTCCTCCTCCTCGGTGACCGCGGCGGCCCGGACGGCCCCGCGAAGGGCGGCGAGCTGCCGCCCGCCACCGCCGCGGTCGTCCGCACCGACCTCGTGCAGTCCAAGACCGTCGACGGCAGGCTCGACTTCGCGCAGCGCCGCGCCGTCAAGGCCGCCGTCGACGGCACCGTCACGGTCGCCGCTCCCGAGGGGCGGACGGTGACCATGGGGCAGGCGCTGTACGAGCTGAACGACAAGCCCGTCACCCTCCTCTACGGGCCCGTCCCGATGTTCCGCGAGATGAAGGCGGGCGACCGGGGCAGCGACGTACTCCAGCTGGAGCGCAATCTGCGCGATCTGGGGTACGGATCGAAGCTGTACGTCGACGTCTGGTACGGCAAGGACACCGAGGCCGCCGTCAAGCTGTGGCAGAAGAGCCTGAACCGCGACACCACCGGCCGGGTCGGCAAGGGCGACGTCGTCTTCCAGCCGGGCCGGGTCAAGGTCGCCAAGGCCGACGCGGCACTCGCCGACCAGGTCGGCCCCGGCGGGACGGTCCTGACGATCGCCTCCCCCGAGCCCGTCGTCCTGGTGCGGCTGGAGCAGGGCGACGGCGCGCTCGCGTCGAGCGGGACCAAGGTCGAGGTCACCCTCCCGAGCGGGCGGACCGAGGCCGGCAAGGTCGTCGGGACGGTGCGGCCGGAGGGCTCCGAGGACGGGGGCGGCGCGGGCTCGCAGGAGGGCATCACCGTCGAAGTCGTCCTGGACGGCGGGACGAACGCCGCGAGCGGCGAGGACGCCAGGGTCGCGGCGAGCGTGAGGTTCGTCAGCGAGGCGCGCGAGGACGTCCTCGCGGTCCCCGTCGAGGCGGTCGTCGCGCTGCGCGGCGAGAACGGGGGGTACGGGCTCCAGGTCGTCCGGGACGGTACGTCGAGGATGGTCCGGGTGGAGACGGGGATGACCTCCGACGGACAGATCGAGGTGTCGGGGCCGGAACTGCGCGAGGGAATGAAGGTCGGAGTGGCGAAGTCATGACAGCCTCTGAGGCTCCTCCGGCTCCGGTGGTCGAGCTGCGGGACGCCGCCAAGTCCTATCCCGGCGGCGTCCACGCCCTGCGCGGGGTGAACCTCACCGTCGCGGAGGGCGAACTGCTCGCCGTCGTCGGCCCGTCCGGCTCCGGCAAATCCACCATGCTCAATGTCATGGGCACCCTCGACAAGCCCACCACGGGCACCGTCCGGATCGCCGGGTACGACGTCTCGTCCCTCTCCGACTCCCGGCTCTCCGCGCTGCGCGCCCGGCACATCGGCTTTGTGTTCCAGCAGTTCCATCTGGCGGCGGGGCGCGACGCGGTGGACAACGTCGCCGACGGGCTGCTGTACGCGGGGGTGCCGCTGCGGGAACGGCGCGCGCGGGCGCGGGAGGCGCTCGCCAGGGTACGGCTGGACCACCGCGGCTCGCACATGCCCAACGAGCTGTCCGGCGGCGAGAAACAGCGCGTGGCCATCGCCCGCGCTCTGGTGGGAGAGGTCAGGCTGCTGCTGGCGGACGAGCCGACCGGGGCGCTGGACACCGCGTCCGGGGCGATCGTCATGGAGCTGCTGCACGAGCTGAACGCCTCCGGCACCACCATCTGTGTGATCACGCACGACAACGGGATCGCGGACTCGCTGCCGCGCCGGGTCCGCTTCAAGGACGGCGAGATCGTCTCGGACTCGCGTTCCGTTTCCCGTCCGGAAGGGACCGGCCGATGAGAAGGGACGACCTGAAACCCTCGCGGCTGTCCCCCCGTGACATCCTCCGCGTCGGCGCGGTCGGCCTCCGGGCGCGCCGCGCGCGCGTGGTGCTCTCCGCGCTCGGCATCGCCATCGGCATCGCGACCATGGTCGCGGTCGTCGGCCTGTCCGAGTCGAGCCGCTCGGACCTGATGGCCCAGCTCGACCGGCTCGGCACCAATCTCCTCACCGCCGAGGCGGGCGAGGACCATCTGGGGAATCCGATCAAGCTCCCCAAGAGCGCGGTCGCGATGGTCGAGCGCATCGGCCCGGTGCTGCACGCCACCGCCACCGGCCATGTCGACGCCCGTATCCGCCGCAGCGATGTGGTCCCCGACGAGCGCACCGCCGGCGTCACCGCCCAGGCGGCCCGGCTCGATCTGCTCTCCACCCTCGGCGGCGAGGTCGCCAAGGGCGTCTGGCTGGACCCGGCGGGCGAGCGCCTCCCGGTGACGGTCCTCGGCTCGGTGGCCGCCGACCGGCTCGGCATCACCCGTACCGGCGAGACGATCATGATGGACGAGACGCGGATGGTCGTCGTCGGCATCCTCGAACCGATCGAGCTGTTCCCCACCCTGGACCGGACGGCCATGGTCGGATTCCCGGCCGCCGAGCGCCACTTCGGCTTCGACGGCCACCCCACCACCGTCTTCGAGCGCTCCACGGACGCCTCCGTCGAGGATGTACGAGCGGTCCTGGGCCGCACCATCAGCCCCGGCGACCCGGCGGGCGTCCGCGTCTCCCGCCCCTCCGACGCCCTGGCCGCGAAGGCCGCCACCGACGAGGGCCTGACGACCCTCATGCTCGGCCTCGGCGCGGTCGCCCTCCTCGTCGGCGGCGTGGGCGTCGCCAACACCATGGTGATCTCCGTCCTGGAGCGCCGCCAGGAGATCGGCCTGCGCCGCTCCCTCGGGGCGACCCGCAACGCCATCCGCCTCCAGTTCCTCACCGAGTCCCTCCTCCTCTCCGGCCTCGGCGGCACGACGGGCGCCCTCCTGGGCGCCGCGGCCACCCACGCCTTCGCCCGCTTCCAGGGCTGGACCGCCGTGGTTCCCCCCTGGTCCCTCGCGGGCGGCCTCGCCGCCACCCTCCTGATCGGCGTGATCGCCGGTCTCTACCCGGCGATCCGCGCCTCCCGTCTCCACCCGACGGTGGCGCTGAACGCGACCTGAGGCGACGGCGTACAAAGCCCCCCGGGTGCCGTCCCCGTGGCAGGGGTGGCATCGTACGAGCCATGGGAACAGCCGAGGAGAGAGCGGGACAGCGGACGTCACCCCCGGATGAGCGGGTGTCCCTGGTGGAGGCGGTGTGGCGCTACCGGGTGGACGGGATGCGCCCGGCGGAACTGCCGATGATCGCCGCCGAGGCGCTCGCGGCCGGGCTGGGGCCCGACTCCCCGGCGCTGTGCGAACTCGCCGGCCTGCCGCGCGGCGCCGACCCCCACGACATCCGCGAGCTCTTCGAGCTGGCGGTCTCCGAGTGCGGCATCGAGTGGCCGGATCCCGGCCCGGCCCACCGCCACGCGCTGCGCCGGGCGGCGACGCTGCTCCTGGCCGGTGAGCTGTCCCCGGCCGGGCTGGCGTACGGCGATGAGCAGCCGGAGGAAGTCGCCGAGACCCCCGAGGAGAAGTCGTTCGCGTCGCTGATCCCGCCGTGCGACTGCTGCCTCGAATACACCGTGGGTCTGGACCGGCGGACGTGGGAGGCCGAACTCCGGGCCGCCGCCGTCGCGCTGGTCGAGTCGCCGCCGGTCGGTCCGGGGCGCTGAGGGCCCCTTCCGTACCGGTACCGGTCTACACCGGCGGCTCGGTGAGGAGTTCCAGCAGACAGTCCGCGCTCTCCGGCGCGCCGGAGGCTCCCGGGAAGAGCCGGACATAGGCGGTGGCACGGCGGATCGCGCTGAGCCTCGACGCCAGGGCGAGGGCGTGCCGGAGTTCGGCGGCGGTGCGGCCGTGTCCCGTCCAGGGTTCCAGATAGGCGTCCCGGAGGCGGGGCAGCACCCCGGGCCCGTGCTGTTCGCGGGCCGAGCGGGCGGGGACGAGAAAGCCGGCGAAGGGGTGGGAGACGGCGGCGTCGCCCCAGTCGAAGAAGGTGTACCGGCCGGGTGCCGGATGGAACAGCTGCCCGGCGTGCAGATCCGCGTGGTCCAGCGAGTCGGCGATGCCCAGACCCGCGAGCTCCGCGCACCAGCCGGCCAGGCGCGGCCGGAGAGCGAGCAGCCTCGCCCGGTCCTGGGGCCGCAGCGCGGTGTTGCCTTCGAGCAGGCGGTCGAAGACCTCGGGCAGTGCGGTGGTGCGCGCGCCCGGGACGCCGAGCCGCTCCATCTCGCCGGAGCGCGGTGTGAGCGCGTACTGCATGGCCGCGTACTGGCGCAGCGGCTCCTCCCACGCGTACGGATCGGCGGGGCCCCGGCCCAGCGCCTCCTTGAAGAGCTCCCCGCCGTCGGGGAGCAGCGACCAGCCCCGGGCGGGGTCGACGGCGAGCGGCTCCAAGGCGTTCCCGGGTACCCAGCGGGCGAGTGCCGAGGTGAGCGCCGCCTCGAAGGCACTGGCGGGCGGGTTCGCCTTGAACCAGACCGCGCGGTGTCCTTCGACGGGCACCCGCATCAGGACGGACCAGGGCCGCAGCCGCAGTCTCCGCCGCCCGGTTCCGCGCAGCCCGTGGGCGGCGAGTCCTTCCTCGATCCATCGGACGGCGGCGTGCCGCCAGGCGTGCTGCTCCCAGGGGGTGATCGTGTCCGGGTACCGGCCCCGGTCGATGATCATGGTCTAGTAGGGCAGGTAGTAGCTGAGCACATCGGCGGTGAGCGGCGGGAAGAGCGCCCGGAACAGCTCCTCGTCCCCGGCGTAGACGTCGGGGCGGAGCCGGGACAGCCCCTCGATTCCGTGGGGGCCGAAGAGCAGGGCGGGCAGCTGGTCGGGGGCGACGGCGAGGCCGCCCACGGTGCCCGGGCTCTGCATGGGGCCGCCGGTGACGATCTCGCCGAGGCCGTCGGCGAGGACCGGGATCCGGTGGTGGGCGCCGAAGGTGGAGATGACGATGTCGCGGCCGGTACGGTCCGTTCCGGTACTGGCTTCGGCCCCGGCTTCGGCCCCGGTGAGGCGCTCCCACAGCAGCGGTCGCAGCCGGTCGAGCAGTACGGGGACGTCCGGGATACGGACGTAGTACTGCTCCGCCTGTCCGCGCGGTTCGTGTTCGAGGAACTCCTGCCAGGCGGCGGCGGTCACGGTGCCCGCCCGGTGCACGACCCGCACCCGGCTGTCGGGGGACAGCTCGGCGACGGCCCGCAGCAGGGCCCGGGCGGCGGACTCGTCGCGGGCGGCGGCCTCGGCCAGGAGCAGTTGGCCGTCGGGGGGTGTGGTGCGGCCGGTGGCGATGATCTCGCCGGCCTCCTCAAGGACCCAGGTGGTGCTGGCGTCATGGGCGGTCAGCCAGCGCAGACAGGGCTCCGAGTGCGGCATGGCCACGTCGAACCGGCTCTGGGCGGCGTTCTGGAGGGCCGCCACGGCGGGGAGGTCGGCGGGGCGGGCGGCGCGGAGCACGGGGTTTCCCGCGCCGGGCGGCGGGGCGGTGGCGCTGAGGGCCCGCGGGATGTCGATGGCGTACTCGTAGCCGAACAGCCGGTAGAAGTACGGGATCCCGATCATCGCCTGCATGACATGGCCACGGGCGGCGGACCGGTCGTGGGCCCAGCGCATGAGCGACCGTACGAGTCCGCGCCCCTCGTACGCACGGTCCGTGGCGACCAGCTCGACCTGTCCGGCGGGCAGCCGGACGCCTCCGACACGCACCTCCTCGTCGAGGAGCGTCGCGGTGGAGACGACCCGGTCGCCGTCAACGACCACGGCGCAGGCGGACCAGCCGGCCTCGGGGTCCGTGACGACCAGCCGGTGATCCACGGCGTCGGCGGCTTCCCCGCGCTCGGTCAGGAGCGCGCCGATCCGGTCGAGGTCCGAGGGGCGCGCCTCCCTCAGGACGAGGCCGTCGGCCAGGGCGAGGGGCACGGAGGGAGCTGTGATCGTGTTCACGGCGCGACTTTCGCACCGCCCGGGCGGCCCGGTCCATCGATTTTCCCGCCCGGGGAAGATCCTGGCGACCCCCCGAGTTAGTAGAAACGTGAACGATATCGGGGTGCGGAATGTGGACGTGGCGGTCGTCGGCGCGGGGCAGGCGGGGCTCTCCGCCGGCTACCACCTGCGACGCGCCGGGCTGACACCCGGGCGCGACTTCGTGGTGCTCGACCACTCGCCGAGAGCCGGGGGCGCCTGGCAGTTCCGCTGGCCCTCGCTGACCTACGGCAAGGTGCACGGGATGCACGCCCTCCCGGGCATGGAGCTGACCGGGGCGGACGGCTCCCGCCCCTCGTCCGAGGTGATCGGCGAGTACTTCACCGCCTACGAGGAGCGCTTCGGGCTGCGCGTCCGGCGGCCCGTCGACGTCACATCGGTGCGCGAGGGCGAGGGTGGCCGGCTCCTCGTGGAAACCTCGGAAGGCGACTGGTCGACACGTGCGCTGATCAGCGCCACCGGCACCTGGGACCGGCCCTTCTGGCCCCGGTACACGGGACAGGAGACCTTCCGGGGGCGACAGCTGCACACCGCCGGCTACCCGGGCCCCGAGGAGTTCACCGGCCTGAGAGTGATCGTCGTCGGCGGCGGCGCCTCCGGCACCCAGCATCTGATGGAGATCGCCCCCTACGCGGCCCAGACCTTCTGGGTGACCCGGCGGCCCCCGGTCTTCGTCGACGGCGACTTCGGCGAGAACGCCGGCCGCGAGGCCGTCGCCCGCGTCGAGGAGCGGGTACGCCAAGGGCTGCCGCCCCAGAGCGTCGTCTCCGTGACCGGCCTCCCCCTCAACGACGCCGTCCGCCGCGCCCGCGAGCAGGGAGTCCTCGACCGGCTCCCGATGTTCGACCGCATCACCCCCACCGGTGCCGTCTGGGCCGACGGCCGCTCCGTCGAGGCCGACGCGATCCTCTGGGCCACCGGCTTCCGCCCCGCCATCGACCACCTCACCCCCCTCAGACTCCGCGAACCCGGCGGCGGCATCCGCATGGACGGCACCCGAGCCGTCCGCGACGACCGCATCCACCTCGTCGGCTACGGCCCCTCCGCCTCCACCATCGGCGCCAACCGCGCCGGCCGCGCCGCCGTCCGCGAGATCGGCCGCCTGCTCGCCCGCGAACCCGCGCTCGCGCGTTAGGTCGTTTCTTACGGATCTGGCTGGATCAGGGAGCGGGGCCTGGTGCTCCCCCTGGGCCTTCGGCCAGGGAGGTGCCCCCCGATCGCAAGGCGGAGGATGGGGGCACCTCCCGGGCGAAGCCCAGGGGGAGAGCCCACGCGGTGGGGGTACTCCCCCTGGCTCCGCCGGTGGGGGTACCTCCCGGGCGAAGCCCAGGGGGAGCACCCCCACCCGGGCCGCCAGGCCCAGGGGGAGTGCGTGCCAGGCCCCGCGAGCCCAGCAAGATCCGTAAGAGACGGCCTAGGGGCTGCCCCCGCGGCCCGGGGCAAGAGTGGTTGATCAGCCCGAGGGATGCAGGCGGGCGATGACGCGGAAGCGTTCCAGGACCGCCGGGGTGGCGTCGTGCACGGTGAAGCGGGGGTCTCCGAGTGCTTGTCTCATCCCGTCGCCGTGCCAGAACCGCTCGTGCTCTGCCCGCCAGTCTTTGACCGCGGTGCAGCCCTCGCCCTCGTCCAGTACGTGGGTGAGGTCCACTTCGGCCAGTGGCACGACGCGGACCTCCGTCACCTCGATGACCGCCACCGGGCGATCGTCGGAGTCGACCACGACCGAACGGCTGCCGACGGACGGCAGCGGCTCTCCCTCGTGCTCGTACTCGGTGAGCAGTGCGGTGGTCGCGGTCTTGGATCCGTCGAGGATCGCCGCGACAAGCCGGTCGCGCAGGGGGCCGGGAAAGGCGAACTCCGCCTTGGGCAGAAACGCGGGGTCCATGTTCTGAGCCGGGTCGACGGTCATGCGAGGACCCTAACTCGGCCGCGCCGACGACTGACTCGGCCGGTCGGCCATGACATCGGAAGAGCCGCACGGGTTGGGCGAGTTGTGAGGCAGGCACGGGCCCGTGCGGCCTGTTCCCGTCCCGCTCTGTCCGGGGTCTCCGACGACGTGGCCCCGAAGGTCTCGGCGCACTCCACCGGCCGCCGGGCCCACCGGGGTTCGACGTCGGCCACGCATCCGGCGGACCAGTGCGAAAGCATCTCCATCATGACAGGTCAGCGGCGTTTTCCGTAGGACGGAACGCACAGTTCGCGAGCCTTGTCCGGTGCGCCCCCAACTCCCAGAATCTCCTTCGTGAGTCAGCCGGAGACAGGGGGAACATGGGAAAGGTCGACGACGACGCGGTGCTCCAGGCCCGTGTGCTGTTGCTGAGTTCCGGACGGCTGAGCCCGCTCGAACAGGCCCACGCGTACCGGGTTCTGGTGGAGGTGAACCCGAAGGCGTATGCCCCGAAGCTGGTCGACGCGCTCCTCTCGCTGAGGTACCGCAGCCGGGAACCGAAGGAGTGCCTGGCGCTGGCCGTCGAGGCGGTCGGGGTTTGCCGGGGGATCGAGGCCGGGGCGACGGGCCGGGCAGAGCGGCTGAACAGGGCGCTGGACGCCTGTCAGTCGGCCCTGTTCGCGCTCGGACGCCGGGCGGAGGGACGCGCGGCCTGCGAGGAAATGGCCGAGGCCGGGGAGAGTGGGCGGCTGGCGAAGGTCCTGGCCGAGGAAGGGCGCTTCCGGGAGGCGGCGGAGCTCAACGAGAAGGCGGTCCGGAACGGCTCGCGGGAGCCCTCCTTCTGGAAGATGGTCGAGTGGACGACGAACCTGGAGGGCGCGGGCCTGCACGACGCGGCATCGGCCGTCTTCCGCGAGCTGCTTGACCAGACCCGGCGCAAGGCGGCCGAGCAGCGCACGTCGCTGGCCATACTCACCTGGGAGCTGGTGCACCTCTCCCGGATGTGCGAGGCCACCGGGCACGGGGCGGACGCCGCGACCGCCCGGCGGGAGGCCCTGACCGTGCTGGAGGAGCTGGCGACGACGGGCGAGCCGAAGGTCTGGAGCTGCATCCTCGCGTGGTGGGTCACCCTGTTCGCCCTGTCGGGGCGGGCCGGCGAACCGGCTGCGAGCGCCGAGTGGTCGAGCGACACGCGGAAGGCGTTTCCCGGCACGCGGTCAGGGCTCGAAGCGGAGGCGGCGGGGCTGCGCGAGGCCGGCCGGCTGCCCGAACTGGTCGACGTCCAGCGCAGAATCAGCATCCGGGCGGCTTTCCACGAGGGCAACCACCCCCACCGGTTCGGGGAACGGTTCAAGCCGTACTTCGACGAGGGCGTGGCGCTCGCCCGCCGTCTGCCCGACGACCCCGCACGCCTCGCCCGGGCCTTGACGGACCGCTCGATGTTCCTCGTCGCCGCGCGGACCTTTAAGCCCGCGTACGCCGACTTCGCCGAGGCGGTCGCTCTCCTCGACGTCCGGTAGCCCCGGGCCGCCGCCCGCGAGAGCGGCCGGGTCAAGGGGTGACGGCGGGGGTCTTCGCGTGCGCGTCGCGGCGGAGGAGTTCCGCGTAGTGGCCGTTCAGGTCGAGGAGTTGCTGGTGGGTGCCGCGTTCGGTGATGCGGCCGGAGTCGAGGACGATGATCTCGTCGGCGTCCCGGACGGTGGAGAGGCGGTGGGCGATGGTGATGGTGGTGCGGCCGGCGGAGAGGGCGTCGACGGCTTGCTGGACGGCTTGTTCGGTGCGGGTGTCCAGGGCGCTGGTGGCTTCGTCGAGGACGAGGACGGGTGGGTCGCGGAGGATGGTGCGGGCGATGGCGAGGCGCTGTTTCTCGCCGCCGGAGAAGCGGTGGCCGCGCTCGCCGACGAGGGTGGCGTAGCCGTCGGGGAGGGAGGCTATGTGGTCGTGGATCTGGGCGGCGCGGGCGGCGGCCTCGATCTCGTCGTCGGTGGCGTCGGGTTTGGCGAAGCGCAGGTTGTCGGTGACGGAGGCGTGGAAGAGATAGGCCTCCTGGGAGACGACGCCGACGGCGCGGGCGAGGGTGTCGAAGTCGAGCTCTCGGACGTCGACGCCGTCGAGGGTGACGCGGCCTGCGGTGACGTCGTAGAGCCGGGGGACCAGACAGCCGAGGGTGGACTTGCCGGAGCCGGTGGCTCCGACGACGGCGAGGCTGCCGCCGGCCGGGACGGTGACGTCGAGGCTGTGGAGGGTGGGGTTCGGCTGGGCGGGGTCGTAGGCGAAGTCGACGCGCTCGAAGCGGACCTCGCCGCTGATCCTGTCGAGCGGGACGGGCCGTTCGGGTTCGGTGATGTCGACGGTGAGGTCGAGGTATTCGAAGACGCGCTGGAAGAGCGCGAGCGAGGTCTGCATGTCCACTCCGGTGGAGAGCAGGCTCACGGTGGGGCGGAAGAGGCCCTGTTGCAGGGAGACGAAGGCGACCAGGGTGCCGATGGAGATGGCGGGGCCGCCGCTCTGGAGGGCGGCCCCGGCGGCCCAGTAGATGAGGGCGGGCATGGCGGCCATCACGATGCCGATGGTCGACATGCGCCAGCGGCCGGCCATGCTGGCGCGGACTTCGAGGCCGACGAGCTTCTCGGACTCCTCGGCGAAGGAGCGGGTGAGGGAGTCGGAGCGGCCCATGGTGCGGCCCAGCAGGATGCCGCTGACCGAGAGCGACTCGGTGACGGTGGCGGCCATCGCGGCCAGCTGTTTCTGACGCTGGGTGGTTATCTTCTTGCGCTCGTTGCCGACCCGGCGGCTGATCCAGACGAAGAGCGGCAGCAGCAGGAGCGAGACGGCGGTGAGCCGCCAGTCCAGCGCGAGCATCGCGACAACGGTGGCGATCACGGCCGTGAGGTTGGAGACCAGCGAGGTGGCGGTGGAGGTGACGGTCGCCTGCATGCCGCCGATGTCGTTGGCTATGCGCGACTGGACCTCTCCGGTGCGGGTCTTGGTGAAGAAGGCGAGGGGCATCCGCTGGAGCTGTGCGTACACCGCCGTGCGCAGGTCGTGCATGACGCGCTGGCCGACGGTGGTGGAGATCAGGGTCTGGAGGACTCCGAAGACGCTGTTGAGGACGGCGGTGAGGATCATGCCGAGGGCGAGCAGGCTGAGCAGCCCGGTGCGGCCCTGGGGGATCGCGGTGTCGAGGATCTCGCGCAGCAGGAACGGCGAGGCGACGGAGACGAGCGAGGCCGCGCCCACCAGCAGGCCGACGAGGGCGAGCCGGCCGCGATAGGGGCGGAAGAGCCGGAAGATCCGCCGCAGCTGCGCGGGCGGCTGCTCGGGTCCGCCCGCTTCTCGGGCGGGGGGTGTCCACGGGATCGGTTCGGTGCGCATGGGCTCCTTCGAGGGTGCGGGGAGGACCGGCGGGGCCGGATTCCGGCCCGGCGACCCGGGCAACTCTTGAGAGCATAGCTCACTGTTACCTATGTACACAATGAATGGAGTCCTGCTACTGTTCTCGTATGAGCACCTCCGACCCCGAGGTCCTGCTGGCCGAACAGCTGCTGCGGCTGAACCGCCGCCTCCACCGCAGCCAGAAACGGCAGCTGGAGACCGCGGACATCGAGATCACCCCCGCCCAGTCGCGGCTGCTGCGCGTCCTCACGCACTATGAGTCGGCCCCGCGCATGGCGGACATAGCGGCCCGTCTGGAAGTGGTGCCGCGCGCCGTGACCACCCTGGTCGACGGGCTGGAGGCGAGCGGCTGTGTGCGGCGCGCCCCCGACCCCGCCAACCGGCGGGTGACCAGGATCGAGCTGACCGACACCGGCCGGGCCACCCTGCGTGTGCTGCGCGACGCCCGCCGGGCCGCCGCCGAGGACATACTGGCCCCGCTCACCGCCGAGCAGCGGGAGGTCTTCGGGGAGCTGATCTCCGCCCTGGTGGACGGCCCGGCCGCGCCCGGCGCCCCGGGGGTCAGCCCGGAGCCGTGCGGCTGAGGGACTCCCAGGCGAGGTACTGCTCGGTCCGCGCCCGGCCCATCTCCAGGACCTGATCGAAGGACCGGCCGCCGACGATCAGCCGGCGCGGCGGGTCCGGCAGTCCGGCCAGCTCCATGATGAGGGGCGCGGCCGTGGCCGGGGCCGGGCCCGCGCCGTCGCCCCACATCTCCGCCAGCCGGGCGCGGAGCGTGTCGTAGGCCGGGTCACTCGCGGTCCGGGTGGTGCCCGAGGCGAAGAGCCCGGTGTCGTAGCCGCCCATCTGCACGGCGGTGACCTTGATCCCGAACTGCTCGACCTCCATGGCGAGCGCCTCGCTGACCGAGTCGAGCGCCGCCTTGCCGGCACCGTAGAAGCCGACGGAGGCCATGCCGCCGCCGCTGCCCATCGAGGTGATCTGAAGGATCCGCCCGGAGCCCCGCGCCCGCAGATGGGGGATCACGGCCTGGGCCACCCACACCGCGCCGAAGAAGTTGACGTCGAGATGGTCCCGGATCTGCTCCTCGGTCGCCTCCTCCACCATGCCGTACAGCAGACCGCCGGCGTTGTTCACCACGACATCGAGCCCTCCGAAGACCGCCGCCGCCCGCTCGACCGCCCGGAAGACGGCCCGCCGCTCGGAGACGTCCAGAGGGAGGCACACAAGGTCGCGCGGATGCCTCTCGGCCAGATCGGCGAGCGGCTCGACGTTCCGGGCCGCCGCGACGACCCGCTCCCCGGCGGACAGGGCGGCTTCGGCGAACGCCCGGCCCAGGCCCCGGGAGGCACCGGTGATCAGCCATGTCCTGGCACTCGTCACAGAATCAACTCCTTCATCGACGGCGAAGCCGCACCCCACCGGGCATCGGCGGCCGGCGCGATCCCGCCTCCCTCAACACGACGAAACGTTGCGTCTCGCCATAAATCCTAGCCGCCGCTCCCGCCCCACGCCAACCGATTCCCCCCTTCACCGGCCGTACCGGAGCCGTGCCGGAGTCCAATCCGTGCTCTTGCGCATCCGGCGTACCAGCGGCCAGGGTCCTCCACGAGGTTGAGACGACAACCGACCGCGCTGGAGGCTCGATGAATGACGCATCAGCGGCACGGCAGAACAGCCAGGACGACGACGGCAGCGGCGAGGGCCCGGTGAGCCGCCGCCGGGTACTGCGGACCACGGCGGGGGCCGCCGGGGCCGGAATCGCCCTCGGCGCACTCGGCACCGGCACACCGGCCGCCGCCGCGCCAAAGGCGGAGGCACGGACAGAAACGGAAGCGGCGGCCCCCGCCCGGCAGGGCCGGACCATGGCCGGGGTGCCCTTCGAACGGCGCGGCACGATCAGAGTCGGGGTCATCGGCCTCGGCAACCGGGGCCAGAGCATGCTCCCGCTCTTTCTCGCCATGCCCGGCGTCCAGGTCACCGCCGTGTGCGACCCGGTCGTGGCGCAGGCCGAGCGCGCCGTCGCCCGGGTGGTCGCGGCGGGCCGCCCCGCGCCCGCCGTCTACACCAACGGCGAGGACGACTACGAGAACCTCTGCGCCCGGGGCGACCTCGACCTCGTCTATGTGGCGACCCCCTGGGAACTCCACTTCGAGATGGCCAAGGCCGCCCTGCTGAACGGCAAACACGTCGGCGTGGAGTGTCCGGTGGCGATGCGGCTGGACGAGCTGTGGGCGCTGGTCGACCTCTCCGAGCGCACCCGCCGGCACTGCATGCAGCTGGAGAACTGCTGTTACGGCAGGAACGAGATGCGCGTGCTGCGAATGGCGCACGCCGGACTCTTCGGCGAACTGCTGCACGGAGCGGGCGCGTACAACCACGATCTGCGGGAACTGCTCTTCCACCCGGACTACTACGAGGGCCCCTGGCGGCGGCGGTGGCACACCCGGCTGCGCGGCGATCTCTACCCCAACCACGCCTTCGGCCCGATCGCCAACTACATGGACGTCAACCGGGGCGACCGGGCGGTCTCCATCTCCAGCTTCGGCACCCCCGCGCTGGGTCTCGCCGCCTACCGCGAGGCCCATCTGCCGCCGGGCGACCCCGGCTGGAAGGAGTCGTACGTCTCCGCCGACCGGACGATCAGCATGGTCCGGACGGCGAAGGGACGGATCATCCGGCTGGAGCACGACGTCTCCTCGCCGCACCCCTACAGCCGGATCAACAGCCTCGGCGGCACCAAGGGCGTCTTCGAGGACTTCCCGGCGCGGATCTATCTGGAGCCCGAGCACTCCAACCACCAGTGGGGCAGCTTCACCCCGTACGCCGAGTGGGACCACTGGCTGTGGAAGGAGCACGCCAATCCGCCCGGCGGCCACGGCGGCATGGACTATCTGATGGTCTTCCGGCTGACGCAGTGCATGCGGCTGGGTCTGGTCCCCGACTTCGATGTGTACGACGCGGCGACCTGGACGGCCCCGGTGCCGCTGAGCCATGCCTCGATCAAGGCCCAGGGCGCGCCGCTGCCGATCCCCGACTTCACCCGCGGTGAGTGGCGGAAGAAGCGCAGCGGTATGGATTCGGACAAACCTTCGGAGTAGAAATTCACGCGCGGGCCCGCGCGGAGACCCCGCACGGGCCCGCGCAGCCCCCCGGACAGCGCGGTACCACCCGGTACACCTGGCGCGATATGCCGGTGCGGACTTCAAACGTATTTGCGGAAACGGGTTACGAACGGCGACTCTTGCACTCTTTGCGCCAACCTCGAAACGTGCTGGGACGTCATGAAAATTCGCGACCTTCCGTATACCGACCCAGGTGACCCAGACGTCCGGTCCGGCCCCCGGTTTCTGCTCTGGCTCGGCCGCAATCAGCTGGGGGGCCAGGCGATATCCGTCTTCTGGGGCCTGGTGAACCAGCTGGGCATCGCCGCCCTGCCCCTCGGCGTGGGCATGGCCGTCCAGGCCGTGGTGGACGGCTCCGGCACCCGGCTCGCCCAGGCCGCGGGGCTGATCGCGCTGCTCGGAGCGGCCATCGCGCTCGGCGAGACCATGCTCCACCGCGCCACCATCACCAACTGGATCACCGCGGCCGCGCGGGTCCATCAACTGCTCTCCCGCCGGGTGGCCGAGCTGGGCTCCGCGCTGACCCGGCGGGTCGCCGCGGGCGAGGTGGTCGCGGTCTCCACCGGCGACGTGGAGAAGATCGGCTGGTTCGTCGAGGCGCTCTCGCGCTTCCTCGCCGCCGCCGTCGCGCTGATCGCGATCTGCGTCGGTCTGGTGCTCTACCAGCCGGAGCTGGGCGTCGTGGTCGCCCTCGGCATCCCCGTGATCGCCCTGGCGGTGCTGCCGCTGCTGCCCGTCGCCACCCGGCGCGCCGACGTCCAGCGCGAGAAGGCCGGTCTCGCCACCGAGCTGGCCGCGGACACCGTCGCGGGGCTGCGGGTGCTGCGCGGCATCGGCGGTGAGGAGCTGTTCCTCTCCCGCTACCGCACGGCCTCCCAGGAGATGCGCCGCGCCTCGGTGCACAGCGCGCGCATGTGGTCCCTCATCTCGGCGGTCCAGGTGCTGCTGCCCGGCGCGCTGATGGTGTCGGTGGTCGTGTACGGCGCGAACCTCGCCCTGGACGGCCGGGTCTCCGTGGGCGAACTGGTCACCGTGTACAGCGCGGTGCTGCTCGCCGGGCATCCGATGCGGACCTTCGAGGAGATCGCGATGGCGTACTCCTACTCCCGGCCCTCCGCCCAGCGGGCGGCCCGGGTGCTGTCGCTGCGCCGGGAGACCGCGGGCTCCGGCACCGTGTACGACTCCCCCGCCGGCGATCTGTACGACCCGGTCACCGGCCTCCTCGCCCCGGCCGGCCGTCTCACCGCCGTGGTCTGCGGCGACCCGGACGCGGCGGGGCTGCTCGCCGAGCGCCTCGGCGGCCACCCGGCCGACCCCGGCGGGCGGGCTTCCGTACTGCTGGGCGGCGCGCCCCTGGACGAACTGCCGCTGGACACGGCGCGCCGGGCCGTACTGGTGCAGGACAAGGATCCCGTACTGCTCTCCGGGACGCTGCGGGAGCTGCTCGACGTCCCCTCGTCCGGCGCGGTCCCGGCGGCGGACGCCCTGGCGGCGGCGGAGTGCGGCGATGTGCTCCAGGCGCTCGCCCGGGCCGCCGCCGACGCGAAGGCGGACCCGATGGAGACCAGGATCACCGAGCGCGGCCGCTCGCTCTCCGGCGGCCAGCGCCAGCGCCTCGCGCTGGCCCGCTCGCTGGTGACCGACCCCGAGGTGCTGGTGCTCGACGAGCCCACGTCGGCCGTCGACTCGCACACCGAGTCCCGGATCGCGGCGGGCGTGAAGTCGCTGCGCGAGGGCCGGACCACGGTCGTCCTCTCCTCCTCGCCGCTGCTGCTGGACCTGGCCGACCGGGTGGTGCTGCTCGACGGGGAGAGCGTCGTGGCCGCCGGCCTCCACCGTGAGCTGCTGCGCGACGAGCCCCGCTACCGCGCCGTCGTCACCCGTGAGACCGCCGAGGAGACCGCGTGATCCGCGCCCTGTTCACGAGAGGAACGACGATGTTCCGGGTGCCCCGACCCGAGTACGACCCGGCCGCGCCGGACACCGCCGAGACCCTGCCGGTCGCCGACAGCGCGACGGTGCGGAGCTATGTCCGCGAGATGCTGCTGCGCCACCGGCGCGCCTTCGTCTTCCTGGTGGTCTGCAACGCCGTCGCGGTCGTCGCCTCCATGGTGGGCCCGTATCTGCTGGGCTCGCTGGTGGAGCGGCTGACCGAGGGGGCCGACGAGCTGTGGCTGGAGCGGACGGTCGCGGTGTTCGCGGTGGCCGTCCTCGTCCAGAGCGTCTTCGTCCGGATGATGCATCTGCGCGGGGCGACGCTGGGCGAGGAGGTGCTCGCCGATCTCCGCGAGGACTTCCTCGTACGGTCGGTCGCGCTGCCGCCGGGGGTGCTGGAGCGGGCCGGGACCGGCGATCTGCTCTCCCGTATCACCACCGACATCGACCGGCTCGCCAGTGCGATGCGGGAGGCGGTGCCCCAGCTCACCATCGGCGTGGTGTGGGCGCTGCTGCTGATCGGCGGGCTCACGGTGACCGCGCCGCCGCTGGCGCTCTCGGTGCTGGTGGCGCTGCCGCTGCTGCTGGTGGTCTGCCGCTGGTACTTCAAGCGGGGGCCGCTGGCCTACCGCTCGGAGGCGGCCGGGTTCGCCGCGGTCGCCACCGTGCTCGCCGAGAGCGTCGACGCGGGGCGGACCGTGGAGGCCCACCGGATCGGCGACCGCCGGATCGCGCTCTCCGACCGGCGGGTGCGGGAGTGGGCCGGCTGGGAGCGGTACACCCTGTTCCTCCGCTCGGTCTTCTTCCCCGTGATCACCCTCACCCACATCACCGTGCTGGTCTCGGTGCTGCTGATCGGCGGGGTGTTCGTGCTGAAGGGCTGGATGGACATCGGCCAGCTGACGACGGGCGCGCTGCTGGCGCAGATGCTGGTGGACCCGGTCGGGATCATTCTGCGCTGGTACGACGAGCTCCAGGTGGCCCATGTGTCGATGGCCCGGCTGGTGGGCATCCGGGAGATCGAGCCGGACGCGGGCGACGACGGTGTCCGGCCGAACGGCCGCGATGTGCGGGCCGCCGAGGTGCGCTTCGGCTATCAGGAGGGGGTGGACGTGCTCCACCAGGTCTCCCTCGAGGTCGAGCCGGGCACCAGGCTCGCCCTGGTCGGCCCCTCGGGGGCCGGGAAGTCGACGCTGGGCCGGCTGCTGGCCGGGATCTACGCGCCGCGCACGGGCACCGTCGAACTCGGCGACGCCGAGCTGTCCCGGATGACGGCCGAGCGGGTCCGCCGCCATGTCGCGCTGGTCAACCAGGAGCACCATGTGTTCGTGGGCAGCCTGCGGGACAATCTGCGGCTCGCCCGCGCCGGGGCGAAGGATCCGGAGCTGCTGGCGGCGCTCGACGCGGTGGACGCGCGGGAGTGGGCCGAGGCGCTGGAGGACGGCCTCGACACCTCGGTCGGCTCCGGCGGGGTGCCCCTGACCCCGGCGCAGGCGCAGCAGATCGCGCTGGCCCGGCTGGTCCTCGCGGACCCGCACACCCTGGTGCTGGACGAGGCGACCTCGTTGCTCGATCCGCGCGCGGCCCGTGATCTGGAGCGTTCGCTCTCCCGGGTGCTGGAGGGCCGTACGGTGGTCGCGATCGCCCACCGGCTGCACACCGCGCACGACGCGGATCTGATCGCGGTGGTGGAGCGGGGCCGGATCAGCGAGATGGGCAGCCATGACGAGCTGGTCGCGGTGGACGGCGCGTACGCCGCTCTCTGGCGGTCCTGGCACGGTTAGAGAAGTGGCCGCGGGAAGGGCCCGGCCCCCGGCGTCAGCGCCGGGGGCCGGGCCCTTCGCGGTCTCAGGCTCCGACGAGTTCGGCCTTGTTCATGGCGCTGACGGAGGTGGTCTCCGGGATGACCATCTTGGCGATCTGGGAGGCCGCGCCGATCAGCAGCGCGCCGGTGAGGACGGCGAGCAGGGCCGCGGAGAGACGACGGGTACGCATGGGAGCACTCCTGACGAGCGGGCCGCGTCGCGGCGGCGGGGGCGGGCGACCGGCGGCGGCGAGGACACCGCCACAGCGGCGGTTCCACGGACCTTAAGGCCGTCTCGCGGCCGACCGCCAGACCTCGGGCCCCCAGGATCAGATGACGTTCAGGGCGGCGGCCCCGCCCACCCCGCCGAGCAGCATGAAGACGGGCATCAGCACCTTCATCTCCACCCAGCTGCCGGCCTTGAAGCGCATCGCCTTCGGCGGGCCGATCGGGTGCCAGCGCTTGCGGCCCAGCGGTATCGGCCACAGGATCGGGCAGCCGGAGACGGTCAGCGAGTCGCCGATGTCGTGGACCAGCGCGCCCAGCACGATCGGCAGGCCCAGCCACAGATACTCCTGGCCGGGGGCGGTGAAGAGCCAGTCCGAGCCATTGCCCGGCTGGTCCAGCACGCCCGCCAGGATCCAGGCGCTGGTCGCGCCCAGCAGCCACACCAGGATGTCGCTGGAGACCCGGGCGGCCCGCCAGAGCAGGCCCTCGACCGCGAGCACCAGATGGACGAAGAGGATCGCCAGCACGCCCCACCGGCCGCCGGTGACCGCGATCGCCGCCGCTCCCGCGCCGATCAGCACGGCCCAGAGCCAGGTGTGGGTGAGGGTGCGGTGGCCGCCGGTCCTGCGCTTGTCGCCGGGCTTCTTGGTGGCCTGGTAGACCGCGAAGGAGAGCTTGTCGACGATCTCGCAGAGCACCCGGGAGACCGGCCCGAAGGCCCGGGAGATGGTGGCCGCCTTGTGGTCGAGGTCCGGCGCGAGCGCCGCTCCCGCGCAGATCAGCGCGCCTACGACCAGGACCGGCCAGGGCATCGGATGCCCGGCGGCGGCGGTCGCCGCGCCGACCCCCAGCCAGGCCGCCGCCCCTGAGAGCGAGTGCGCCGGTCCCATCATGTGTCTGTCCCCGCCCCGTCGATGTGCCTGTCCCCGCCCCGTCGGCCGTGCCGCCGAAGGGGCGGCCATCGCTCGGCCGTCCGTGCCGAGTTGACAGGTCAGCGTACCTTTCGTGATCTTGCGCCCAGCGCCCGGTTCCCTGATCGGGGGTGCGGGCAGGCAAGATGGGGGGTGTGACCCTCATTGATCAGCTGCCGCCTGACGCCGACCCCGATGCCCTCTTCGAGGCCTTCTCCTCCTGGGCCCAGGAGCGGGGCATCTCCCTCTATCCGGCTCAGGAGGAGGCGCTGATCGAGGTGGTCTCCGGGGCCAATGTCATCGTCTCCACCCCCACCGGGTCCGGGAAGAGCCTGATCGCGGCGGGCGCGCACTTCGCCGCGCTCGCGGCCGACAAGGTCACCTTCTACACCGCGCCGATCAAGGCGCTGGTCTCGGAGAAGTTCTTCGACCTGTGCAAGCTCTTCGGCACCGAGAACGTGGGCATGCTGACGGGCGACGCGTCCGTCAACGCGGACGCGCCGGTGATCTGCTGCACCGCCGAGGTGCTGGCCTCCATCGCCCTGCGCGACGGCAAGGACGCCGACATCGGCCAGGTCGTGATGGACGAGTTCCACTTCTACGCCGAGCCGGACCGGGGCTGGGCCTGGCAGATCCCGATCCTGGAGCTGCCGCAGGCACAGTTCGTGCTGATGTCGGCGACCCTCGGCGACGTCTCCCGTTTTGAACGGGATCTGACCCGCCGCACCGGCCGCCCCACCGCCGTCGTGCGCTCCGCGACCCGCCCGGTGCCGCTGTCGTACGAGTACCGGCGCACCCCGATCACGGAGACGCTGACCGAGCTGCTGGAAACCCGGCAGGCCCCGGTCTACATCGTGCACTTCACCCAGGCGGCGGCCGTGGAGCGGGCGCAGTCGCTGATGAGCATCAACATGTGCTCGAAGGAGGAGAAGGAGAAGATCGCCGAGCTGATCGGCGGCTTCCGCTTCACCACCAAGTTCGGGCGCAATCTCTCCCGCTATGTGCGGCACGGCATCGGCGTGCACCACGCCGGAATGCTGCCCAAGTACCGCCGGCTGGTCGAGAAGCTCGCCCAGGCGGGCCTGCTGAAGGTGATCTGCGGCACGGACACCCTCGGCGTCGGGGTGAACGTCCCGATCCGTACGGTGCTCTTCACCGCGCTCACCAAGTACGACGGCACCAGGGTGCGCACCCTGCGGGCCCGGGAGTTCCACCAGATCGCCGGCCGGGCCGGGCGGGCCGGATTCGACACGGCGGGGCTGGTCGCCGCGCAGGCGCCCGAGCATGTCATCGAGAACGACAAGGCGCTCGCCAAGGCCGGCGACGACCCGAAGAAGCGGCGCAAGGTCGTCCGCAAGAAGGCCCCCGACGGCTTCGTCGCCTGGTCGGACACCACCTTCGAGAAGCTGATCGACTCCGACCCGGAGCCGCTGAACTCGCGTTTCAAGGTCACGCACACCATGCTGCTGTCGGTCATCGCCCGGCCGGGCAATGCCTTCGACGCGATGCGCAGGCTGCTGGAGGACAACCACGAGCCGCGCCGCAACCAGCTGCGGCACATCCGCCGGGCGATCGCGATCTACCGCTCGCTGCTGGCCGGCGGGGTGGTGGAGCGGCTGGACGAGCCGGACGCCCAGGGCCGCATCGTCCGGCTCACCGTCGACCTCCAGCAGGACTTCGCGCTCAACCAGCCGCTCTCCACCTTCGCGCTGGCCTCCTTCGAGCTGCTCGACCCCGAGTCGCCCTCGTACGCGCTGGACATGGTGTCGGTGGTGGAGTCCACCCTCGACGACCCGCGCCAGATCCTCGCCGCCCAGCAGAACAAGGCGCGCGGCGAGGCCGTCGCGCTGATGAAGGCCGACGGCGTCGAGTACGAGGAGCGGATGGAGCGGCTCCAGGAGGTGGGCTACCCGAAGCCACTGGAGGAGCTGCTCTGGCACGCGTACGACACCTACCGCACCAGCCACCCGTGGGTCGGCGACCACCCGGTCTCGCCGAAGTCGGTGGTCCGGGACATGTACGAGCGGGCGCTGACGTTCACCGAGTTCACCTCGGTCTACGAGCTGGCCCGGACCGAGGGCATCGTGCTGCGCTATCTGGCGGGCGCGTACAAGGCCCTGGAGCACACCATTCCGGACGATCTCAAGTCGGAGGATCTCCAGGATCTGATCGCCTGGCTCGGCGAGCTGGTGCGCCAGGTGGACTCCAGCCTGCTGGACGAGTGGGAGCAGCTGGCCAATCCGGAGGTGGAGACCGCCGAGCAGGCCCAGGAGAAGGCGGACCAGGTCAAGCCGGTCACGGCGAACGCCCGCGCCTTCCGCGTACTGGTACGGAACGCCATGTTCCGGCGGGTGGAGCTGGCCGCGCTCGACAAGGTCGGCGAGCTGGGCGAGCTGGACGCGGAGTCGGGCTGGGACGCGGACGCGTGGGGCGGCGCGATGGACGCGTACTGGGACGAGCACGAGGAGCTGGGCACCGGCCCCGACGCCCGCGGGCCCCGGCTGCTGCTGATCGAGGAGGACGAACCGCACGGTCTCTGGCGCGTGCGGCAGATCTTCGCGGACCCGAGCGACGATCATGACTGGGGCATCAGCGCGGAGGTCGATCTGGCGGCCTCCGACGACGAGGGCCGGGCGGTCGTCCGGGTCACCTCCGTCGGCCGGCTCTGATGCCGGGGCACTGAGGAGGAACTGGCATGGTGAATCCGGCGGAGCGTCTGGTGGATCTGCTCGATCTGGAGCGGATCGAGGTGAACATCTTCCGCGGCGCGAGCCCGAACGAGTCCCTTCAGCGGGTCTTCGGCGGGCAGGTCGCGGGCCAGGCGCTGGTGGCGGCGGGCCGGACCACCGACGGGGACCGCCCGGTGCACTCCCTGCACGCGTACTTCCTGCGGCCGGGGCGGCCCGGGGTGCCGATCGTGTACCAGGTGGAGCGGGTGCGGGACGGCCGGTCCTTCACCACCCGCCGGGTCACCGCCGTCCAGGAGGGCCGGACGATCTTCAATCTGACGGCCTCCTTCCACCGGCCCGAGGAGGGCGGGATCGAGCACCAGCTGCCGCCCCGGCTGGCCTTCCCCGACCCCGAGACGCTGCCCACGGTCGCCGACGAGATCCGCGGGCAGCTGGGGGCGCTGCCGGAGACCCTGGAGCGGATGGCCCGCCGGCTGCCCTTCGACATCCGCTACACCGAGCGGCTGCGCTGGACGCCCCAGGAGGTCGAGGAGAAGGAGTCGGACCCGCGCAGCGCGGTGTGGATGCGCGCGGTGGGCCCGCTGGGCGACGATCCGCTGGTGCACACCTGCGCGCTGACGTACGCGAGCGACATGACGCTGCTGGACGCGGTGCGGATCCCGGTGGAGCCGCTGTGGGGGCGGCGCGGCTACGACATGGCCTCGCTGGACCACGCGATGTGGTTCCACCGTCCCTTCCGGGCGGACGAGTGGTTCCTGTACGACCAGGAGTCCCCGATCTCCACGGGCGGCCGGGGGCTGGCCCGGGGCCGGATCTACAACCGTGCGGGAGAGCTGCTGGTGTCGGTGGTGCAGGAGGGTCTGTTCCGGCCATTGTCCGGCTGACTCCGGCGAGATCCTCCGCTTTCCCTGTTTATCGCCGTATCGCCTATGGAAGAGTTCACGGATGACGACTTTGTACGACATTCCGCTGCGCACCCTCACCGATGAGCCGACCACGCTCGCCTCCTACCGGGGCAAGGCCGTCCTGGTGGTGAATGTGGCCTCGCAGTGCGGTCTGACCCCTCAGTACGCCGGTCTCGAACGGCTTCAGCGGCGGTACGGCGACCGGGGCCTCACGGTCGTGGGCGTGCCCTGCAACCAGTTCGCGGGCCAGGAGCCCGGGAGCGCGGAGGAGATCGGGACGTTCTGCTCGGCGACGTACGGGGTGACCTTCCCCCTGCTGGAGAAGGTCGAGGTGAACGGGGAGGGCCGGCATCCGCTCTACGCGGAGCTGACCCGCTCGGCGGACGCGGAGGGCGCGGCCGGGGACGTCCAGTGGAACTTCGAGAAGTTCCTGATCTCCGAGGACGGCACGGTCGCGGCCCGGATCCGGCCGGGCACCGACCCGGAGTCGCCCGAGGTGATCGCGGCGATCGAGGCGCTGCTCTGACCCGGTCCGGACGGTGACGCCGGCTGTCGCCCCACTCGCCTTACTTGCGGTAACTGCCGTGGCGGCAGCGGCCTCCCGCCGGTCCGCCGGTCATGCCGGCCCATGGAAAACGGCTACCCCCGGCGGGCGCTCGGAGTGTTAGTTTTCGCAGGCGTCACGCAATCGCTCGGGCGGGGAGAAGCACACCTATGGCGACCACACAGCAGACCATCGGCAGACCGGCCGACCAGCGCCGCCGCGAGCTGCTCGAAGCGGCGGACCGGGTGGTGCTCCGGGACGGCCCGCACGCCTCCATGAACGCGATCGCGGCGGAGGCGGGCATCACCAAGCCGATCCTGTACCGCCACTTCGGCGACAAGGGCGGACTGTACCGGGCGCTGGCCGAGCGCCACACCGACGCGCTGCTCGACTCGCTGCGCGAGGCCCTGGACGCCCCGGCGGACCGCCGGCGGCGGGTCGAGGCGACGCTGGACGCCTATCTCGCCGCGATCGAGGCCCGGCCGCAGGTCTACCGCTTTCTGATGCACCCGGCGGAGGACTCCCCGCAGCCGGGGTCGGCGGAGGCGGGATTCGACGCGGGCCGGCACTCCGCGCCGCTGCTGCGGCGGCTCGGCGAGGAGCTGGCGAAGGTGATCCACGACCGGGTGGAACCGGCCCCCGGGGGCGAGCGGCTGGCCCGGGTGTGGGGGCACGGGATCGTCGGGATGATGCACGCGGCGGGCGACTGGTGGCTCGCCGAGCGGCCCTGCTCACGGGCCGAGTTGGTGCACAGCCTCGCGGACATGCTCTGGGGCCGGCTGGCGACGGCCCCCGACCGGGCGGGCGGTCCGGGCTTCTGAAGGGACCCGCTTTCCGGAGAGAGGTCCGCGCACGGCCGTCAGCCGGGCGGGTCCTGCGTCCGCGCCGCCGCCCAGGGCGCGCGGCGGGCCGCGCGCAGCAGCCTGGCCCGGCGCCGGCCGGTGAGGCGGTCCGGGTAGACCGTGCCCTCCAGATGGTCGCACTCGTGCTGAAGGCAGCGGGCGAAGAAGCCCGTGCCCTCGACGCGCACCGGCGAGCCGTCCAGCCGCACGCCCTCCACCACCGCCCGGTCGAACCGCTCGGTCCCGGCCTCCAGGCCCGGCAGCGACAGACATCCCTCCGGACCCCGCATGACGAGTCCGTCGGCCTCCACCAGACGCGGATTGACGATGTGTCCGAGATGGCGGACGTCCTCGTCGTCGGGACAGTCGTAGACCAGCACCTTCAGCCCGACGCCCACCTGGTTCGCCGCCAGGCCGACGCCCTGCGCCGCGTACATCGTCGCGTACATGTCCTCGACGAGCCGTTCCAGCGGCGGGCCGAAGTCGGTCACACTCTCACAGGGGGCGTGCAGCACGGCGTCCCCGAGCAGGCTCATGGGCCGTACGAGTCCAAAAGTGCCGGGGATCAGCCGGTTTCGCATGCCGTAAGCGTACGTTCCGCCGGGAGCGGGTCCGCTCCGGCGGTGCCGAGGTACGGGCCGGTGTCCGGACGTGGATAGGCTTGGGCCGACCGATGCAAGGAGGATCAAGGACGATGTCAGGCAACTCGGAGCCACTGACGCCGCGCGCCAAGCTCGCCGTGACGGCGGGCAGAGCCGCAGCCGCGGTCTCTCGCGCGGCCGGACGCGGCAGCGGTTCGGTGATCGGCGGCCGGGTCGCGCTCAAGCTCGACCCCGATCTGCTGGGGCGGCTCGCGCAACACCTGGACGTCGTCCTCGTGTCGGCCACCAACGGCAAGACCACCACGACCCGGCTGATCGCCGAGGCCCTGCGCGCCGCGGGCCCGGTCGTCTCCAACGCCCTCGGCGCGAACATGCCCGCGGGCATCACCTCCGCCCTGGCGGGCGGCTCGGACGCCAAGTTCGGCGTGATCGAGGTCGATGAGAAGTACCTCGCCGGAGTGGCACGCGATGTCACACCCAAGGCGATCGCGCTGCTCAACCTCTCCCGCGACCAGCTGGACCGCGCGGCCGAGACCCGGATGCTCGCCGAGAAGTGGCGGGAGGGGCTCGCCGGCTCCAAGGCGGTCGTCATCGCCAACGCCGACGACCCGCTGATCGTCTGGTCCGCCTCCTCCTCGCCCAATGTGGTGTGGGTGGCGGCCGGCCAGGAGTGGAAGGACGACGCCTGGTCGTGCCCGGCCTGCGGCGGTGTGATGCAGCGCCCGGGCGACGACTGGTACTGCGGTGAGTGCGGCTTCCGCCGCCCCACCCCCAGCTGGGTGCTGAACGGCGACTATGTGCTGGACCCGCACGGCTCGGCCTGGCCGATCCGGCTCCAGCTGCCCGGCCGCGCCAACAAGGCCAACGCCGCCACCTCGGCCGCCGTGGCCGCCTGCTTCGGCGTGCCGCCGCAGGTCGCGCTGGAGCGGATGTACTCCGTACAGGCCGTGGCCGGCCGGTACGACGTGGTCAGCTTCATGGACCGGGATCTGCGGCTGCTGCTCGCCAAGAACCCGGCGGGCTGGCTGGAGACCTTCTCGCTGATCGACCCGCCGCCGACCCCGGTGATCCTCGCGGTCAACGCCCGGGGCGCGGACGGCACCGACACCTCCTGGCTCTGGGACGTGGACTACACCCGGCTCGCCGGGCACCCGATCATCGTGATCGGCGACCGGCGGCTGGACCTGGCCGTCCGGCTGGAGGTCGCGGGGCTGGACTTCCGGGTCTGTGACACGGTCGACGAGGCGGTGGGCATGGCCCCGCCGGGGCGGATCGAGCTGATCGGCAACTACACCGCCTTCCAGGACGTGCGCCGCCGCGTCGGCAACTGATCCGCGAGCCCGAAGAGACGTTAAGGACATAGCAGACATGAGCGACAGCAGCCTGCGTCTGGTCTGGGTCTACCCGGACCTGCTCAGCACCTACGGCGACCAGGGAAACGCCCTGGTCGTGGAGCGCCGGGCCCGGCAGCGCGGTCTCGATGTGCAGCGGGTCGACGTCCGCAGCGACCAGCCGATCCCCACCTCCGGCGACATCTATCTGATCGGCGGCGGTGAGGACCGGCCGCAGCGGCTGGCGTCCGAGCGGCTGCTCCGCGACGGCGGGCTCTCCCGGGCCTCGTCCAACGGCGCGATCATCTTCTCGGTCTGCGCCGGCTATCAGATCCTCGGTCACGAGTTCATCAACGACCTGGGCGAGCGCCAGCCGGGCCTCGGCCTGATCGACGTGGTCTCCACCCGGGGCGAGGGCGAGCGGTGCGTCGGCGACGTACTGGCCGACATCGACCCCCGGTTCGGACTGCCGCAGCTGACCGGCTTCGAGAACCACCAGGGCGTCACCCATCTGGGACCGACCGCCCGCCCCTTCGCCCGCACCGTCATCGGCCGGGGCAACGGCACCGGCGACGGCACCGAGGGCGCGTACAACGACACCGTCTTCGGCACCTACATGCACGGCCCGGTGATGGCCCGCAATCCGCAGATCGCCGATCTGCTGCTGAAGCTGGCCCTCGATGTGAACGCCCTGCCGCCGACCGACGACCGCTGGTACGAGGCGCTGCGCAATGAGCGCATCGCCTCCGCGAGCCAGCCCGCCTGACCCGGCGGAGAGCACCGGACGCCAGTCGTCCGTTTCATGGGGCGTCCCAGCTGATGGGACGCCCCATTCGGTCACCGCCACCCCGCGCCGGTAGGGTGACAGAGATCCAGCCGGACGACGTGGTCCGGGAGTCGGCCCACGTTGCAAAGGTAATTCGGGCAATGCGCATTGGTGTGCTCACCTCCGGCGGCGACTGCCCCGGTCTGAACGCCGTCATCCGCTCCGTCGTGCATCGCGCGGTCGTCGACCACGGCGACGAGGTCATCGGCTTCCACGACGGCTGGCGCGGTCTTCTGGAGTGCGACTACCGCAAGCTCGACCTGGACGCGGTCGGTGGCATTCTGGCCCGCGGCGGCACCATTCTCGGCTCTTCCCGGGTCCGTCCCGAGGATTTGCGCGACGGTGTGGAACGCGCCAAGGGGTACGTCGAGGAGCTGGGCCTCGACGCGATCATCCCGATCGGCGGCGAGGGCACGCTCAAGGCGGCCCATCTGCTCTCCGAGGGCGGTCTGCCGATCGTCGGCGTCCCCAAGACCATCGACAACGACATCGCCTCGACCGATGTCACCTTCGGCTTCGACACCGCCGTCGGTGTGGCGACCGAGGCGCTGGACCGGCTGAAGACCACCGCCGAGTCGCATCAGCGCGTGCTGATCGTGGAGGTCATGGGCCGGCACACCGGGTGGATCGCCCTGCACTCCGGGATGGCGGCCGGCGCGCACGCCATCGTCGTGCCCGAGCGGCCCTTCGACATCGAGGAGCTGTCCAAGCGGGTCGGCGAGCGCTTCGAGGCGGGCAAGCGGTTCGCCATCGTCGTGGTCGCCGAGGGCGCCAAGCCGCGCGAGGGCTCGATGCGCTGGGACGAGGGCGGCAAGGACGTCTACGGCCATGAGCGCTTCGCCGGGGTCGCCCGTCAGCTCTCCATCGAGCTGGAGCAGCGCCTCGGCAAGGAGGCCCGCCCGGTGATCCTCGGCCATGTCCAGCGCGGCGGCACCCCCACCGCGTACGACAGGGTGCTCGCCACCCGCTTCGGCTGGCACGCGGTGGAGGCGGCGCACCGGGGCCAGTTCGGCATGCTCACCGCGCTGCGCGGCACCGAGATCACGATGGTTCCGCTGGCGGACGCCGTGCGGACCCTGAAGACCGTCCCGGCCGAGCGGTACGCCGAGGCCCAGTGCGTGCTGTGAGCCGGACCCCCGAGGACGCTCCCCGCTCCGAAGAGACTCCCTGAGAACCGCCCCCGGTCGCGATCGCGATCGGGGGCGGTTCTAGTCTGGTTCCGGCAAATGCGCAACCAGGACGAATCAGGAGCCGGCGGATGGATCACAGCGGGCACGGCATGTCGATGGATCTGCCGCCGTTCACGCTGGGGCGGGGGCTGGAGTTCTCACCGGACCCCTTCTTCCTGACCGGCTGTCTGCTGGCGCTGGCGCTGTACGGCTGGGGTGTGGTGCGGCTGCGCCGGCGCGGTGACGCCTGGCAGACGAGCCGTACGGTCTTCTTCGCCACCGGCGTGCTGACGATCATGCTGGCGACGTGCACCGGGCTCAACGACTACGGCATGGTCATGTTTAGCGTGCACATGGTGCAGCACATGATCATCAGCATGGTCTCGCCGATCCTGCTGCTGCTGGGCGCGCCGGTGACCCTGACGCTGCGCTCCCTGCCGGTCGCCGGCCGGGGCCGCACAGGACCGCGCGAGCTGCTGCTCAATCTGCTCCAGAGCCGCTACATCCGGATCGTGACGCACCCCGCGTTCACCATTCCGCTCTTCATCGCGAGTCTGTACGGGCTCTACTTCACCCCGCTCTTCGACTTCCTGATGGAGTCGACGCTCGGCCACCTCGCGATGATGGTGCACTTCCTCATCACCGGCCTGGTCTTCTTCTGGCCGATCATGGGGGTGGACCCGGGGCCGCACCGGCCCGGCTATGTGATGCGGATGCTGGAGCTGTTCGCGGGCATGCCCTTCCACGCCTTCTTCGGCATCGCGCTGATGATGGGCAGCGAGCCGCTGGTCGGCGCGTACGCCTCGCCCCCGGCCTCGCTGGGCATCGATGTGATGTCCGACCAGAACGCGGCGGGCGGGATCGCCTGGGCGTTCAGCGAGATTCCCTCGGTGCTGGTGCTGATCGCGCTGGTCTACCAGTGGAACCGCTCCGAGGAGCGGTCGGCCCGGCGGACCGACCGGGCCGCCGACCGGGACGGCGACAAGGACCTTGAGGCGTACAACGCCTATCTCGCCTCGCTCCACGCGCGCGACGGGAGCCCGGGCGCGCGATAGCCCGCCCGATCGGTCCGGCCCGGACCGGACCGGGTCCACCCGGCCGGGCGGTAGCGCGAACCCGGGTGCCCGGGTGACGATGACCTTCGGCGGCCGGGTCGTCCAAGGAGGGCGCGCATGTCCGGATCCACGAAGGCGATGGGAGTGCTCACGGTCGCGACCCTGGTGGTCGTGACCGCGTACACGGTGGCACTCGGCAGCAACGGCTGGCTCTGGTTCGGCTGGGTGGTGCTCGGCCTGGTGACGCTCGGGGTGGTCGCCTCGCGCGGCACCTGACCCGGGCGGGCGGCGGGGGCGGGGCCTCGCGCGGACCGGGAGCGGCCGTGTACCGGTGCGCTTCACTCACAAGGGTGTGCCCGGCGGACGGGATCGCGACGTGCCCCCGGCGCGGGGGCGGCCGTGCCTACACTTGCCTCTTCGAGTCCTTCCTCCGATGGACCGCAGCTCTGGCCCGGACCGCCGGAGTAGGGAGTGCCCGGTGTTCTACCACCTGCTCAAACATGTCCTGCTGGGCCCGCTGCTGCGTCTGCTGTTCCGCCCCCGGATCGAGGGGCTGGAGCACATCCCCGAGGAGGGCGCGGCCATCGTCGCCGGCAACCATCTCTCGTTCTCGGACCACTTCCTGATGCCCGCGATCATCAAGCGGCGCATCACCTTCCTCGCGAAGGCGGAGTATTTCACCGGCCCCGGCCTCAGGGGCCGGCTGACCGCCGCGTTCTTCCGCAGCGCGGGGCAGATCCCGGTGGACAGATCCGGCAAGGACGCCGGGCAGGCGGCCATCCGTGAGGGGCTCGGGGTGCTCGGCCGGGGCGAGCTGCTCGGCATCTACCCGGAGGGGACCCGCTCGCACGACGGCCGGCTCTACAAGGGGAAGGTCGGGGTGGCGGTGATGGCGGTCCGGGCCGGTGTGCCGGTGATTCCCTGCGCCATGGTGGGCACCTTCGAGATCCAGCCGCCCGGGCAGGCGCTGCCGAAGATCAAACGGGTCACGGTGCGGTTCGGGGAGCCGCTGGACTTCTCCCGCTACGCGGGGCTGGAGAACGAGAAGGCCGCGATCCGGGCGGTCACCGACGAGATCATGTACGCGATCCTCTCGCTCTCCGGCCAGGAGTACGTGGACCGGTACGCGGCCGAGGTCAAGGCGGAGCTGGAGGAGGTGCGGAAGTCGCGCGACAAGAAGGGAGGGGCGGCCGGATGACCGGCCGCCCCTCCCTCTGTTCAGCCTCGGACGGTCACGGCTTGGGGGCGGCGTGCGGGTCGCACGTCACATTGGCCGCGTCCAGGGTGCCGTTGAGCAGGTAGGCGTCGACCCGCTGGTTGACACAGGCGTTGGTGATGCCGGTGACGCCGTGCGAACCGGCGTTCTTCTCGACGATCAGACGCGAGCCCTTGAGCCGCTTGTGCAGCTCGTACGCGCCCTCGACGGGGGTGGCGGCGTCGCGCTCGGCCTGCACGATGAGCACGCCCGGCAGACCCTTGGACGACTTCACGTTGACCGCGGTGTGCTGCTTGGTGGACCAGGTGGAGCAGGGGAGGTTCATCCAGGCGTTGGACCAGGTCAGGAAGGGGTAGTCCTGGTGGAGCCGGGTGTTGTCCCGGTCCCACGTCTTCCACTTGGTGGGCCACTTGGCGTCGGCGCACTCGACGGCCGTGTAGACGGCGTTGCTGTTCTCCGAGCGGGCGTTTCCGGCGGTGTCGGAGAGGTCCGGGCCGGCCGCGTCGATCAGCGGCTGCGGGTCGCCGGCGACGTACTTGCTGAAGATCCGGGCGACCGGCGCCCAGGAGGAGTCGTAGTACGGCGCGCCCTGGAAGAAGCCGGTCAGCTCGGCCGGGCCGACGACCCCGCCGAGGGGGGCGGCCTTGGCGGCGGCGCGCAGCTTCTGCCACTGCGCCTCGACCTTCGCCGGGGTGTCGCCGAGCTTGTAGGTCGCGTCGTTGTCGGCGACCCACTGCTTCCAGTCGTTCCAGCGCATCTCGAAGGCGACGTCCTGGTCCAGGTTGGCCTGGTACCAGATCTTCTGGCGCGAGGGGTTGACCACGCTGTCCACGACCATGCGGCGGACATGGCCCGGGAAGAGCGTCGCGTAGACCGCGCCCAGGTAGGTGCCGTAGGAGACGCCGAGGAAGTTGAGCTTCTCCTCGCCCAGGGCGGCCCGGATGACATCGAGGTCGCGGGCGGTGTTCGGGGTGGTCATGTGCGGCAGCATCCAGCCGCTGCGCTCGGCGCAGCCGTCCGCGTACTCGGCGGCGAGCCTGCGCTGGGCGCGCTTGTCGGCCTCGCTGTCGGGGACCGGGTCGGCCTTGGGGGCCTTGACGAACTCCTGCGGGTCGACGCAGGAGATCGGGGTCGAGCGGCCCACGCCCCGGGGGTCGAAGCCGACGAAGTCGTAGGCCTTGGCGGTCTTCGCCCAGAGCGGGCTCTTGTTGGTGACCCGGGTGGGGAAGCGCATTCCGGAGCCGCCGGGGCCGCCGGGGTTGTAGAGGAGCGCGCCCTGGCGCTCCTCCTTGGTGCCGGTGTTGCCGATCCGGTCGACGGCGAGGGTGATCTGCCGGCCGTTCGGCTTGGCGTAGTCGAGCGGCACGGTGACCGTGCCGCACTGGATGGGCTTGGGGAGGTTCCAGTCGGCGGGACAGTCGGCCCAGTCGATGCCCTTCTGCGCGGCGCGTTCGGCGGCCGTCTCCACCCCGCGCGCCTCGTACCAGCTTTGGTGGCGGGATTCGGCCTGCGCGACCGGGGCCGCGATCGCGCCCGCCATGAGCGTGCCCGCTATCAGAGTGCCGGTAGCGCCGAACATCGCTGTGCGTCTCACCAGGAACTTCCCTTCTCCGTCGAGTCCTTCGGGGGATCCTCGCGCGTGAAGGGCGTCCGGCGACAGGCCGTGCGGCTGTTTCTTTACCTAACCAATAACCGGTGAGCCGTGTCCCGGTGAGCGGTGCATCGACGGCAGGGTGTGAACTGGTCTGTTCTGTACGGAGATGGCCCATCCGGGTGGTGATGCGCGCCACTTCCGGTGGGGGCGTGATTCAGCCGCTCCGGGAAGGGCGCACGCAAGGCCGCCGGAGCGTGTATCGGCCACGGTCCGGCGGGCGTCCGGTCGTACGGGGCATGCGGTCGCGCGGTCTTGTCGTACGGGGGGGGTGTCAGCCCCGATGGCCGGGGCGGCGGTGGTGCTCCGCCGTGAGTCCGAAGCGGCCCCGCTCGTCCGGGGCGGCGGTCGCGGACTCCAGCGAGGAGACCGAGCTGACCACCGGCTCGCCCACGGCCCCCCGGTCCGCCTCCAGGCGCGCCAAGTCCTCGGCGGACACCAGCGCCACGAGCGGTTTCCCGTGCCGGGTCACCACTACGCGCTCGCCGCCGTAGACCACTCGGTTGATCAGATCGGCAAGCTCCGCGCGGGCCTGCGTCACCGGAATCTCATACGCCATGGCACCATCATAACGCTCTGTACGTCCTGTACATTTTTTTACGGACGGCACTCTCCGCCGATGTCACGTACGAGGAGGCACGCCATGAACCACCCCTCCCCTCAGAACCGCCGTGTCCTGCCGGAGTTCACCGAGCGCACGCCGAACGGCGTCCGCACCCACGATCCGTACGCCAAGCTGCTGGCCGAGCGGATCGTCTTCCTCGGCACCCCCGTGGACGACACCGCGGCCACCGACGTCATCGCCCAGCTGCTGCATCTGGAGTACGCGGCTCCCGACCGGGACGTCTCGCTCTGCATCAACTCCCCCGGCGGCTCGCTCGACGCGATGTCCGCGATCTACGACACACTGCAAATGATCACTTGCGAAGTGGAGACGATCTGCCTCGGCCAGGCGGTGTCGAGCGCCGCGCTGCTGCTCGCGGCGGGAACCCCCGGGAAACGGCTGGCGCTGCCCGGCGCGCGGATCGTCCTTCGCCGGCCGGCCGAGGCCGAGCCGGTGCGCGGCACGCCGTCCGACCTGGAGATCCGGGCGGCGGAACTGCTGCGGCTGCGCGGCCGGCTGACCGGGCTGCCGGCCCGGCACTCGGGGCGGAGCGCCGAGCGGGTCGCGGCCGATCTGGAGCGGGACACCTTTCTCACCGCCTCAGCCGCCATGGAATATGGCCTTATCGACCATGTTGTCCGCAATCGTGGGGCGGCCGGACCGCCTTGCTGACTCTCTTTGACGCCCCGTCGGCCACGCGGTCAACCGCCGTTCGAGTGCCGGGGGAGGTACTCCGTTTGATGTATATGCCGTCCCACTGGCAACTACGGTCAACTTGCGCAACACGAGGACAAAATCACGGAATGATGTATTCCGGTGCTGGTGCGGGCATGCTCAGGTGTCGAGGGCCGAACTCCCCGCAGGGCCTGTCCACCTGAACGGACCAAGGGTGTTAAAACTCACATATCGCCGTTTCCGCTCGGAAATTTGACATGTCATGGGTCAAGATCCCTGGGACGACAAGCCCCCGTCACCTCGGCGGGGCAGTCCGAGCGGACGCCGAGTCCTGCCGCCGCTTCGGATGACTGGTCGACAGAAGTGCTTCGGCAGGAGTGGAGGACCCAAGCAGTACGGGGCGTCCGGGAGATCCGGAAGTCCCTCGGGGTGAAGCCGCGTCATGCGGCCGGGCACCTTCGTCCGCCCGAACCCGACAGGTCATCCTTCACAGGCGGCTGACGAAGGGTCGCGCATGACCGCGCACACAAACGTCCCGTTTCTGATGAGCCGGGCGGGGGCCGTGACGGCTCTCACCCTCGCCGCCGTCGGTGGATCGCTGCTCGCGCCGGGCGGCACGTCCGAGGCGCACGCCGCGACGTCGCACGCGAGCAAGGCGCTGAAGGTGGCGGAGTCCAAGAAGGGCTCGCCCTACGGATACGGCGCCACGGGTCCCTCGCGCTTCGACTGCTCCGGGCTGACGGTCTACTCGTACAAGAAGGCCGGCAAGAAGCTCCCCCGTACCGCGCACCAGCAGTACAACAAGACAAAGCGCGTGTCCCCCAAGGCACGCAAGGCCGGAGACCTGGTGTTCTTCCACTCCGGCGGCTACGTGTACCACGTCGGCATCTACGCCGGGAAGGGAAAGATCTGGCACTCGCCCAAGAGGGGGTCCTGGGTGAAGCTGGACAAGATCTGGAGCAAGAGCGTGAAGTACGGCCGGGTGCGCTGACAGCACGCCACCCGGCCCGGTCTCAGGCCCCGCCCGGCCGTCGGACGCTCTCCGGCGGCCGGGCGGAGGCCGTCCGGCGGAGAGCGTCCGACGGGGGCCGTCCTCTCAGCCGGGAAGGCCGCTCGGCCACGGAAGGGCGATCCAGACCGTCTTGCCGCCCTCCTCGGTCGGTGTGACCGTCAGCTTCCCGCCGTTCGCCGCCATGAGACTGCGGACGATCACCATCCCCCGCCCGTTGTCCTGCCGCACCGCGGCGGGCAGCCGCTGGGGCCAGCGCGGGTGACTGTCGGTCACCCCGACCCGGAGCCGCTCGTCGCGCTCCAGTTCCACCTCCACCGTGAAGGTGGGCGACTGGCCGAAGGTGTGCTGCACGGCGTTGGTCGCCAGCTCCGAGACGACCAGCCGGACGATGTCGGCCGCCTCGCAGCCGGACGGCAGCCCCCACTCGCCGAGGACGTCCAGGGCGAACCTCCGGGCCGCGGAGACCGAGACGGGGTCGGTCGGCAGGGTGAGGGAAGCTTTCTTCAGGTCTGCCATGGCGACACCGTCCCTTTGTTCCACCGGGGCCGGGTCCGCACGCGAAGCGGGATCGCGCGGGCGGCCACGGATTGCGCTGGTGGCCAGAGTGCCACTCATCCGCCTCCGACAGGGGATGTTCGCCGTACTTCGCCCTCGGGGCGGAAAGGCGCGGGAGACCTCAGCCGGGCGCGGGCGCGGTCCGGGCGACCGTCGAGACCGCCCAGGCGATCTGCTGGTCGGTCAGATCGGCACGGGCCGTCAGCCGCAGCCGGGAGACGCCGTCCGGCACCGACGGGGGACGGAAGCAGCCGACGGCCAGTCCGGCCGAGCGGCAGGCCCCGGCCCACTCCACCGCGGCCGACGGCGAGGGCGCGCGCACCGAGACCACGGCGGCTTCGGGACGTACGGCCGTCAGCCCCCGCGCCGTCAGTCCGCCGTACAGGGCCCCGGCGACCGTACGGACCCTGGCCGCCCGGCCCGGCTCGCGGCGCAGCAGCCGCAGCGCGGCGAGGGCCGCCCCGGCGGCGGCCGGGGCCAGTCCGGTGTCGAAGATGAAGGTGCGGGCGGTGTTGATCAGTTGGCCGATCACCCGGGCGGGGCCGAGGACCGCGCCGCCCTGCGCGCCCAGCGACTTGGAGAGCGTCAGCGTGGCGACCACGCCGCCGTCGCCCGCGATGCCCGCCGTGTGCGGTGCGCCCCGGCCGCCGTCGCCGAGCACTCCGAGGCCGTGCGCGTCGTCCACCAGCAGCGCAGCGCCGTGGGCCCGGCAGATTTCGGCGAGCGCCGCCAGCGGGGCCGCGTCGCCGTCGACCGAGAAGACCGAGTCGGTGACCACCAGGGCGCGCCGCCCGGGGTGGGCGTCGAGGGTCTTGCGCACCGCCTCCGGGTCCGCGTGCGCGGTGATCGCCGTCTCGGCGCGCGAGAGCCGGCAGCCGTCGACGATCGACGCGTGATTTCCGGCGTCGGAGACGATGAGCGAGTCCGGGCCGCTGAGCGCGGTGACGGCGGCGAGATTGGCGGCGTAGCCGGAGGAGAACACCAGCGCCGCCTCGAATCCGCAGAACTCGGCGAGTTCCCGCTCCAGTTCGGCGTGGAGTTCGGTGCTTCCGGTGACCAGCCGTGAGCCGGTCGCGCCCGCGCCCCAGCGGTGGGCGGCTGCCCCGGCGGCCCCGGTGATCTCGGGGTGGCGGGTGAGGCCGAGATAGTCGTTCCCGGCGAGGTCGAGCACCGGGGAGTCGGCGGGGCGCGGCCGGAGCCCGCGCACCAGACCCGTGCGCTCACGACGCCGCGCCTCGTCCTCGATCCACTCGAAAGGGTCCTGAGGGGTCGAAGGGTCCTGGGCCATGGTCGTCGGGTCCTCTTCCGGTGCTCTGACGCGGGGACCCCGCGCCGGGGGCGTACGGGCCGGGCCGACAGGGGGTTTTGTAGGCACCGCACAGACCCTAACCGGGGTGGATCCGGGAGCGGATGTGGTCATGCACACACCTCGAACAAGGTCTGTTGTGGAGTTCCGCCTTTCCCCGGGCATGTGCCGTACGCCAGGATCGGCGTCATGGACCTGCTGAACACGCTGGTGGAGAAGGGCCTGCGGCGCGAGCCGCCGAGCCGTGAAGAAGCACTCGCCGTACTGGCGACCTCGGACGACGAGTTGCTGGACGTGGTGGCCGCGGCGGGGAAGGTGCGCCGTCAGTGGTTCGGGCGGCGGGTGAAGCTGAACTATCTGGTCAACCTCAAGTCGGGGCTGTGCCCGGAGGACTGTTCCTACTGCTCCCAGCGCCTCGGGTCGAAGGCCGGGATCCTCAAGTACACCTGGCTCAAGCCGGACGAGGCGTCCGAGGCGGCGGCGGCCGGGGTCGCGGGCGGCGCGAAGCGCGTCTGTCTGGTCGCCAGCGGACGCGGTCCGACCGACCGGGACGTGGACCGGGTCTCGAAGACCATTGAGGCGATCAAGGAACAGAACGAGGACGTGGAGGTCTGCGCCTGTCTCGGGCTGCTCTCCGCCGGACAGGCCGAGCGGCTGCGGGACGCCGGGGCCGACGCGTACAACCACAATCTCAACACCTCCGAGGGCACCTACGGTCAGATCACCACCACCCACACCTACGCGGACCGGGTGGACACCGTGCGGCAGGCGCAGGCGGCCGGTCTTTCGGCCTGCTCCGGGCTGATCGCGGGCATGGGCGAGAGCGACGAGGACCTGGTCGACGTGGTCTTCTCGCTGCGTGAACTGGACCCGGACTCGGTCCCGGTGAACTTCCTGATCCCCTTCGAGGGGACTCCGCTGGCCAAGGAGTGGAACCTCACTCCGCAGCGGTGCCTGCGGATCCTGGCGATGACGCGTTTCGTCTGCCCGGACGCCGAGGTCCGGCTCGCGGGCGGGCGCGAGGTGCATCTGCGCTCGATGCAGCCGCTCGCGCTGCACCTGGTGAACTCCATCTTCCTCGGGGACTACCTGACCAGCGAGGGGCAGGCCGGCAAGGCCGACCTCGACATGATCGCGGACGCCGGCTTCGAGGTGGAGGGCGCGGGGACGACGACCCTTCCCGAGCACCGGGCGGCCCCGGGCGGCTGTGGTTCGGTCTGCGCGAGCGACGCCCCGGCCAAGACCGGGGCCAGGACCGAGGCCGTCGCCGAGGCCCCCGCCGGGACGGCTTCGGTCCCCGGGGCCCGTACGGATCTGGTGGCCGTGCGCCGGCGCGGCGCGGGAACGGATCTCGCGCCCAATGCCTGAGCCGCTCTCCGTCCCCGAGCTGCTGGCCCTGGACCGGGCCCATGTCTGGCACCCCTACGGCCCGATGCCGGGCCGCGCCGATCCGCTGGTGGTGGAGTCGGCCTCGGGGGTACGGCTGAGACTGGCCGAGCCGGTGCACGGGCGGCGGGAGCTGATCGACGGGATGTCCTCGTGGTGGTCGGCGATCCACGGCTACAACCACCCCGTGCTCAACGAGGCGGCGCGCGGCCAGCTGGACCGGATGAGCCATGTGATGTTCGGCGGGCTCACGCACGAGCCCGCCGTCCGGCTGGCGGCCAGGCTGGTGGAGATCACTCCCGAGCCGCTGCGCCATGTGTTCCTCTCCGACTCGGGCTCGGTCGCGGTCGAGGTCGCGGTCAAGATGTGTCTCCAGTACTGGCGCTCGCTGGGCCGCCCGGCCAAGCGGCGGCTGCTGACCTGGCGCGGCGGCTACCACGGGGACACCTGGCAGCCGATGGCGGTCTGCGACCCCGACGGCGGGATGCACCGGCTGTGGTCGGGGGCGCTGCCCCGGCAGATCTTCGCGGACGCGCCTCCCCCGGAGTACGAGGAGTCGTACGCGGAGCAGCTGCGCGAGCTGATCGCCCGGCACGCCGACGAACTCGCCGCGGTGATCGTGGAGCCGGTGGTGCAGGGCGCGGGCGGGATGCGGTTCCACTCCCCCGCGTATCTGCGGGTGCTCCGGGAGGCGTGCGACGCGCACGGGGTGCTGCTGGTCTTCGACGAGATCGCGACGGGGTTCGGGCGGTCCGGCACACTGTTCGCCGCCGGTGCGGCCGGGGTCTCGCCCGATGTGATGTGTCTGGGCAAGGCGCTGACCGGCGGTTATCTCTCGATGGCGGCGACCTTGTGCACCAGCGGGGTCGCGGAGGGCATATCCCGGGGCGAGGTCCCGGTGCTGGCGCACGGGCCGACCTTCATGGCCAATCCGCTGGCCGCCTCGGTAGCGCTGGCCTCCGTCGATCTGCTGCTGGCCGGGGAGTGGGAGCAGGACGTCAAGCGCCTGGAGTCGGGGCTGCGGGAGGGGCTGGCGGCGGCCGGGGAGCTGCCCGGGGTCGCCGAGGTGCGGGTGCTGGGCGGCATCGGCGTGGTCCAGCTGGACCATCAGGTGGACATGGCCGCCGCGACCGGGGCCGCGGTGCGGGCCGGGGTGTGGCTGCGGCCCTTCCGGGACCTGGTCTATGTGATGCCGCCGTATGTGACGGACGACGAGGATCTGGCGCGGCTGTGCGCGGGGGTGTGCGCGGCGGCGGCAGCGGGCTGAGCGTACGAGGCCCCTCCGGGGACCGACTCGGTCCCCGGAGGGGAAGACAGAGCAGAACAGAACGGCCAGGAAGGCAGAGCAACCGCATGTCCGTCATCGTCGTCTCCGGCACCGGCACGGAGATCGGGAAGACCGTGGTCACCGCCGCGGTCGTGGCCCTCGCGAAGGGCCGCCGGATCGCCGTGGCCAAGCCCGCCCAGACCGGCGTCGAGCCCGGGGAGCCGGGCGACCTGGACGAGGTGCGCAGGCTCGGCGGGCCGCTGCACGGCGTGGAGCTGGCCCGCTTCCGGGAGCCGCTCGCGCCCGCCGCCGCCGCCCGGCGGGCCGGAATGCCCGGGGTGCGGGCCCGGGAGGTCGCCGAGTGCGTGGGCCGGCTGGCCCATGAGCACGAGCTGGTGGTGGTCGAGGGCGCGGGCGGGCTGCTCGTACGCCTCGACGCGGGCGGCGACACCCTCGCCGACGCCGCGCGGCTGCTCGGCGCGCCGGTGCTGGTGGTCGCCCCGGCGGGTCTCGGCACGCTCAACTCGGTGGCGCTGACCGGCGAGGCGCTGCGCGCCCGGGGCATCGACCAGCTCGGTGTGGTGGTCGGGAGCTGGCCGGCCGAGCCCGATCTCGCCGCCCGGTGCAATCTCTTCGATCTCCCGGAGGCGGCCGGTGCGCCGCTGCTGGGCGCGGTGCCGGCGGGGGCGGGCCGGCTGGCCCCCGCGGTGTTCCGGGAGCGGGCCGCCGACTGGCTCGCTCCGATTCTGGGCGGCCGGTGGGGCGCGGACGCGTTCACGGCCTCGATGAACGGTGGCGTGCCGGCCGCCGCGATGGGATGAGTGGGGATGGCGACGAGGATCAGCGAGATCGTCTTCGACTGCGGGGAGCCCGCCCGTCTGGTGCGGTTCTGGGCCGCTCTGCTGGGCGGGGAGCCGGTCGACCGGGGGCCCGACTGGTCCTTCGTCGACCCGCCCGAGGGTCCGCGCCTGGCGTTCCAGCGGGTGCCGGAGGGCAAGACCGTCAAGAACCGGGTCCATCTGGACCTGGACGCGGAGGCGGGGGACGTGGAGCGGGCGGCCGAGACCGCGGTCGGGCTCGGCGCGAGCCGGGTCGGCCCGGTGACCCCCGACTCCCAGGGCCGGTTCCAGGTGCTTCAGGACCCGGAGGGCAATGAGTTCTGCTTCGTCGAGTCGCCGCCCGACCCGGCCGGGTAGCGAGCGGGAGCACCGGTGGAAAGCGGTGGCCCGGCCCGGAGCGCTCGTGCTTGGCTCTGGGGCCATGACCGATCTGCGTATACGCACCGCGAGGGCCGATGAGGCCGAGACCGTGCTGGCCTTCTGGGCCGAGGCCGCCGAGGGTACGAGCATCACCGACGACGTGGACGGGGTCGGCCGGCTGATCGCCCGCGACCCCGGGGCCCTGATCCTCGCCGAGTCCGGGGGAAGGCTGGTCGGCTCGGTGATCGCGGGCTGGGACGGCTGGCGCTGCTCGCTGTACCGGCTGGCCGTCCTTCCCGCCTTCCGCCGGCGGGGCATCGGCACGGCGCTGCTGGAGGCCGCCGAGTCGCGGTTCGCCGCCGTGGGCGGGCGGCGCGGCGACGCGATGGTGCTGGAGGACAACGAGCGGGCGCGGCGGGTCTGGGCCGCCGCCGGGTACCGGCGCGAGGATCACTGGCGGCGCTGGGTGAAGCCGTACACCGAGCCCGCGGCCCGCTGACCGGAGGAGGCCGCCGGAGGCTCTTTCCCGGGGGACCGCGCGTCCGGTGCGACGGGTGTGCGGTCCCCCGGCGTGGCTTGCGCGGGCCGCCTTCCGGATAATCTGGAGACAGCCCGTCCCGTCACCGACTTTGCCGGTCCTTTACGATGGGGTGGATCACTACTCTCCATACGAAAGGTGTGAGCGTCCGTCCATGGACGAGCCTCCCAGTAGCAGACATCGAGCACCCCTCCCGTACCCGTCCGGCCGTGGGACGGAGGTGGCCCGATGACCGAAGTGCTCCTTCTGATCGTGGCACTGCTCCTCTCGCTCGCCTGTGGCGTCTTCGTGGCGGCGGAGTTCTCCCTCACCACCGTCGAGCGCTCCGACCTCGAGAGCGCCGTCGCGCGCGGCGAGCGCGGGGCGGCGAGCGCCCTCAAGGCCGTGCGCGGGCTGACCTTCCAGCTCTCCGGCGCGCAGCTGGGCATCACCGTGACCAATCTGGTCGTCGGCATGCTCTCCGAGCCCTCGATCTCCAAGCTCATCCGCGGTCCGCTGGAGGGCCTCGGGCTCTCCTCCTCGGTGACCTCCTCGGTCGCCCTGGTGCTCGGCACCGCCTTCTCCACGGTCGTGCTGATGGTCGTCGGCGAGCTGGTCCCCAAGAACTGGGCGATCTCCTCCCCGCTGGCCGTCGCGAAGGTCGTGGCCCCGGCGCAGCGGCTCTTCACCGCCGCGTTCAAACCGCTCATCAGCCATCTCAACAACACCGCCAACCACATCCTGCGCCGGCTCGGCATGGAGCCGACCGAGGAGCTGGCCTCCGCGCGCAGCCCTCAGGAGCTGGTGGCGCTCGCCCGTCACTCGGCGAAGGAGGGCTCGCTGGAGGCGGACACGGCCGAGCTGTTCGTCCGCACTCTGAGCCTGTCCGAGCTGACCGCGGAGAATGTCATGACCCCGCGGGTCCAGGTGACGGCGCTGGAGGTGCAGGCGACGGCCGAGGACGTGGCCAACGCCACCCGGGCGACCGGTCTCTCGCGCTTCCCGGTGTACCGGGGCAGTCTCGACACGGTCGTCGGCATCGCGCACATCAAGGACGTGCTGGCGATCCCGGCGGAGCTTCGGCCGCGCCGGAGCGTCTCCGACGTGCTGCGCGAGCCGCTGCTGGTGCCGGAGACGCTGACCGTGGACCGGTTGCTGGACCGGCTCGGCGGCAGATCCACGATGGCCGTGGTCATCGACGAGTACGGCGGCACGGCCGGAGTGGTGACGATGGAGGACATCGTCGAGGAGGTCGTCGGCGAGGTGCGCGACGAGCACGATCCGCACGAGACCCCCGATCTGGCCCCGGCCGGTGAGGACGCCGACGGCCGCCCGCTGTGGTCGGCCGACGGCGCGGCCCGCACCGACCAGCTGGAGCAGGTCGGCCTGAAGGTGCCGGAGGGTCCGTACGAGACCCTCGCCGGTCTGGTCGCCAACGAGCTGGGGAGGATCCCGGCCGAGGGTGACCGGATCGATCTGGAGGGGTGGCGGCTCGATGTCGTCGACGCCTCCGGGCGGCGGGCCGCGCGGGTGCTGATGCACGCGCCGTCGGGTCCGTCCGACGTGTCCGCCGGTTCGGGTGCCGAGGAGGCCGGACGATGATCGCGATTCAGCTTCTCATCGGTCTGCTGACCCTGGTGGTCAACGCCTTCTTCGTGGGCGCGGAGTTCGCGCTGATCTCCGTGCGCCGCAGCCAGATCGAGCCGGCCGCGGAGGCCGGCAACCGCCGTGCCCGCAGTGTGCTGTGGGGTCTGGAGCATGTGTCGGCGCTGCTGGCGGCGGCTCAGCTGGGCATCACCCTGTGCACCCTGATCCTCGGCATCGTCGCCGAGCCGGCGATCGCGCATCTGCTGGAGCCGGTGTTCCACTCGCTCGGGGTGCCCGACGGCGCGATCCATCCGATCTCGTTCGTCATCGCCCTGTCGCTGGCGACGTATCTGCACATGCTCCTCGGCGAGATGGTGCCGAAGAACATCGCGCTCGCCGAGCCGACGCGCACCGCGCTGCTGCTCGGCCCGCCGCTGGTGGCGGTGGCGCGCGGGCTGCGCCCGGTGATCTTCACGATCAACGCCTTCGCCAACACACTGCTGCGGCTGCTGAAGGTCGACGCCAAGGACGAGGTCTCGGCCACGTTCTCGGACGACGAGCTGGCCCGCATGGTGGCGGACGCGGGTGACGCCGGTCTGCTGGACGACCGTTCGGCCGAGCGGCTGCGCGACGCCCTGGAGCTGGGCCGTCGTCCGGTGCGCGATGTGATCATGCCGGTCGAGCAGGTGGTGTACGCACGGGTCGGGACGACTCCGGAGCAGCTGGAGCTGCTGTCGGCGGAGTCCGGGTTCTCGCGGTTCCCCGTGGCCGACGCGGGCCGGGGCATCCTCGGCTATCTCCATGTGAAGGACGCCCTGGACGCGGCCCCTCGCGACGAACCGTTCCCGGTGGCGGCCATGCGGCCGATCGCCCGGGTGCGCGGGGTGACCCCGCTCGACGATGTGCTGACCGCGATGCGCCGCAGCCGTACCCATCTGGCGGCGGTGCTGGACGACGACGGCGCTCCGGAGGGTCTGGTCACCATGGAGGATGTGCTGCGGGAGCTGGTCGGCAGACGCGACTGATCTTCCACGAGGCTGCGGCCCGGGTCCCCTCCGAGGGGGCCCGGGCCGTTCCGTTTCCGCCCGGCGCACGGTGCGTACCCGGCGGTAGGATCGTCAGCGCCATGGAGACGAGTGCCAATTACACAAGCTTTGTCGCGGTGGGTGACTCCTTCACCGAGGGAATGTCCGATCTGCTGCCCGACGGTTCCTACCGGGGCTGGGCGGATCTCCTCGCGGCCCGGCTCGCCGCCCGTTCGCCGGGTTTCCGGTACGCCAATCTCGCGGTGCGCGGGAAGCTCATCGGCCAGATCGTGGACGAGCAGGTCGCCCCGGCCGCCGCGATGCGGGCCGATCTGGTGACGCTGGTGGGCGGCCTCAACGACGCGCTGCGCCCCTCCTGCGACATGGGCAGGGTGCGGGCGCGGCTGGAGGAGGCCGCGGCGACGCTCGCGCCCTCCTGCCGACAGCTGGTGCTGATGCGCAGCCCGGGGCGCGCGGGGCCGGTGATGGACCGCTTCCGGCCCCGGATGGAGGAGCTGTTCGCCGTGGTGGACGCGGTCGCGGCCCGGCACGGCGCGCTGGTGGTGGATCTGTACGGCTCGGGGGCGCTGGGCGATCCCCGGCTGTGGGACGCGGACCGGCTGCATCTGACGGCGGAGGGCCATCGCCGGGTCGCCGAGGCCGTCTGGCAGACGCTGGGGCTGGCGGCCCGGGACGACTGGCGGACACCGCTGCCGCCGGCCGCCCCGGCGCGGTGGGCGGCCCGGCGGGCCGATGATCTGCGGTTCGCCCGCCGCCATCTGGGGCCCTGGGTGGGGCGGCGGCTGACCGGCCGTTCCTCGGGGGACGGGCTCCCGGCGAAGCGGCCGGAGCTGCTGCCGTACGAGCCGCCGCCGGGTCCGGATCGCCCGGAGCGGCCCTCGTAGCAACGTACAACCGCGACCGGGGCGCTGGCCTGCAGAAAGCGCCAGTAGAATCTGGCCGTGTGACTGCTGTGTCTGCGAAGCCTCGCATCCCCAATGTCCTGGCCGGCCGCTATGCCTCGGTGGAGCTGGCCGCTCTCTGGTCTCCCGAGCAGAAGGTGAGACTGGAGCGCCGGCTCTGGCTCGCGGTTCTGCGCGCGCAGAAGGATCTCGGCATCGAGGTCCCCGAAGCGGCCATCGACGACTACGAACGCGTGCTCGACCAGGTCGATCTGGCCTCGATCGCCGAGCGCGAGAAGATCACCCGGCACGATGTGAAGGCCCGGATCGAGGAGTTCAACGCCCTCGCCGGTCATGAGCAGATCCACAAGGGGATGACCTCCCGCGATCTGACCGAGAATGTGGAGCAGCTCCAGATCCGGCTCTCGCTGGAGCTGGTGCGCGACCGCACGGTGGCGGTGCTGGCCCGGCTCGGGAAGCTGTCCGCCGAGTACGCCGAGCTGGTGATGGCCGGGCGCTCGCACAATGTGGCCGCGCAGGCCACGACGCTCGGGAAGCGCTTCGCGACCGCCGCCGACGAGCTGCTGGTCGCCCATGGGCGGCTGGAGGACCTGCTGGGCCGCTATCCGCTGCGCGGCATCAAGGGCCCGGTGGGCACGGCGCAGGACATGCTGGATCTGCTGGGCGGCGACGGCGCGGCCCTGGCCGAGCTGGAGGGGCGCATCGCCGCCCACCTGGGCTTCGCCGAGGCCTTCACCTCGGTCGGCCAGGTCTATCCGCGCTCGCTCGACTACGACGTGGTCACCGCGCTGGTGCAGCTGGCGGCGGCCCCCTCCTCGATCGCCAAGACGATCCGGCTGATGGCCGGGCACGAGCTGGTCACCGAGGGTTTCAAGCCGGGGCAGGTCGGTTCCTCGGCCATGCCGCACAAGATGAACACGCGCTCCTGCGAGCGGGTGAACGGTCTGATGGTCATTCTGCGCGGCTACGCGTCGATGACGGGCGAGCTGGCCGGCGACCAGTGGAACGAGGGCGATGTGTCCTGTTCGGTGGTACGCCGGGTGGCGCTGCCGGACGCGTTCTTCGCCCTGGACGGGCTGCTGGAGACCTTCCTGACGGTGCTGGACGAGTTCGGCGCCTTCCCCGCCGTGGTCGCCCGCGAACTCGACCGGTATCTGCCGTTCCTCGCCACCACCAAGGTGCTGATGGCCGCGGTGCGGGCCGGGGTGGGCCGCGAGGAGGCGCACGAGGCGATCAAGGAGCACGCGGTGGCCGCCGCGCTGGCGATGCGCGAGCAGGGCGCGGAGCGCAATGAGCTGCTGCCGAAGCTCGCCTCGGACGAGCGCATTCCGCTGGACCGGGAGCAGCTGGACGCCCTGATGGCGGACAAGCTGTCGTTCACCGGGGCGGCGGCCGGCCAGGTCGCGGCAGTGGTCTCCCGTATCGAGGAGATCGTCAAGCGGAACCCGGCGGCGGCCGGCTACACCCCGGGGTCGATCCTCTGACCCCCGAAGAGCTGGAGGCCGCCCGTGATCGCGTCGTCGGTGATGTGGTCGCGGACGGTCTCCAGGTGCTTTTCTGCGGTATCAATCCGGGGCTGCTGTCGGCGGCGACCGGTTTTCACTTCGCGCGCCCGGGCAATCGATTCTGGCCGGTTCTGCACCTCTCGGGCTTCACGCCCCGGCTGCTGACGCCCTCGGAGCAGGGCGAGCTGCCGTCGTACAGGCTGGGCATCACCAATGTGGTGGCACGGGCGACGGCGCGCGCCGACGAGCTGGACGCGGAGGAGCTGCGGGAGGGCGGCCGGCTGCTGCGGGAGAAGGTGGCCGCCCTGGAGCCCCGGTGGCTGGCGGTGGTCGGGGTGACCGCGTACCGCACGGCCTTCGGCGAGCGCGGGGCGCGGATCGGCCCGCAGGAGACGACGGTGGGCGACACCCGGATCTGGGCGCTGCCCAATCCGAGCGGGCTGAACGCGCGCTGGACGGCCGAGTCGATGGCCGAGGAGTTCGCCCGGCTGCGGGCCGCCGCGTCCGCTTGAGCGGGCGGCGGGGGGCGGCGAAAGCGCCGGGGCCGGTTTCGGAAGATGTCGGGAAGGGTCCCGGTAGGGCCGCCGCGCTCCGCCGGGGGGCCGCGGTGGCGCATGCCCCGCTCCGATCGTGCACGTGGCAGGGCCAGCGAGTACGATCCGGCAGACACACACGCCCGAGCTGCACGAGCAAAGGGCTGGAAGGACACATGGTGGGGCGGCTGACCGGCGGGGATCCGTCGCTGCTGCGGCGGATCAACTCCGCGGTGGTACTCCATTCGCTGCGGGGCGCGGGCTCTCCGACGCTCACGGATCTGACCCGGCTGACGGGACTGTCCCGGCCGACGGTCGAGGGCGTCATCGAGGGACTCGTCGAGGCCGGTCTGGTCAGTGAGTCGGTCCCCGAGGAGGGCGAGGCACGCCGTCAGGGACGCCCGGCCCGGCGCTTCCGGTTCCGGGTCGAGGCGGGCCATCTGCTGGGCGTGGAGATAGGTCCGCACCGGGTGGCGGCGCTGGTGTCCGGTCTGGACGGGCGCATCATCGGCGCGGGTTCCCGGGAGGTGTCGGAGACGGCGTCGGCGGACGACCGGCTGGAGCGGGTGCGGCTGGTGATCGCGGACGTGCTGCGTCGGACCGGGGTCTCGCGGACCAATCTGCGGGCGGTCGGGGTCGGCACTCCGGGGATAGTGGAGGCGGACGGGACCGTACGGCTGGGGACGGCGCTGCCGGGCTGGACCGGGCTGCCGCTGGGGCAGCGCCTTCAGCGCTCGTTCCGCTGTCCGGTGCTGGTGGAGAACGACGCCAACGCGGCGGCGGTCGCCGAGCACTGGAAGGGTTCGGCGAAGGGTTCCGACGATGTCGTCTTCGTGCTGGCGGGGCTGAGTCCGGGAGCGGGTTCGCTGATAGGCGGCCGGCTGCACCGGGGGTTCGGCGGTGCGGCCGGGGAGATCGGGGCACTGCATCTGCTGGGGCGCGAGGTGTCCCCGGAGAAGCTGCTGTCGACGACGGACCAGCCGCTGCATCCGCTGGACGAGCAGGCGGTGGCCAATGTCTTCGCACTCGCCAAGCAGGGCGACGTCCGGGCCCAGGCGGCGGTGGAGCGGTTCATCCAGCGGCTGGTCCACGATGTGGCGGCGCTGGTGCTGGCGCTCGATCCGGAGCTGGTGGTGATCGGCGGCTGGGCGGCCGGGCTGGACGGGGTGCTCGATCCCGTACGGGAGGAGCTGTCCCGGTACTGTCTGCGGCCGCCGAGGGTGACGCTCTCGCTGCTGCGGGAGGCGGCTGTCTCGACGGGCGCGCTGCGGCTGGCGCTCGACCATGTCGAGGAGGAGCTGTTCGCGGTGGAGGGTACGGTGACGGCCCGCCGCTGAGAGCCTCGGCTCGGTGCGACGGGCCGTGCGCCGGCGGGTCCGCTCCCTGTCCGGGGGCGCGGCCGGTGAGGGCCGTGCGGGCGGATGCCGTGACGCGTGCGGTGGCGCGGGTGCTCAGGGGACCACGGGCGGAGTTCGTCAGGAAGCGCGACGCTCCTCGCCGTGGTGGCTTATCTGCACATCGCCGGAGTCGCCGAAGGTCAGCCGGCAGGTGTCGGCCCGGTAGGTCGCCATGATGACGGCGGCGGTCCTGCCCCGGGAGAAGTAGCGGGTGGTGACGATCAGTACGGGCGCGCCGGGCAGCCGGTCCAGTTCCCTGGCGTCGTCGGCGCGGGCCGAGCCCAGCTCCACCGCGCGGTCCTGGCCGTCCAGTTCGAGCCGCTGGAGTTCGCGCAGGACGGCGCGGGCCCTGGCGGGCCCCGGGGGCGCGTCTATGGCCGACAGCTCGGGCACCGAGGAGGCCGGGACGTAGAGCTGTTCGGCCGCGACCGGCTGCCCATGGGTGACGCGCAGTCTGCGCAGGGTGTACGTCTCCTCTTCGGCCGCGGTTCCCAGCAGTCGGGCCACCGCGGGAGGCGGTACGGCCCTGGAGCAGTCGAAGGACTGCCAGGCGTCCTGCGCCGAGCCGGGCCACGCGTGCTGGGTGGTGGACACGTCCACTCCCATGCGCGGCGGGGCGACGGTCGTGCCGACGCCGCGCCGGCGTTGCAGCCGTCCTTCGAGTTCGAGTTGTTCCAGTGCCTGGCGCAGGGTCGCTCGGGCGACTCCGAACCTGGCGGCGAGGTCCCGCTCGTTCGGCAGGATCTCCCCCACCGCGAAGTCAGAGTCGAGCGCTTCTCCAATCACCGTCTTGAGGTGCCAGTATTTCGGTTCCGGCACAGATTCCAGCTGCGTGGTCCCCACCCTGATCCTCCGCATTCGCCGTGTCAGCGGCGGCTTTTCCGCGCCCTTGTTTATTAAAGGTTCCTGCACTATCTCAGCCGACCATAGGACGGCGCGGCACCTTGGTCAAGACCAATCCTGCGTTTGTCGCTCTGTGAAGTCGACGGGATTGGACAAGCGTTCACGGGCTGTTAGCACTGTTTGCACCCCAGCTAAACGCGCGCGGCCGACCGTCCATGGATTTTCGGACAAGGGCTCTGACGTGCACGGAAGGGGTGTGCATGGGGTCACATGAAAGTCACCCCGGAGAGTTTGTCTGGATTGCGCATCACGTAGACGCGGCTGACGCGTCCGTCCGCGATCTCCAGCTGAAAAACGGTGTCCGGCTTCCCGCCGGAGAGCAGCAGCAGCGCCGGGGCTCCGTTGATCTCCACGAACCTGCGCCCCTCCTCCGGCAGCCCGCCGTTCGCGACCGCGACGAGGAAACGCCCGACCTTGTCGGCGCCGGAGAGGACCCGCAGCGGCGCCTTGGCCCTGCCGCCGCTGTCGCCGATCAGACGCACGTCGGGCGCGAGCAGGGCCAGCAGGCCCTGGAGGTCGCCGCCGGCCGCGGCGGCCAGGAAGCGCTCGGTCAGTTCACGGCGTTCGGTCGGGTCGACGTCGTAACGGGGTTTGCGTTCCTCCACATGCCGGCGGGCCCGCGCGCCGAGTTGGCGCACGGCCGCCTCGGAGCGCTCCAGGGTGACCGCGATCTCCCCGTAGGGGAATCCGAAGGCCTCCCTCAGGACGAACACGGCCCGCTCCAGCGGGGAGAGCGATTCCAGGACGACGAGGACGGCGAAGGAGACGGATTCGGCGAGAACTGCCCGTTCGGTCACGTCGGGGGTGGTATGCCCGATGTCCGTGATGATGGGCTCGGGCAGCCAGGGGCCGATGTACGACTCGTTCCGGGCGCGGATCTGTCGCAGCCGGTCGATGGCGAGACGGGCGGTGACCCGTACGAGATAGCCCCGGGGCTCCCTGACGTCCGCCCGGTCCTGGGCGGACCAGCGCAGCCAGGCGTCCTGGACGACGTCCTCCGCGTCGGCCGCGCGGCCGAGCATGCGGTAGGCCACAGCGGCCAGTACGGGCCGGTGCTCTTCGAAGACGTCGGTCAGGGTGTCGGTCGCCACCCCTCCATCCCAGCCGACACACGTCTCCGTGTCCAGGCGAACGCGGTGCGTCATATGTCTCCCGGCCGGAAACGACCAGTCGGGGCCGGGACGGCGCATTCCGGCCCTTGAACTGAAAACTACCTGGCGGTAATTGTTACTGACAGGCCGTCTACCAGCTCCGAGCAGGGGCGACACGAGGGAGCAACAGTCATGGTCGCGGACATTTCGTTCTCCGTCGAATCCCCGGAAGGGAATCGGAAGCTGTCCGTCAGCTATGCGCGAGATGGCGTGGGAGAGCCATTGCTGCTGCTCCACGGCATAGGGCACCACTGGCAGGCATGGGAACCCGTGATCCGCGTACTGGCGGCCGAACGCGATGTCATAGCCGTGGATCTGCCCGGTTTCGGTGTGTCCTCGCCGCTGCCCGAAGGAGTGCGGTACGACCTTTCGACCGTGGGTTCGATACTGGGCTCGCTCTGCGCCGCCCTGGGTCTGGAGCGCCCGCATGTCGCGGGCAACTCGCTCGGCGGGCTCCTCGCCCTGGAGCTGGGCCGGGCCGGACTCGCGCGGTCCGTCACCGCGCTGTCGCCCGCCGGCTTCTGGAACGAGCGGGAGCGGGTCTACGCCTACGGCACGCTCAAGGCGCTGCGGGCCGGGGCCCGCTCGATACCGCTGCCGGTGATCGAGGGGCTGTCCCGCTCGGCGGCCGGGCGGGCGGCGCTCACCGGGACGATATACGCCAGGCCCGGCCGCCGCTCATCGGAGTCGGTCGTCGCCGAGACCCTCGCGATGCGCGGGGCCTCCGGTTTCCACCAGACGCTCGCCGCCGGACGCTCCGTCCTCTTCCGCGACGACGTGCCCGATGTGCCGGTCACCATCGCCTGGGGCACCCGGGACCGGGTGCTGATGCGCCGCCAGGGCGTCCGGGCCAAGCGGGCCATCCCCGGGGCGCGGCTCGTCCGGCTGCCCGGCTGCGGACACGTCCCGATGAACGACGACCCCGCGCTCGTCGCCCGGGTGCTGCTCGACGGCAGCTCCGGCCGCTCCGGTCACTGACGGCGGCCGGCCGCCGAAGAAGCCCGAGCCGAGCGCCGCACCCGCTCCCACCAGCGCTCCCCCGGCCGCCTGGGCCACACCGAAGCTCCCCGCGCCCACCAGCGGCGCGGTGAGGGCCGCCGCGACGGGGATCAGCCCGGTGAAGAGGGTGGCGCGCTCCGTGCCGATCCGCTGGATGCCCATGTACCAGGCGACGAAGCCGATGACGGTGACCACGGCGGCCTGCCACAGCAGCGCCCACGCCTCCCCCTGGTCCGGCATCCGGACGAAGCGCGAACCGTCGACGAGCAGCCCCACGAGGGCCGCCTCCACCGCCGCGACACCGCAGACGCAGGCGGTGAGCAGCCTCGGCCCGAGGGGGCGCAGCACCGGCGCGGCCAGCACGGCGAAGCCGACCTCGCCGAGGAGCGCGGCCACCGACCAGAGGACGCCCGCCGCGTCGGCGCGGCCCCAGCCCTGGACGGCGAAGGCCCCGGCGGCGACGAGGAGGGCCCCGTACAGCACCGGCGGGGTGGGCCGGCGGCCGTCGGCCAGCGGTACGAGGACGGCGACGATGACGGGCGCGCAGCCGACGAAGACGCCGGGCACGGCGGGTTCCGCGGTGCGTTCGGCGGCCAGGATCGCCAGGTTGAAGCCGACCATGCCGACGGCGGCGAGCAGGGCGATCCGGCCCCACTGGCGGGCGGTCAGCGCGCGGACCCGGGGGAGCGCCGACGCGCCGCCGAGCAGGGGGAGCAGCAGCAGGAGGGCGAGTGCGTAGCGGACGGCCTGGCCGCCGGCGTACGGGTAGTCGCCGAGCACGCTGTTGGCGGTGAAGGAGGCTCCGACCAGGCAGTAGGCGAAGGAGACGAGGAGGACCCCGGTCAGGGGGCCGGGGTGGGCCGGGTGGCTCGGGCGGTTCATGGGGGTGACGCTAGGGAGCGCGGCGGTCCCCTTTAAGGTCCACTTCCATGATGTCTTCGGGGACCACTTCGGGGCCGTCCGGAGCGGAGCCGTCCGGACCGGGGCCGTCCGGTCCGGCGTGGGAGCTGCTGACGCCGGCCGCCGGGGCTCCCGCGCGGCAGCGGGGGCGGGCGCTCCGCTCGGCGCTGCGGGACGCGGTGCGGTCGGGGCGGCTGGCGGCGGGCACCCGGCTGCCGGCGAGCCGGGAGCTGGCGGCCGATCTGGGCGTCTCGCGGGGGCTGGTGACCGAGGCGTACGAGCAGCTGACGGCCGAGGGGTACCTCCGCAGCGAACGGGGCTCGGGCACCTGGGTCGGCGCGGCGGCGCGCCCGTCCTCCCGGGGGGCGCGGGATCTCGCGCCGCGCCGCGGCCCCGGTCCGGTGGTGGACTTCCGGCCCGGGACTCCCGATCTCTCGCTCTTCCCCCGGGCGGCGTGGGCGGCGGCCCACCGGTCCGCCCTGGCACGGCTGCCGCACCGGGCGCTCGGCTATCCCGATCCCCGCGGCCTGCCCGAGCTGCGGACCTCGCTGGCGGCGCTGCTGACCCGGCGGCGGGGCGCGGTGGCCGATCCGGAGTGCCTGGTGGTGTGTTCGGGGGTGGCGCAGGCGATGACGGTGCTCGGCTCGGTGCTGCGGGGCCGGGGCGCGCGGTCCATCGGCGTGGAGGACCCGGGCAGCCCCGAGCACGGGCCGCTGTTCGACGCCGCCGGGTTGAGCGCCGCCGCGCTGCCGCTGGACGGCGAGGGGCTGGCGATGGAGCCGCTGCGGCGCTCGGGCGTGACGGCGGTGGCGACCACGCCGGCCCATCAGTTCCCCACCGGAATCGCCTACTCCGCGCGGCGCCGTGCCGAACTGCTCGACTGGGCGCGGTCGGTGGACGGCCTGATCGTGGAGGACGACTACGACGGCGACTTCCGCTACGACCGGGCCTCGGTCGGCGCGCTCCAGGGGCTCGACCCGGAGCGGGTCGCCTACACCGGCTCGGTGAGCAAGTCGCTCGCGCCGGGGCTGCGGCTCGGCTGGGTGCTCGTGCCGGAGCGGCTGGTGGACGAGGTGATCGAGCGCAAACGCACCATGGACCTGGGCAATCCCGCCCTGGACCAGGCGCTGCTCGCGGACTTCGTCGACGGCGGCGGCTACGACCGCCAGCTGCGCCGCTGTCAGCGCGCCTACCGGGAGCGGCGCGACGCGCTCGTCCGCGCCCTCGGGGAGCACTTCCCGGGGGCCTCGGTCAGCGGGATCGCGGCGGGGCTGCACCTCATCGCCCGGCTGCCCGGCCGGTACGGTCCCGAGGAGGGCTTTCTGCGCCGCGCGGAGCGGGCGGGGATCGCGGTACGGCCGCTGTCGGCGCACGCTCTGACGCCCGTGCGGGACACGGGGGTACGGCTGGTGCTGGGGTACGCGCATCTCTCGCCGTCCGACATCGTGCGGGGGATCGGGCTGCTGGCCCGGGAGACGGCGCGGCGGGACGGGGACTGACGTTCACTGAGGCGTCGGCCGCGCGCCACCGCGGGATGCGAGGATCGGCTCCGGCGGTCCACCACGCCGACCGTTACCGCGGCACCCGCCGCACGGAATGCCCCTGGAGGCCCGCCGATGACAGCAACCCCCCGCGGGCCGGCGGCCCCCGGCCGCCGCTCGCTGCTGCGCGGCGCGGCCGCCGCGTCGGCGGTCCTGACCCTGCCCGCCTTCGGCTCAGCGCCCTCGCAGGCCCTGGGCGGGCGTCCGAGCGCTGCGTGGGGGGTGCGCAGCGGCGCGGTGACCTCGTCGTCCGGGCTGGTGTGGGTGCGTTCGGACCGGCCCGCGCGGATGCTCGTGGAGACCTCGGCCACGGAGTCCTTCGAGCGCACAAAGCTTCACCGGGGGCCGCTGCTCGGGCCCGGCACGGACTTCACCGGCACCACCCCGCTGGCCGGGCTGCCGCCCGGGGAGCAGATCCACTACCGGGTGACGCTCGCCGATCCGGACGATCCCCGCCGTACCGGCGAGCCGGTCCCCGGGACGTTCCGGACCGTGCCCGCCGGGCGCTGCCGGGGCGTCCGCTTCCTCTGGTCGGGGGATGTCGCCGGACAGGGCTGGGGCATCAATCCGGACATCGGCGGCTACCGCGTCCACGAGGAGATGCGGCGGCTCGATCCCGACTTCTTCCTGTGCAGCGGCGACTCGATCTACGCGGACGGGGTGATCGAGCCCCGGGTGACCCTGCCGGACGGCCGGATCTGGCGCAATGTCACCACCGAGGAGAAGTCCCGGGTCGCCCAGACGCTCCGGGACTTCCGGGGCAACTTCCGCTACAACCTGCTCGACGAGCACACCCGCCGCTTCAACGCCCAGGTGCCGTCGGTGGTGCAGTGGGACGACCACGAGGTGCGCAACAACTGGTATCCGGGCCAGCTTCTGGACGATCCGCGCTACACCGAGAAGAGCGCGGACGTGCTGGCCGCGCGCTCGCTGCGCGCCTTCGGCGAGTACTTTCCCCTCGCCGCGCCGCCCGCCGCGCCCGGGGGGCGGATGTACCGGGTGGAGCGGTACGGTCCGCTGCTCGACGTCTTCGTCCTGGACATGCGCTCGTACCGGAGCGCCAACTCCCCCGGCCGGCAGGCCCGCGACCGGCGGGGCATCCTCGGCCCGGAGCAGCTCGCCTGGCTCCAGGGCGGGCTGCTCCGGTCGCGCGCGGTGTGGAAGGTGATCGCGGCGGACATGCCGATCGGACTGACGGTGCCGGACGGGCGGACCGACTTCGACGCGGTCGCCCAGGGCGACGCGGGCGCGCCGCTGGGCCGGGAGCTCCAGATCGCCCGGCTGCTGCGGTTCGTGAAGCGGCGGCGGATCACCGGCACCCTCTGGCTCACGGCGGACGTCCATCACACCTCCGCTCAGCACTACGCGCCGGAGCGGGCCGCGTTCAAGGACTTCGCCCCGTTCTGGGAGTTCGTCTCGGGGCCGCTGGCGGCGGGCGGATTCCCGGCCTCCGCACTGGATGCGACCTTCGGCCCGAGGCGGGTCTTCGTCCGCGCGCCGAAGCGGGGGAACGTGTCGCCGATGGAGTCCCCGCAGTACTTCGGCGAGGTCTCCGTCGACGGGGACAGCGGTGAGCTGACGGTACGGCTGAGGGCCGAGGGCGGAACGATTCTGTTCACCAAGGTGCTCCTGCCGGGCCTGGTGGGGCAGTAGGCCGCGCCCGGACGCGCCGTCCCCCGTCCCCCGTCCCCGTCCACCGTCCGCACAGGCCGCCAACTCCGTTGAATCCGCAGGTGGGGTGGGGGTCCGGGCCGGCCCGCGGTCGATTGTCAGTGGTGGGTTCTACCGTCTTTCACATGACCCGATCAACGCAGGCGCTCGCCTACGCCCGTCCGTCCGCCCTGGAGTCGGGGGCGGCCGGACGGCTTCTCGGCCTGGAGACGTCCGGCGGTCTCACCCCGGCCGGCGCGCAGCCCCACCCGACGTTCTTCTCCGGCTTCCTCTCCTCGCCCCAGACCGCGGCCCGCGGGCTGCTGGCGGTCGCGGACGTGGCGGCCGCCCGCTACCACGACCCGACCCCGCGCCCGCTCCTCGACCCGGTGGTGACGGGCAACGGCGACCGGCTGCGGTTCGAGTCGTTCTCCGGCTGCTGCGGGGTGTACGCGAGGCTCGATGTGCTGCGCGAGGGTCTGGACGGCGCGGAGACCGGGCACGGCACGACCAATGTCGATGTCAACAACCCGCTGCGGGAGGCGCTCTCCCGGATGACCGGCGACAGCCCGCTCCATCTGCGGGTGGGCCCGGGGGAGCTGGCGGTCACCACCCTGGACGGCTCGGTGGTGGAGAAGAAGGTGCCGCTGCCGGAGCGCTGGCTGCGCGGCTTCGCCGAGGCGCAGGTGGCCACCGCCGGGTTCGATCTGCGGGCCGAGCTGCCGGCGGCGGAGGCGGTGCGCTTTCTGCGCTCGCTGCCGCGCCCCTCGGCCGGGCGGGCCTCGCGGGGGGTGAGCTGGGTCATCGCGTCCGGCCGGACCCTGCGGCCCACCACCCGGCCGGTGCCGGGGGCGATCTGCCTGCCGGGCCCCGAGCGGCTGGCCGCGCTCCAGCGGGTGCTGCGCCAGGCGGTCGCGCTGCGGGTGTACGGGCCTCTCGCCACCGACGGGGTGGCGTCCTCGGCCGCCTGGGAGGTGGTGCTGCCGGGGATGCGGCTCACACTGACCCTCTCCCCCGGCACGAACCGCGGCTTCTCCGGCGAGGGAGGCGTCCTGGAGGCGCTGTCGACCGACGAGGCCGCGCAGGACGCCGAGCTGGTCTCGGTGCTCCTCGCCTGGGAGCCGAGGATCGACCCGGCCGAGCTGGCGGAGCGGTCCGGGCTGACGGTGGCCCGGGTGCGGGCCGCCCTGGTCCGGCTGGGCACCGCCGGACGGGTGGGGTACGACGTGGCGGACGCGGCGTACTTCCACCGCGAGCTGCCCTATGAACCGGACCGGACGGAACGGCACAACCCCCGGCTGGTCGACGCCAGGCGGCTGCTGGCGGCGGGGGCGGTGACCCTCGACGGGGAGTCGGCCTCGGTCGTCTCGGGTCCCCGGGTCTACCGGGTCCGGGAGGCGGGCGGACAGCTGCGCTGCACCTGCGCCTGGTGGGCGGACCACCAGGGGCGGCGAGGACCCTGCAAGCACGCGCTGGCGGTCCGTATGGCCCGCCGGGGAACAGCGGTCAAGGCCGCGGCCGGAGGGGAGAACCGGTGAAGGAGCTTCTCGAGGCCGTGCGCGAGGGGCGCGCGGACAAGGTGCCCGCGCTGCTCCGGCCGCTGACCCCGGCCGAGCGCAAGGAGCTGCTGGTGGAGTTGCGGGCGCTCCGCGCCGAACTGCGCCGCGAGGAGGGCCCTTGGGCCTACTGGCGGCAGCGGGGTCTGGCGGCGACCGGGGTGCTGGTGGCCGGCGCGGGGTGCCACACCGGGGCGGCGGCCACCGCCTCCTGGATCGGCTCGCGCGATCTGCGGATCTCCCGGCCCCCCGGCTCCCCCGGGGTGCTGCGCCCGCTCCTGGAGGTGCTCGACGGCAAGGACCCCGGCTGGCTCGGCGATGTCGCGCACCGGCTCGCCGCCCGCGCCTCCGCCGAGGACGACTTCCCGCTGATCGAGGAGCTGGTCCGGCGGGCCGGCTGCCCGGCTCCCGCCACCGAGGGCTATGTCAGCGGCTGGCTGGACGCGCGCTCCCCGAGGAGCGGCGGGGCGAGGCTGCTGCGCGAGGATCCGCACACACCCGCCCTGCTGCCCCTCGTCTTCGACCTCGCGGTCCTTCCCAATACCTTCAGCTGGTTCCCGGACGAGAAGACCCCGGGGCACTGGCCCTCCGTGCTCGCCGGTCTGGCGGAGGCCGGGGTGGTGGAGCGTTCGACGCTGGTGGACGGCTGCGTCTCGCGGCTGCTGCGCGGCGGACGCCCGCTCGAGACGGGCTTCTTCCTGAATGTGCTGCGGCGTCTCGCGCCGACTCCCGAGGAGGAGCGGGCGCGGATTCCCGACTGGGCCGGTATGGCCGCCGACGGGGGGCCGCAGGTGGCGGCGCACGCCCAGAGCGTGCTGGGGCGGCTCGCCGAGAGCGGTCTGCTGCCGGTGCGGAGCCTGGCCGAGGTGACGGGCGCGGTGCTCTTCCGTACCGAGAAGAAGCTGGTGCGGACCCAGCTGACGCTGCTGGCCAAGGTGTTGCGCGAGCGGGCGGGCGACGGCGAGGCGGTGGCCGGGCTGCTGCCGGCCGTCGCCGAGGCGTTCGGCCACCCGGACACCGGGGTGCAGGAGCGGGCGCTGAAGCTCGTCGCCCGGCATCTGCCGGGTGCCGGGGAGGAGTTGCGCGAGGATCTGGCCGCCTCCGCCGCCCTGCTGAGCCCGGCGCACCGGTCCGCCGCCGTCGCGGTCTTCGGGGCTCTGCTGCCCGAGGAGGAGACGGTGGCCCATGAGGAGATCCTCCCGCCGCCCCCCGTGCGCGAGCGGCTCCCCGCACCGCCCGCCTCGGTGGCGGAGCTGGTCGAAGAGGTGCTGGTGCTGATGGGCTCCCCCGAGGAGGCCGGGGCGTACGAATGGGTCCTGGACGGCCTGGTCCGGCTGGCCCACCGGGAACGCGAGCCGCTGGAGGCCGCGCTGAAGGAGGCGATACCCCACCAGGGGTGGTACGAGCACCGGTTCGAGAACTTCCGCCACCTCCACCTCTCCTCCCACCGGATCACCGTGGAGGTCGTGGTGGCCACCCTGTTGGGGCAGGTCTCCGACCATGCCCTCCGGACCGTGCTGAGGCGGATGGGCTCGGCCGTGGACTGCCCGCACGACGGGCTGCGGGAGATCACCACCGCCCGGACCTGGGAGGCCGCCCAGCTGATCCGCGGCCGGCCGGTGCCGTTCCTGCTCGCCACGCCCACCTGGAGCACGGGCGCGCTGGACGCGGAGACCCTGGTCGAGCGGTTGCGGGAGTACCGGCGGCTGGAGATCGAGCCCGCCCCGGTGGACTTCGCCCAGGCGCTGCTGCGGGTGGCTCGCGGACCGGCGGGGAGCGGGGGCGGGACCGCGGCCCGGGCCGCCGCCCTGGGCACGCCGGAGGGCGACCGGCTCGCCGCCTGGCTCTCCGGCGGCGCTCCGGCGCTCGTCGCGCTGTCGCCGAAGCCCGGGTCCGGGTCCGGGTCCGGGTCCGAGCCCGGGTCCCGCACCGGCACCGATGGCGGTGGTGGCGGTGCGGAGGCGGCCGTCGGGGGCGCGCGGGAGCCGGGGCAAGCGGCCTGGCTCTCGGAGAACCCGCTGACGATCGCCCGCCGCATGGCGCACGGCATGCGCGAACGGCTGGTGCCCCTCACCCAGTTCCCCCCGGCGTTCCGCTGGCTGGGCAGACCCCTTGAGGACCAGAAGTGCGGCCGCTGGTCCTGCGAGATGTGGGAGTCCCACTGGGCGACGGTGCTTCCGCACGACCGGGAGGGGCTCGCCCTGTGGATGACGCACAGCCTGCGGACACCCGGCGACTGGGCGCGGAGCACGGCCGGCTGTCTTCCGGCGCTGGCCGAGTCGGAGGCCCCCGAAGGCCCGGCCGGTCCGGAGCTGCACCGGGCGCTGGCGGCCGGCATGGGAGCCAAACGGGCGAACGACCGGCTGTCCTCGGTCGACGCGCTGCTGACGCTCGCCGCCCGGGGACAGCTGGATCACCCGGTGCTCGGCCGCGAACTGGCGCACGCGGTGCGGCACGGCTCGCTGAAGCCCAACCGGCTCGCCGACACCCTCGGGACGGCGGCGGCGACCGGGGCGTACGGGACGGTCTGGGCGGTGCTCGCCGAGGCGCTGCCCCCGCTGCTCGGGACGAAGCCCCTCCCCCGGGCGCTGGGCGAGATCCTGGCGGTGGCCTCGGAGTGCGCGGAGCGGTGCGCGCCGGACGGCGGTCCGCTGCCCGGGCTCGCCGAGCTGGCCGGGCGGGGCGGTTCCTCGCAGTCGGCGGCCCAGGCTGCACGGCTGCTCAAGGTGCTGGAGCACGGAGCGGCAACCTCGGCACAGGATCGGTCAAAATGAGTCAATAGCAGAACATAAACCCGCTTAACCCATCAGTCACAAAGCGTTCGCGATCACGCAACACGGCTCGGCCAGAGTGAGGCCATGACCGATGTGACCCATGCGAAGAACACCCGCCGCCCCCACCTCTGGCGGCGGGACCTCGTCGAGCTGGCCGCCGTCTTCACCGCGGTGGCGGTCGCCGACATCGTCGCCAATCTGGTCGGACACGGACCCGGCGGGCCGTCCCTGCTCGTCGTCTCCGCCGTGGCGCTGATCGCCACGGCCGCCTTCCACCTCTGGTGGGCGGGACGGCACCGCCACTCCCCGCCGGCCGAAGCCCGCAGCGCCCCGGCCGACGCCGACACCGACACCGACACCGACACCGACGGCCCCGTACGGAAGGAGCCCCACGAGACCTCTCTCTGGCGGATGCGGACCACCGTGCGGGACACCCCCGGCAGTCTCGCCGCGCTCTGCACCGCGCTCGCCGCGCTCGACGTGGACATCCTGACCCTTCAGACACACCCTCTGACGACGGGCACCGTGGACGAGTTCCTGCTGCGCGCGCCCGCCTCCCTCCCTCCCCGGCGGCTGACCGACGGGGTGACGGCGGCCGGCGGCAGCGGCACCTGGATCGAGCGGGCCGACGCCCACGACCTGGTCGACGTCCCCACCCGGGTGCTCGGTCTCGCCGCCCGCACCGCGCTGGACGCGGCCGAGCTGCCGCTGGCCCTGCGCCAGTTGCTCGGCCGCTGCACCATCCACTCCTGGCCCGCCGTCTCCCCCACCGGCCGCTCCGCCGCGGACCTCCCGCCCGCCGAAGGGGTGCTCGAGGAGACCGTGATGCGCCTTCGCGACCCGCGCGGCGGCTCCATCACCGTGGAGCGGCCCCACCTCCCCTTCACCCCCACCGAGTTCGCCCGGGTCAGGGCGCTGCTGGAGCTGGACGACCGGCTCGGTCCCCGGGTGCCGGCCGGCCGGGACGCCCTCACCCTGGCCGAGGGCGGGGAGTTCACCGTCGGCCGGGCCGACCAGAGCGACCTCGAAGCGGCGGCAGCCCTGCACGACCGCTGCTCCGAGCGGACCCTGCGACAGCGCTACCACGGCCCGGTCGACGACGTCCGGCGCTACCTCGACCATCTGCTCAGCCCCCGGTTCGGCCGGACCCTCGCCGTGCGCACGGCCTCCGGACGGATGATCGCCCTCGGCCATCTGCTCTGGGACGGGGACGAGACCGAAGTCGCGCTCATCGTGGAGGACGCCTGGCAGCGCCGGGGAATCGGCTCCGCGCTGCTCGGGCGGCTGGTCGCGCTCGCCCAGGAGGACGGCTGCGGCCAGGTGTACGCGGTGACACAGCCGTCCAACACCGCGATGGTGGCCTCGATGCGCGGTCTGGGGCTGCCCCTCGACTACCAGCTGGAGGAGGGCACCCTCGTCGTCACCGCCCGGCCCGCGCCCCGGAAAGCCACCGCGACCCCTCCGGCCGACCGCGCGGGCCGCTGACCGGGCGGTCAGCGCGAGACCCCGGGAACAGGCCCGGATTCGGCCAGTGAAGGGGGTGTGACCTGGCCGACGGTCCGCCGGCGATCAGACGATGGTGACGCGAAGCCCCCACTCGTATGAGGATGTGTGCATGTCAGTCACCGCCAGCAGCCCGCTGCCCCGCCAGGTCGCCGACGCCTATGTCGACGCACTCATCGAACTCGATCCGACCATCGGCACCTACCTGGGAGTCAGGGAGAGTTCCGGGCTCCTCCCCGACTTCTCCCCGACAGGTCAGGAAGAGCGCGCCGAACTCGCCAGGGAGACCCTCGCCAGGCTCGACGAGGCCGAGAGGCTGCCAGGGGCCGGGAGTGACATCGAGCGGCGCTGCGGCCGGCTGCTGCGCGAACGCCTGACGGCCGAACTCGCCGTGCACGAGGCCGAGGAGGGCCTGCGCACCGTGAGCAATCTGCGCTCCCCGGTGCACTCGGTGCGCGAGGTGTTCACCGTGACGCCGACGCAGACCGAGGAGGACTGGGCGGCCGTGGCCCAGCGGCTGCGCGCCGTGCCGACGGCGCTGCGCGGCTACCGCGAGTCCCTGGAGCTGGGACTCGAGCGGAAGCTCTTCGGCGGCCCGAGGGCCACCCGTACCAGTGTCGCGCAGATGACGGAGTGGCTCGGCTCCGGCAGCAGCTGGTTCGAGGACTTCGCGGCCGAGGGCCCCGCCGCGCTCCGCGCGGAACTCGACTCCGCCGCCCGTACCGCCACCGAGGCGCTGGCCGCGCTGCGCGACTGGATGCGCGACGTCTACGCCCCCGCCGTCGCGGACGCGCCCGACACCGTGGGCCGCGAGCGGTACGCCCGCTGGTCGCGCTACTTCAACGGCACCGATCTCGATCTGGACGAGGCGTACGCGTACGGCTGGTCGGAGTACCACCGGCTGCTCGCCGAGATGAAGACCGAGGCCGGGAAGATCCTCCCGGGCGCGGGCCCCTGGGAGACACTCGCCCATCTCGATGTGCACGGCCGCCATGTCGAGGGCGTCGAGGAGGTGCGGATCTGGCTCCAGGAGCTGATGGACGAGGCGATCCAGGCGCTGGACGGCACCCACTTCGAACTCGCCGAGCGGGTGCGGAAGGTGGAGTCCCGCATCGCCCCGGCGGGCAGCGCCGCCGCGCCGTACTACACCAGCCCCTCGGAGGACTTCTCCCGTCCGGGCAGGACCTGGCTGCCGACCATGGGCTCGACCCGCTTCCCGGTGTACGACCTGGTCTCCACCTGGTACCACGAGGGTGTGCCCGGCCACCACCTCCAGCTGGCGCAGTGGGTGCACGTGGCCGACCGGCTCTCCCGCTACCAGGCCACGGTCGGCGGGGTCAGCGCGAATCTGGAGGGCTGGGCGCTCTACGCCGAGCGGCTCATGGACGAGCTGGGCTTCCTGCCCGACCCCGAGCGCAGACTCGGTTATCTGGACGCGCAGATGATGCGCGCGTGCCGGGTGATCGTGGACATCGGAATGCATCTGGAGCTGGAGATTCCGGAGGATTCGCCGTTCCGTCCGGGCGAGACCTGGACCCCGGAGCTGGCCGAGGAGTTCTTCAACAGCCACAGCGGGCGGCCCGCGGACTATGTGGAGAGCGAGCTGACGCGCTATCTGTCGATGCCCGCCCAGGCGATCGGCTACAAGCTCGGCGAGCGGGCCTGGCTGCTCGGCCGGGAGAACGCGCGCAAGGCGCACGGCGACGCGTTCGACGCGAAGGCCTGGCACATGGCGGCGCTGTCCCAGGGGTCGCTGGGGCTGGACGACCTGGTGGACGAGTTGTCCAGGCTGTGACGGCGGCGGGGTGAGCCTGCCGGCGGCACCGGGCTCGCCGGAGCCCGGGGCCGCCCGGTGGAGCCGCCGGTCAGCACCCGGGCCCGGTCAGCAGCCGCAGTCGGCGGCGTCGACGGGCGCGGTCAGCGGGTCCGGTTCGCGCCGCGTGTGCCCCGTCGGGGTCCGGTGGCCGAAGCCCTCCCGTACCCAGTACTCGAATCCGCCGAGCATCTCCTTGACGCGGTAACCGAGCAGGGCGAGGGCGAGCGCCGCACGGGCGGCTCCGTCGCAGCCCGGGCCCCAGCAGTGGACGACCACCGGCCGGGCCGGGTCGAGCAGCCGCCCGGCCCGCTCGGCGATGAGCGCGGTCGGCAGATGGACCGCGCCGGGAATGTGCCCCTGGTCCCAGGCGTCGGCCGAGCGGCAGTCGAGCAGGGTGAAGCCCGGATCGCCGCCCGCGCCCGCCGCGAGGGCGGCGGCGACGTCGGAGACATCGGTGTGGAGGGCGAGGCTCGCGGCGAAGTGGGCGGCGGCCACCTCGGGCGCGGCGGGCGGCACACGGAGGACGGGGTTCGGGGCTGAGGCCGCGTTCACGACCGAGGCTGTGTTCATGACTAAAAATCTATGGCGGTGATCCACTGCCCTGAAGGGGGATTCCACGGGGATCCTCTTGATCGACCGGGGATTCCCCTGTTGTCTGTCAGTCATGACGGAATATTCACCGGACGCCACGGACTGGCGCATCCTGCGCGCCCTGCAGAGCGACGGCCGGGCCGGTTTCGCGCAGCTGGCGCGGGCCGTCTCCATGTCGGCGAGCGCCGTGACGGAGCGGGTGCGGCGGCTGGAGGAGGCGGGCGTGATCGCGGGGTACACGGCGGTGGTGGACCCCGAGCGAGTGGGGCTGCCGGTGCTCGCGTTTGTACGGCTGCGCTATCCGAACGGCAATTACAAGCCATTCCACGATCTGCTGGAGACGACTCCGGAGATTCTGGAGGCGCACCATGTGACCGGCGACGACTGCTTTGTGATGAAGGTCGCCGTACGGTCGATGCGCCATCTGGAAGAGGTCACCGGCCGGATCGGGGCGCTCGGATCGGTGACCACCAGCGTCGTCTACTCCTCGCCGCTGCCGCGCCGGTCGGTCGGCGGCTGACCGGCGGGCGGCGCGGCGGCGAGCGGGCAGCGCGGAGACGGGCCGCGTCAGCCGCCGAGGGGAGCCGTCCGGAGCCGGACGACGGAGCCCCGGCGCTCCTTGACCACTTCCAGCTGCGTGGGGACGCGCCGTCGCAGATCGGCCACATGGCTGACGATGCCGACGCTGCGGTCCTGTTCGCGCAGCGAGTCGAGGACGTCGATGACCTCGTCGAGGGTCTGCTCGTCCAGGCTGCCGAAGCCCTCGTCGATGAAGAGGGTGTCGAGCCGTACGCCCCCGGCCTCCTCGGTGACCACATCGGCCAGGCCCAGCGCCAGGGCGAGGGAGGCGAAGAAGGTCTCGCCGCCGGAGAGCGTCGAGGTGTCCCGCTCGGTCCCGGTCCAGGCGTCGACCACATGGAGGCCGAGCCCCGACCGCTTCCCGCCGGAGCGGGCGTCCGAGTGGACCAGGGTGTAGCGGCCTGCGGACATCCGCCGCAGCCGTACGGTGGCCGCCGCGGCGACCTGTTCGAGCCGGGCCGCGAGGACGTACGACTCCAGGCGCATCCGGCGCTCATTGTCGGCGGAGGTGCCCGCGGTGAGACCGGCGAGCCGGGCGACCAGGTCGTACTCCCGGCGCAGCGGGCCGAGCCCGGCGGCCTCGGCGGCGGCGGCCCGGGAGAGCCGGACGAGTTCGGCCCGCCGCCCGCGCGCGGCGTCCCGCGCGGATCCGGCCACGCGCAGCGCGCGCTCGGCCGCGTCGTGGGCTGCGAGCGCGGCCCCGGGGGCGGCAGGCGGGCGTCCGGCGGCGGCGCGGGCGTCCGGCTCGGCGAGCCGGTCGGCGACGGCGGCGGCCTCGGTCGCCCAGGCGTCGGCCCGGTGCTGGAGGTCGCGCTGCTCGCGGTCGGCGCGGGCATCGGCGACGGCGGCGGCCGGGGTGTCGAAACCGGCCCGGAACGCGGCGTCGGAGAGTTCGCCGTCGGCGTCCTTCAGCCGCCGGGCCGAGGTGTCGGCGGCCCGGGCGGCCTCGGCCGCCTCGGCGAGCAGCCGCACCCGGCGCTCCAGCCGGGCGGCATGCTCGGCGACGCTCCCCTCGCCGTCGTGGACCTTGGCCAGTTCCCTCGCGAGCCCGGCCCACTCCTGGTCGAGCGCCTCCCGGCGGGTGTTTCTGGCGACCACGCGCCGCTCGGCCGACTGCCGGGCCGCGAGGCGCTCCTCGTGCTCCCGCTCGCCCCGGTCGAGGGCCTCCCGGGCGGCGTGGATCCCGAAGGCCAGGGCCTTCGCCTCCCGGTGCGCCCGCTCCAGCTCCTCGACGGCGTCCGCCAGCTCGGCGGCGGTCGGGTCGTGGGGTGCGCCGCCCGGGGCTTCGGCGCCCGGGGTCCTGGCGCGTTCGCCGGCCGTGGCCAGGGCCCCGGTGACGACGGCGAGCCGGCGCTCGGCGTCCGAGCGGACGCCCTCGGCACGGGTGTGGTCGTGGTACGCCGCTTCCTCCTGGGCCGGGTCGACGCGGGCGTCGGAGGCCGGGGCGGGGGCGGGGTGTTCGGGGGAACCGCAGACCGCGCAGGGGTCGCCGGGGGCGAGGGCGGCCGCCAGCTCGGCCGCCATCCCGTGCAGCCGCCGTTCCTTCAGGTCGAGCCATCGTTCGCGGGCCGCGTTCGCGCTCTCCCGGGCCGCGCCGAGCAGTTCCCGGGTCTCGGCGGCCGTCCGGGCGAGGCGGTCGCGCTCGCGGGCCGCGTCCAGCCGCGCCCCGGCCGGTTCGAGCCGTCCGGCGAGGTACTCGGCGCGGGTGGCCGCCTCCTGGGCGGCGGCGAGGCGCTCGCGGTGGCCCCGGCGCAGGGTCTCCCAGCCCGCCAGCCAGCCCTCCGCGTCGTGGAGGACGTCGTCGTCGGCACGGGCCTGGCGGTCCAGTTCGGCGCGCTCGCGGGTGATCTCCTCGCCGCGCCGCTCCAGGCCCCGGGCGGCTTCGAGGCCGCCGAGATCCTGGCGGAGCCGGCGTTCCAGCTCCGCCAGCTGTTCCGCGCCCGCGTCCGCGAGGCCGGCCGGCAGCCGGTCGCGGAGCCCGTGGTGCCGGGCGGTCGCGGTGCGGTGCTCGCGCTCGGCGTCCTCGCGCAGCCGCAGCGCGGGGGCGACCCGGTCGGCCCTGCGGGCCTCCTCCAGCCGGGCCCGGAGCCTCTCGTGCTCGGGCCGCCGGGCGTCCAGGGTCCGCCGCCGGTCCAGGGCCTCCTCGTACCGCCGCTGGAGCCGGTCGAGTTCGCGCTCGGCGTCGAGCGCGATCCGGGCGGCCCGCTGCCGCTCCTCCGCGGCGCCGACCGCGCTCCCGGCGATGTCCAGTGCTTCCAGCGCGCCCGCGCGGGCGACCGCCGCCCACTCCAGCACGGCGGCGGCGAGACCGGGGTCGCCGGGCTGCTGCCGGGGCGGCGGCCAGTCGCCGGCGGCCGGGCCGGCCGCCTGCTCCATCCGGTGCGCGTGGGCGAGGAGACCCTCGTCCGCGGTCCGCACCCGTGCCTCGGCGGCCCGCCGCCGCTCGGCGAGGCGCTCCTCGACTGCGGCGAAGCGGCGGGTGTCGAAGAGCCGGCCCAGCAGTCTGCCCCGGGCCTCCGCGTCCGCGCGCAGCAGCCGGGCGAAGTCGCCCTGCGGCAACAGCACCACCTGGCAGAACTGGTCGCGGCTCATGCCGACGAGCTGCCCGATCTCCTCGCCGATCTCCTGGTGGGACCTGCTCAGCCCCTTCCAGGCGGCGGTCTCGGGGTCGTACTCGCTCAGCTCGCTCCAGGCCCGCTCCGGTGTGAAACCCTTGCCGTTCTTCTTGGGCCGCTGCTGGGCGGGGCCCCGGCCCACCCTCAGCCGCCGGCCGCCGACGGTCAGCTCCAGGACGACCTCGGTCAGGAGGCCGGGGGCCGCGTGATCGCTGCGCAGGGAGGTCCCCGGGCTCTGCCGGGCGCCGGGGACGGATCCGTACAGGGCGAAGCAGACCGCGTCGAGCACCGAGGTCTTGCCCGCGCCGGTCGGCCCGTGGAGCAGGAAGATCCCGCCGGTGGACAGGGCGTCGAAGTCGATCTCCTGGACGGCTCCGAAGGGCCCGAAGGCGGTGATGGTCAGCCGGTGCAGTCTCATCGGGCGGCCCCGTCGTCATGAGCGGTACGAGCGGTACAAGCGGTACGAGGAGCACGAGCGGCACGAGCGGTACGGGGGGTGATGTCAGCCACGGCGGCTCGTCCCCTCGTTCAGCGCCTCGTCCACCCGTACGCCGTCGAAGGCTTCGCGCAGCGCGGTGCGCTCGCGCGGGTCGGGCCCCGCCCCGCGCACATGGGCGAGGAAGTCCTCCGCGATCTGCTGGTCGTCGCGGCCCTTGAGCCGCCGGGCGTACGAGAGCGAGTCGTCCTGCTCCTCGCGCTCGGGCGCGAAGACCAGGCTCAGGGTGTGCGGGAAGCGTTCGGCGAGGCGGGCCATCGGGTCGGCCGGGCGGACCGGGTCGGTGAGGGTGGCCTCGACGAAGGACTCCCGGTGCCGTTCGTGGGAGGGGTCGGCGAGCAGCTCGTCGAGGGTGCCGTGCAGCCGGGCGAGGGGTCTGGGCACGGGGCAGTCGACCCGCTCGGCGTCGATCTCGCCCCGGGGGCCGAGGTCGACGAGCCACATGGTCTTGCGGTGGGCGGCCTCGGAGAAGGAGTACGCGAGGGGGGAGCCGGAGTAGCGGACCCGGTCGGTGATGGTCTGGCTGCCGTGCAAATGGCCGAGCGCCACATAGTCGACGCCGTGGAAGACGCCCGCGGGCACGGCGCTGACGCCGCCGACGGTGATGTCGCGCTCGCTCTCGCTGGGCTCGCCGCCCGCGACGAAGGCGTGGGCGAGGACCAGGGAGCGGGTGGCGGGCCCCCGGGCGGCGAGGTCCTCCCGTACGCGGTCCATCGCCGCGCCGAGGACGGCCTCGTGGTTCGCCCGGTCGGTACGGAATTCGTCCTTCACCAGGGCGGGTTCCAGATAGGGCAGCCCGTAGCACGCGACCTCGCCGTGCTCGTCGGTGAGGATCACGGGGGTGCCGCAGCCCGCCGGGTCGGTCCGCAGATGGATTCCGGCGCGGTCGATCAGCCCGGCCCCGACGCCGAGGCGGCGGGCCGAGTCGTGGTTCCCGGAGATCATCACGGTCGGCACGGACTCGGCGGCGAGCCGGTGGAGCGCGCGGTCGAAGAGCTCCACCGCCGCCAGCGGCGGCACGGCCCGGTCGTAGACGTCGCCCGCCACCAGCACGGCGTCCACCTCGTGCGCCTGTACGGCGGCGACCAGATGATCGAGGAACGCGGCCTGGGCCTCCAGCATGCTCACCCGGTGCAGGGATCGCCCCAGATGCCAGTCAGATGTGTGCAGAATCCTCAAGAGCCAGCTCCGAACCGCATGTTTTCCTTCTCCGCCCCCGGGTTTGCGTACGGCCGGCCGGGGCCCCGTGCTCGCGGGCCCCGGCGGTCAGGCGTCGCCGTACGCCTCCCCGCCCAGCTCGAATCCGGCCGTGCCGGCCGTGGCGTCCGCCAGCCAGCGCCGGAACGCCTCGATCTCGGCCTCCGGCAGTCCGATCTCGATGGTGACGCTCTCCGCGTACCGCACCTCGCGCACCGCGCGGCCGGTCGCCCGCAGATCGTTCTCCAGTCTGCCCGCCCGCTGGTGGTCCACGGTGAGGGTGGCGAGCCGGAAGCGCCGGCGGGTGAGGGTGCCGAGCGCGTCGAGGGCTTCGCCGACGACCCCGCCGTACGCCCTGATCAGTCCGCCCGCGCCGAGCTTCACCCCGCCGTAGTAGCGGGTGACCACGGCCACCGCGTAGCGGATCTCGCGCCGGGTGAGCATCTGGAGCATGGGCACTCCGGCCGTGCCGCCCGGCTCGCCGTCGTCGCTGGCCTTCTGCACGGAGGCGTCGGCCCCGATGACGTACGCGTAGCAGTTGTGGGTGGCGGTCGGGTGCTCCTTGCGGACCCGGGCGACGAAGGCCTGGGCCTCCTCCTCGGTCGCGGCGGGTGCGAGCGCGCAGATGAAGCGCGATCTGCCGATCTCTGTCTCGTGCACGCCCTCGCGGGCGACCGTCCGGTACTGCTCCTGCATCGGACCACCCTATGCGGCGCGCGGGCGGGAATGCTCCGCGCGGGTCGCCCGTTGTCGTCTGCATGGACGCTGACACGGGTACGGACACGGGTACGGGAGCGGGCACGGACGCGGGCACGGACGCGGAGACGATCAAGAGGATTCTGACCGCCACCGGCGACACCTGGGCGGTGGTGGGGCTGTCGAACAACGAGTCGCGGGCGGCGTACGGGGTGGCCCGCGTCCTCCAGCGGTTCGGGAAGCGCGTGGTCCCGGTGCACCCCAAGGCGGAGCCGGTCCACGGCGAGCAGGGCTATGCGAGCCTCGCCGACATCCCCTTCGACGTCGATGTGGTCGATGTCTTCGTCCATTCCGGACTGGCGGGGCGGGTCGCGGACGAGGCGGTGGCAATCGGCGCTAAGGCGGTCTGGTTCCAGCTGGGAGTGATCGACGACGAGGCGTACGAGCGGACCCGCGCGGCCGGTCTGGACATGGTGATGGACCGCTGCCCGGCGATCGAGATCGGCTCTCTGTAGACGGCGGCGCTCGTCCCGGCGGCGCTCATCCCGCCGGAGGCACCGCGACCACCATGGTCATCGCCACTTCCGCCGTGCCGTCGTTGCGGTACGCGTGGGGGGCGTTCGCCTCGAAGGAGGCCGAGTTCCCGGCCGGCACCGGGAAGGACTCGCCGTCCACGACGAGGGTGAGTTCCCCCTCGGTGACATGGATCAGCTCGACCGTGCCCTCGGGGTGCGCGTCGGACTCGCTGCGGTCTCCCGGCATCAGCCGCCAGGACCACAGCTCCACCGGGCCGCGCCCCTCGGCCCCGACCAGCAGCTTGGTGAAGCTGCCGGTGGAGGTGGACCACATCCGCACCGCCCGCTCCGGCGGCACCACCTGGACCCGTGCGCCCCGCTCGTGGTCGAGCAGGGTGGTGATGGAGACGCCGAGGGCGTCGGCGAGCTTCACCGTGGTGCCGACGCTCGGATTGGTGCGCGCCTGCTCAATCTGGATGATCATGCCCCGGCTGACCCCGGCGCGGGCGGCGAGGGCGTCGAGCGTGAATCCGCGCTCACCCCGCCACCGCTTGAGGTTGCGGGCGAGCGCCTGGGTGAGCTGGTCGAAGTCCGACACATTCCATCCACTGAATTGAATGACAGAGTCAAACATATTGCACCATCGGGCGCGGGCGGCGGCGCACCGCCGGTTCAGCCGCCGCTCTTCGGCCCGGCAGGCCCGGCGGGCCCCGCAGGCCCGTCCGGCCCGTCCGGCCCGTCCGGCTCCCGCGTCTTCTCCAGCTCGGCGAGAGCGAGCAGCTGCTCCGGGGTAATGCCGTCCGGGAGCGGCACGGGAGCAGGTGTGCGCAGCGGGGGCCGCCAGCCGTCGACCGGGTCCCAGCTGCGTACGACCCGGGCCGGGGCGCCCGCCACCACACAGTGGTCGGGCACCTCTCCCCGTACGACGGCTCCCGCCGCCACCACGACATTGCGGCCCAGCCGCGCGCCGGGCAGCACCACGGCCCCGGTGCCCAGCCAGCAGCCGGGGCCGATCTCCACCGGCGCGGTGCGCGGCCACTGCTTGCCGACGGGCTGCCGGGGGTCGTCGTAGCTGTGGTTGGTGGAGGTGATGTAGACGTACGGGCCGCAGTAGGTGTCCGAGCCGATGGAGACCCGGGTGTCGGCGATGACATGGCTGCCCCGGCCGAGGACCACTCCGTCGCCGAGGGTCAGTATCGGCTCCGCGCCCAGGTCCAGGCCGGGCATCATGCCCGCGGTGAGGGTGACCCGCTCGCCGATGATGCAGTGCTCGCCCACCTCGATCCACGGCTCGCCGAACACGGTGCCCTGCGGGAAGGCCAGCCGGGTGCCGTGGCCCAGCCGGCGGAAGCGGAGCCGCCCGGGGTGCTCCGCGGTGACCGAGCCCGCCCGCTGCGCCCAGCGCCAGCCGCGGTGCACGGCGCGGGTGAGCGCCCTCCGGCACCAGCGGCCAGGCAATGAGAACGTGTTTCTGTTTCTGGGCACTCGATCACGGTAGTCGGCGGGGGCCGGGCCACTCAGAGCCACGGACTGTGATGTTCACCCCACGGCTCGCCCCACGGCTCTTCACCACTCACCCATGACCGACGAGCCCCGTCCGGGCGCTCCCGGCAGCGGATCAGCGCCGGATGGCTGAAATCAGACGCCCAAGCATGCCGCCCCGTGCCGCGATACGCCCGCTTCCTCACCTTCACCATGGATTGTCGCCTCACTTCCCCGCGACCGGGGAAGCGGCCCGAGAGCGGCCCTGGGGTGATTCCGCCGGAGTCCTGAAGGATTCCTGTGGAACTCACCGCTTATCACGATGGCGGATCCAAGGCGGTGACTTCGGGACTAAGTACCCCGTTCTGCGGGCTCCGGGGCCCGTCCGGACTCGGTGGCCATGGCACTTGACTAGCATGAGCGCCACATGGGCGCGGAAGATCACCGTCAACTTTTGGTGACCGTGCTCGCGTTCGGTCGGTGTGCGTCAATCGGCCTTTCAGTACTTCCCGGACTCCAGCGAGGGACCGCATGTCAGTGCCAGTCGCCCCCAAACCGCGCAGGATACGAACACCCCGGCCGCTTCCCGCGGCCGTCCCTCTGGTCTCGGTCGCGGCGGCGGGCGCGGCCGGCGGCGCGGCGATAGCGGCGGCCCCGGCCCCGGCCCGGGCCTGGGTCGCGGCCACCGTCCTGGTCGGCTGGGTCTGGCTGGCCGTCACCGTGGCCGCCACCACGCTCAATTCACGACGGCTGCACAAGGCCGTCACCGCCACCGGCGGTGAGCTGCGCTCCCTCCAGACGCACACCGCCCAGACCGCCGCCGGCTCCGCGCACCTGGTGAACGTCACCCTCCCCACCGTCCTCAAGCGGGTGCGCGACGGGGAGAGCGCCGAGTCCGCCCTCGGTGCGGCCCCCGCGCCCGCCGACCCCCAACTCCGCCGGATGCTCCAGCTGGTCACCGCAGATCTGGTGGCGGCCGGGCGGCGGACGGCGGCGGCCGAGGCCGCCGCCGCCGATGTCACCCAGCGGCTGGCCCGGTCGGCCGAGGAGCTGGACCGGCTGACGGGCGTCGTCCTGCCCGCCGCGATCGAGCGGCTGCGCGGCGGAGCCTCCGCCGGCACCACGCTGGCCGAGCTGGAACAGCCCGCCGACCCCCGGCTGCGAGCGGCCCTGGAGTCGATCGTGCGGGAGTTCGCCTTCAGCGAGCGCCGCGCGGCGGCGGCCCAGGGCGCGAGCGCCAAGGTGCTCAGCCGGGTCCAGGCGAAGGCCGTCAGCATGCTCGCCGAGCTGAGGGAGATGCAGGATCGTCACGGCGAAGATGTGTTCGGGGATCTGCTGACCCTCGATCACAACACCTCGCAGCTCGGTCTGCTGACCGACCGGCTGGCGCTGCTGATGGGCGGCCGGGCGAGCCGGGCGTGGAACAAGCCGATCGTGATGGAGTCCATCCTGCGCGGCGCGGTGGGCCGGATCTCCGCCTATCAGCGGGTCAGGCTGCACTCCTCCAGCACCGCCTCGGTCGCCGGGTACGCCGCCGAGGGCGTGATGCATCTGCTGGCCGAACTGATGGACAACGCGGCGAACTTCTCGCCGCCGATCGACGAGGTCCATGTCTATGTGGAGGAGCGCACCGCCGGGCTGGTCGTCACCATCGAGGACAGCGGACTGAAGATGGCCGACGCCGCCCTGCGGCGCGCCGAGGAGGCCGTCGCCGGCCGGTTCCACGACCTCGCCCATCTCCAGAGCACCCGGCTGGGGCTCGTCGTGGTGGGCCTGCTGGCCGCCAAGTACAACATGAGCGTCAGCTTCCGGCCGTCCTCGCGCGGCGGCACGGGGGTCGTGGTGCTCTTCCCGCCGCAGCTGCTGCACCAGTCGCGGACGCTCGCGCCGGAGCAGCCGGCCCGCCGTGAGGCCGAGCCCGAGCCCTCGCCCCAGCCCCCCGTACGCCCCCTCCCCCAGCAGCACAGCCGGCGGGAGACCCGGCCGCAGGGCGCGCAGCAGGGCGGACCCAGGGTGGCGACCCCCGGCGGGCTGCCCGTGCGGCCCCCCGGGCGCACCATGGCCGCCGCCGACCGGGGCCGTTCGGGGGCCGAGGAGGTCCCCGCCGACCGTCCGGCCCCGCCGGCGCGGGACGCGGGCACCCAGTTCGGGGCCTTCCACCGCGCTCGCGCATCCCGGGACGACAGAACCGGGGGCGACGGGGCCCGGTACGACACCGAGCAGTAGAGACCGGCGCGGAGCGGCCCCGGGGCCGCTCCCGCACCACAGCTGTGCCGTACGCATGTACGCGGGTACGCGTGCACTCAACGCCAGACAGGAGGCAGGGGCCGGTGACCGGACCGTCCGGCGACACCGGGCCCACGCAGACCATGCAGACCACCGACAACAGCCTGACCTGGCTACTGGAAAGCCTGCTCGAACGGACTCCGGGCACCCGGCACGCGCTGGTGCTCTCCCGTGACGGGCTCAAACTCTGCTGGACCCCGCATCTGACGCTCGACCAGGCCGATCAGCTCGCCGCGATCTGTTCGGGCATCCAGGCCCTGGCCCAGGGCGCGTCCGTCGAGTTCGGCAACGGCAGCGGCGGGGTGCGGCACTCGATGACCGAGTTCCACGGCGGCCTGCTCTTCATCGTGGAGGCGGGGGCCGGCGCGCATCTGGCGGTCGTCGCCGACGACGGGGCCGACCCCGGCGCGGTGGGGCACCAGATGACCGAGCTGGTCGAGCAGATCGGCGAGTATCTGCGGGCGGAACCGCGCACACCGTCGGAGACCCGGCTGTCATGACACGCCGCCCCGTCGATCTGGGTGACCCCGACCGGCTCTACACCGTCACCGGTGGCCGCAGCCGAGCCGACGACGAGAAGTTTGACCTGGTGACCCTGGTCGTCAGCGAGTGCCGGCCGTCGCCCGGGATGCAGTCGGAGCATGTCCGCATCCTGGAGCTGTGCGAGCGGCCGATCGCCGTCGTGGAGATCTCGGCGGAGCTCAGGCTGCCGGTGACGGTGGTACGGATCCTGCTGGGCGACCTGCTGTCGACGGGGCGCATCACCGCCCGACACCCCAGAGCCGGGCGCTCACTCGTCGATCTGCCCGATTCATCCCTCTTGGAGGAGGTGCTCCTTGGACTCCGCAATCTCTGAACTGCCCAGCCGTACCCCGCTGGCCGCATCCGCCGACACCGGACTGAAGATCGTCATCGTGGGCGGCTTCGGGGTGGGGAAGACCACGCTGGTGAAGTCGGTCAGCGAGATCCGTCCGCTGAACACCGAGGAGGTGATGACACAGGCGGGCATCGGGGTCGACGAACCGGCCGGTCTCACCAAGACCACGACCACGGTGGCGTTCGACTTCGGCCGGATCTCCCTCAACGACCGGATGGTCCTGTACTTGTTCGGCGCACCGGGCCAGGAGAGATTCTGGTTTCTGTGGGACGGGCTGTTCTCCGGGACGCTCGGGGCCGTCGTGCTGGTCGACACCCGGCGGATGAGCGACTCCTGGTACGCCGTCGACCGGCTGGAGCACCATCGGACCCCGTTCGTGGTGGCGGTCAACCGCTTCGACGGCGATCACGCCTCCTTCTCGCTGGAGGAGATCCGCCAGGCGCTGGCCCTGCCCGACCATGTGCCGCTGATCGAGTGCGACGCCCGGGTCCGCTCGTCCGGCAAGCAGGTTCTGATCAGCCTTGTCGACCACCTTCGCGAACTGGCCAGGGCCAGGGAGATGACACCATGACCGAACTCACCGGATCCGATCCCCGTCTGTCCGGGGGCGCGCCGCCCCCGGGCTGCCCGGCCCATCAGGGCGCGGTCCCCCTCAGCGGTCTCGAGTACCAGCAGTCGCCCTCGGAGCTGTACCGCACGATGCGCCGGGAGCACGGCGCGGTCGCGCCGATCGTGCTGGACGGCAATGTTCCGGCGTGGCTGGTGCTCGGCTACGCCGAGGTCACCTATGTCACCGCCCACGACGAGCTGTTCGCCCGTGACTCCCGGCGCTGGAACCAGTGGCCGGTCATCCCGCCCGACTGGCCGCTGATGCCGTACGTCGGCCACCAGCCGTCGGTGCTGTTCACCGAGGGGGCCGAGCACCAGCGCCGGGCGGGTGTGATCACCCAGGCACTGGAGGAGGGCGTCGACCAGTTCGAGCTGGCCCAGTGGTGCCGGTCGATCGCGCATCAGCTGATCGACTCCTTCGCGGGCAGCGGCCGGGCCGAGCTGATGGCCTCGTACGCCCATGCCCTGCCGATGCGGGCGGCCGTCCAGATGTGCGGAATGCCGGCCGGCGGCGAGGACACCGAGGATCTGGTGACCGATCTGCGGATCTCCCTGGACGCCCGGGAGGGCGACGACCCGGTGGCCGCGTACGGCAGGGTCGCCGAGCGGATCCAGCGGCTGGTCAAGGAGAAGCGGGCCGCGCCCGGGCCGGACGTCACCTCGCGGATGCTGACCCATCCGGCCGGGCTGACGGACGAGGAGATCGTCCAGGATCTGATCTCGATCATCGCGGCGGCCCAGCAGCCGACCGCCAACTGGATCTGCAACTCGCTGCGGCTGCTGCTGACCGACGACCGCTTCGCGCTCAATGTCTCCGGCGGCCGGCTCAGCGTCGGCCAGGCGCTGAACGAGGTGCTCTGGCTGGACACCCCCACCCAGAACTTCATCGGCCGGTGGGCGGTGCGCGACACCCAGCTCGGCGGCCGTCAGATCCGGGCCGGGGACTGTCTGGTGCTGGGGCTCGCGGCGGCCAACACCGATCCGCAGATCTGGCCCGAGGGCCATATCGGCGCGGAGAACTCCGCCCATCTCTCCTTCAGCAACGGCGAGCACCGCTGCCCCTACCCCGCGCCGCTGCTCGCCGACGTCATCGCCCGCACGGCGGTCGAGACGCTGCTGGAGCGGCTGCCGGACGTGGTGCTGGCGGTGGAGCCGGAGGAGCTGACCTGGCGTCCGTCGATCTGGATGCGGGGGCTGACCGCGCTCCCCGTGAGCTTCACCCCGGTGGTGCGGTGAGTCTCACGGGGAGCGGCCGGCTCAGTCCCGTACGGGGGTGAACCGCACCGGCAGCGAGGCCGGGCCCCGGGTGAAGACGCCCTGCTCCCTGGGTTCGAAGCCCTCGGCGAGCCGCAGACCGGGCATGGCGTCGAGCAGGCGTCCGACGCCGATCTCCACCTCGGCCTTGGCGAGCAGCGCCCCGACGCAGAAGTGGCGGCCGAGCGCGAAGGCGAGATGGTCGGCGGCGGCGGAGAAGGCCGTGGACGCGGTGAGGTCGTCGCGGAAGATGTCGAAGGAGTCCGGGTCGCGGTAGCGCTCGCCGTCCCGGTTGGCGGAGCCGATCAGACAGGTGACGGTGGATCCGGCGGGGATGACGCCACCGCTGACGGTCACCTCGGCCGCCGTCTGACGCATGATCATATGGACCGGCGGGGTGTACCGCAGCGTCTCGGCGAAGGCCCGGTCGATCAGGCTCCGGTCCTCGCGCACGGCGGCGAGCTGCTCGGGATGGGCGAGCAGATTGGCGAAGATTCCGGCGATCGCCTTGTCGGTGGTCTCGCCGCCGGCCGCGAGCAGCAGGCTGCAGAAGGCCTTGATGTCCTCGTCGTTCATCCGCACCCCGTCGATCTCGGCGGCGCAGAGGGTGGAGAGCAGATCGTCGCCGAGGTTCTCGCGGCGCTCGCGGATGATCGGGAACATGTACTCGGCGAATTCGACGCGGGTGCGCTCGCCCGCAGCCGCGACCTCCGGGTCCCCGGCGAGGTTGCCGAGGAAGGCGATGACGGCGGTGTACCAGCCGTGGAACCGCTCGTGGTCGGCCTTGTCGAGGCCGAGCATGTCGGCGATGACATTGACGGGGAAGCGGGTGGCGAAGGACCGGACGAGATCGGTCTCGCCGCTGTCGCGGAAGGCGTCGATCAGTTCGTCGGCGTTGCGCTCGATGACCGGGAGGAACTTCTCCCGCAGATCCGCGCCCCGGAAGGCGGGGGCGACCAGGGCCCGGCGTACCGAGTGTTCGCGCCCGCTGAGCTGGAGAATCGTTTTGCCGTGGACGGGCTCGATCTGCCAGTCGTAGTTGTCGGTGGTGTAGAGCGACTCCTTGTCCTTGAAGGCGCGCTCGATGTCCGCGTAGCGGGAGAGGAGATAGCTCTGGGTGGGCTCGTGCCACAGGAGGGGGGCGCTCTCGCGCATCGCGCGGTACACCGGGTAGGGGTCCTCGGCGAACTCGGGCGACAGGATGTCCGGAATCTGCTGTGCGGTGACCATGAACGCTCCCTCGGCGGTAACGGAGTACGCACACCACGTTAATGATCATTCATCGGCCACGTATAGAGGGGTCCTGGCCGAATCTGATTGCTTACTGTCGTTTCGGGGCGGCGGGGGCGGCGGCGGGCCGCACCGGGACGGCCTCGCGGTGCGCGGCGGCCAGCTCCCGGTACAGGGCGGCGTTACGGGTGATCCCGGCCCGCTCCTCCTCGGTCAGCTCCCGTCTGACCTTCGCGGGCACGCCCGCGACCAGGGAGCCCGGCGGGACCCGCATGCCCTGCGGCACCAGCGCCTGGGCGGCGACGAGCGAACCGGCCCCGATGTGCGCGCCGTTGAGCACGGTCGCGCCCATGCCGATCAGCACGTCGTCCTCGACCTCACAGCCGTGCAGGACCGCGTTGTGACCCACGGAGACCCGCTCGCCCACGGTCACCGGGAAGCCGGGGTCGACATGGACCGTGCAGTTGTCCTGGATGTTGGAGTCGGCCCCGATGACGATCGGGCCGCAGTCGGCCCGGAGCACCGCGTGGTACCAGACGCTCGCCCCCGGGGCCAGCGAGACCTCGCCGACGACCACCGAACCGTGCGCGGTGAACGCCTCCGCCGCGATCTCCGGCTCCAGCCCGCCCACTCCCGCGATCCACGCACCGGCCGTCATCGTCAGCTCCCCTCCCGGCGCGCGCCCCTCCGGCGCACGCCGGGCAGCCTACCCAGCGGATGATCAGGAGTGCGGGCGCAGGGTCCAGAGGATCGACATCTCGCCGGTCACCGCGCCGTCCGCGCGCCGGATGGCGATGTCGACGGGGAACTCCGGCCGGCCGCCGGCGTCCAGTTCGGCGACGATGTCGGCGATCGGCCTGCCGAGGGTCGCGGTCGCCGTCACCTCGCCCATCGCGAGCTTCTTGTAGCCGATCTCCGCCTTGACGGCGAGCGGCACGGCCCGGTCCAGCAGCTTCCCGAAGGCGGCGAGGACGATCGCGCCGCTCGCGGACTCGGCCAGGGTGAACATCGCGCCGGCGTGCGGCCCGCCGACATGGTTGTGGAAGTCCTTCTGGTCCGGCAGTCTCAGCACCGCGCGCTCGGCCGTGGTCTCCAGGAACTCCAGATTGAGGGTTTTGGCCATGGGGACGGTCGCGGCGAGCATCTCGCCGACGGACATCTGATCAGCGCTCATGGCGGCAGATGTTACCGACGGGTAGTCGACTTGGCCATCCCTTCCCAGGCCCGGGAGGCGGCTGGTACACGGCGAACGGCCGGAACTTCGGCGGCACGAACTATGGTTACTGGCCATGTGGCCAGAACAGCAGCCGCCCGGGGGCCAGAACCCGCAGCAGCCCAACCCGTACCAGCAGCCGGGACAGCCTGCGAATCCCTATCTCCAGCCGGGATATCAGCAGCCCAACCCCTACACGGCGCCGACCGTCGCGCCGTACGGAGCCGGGCCCCCGCCCGGCTCCCCCGAGCCGCCGCGTGAGGGGCGGAGGCGGACCGCGCTGATCGCGGCCGTCGCCGCCACGGCCGTGGTCGCCGCGGCGGCCGTCACCTGGGTGGTCGTGCTCAAGGACGACGGAGCGCCGGACGGGGGGCCTTCGTCCGGCAAGGGCGGCGTCGCGGCGGCCTCGGACCCCGCGCCGTCCGAGCCGTCCGAGCCGGGCGACGGGGGAACCGTCGGCGCCACGGAGGAGAACCCGCGCAGCGCGACGGACGCGGACGCCGTGCCGACGGTCAAGGGCTGGAAGGTCGTCACCAACCCCAAGCACGGCACCCGGTTCGACGTCCCGGCGGAGTGGGAGATCCCCTCGTCGGGGATGAGCACCTTCCTGGAGGACCAGAAGAAGGGCGGCGGCGTTCCGCTGGTCACCATGTCGGCCCCGGCCCATCTCGCCCCCTCGTGGTGCACCGCCGACGCGAACAAGGACGGGGTGCCGGAGACCTCCGGGCTGGCCTCGGCCGGCACCAAGGGCGGCAAGGGGGCCAGGGACACCGGGACCGCCGCCTACAACGAGGCGGGCATCTGGGTGTGGGGCGCGTACGCGCAGAAGGAGCCCAAGGGCACCGTCGACATCACCCCGGCCAAGCCCCACACCACCGCGTCCGGGCTGAAGGGGAGCATCTCCACGGCGACGGCGACCGGGGTGCGGAAGACCTCGAAGTGCGCCACCGACGGCAAGTCGGTCGCCTTCACCTTCAAGGACGCCACGGGCGAGTTCCGGACCTGGGTGCTCTACGCCGCCAAGGGTGTCCCGGACGAGATTCCGGACGCGACGGTCCTGCGGATCCTGAGCACGCTCCGGACGGCGGGAGAGGCGACGAACTGACGGTCGCGGGCGCTGTCGCGGGTCGCGGGTCGCGGGTCAGCCGATGCCGAAGGAGCCGGCGGGCGGCTCCGGCGAGGCCCGCGCGTCCAGATCCACGACGGGGGACGCGCCGCCCGCCAGCCGGGCGATCGCGGGGCCGTCCTCGACCCGCGCCGGGAAGGGGTCGGCCGCGGCGAGGCGGGACAGCGCCGCGAGGTCGACGGGGGCGTGCGAGGCGAGCAGCACGACATTGCCGAAGCGCCGGCCGCGCAGCACGGCGGGTTCCGCGATCAGCGCGAGCTGCGGGAAGACCGCCCCGAAGGTCGCGAGCTGGGACCGGAGGAAGCCGAAGGGCGCGCCGTCGGCGAGATTGGCCGCGTGGACGCCGCCGGGGCGGAGCACCCGGTCGGCGGCGCGCGCGTACTCGACCGAGGTGAGCTGCGCGGGGATCCGTGAGCCGCTGAAGACGTCGGCGACGACGATGTCGGCGGAGTCGGCGGGGGCCCGCTCGATCCACTCCCGGGCGTCGGCGGTGTGCAGCTCGGTCGCCGATCCCCCGGGCAGCGGCAGCACCTCCATGACCAGCGCGAGGAGTCCTCGGTCCGCCTCCACGACCTGCTGGCGGGAGCCGGGCCGGGTGGCGGTGACATAGCGCGGCAGGGTCAGCGCGCCGCCGCCGAGGTGGAGCACGTCGAGCGGCTCTCCGGCGGGGGCGTGGCAGTCGATGACGTGGGCGAGCCGCCGGGTGTACTCGAACTCCAGGTCGGTGGGGTCGTCCAGGTCGACGTACGACTGGGGCGCGCCGTCGACGGTCAGCAGCCAGGCGCGCGCCCGGTCGACATCGGGCATCAGTTTGGCGGTGCCGTGATCCACCGGCCGGGTCACGGGTACGGGCTCGTCCACGGCCCCATTGTCATACGCCGGGCGGCTCCGCCTCCCACGGGGTGCGCGGGAGGCGGAGCGCGTGCCGTCCCCCTCCTACAGGAGCGCGGTGACGGTGCCCGCGCCGACGGTTCGGCCGTCCTCGCGGACGGCGAAGCCGAGTCCGGGCTCCAGGGGGACGGCGCGGTCCAGCTCCACGGTCATCGAGACCGTCTCACCGGGCCGGGCGGTGCCGTTCCCGGCGCTCCCGCCGAGGTCGACGCCGCCGGCGACCCCCGCGGTACGGAGGAGGAACCTCGGCCGGCGGCCGGTGGCGATCGGGGCCGTACGGCCGCCCTCGCGGGCGGAGAGCAGCTGCACCCGCGCGGTGAAGCGCCGGCCGGGGGTGACGCTGCCGGGGGCGGCGACCGTGTGTCCCCGGCTCAGGACGCCCGCGGGCAGGCCGGGGAGGAACAGGGCGACATCGTCGCCCGCCCCGGCGGACTCCACGGGTGTGCCGGAGGTCTCCAGCGCGGTGACGACCGTCTCCAGTCCGGGGCCCAGGAGCTGGACGCGGTCGCCGACGCGGACGGTGCCGCGTTCGACGGCTCCGGCGACGGCGGTGCCGCGCCCGGCGACGGTGAGCGCGCTCTCGACCGGGAGGAGGAAGGGCGCGTCGACGGAGCGCGTCGGGATCGGCACATAGGTGTCGGCGGCGTCGAGGAGCGCCTCGACGGAGGCGGTCCAGCGGGGGTCGCCCTCCAGCGCCCGGAGCGCGGAGACGCGGACCACCGGGGTGGTGGCGCCGCCGTACCCGTGGGCGGTGAGCAGCTCGCGAACCTCCCGTTCGACCAGGTCGGCCGGTTCGTCGTCGGCCGCGTCGGCCTTGTTGAGCGCGACGACCACATGGTCGACGCCGACTTGGCGGGCGAGCAGGACGTGTTCGGCGGTCTGCGGCATGACGCCGTCGGGCGCGGAGACCACGAGGATCGCCCCGTCGAGCCGGGCGGCCCCGGCGACCATGTCCTCGACGAGGTCGGCGTGGCCCGGGAGGTCGATGTGGGTGTAGCGGCGGGTGTCGGTCTCGTACGCGACCCGGGTGATGTCGGTGGTGCCGTCGCGCCGGACCGCCTCGGGGGCCCTTCCGGCCCTCCGGCCGCCGAGGGTTTCGACGATGGCGGCGGTGAGCGCGGTCTTGCCGTGGCTGGCATGGCCGATGGCGCCGATGTTCAGGTGGGGCTTGGCAAGGGCGTGGGCGGTGGTGGACATGGCTCTTCCTCGGATGCGTCGTGCGAAGCGTGCTGAGGACCCCGAGGCCTTGCCGACCCTCCCCCTGTGGGGTCCCGCCGGACGATCCGGAAAGGGTCAGCCTCGGACGGTGGGGGGCAGCGCCTGGGCGAGTGCGGCGGCGACCGCCGTACTGGCGGCGAGGAGGACGGCGGCCTTCGGCGCGTCCGCGACTGCGGATCGCGCTGCGGGGAAGGCATGCCGGGTCATGCTCACGATGATCTCGGACCCGGCGTCGGGCGTCGAGCCGTTTTCCCCGCGGGGCCGCCCGGCCGGAGCCGGCACGTCCGGATTCGGCGCGCCGGGGGTGGGGAGGGGGTAGTGCGGCTCACATTACGGCGATCACATCCGCCTTCGGCTAGTCTCCCCGGATGTTCGAGCCCGTCCCCAGGCCGTCCTCCGGTCTCGCCGTCCGCTGCTCCCGGGTGCTGCTCTCACCCTGGTCGCGATTCTCCCTGCTCATGCTCATGCTGGCGTCGGCCGGGGCGATGGTGCTGCTGTACGAGCCACAGCGGCTGCTCTCGGACGGCTGGCCCGTGGCCCGGCTGAGCGGCGCGGCGGCGGTGGTGCTGTACGCCGTGGCGTACGGGGCGTGCACGGCGGCGTTCGTTCCGAGGCCGCTGCTGAATCTGGCGGCGGGCGCGCTCTTCGGTTCGCAGGCCGGGCTGGTCTCGGCTCTCGCCGGGACGGTGCTCGGCGCGGGGATCGCCTTCACCCTGGGCCGGCTGCTCGGCCAGGACGCGCTGCGTCCGCTGCTGCGCGGAAAGGTGCTGACGGCCGCCGACGGGCAGTTGAGCCGGCACGGTTTCCGTTCGATGCTGGCGATACGGCTCTTCCCCGGCATCCCGTTCGCGGCGGCCAACTACTGCGCCGCCGTCTCCCGTATGGGTTATACGCCTTTTCTGCTGGCCACGGCTCTGGGGTCCATTCCCAATACGACGGCTTACGTGGTGGCGGGGGCCAGAGCGGGATCCCCGACCTCTCCCGCCTTTCTGATCTCCATGGGTTTCATCGTGATCACGGGAATGGCGGCGGCGGTGCTCGCCTGGCGCAAGCGGCAGGCCCTGAGCCGGGGCTGACGGAGGGTCGCTCCCGTCACCCGGTCCGGCTGCGCCCCGTACAGACGACCGCACTCCTCCCGTAGGCAACACGGCACTCCGTGTTCACCTGGGAACGCTACGCTGCCTGACACACTGGCGCATGAACGGGAATCACTACGCGCCGTCAGACATGAACTTTTCTTGGGTGGCGTAGTTTTCCATGTCGTGGTTCGAAGCACTGATCCTTGGGCTCGTCCAGGGGCTGACCGAATTCCTGCCGATTTCCTCCAGCGCCCATCTGCGGCTCACCGCCGCGTTCGCCGGATGGCACGATCCGGGTGCGGCATTCACCGCGATCACTCAGATCGGCACCGAGACCGCCGTACTGATCTATTTCCGCGAGGACATCGCCAGAATTCTGTCCGCCTGGTTCCGCTCGCTCACCGACAAGAGCATGCGGAGCGACCACGACGCCCGGATGGGCTGGCTGGTGATCATCGGATCGATTCCGATCGGGGTGCTGGGCGTCACGCTCAAGGACCAGATCGAGGGGCCGTTCCGCGATCTGCGGCTCATCGCCACCACGCTGATCGTCATGGGCATCGTCCTCGGCGTCGCCGACCGGCTCGCCGCCCGCGACGAGTCGGGCGGGCGGCACCGGGCGGCCAGACCCCGCAAGACGCTCCGGGAGCTGAGCGTCAGGGACGGCCTGATCTACGGCTTCTGCCAGGCCCTGGCCCTCATCCCCGGGGTCTCCCGCTCCGGCGCGACCATCAGCGGCGGACTGCTGATGGGCTACACCCGCGAGGCCGCCGCCCGCTACTCGTTCCTGCTGGCCATCCCGGCGGTGCTCGCCTCCGGCGCGTACGAGCTGAAGGACGCGGGCGAGGGCCATGTGTCCTGGGGGCCCACGATCTTCGCGACAGTTGTCGCCTTCTTTGTGGGATATGCGGTAATCGCATGGTTTATGAAGTACATCACCACCAAGAGCTTCATGCCCTTCGTGATCTACCGGGTACTGCTGGGGATCGCGCTGTTCATCCTGGTCGGAACGGATGTGCTGAGCCCCCACGCGGGCGAGTCGGGCTCACCGGCCTCCCCGTGACGCCACGTCATGTCCGCGTGTCCGCAAGGGGAGACGCGGAGCCGGGGAACCCCGGACCGAGGACACAGTGAGCGAAGCCACAGCAAGCGACCCATGAGTTACATCACCACCGAAAGCCCCGCGCCCTCGGCGATCGGCCGCCCACCGCCGGGAATCCCCCTGTTCACCCTGGTGGGAGCGGGCGGAGCGGCTCACGGCGCGGACGGAACGGGCCGGGACCGGCCGCCGTCACGGGGGAGACGGCTCCACCGGCAGGCCGTAATCTGTTCGCATGTCCCCCCTTCCACGCGAGTCAGAGACTGCTTTGTCCTCCTTGTCCGCAGCCGAGCTCAACGCCCGCATCCGCGAGCTGTGGGCCGACGGACGGCTGCCCGAGGAGCGGCGAGGGGAGTACGAGGCGCTCGTACTGGAGTGGGCGGCGGCGGCGCTGGAGCGCGGCGGGGACGCCACGAGCGTCGAGCGCGCCGCCTGAGGATCCGCCGGGAGCACGGCTCGGGCGCGGCACTCGGCTAGCCTGGCTCACGATGAACCGTTTGAGCACGTCTTGGGGCGACTACACGCTCGCCCGCTTCCCCGAGGATCCCCGCGACGCCCTCCGCGCCTGGGACGCCGCCGACGAATACCTCCTCCGCCGGCTCGACGAGAGCGCCCCGGACCTCTCCGGGACGCTGGTCGTCCTCGGCGACCGCTGGGGCGCGCTGGCCACCTCGCTGGCCGCGCACCGCCCGGTGCAGATCACCGACTCCTTCCTCGCCCAGCGGGCGACCCTGGCGAATCTGGCCCGCAGCGGCGCCGATCCCGGCGCGGTACGGATGCTCTCCGCCCGCGACACCCCGCCCGCGCGGATCGACGTGCTGCTCGTACGGGTGCCCAAGAGCCTGGCGCTGCTGGAGGACCAGCTGCACCGGCTCGCGCCCGGCATCCACCCGGGAACCGTGATCATCGGGGCCGGCATGGTCAGCGAGATCCACACCTCGACGCTGCGGCTCTTCGAACGGATCATCGGCCCGACCAGGACGTCGCTCGCGGTGCGCAAGGCACGGCTGATCTTCTGCACCCCCGATCCGGCGCTCGCCCCCACGCCCAGCCCCTGGCCGCTGCGGTACGCGCTCCCCGCCGACGTCGGCGTCGCCTCGGGCCGGACCGTCACCAACCACGCCGGCATCTTCTGCGCCGACCGGCTCGACATCGGCACCCGGCTCTTCCTGGGCAGCCTGCCCGAGCGGGTCGGCCCCCAGAAGGTCGTGGACCTGGGCTGCGGCAACGGCGTGGTCGGCACGGCCGCCGCGCTCGCCAACCCCGGGGCGTCGGTGACCTTCGTCGACGAGTCGTTCTCCGCCGTCGCCTCCGCCGAGGCGACCTACCGGGAGAACGTCCCCACCGGCCGGGAGGCCGAGTTCCTGGTGGGCGACGGGCTCTCCGGGGTGCCCGACGGCTCCGTCGACCTGGTGCTCAACAACCCGCCGTTCCACTCCCACCGGGCGACGACCGACACCACCGCCCTCCGGATGTTCACCGGAGCCCGCCGGGCGCTGCGCCCCGGCGGCGAGCTGTGGGTGGTCGGCAACCGTCACCTCGGGTACCACCAGCGGCTGCGCCGGATCTTCGGCGGCTGCCAGGTCATGGCGAGCGACCCGAAGTTCGTGGTCCTCAGGGCGGTCAAGCGGTAGCTCAGCCTCCGGCGGTCCGGCACGGCTTCGCCCGTTTGCCCGACACCCGTGCGCGCCGGGCGTGCACAGCTCTTGGCCTGGGGCCCCCGCTGCCGGAAACTGAGCCGATGACGCAGCGCGTGGATCTCGCAACGGTGATGGACCGGCTGGCCATCGATGAACTGGTGACCCGCTACGCGGTGGCCGTGGACGACGCCGACCGGGACGGCTATCTGGCGCTCTTCACGCCACAGGGCCGGGTCGACCATCGCGGCTCGGGCGGGGTCGAGGGCCCGGCGGCCGAGGCCGCCGACCGGCTGGCGGAGACGGCGCGGGCCTTCCCCGTACAGCAGCATCTGATCCTCAACCGGCTGCTGCGCCTCCAGGACCTGGGCGGATACCCGGGCGACGGCGCGGAGGTGCGGGCCGACTACCTCACCACCCTGCGCGGGGACTCTGGCGGCGATCGCGTCCTGGGCGGGCGCTGCGCCTTCGCGCTGCTGCGGACGGACGAGGGCTGGCGGCTGACCGGGGTGAGCACCCGGGAGAAGTGGCGGCGCGAAGGCGTCGGGTAGACCCCGGCGAAGGGCCGCCCCACACTGGAGAGGCACTGCTCGCCGTCCCTTCGAGGCAGGACGAGGAGGCACGGGATGCGGACACCGGCGGACCGGCCCCGACGGCGGGAACCCGGCCCGGAACCGGACACCGGCCCGGAACCGGGCCCGGACACGGCTCCGGACGGCGGCTCCGCGCGGGCGGACCGGGCCTCCCGGCGGCCCCCGGCGCGCGCCGTCGCCGCCCTGCTCGCGGGCGCGCTCCCGGCGCTCGCCTTCCCCGAGCCGTCGCTCTGGTGGCTCGCGTACGCCGCCCTCGTCCCGTGGATGCTGCTGATACGCACCGCGCCGACGGGCCGGCGGGCCGCCTTCGAGGGCTGGCTCGGCGGCATGGGCTTCATGATCGCCGTCCATCACTGGCTGACGCCGAGCCTCCATGTCTTCCTGGTGGTGGTGGCGGCGCTGCTGGCGGTGGCGTGGGCCCCCTGGGGATGGCTGGTCCGCTCGATGACGGGCGGCGTCCCCTCCCCGGCCCGCGCCCTCGCGGCGCTCGCCGTCCTCCCCTCGGGCTGGCTGATGATCGAGCTGCTCCGCTCCTGGGAGGGGCTGGGCGGCCCCTGGGGTCTGCTGGGGGCCAGCCAGTGGCAGGTCTCCCCCGCGCTGAGGCTGGCGTCCGCCGGCGGAGTGTGGCTGGTGAGTCTGCTGGTGGTGGCGGTGAACACGGCGATCGTCCTGCTGATCACGGTGCCACGGGCCCGTACCGCGGTGGTCTGCGGTACGGCCCTGGGCGGGCTGGCGGCAGCGGCGCTCTGGGCCTTCGCCCCGAGGCCCGTGGAGTCGGGTACGGCCAGGGTGGCGATCGTCCAGCCCGGGGTGTTCGAGGGCGCGGGGAGCGTGGAACGGCGCTTCGCCAGGGGTGAGGAGCTGACGCTGGGGCTCGTGGGCCGGGATCTCGACCTGGTGGTCTGGGGCGAGAGCAGTGTGGGCGCGGATCTGCGGGAGCGCCCCGATCTGGCGGCCCGGCTCGCCGCCCTCTCCCGGGCGACGGGCGCGCCGCTGCTGGTGAATGTGGACGCGCGGCGCACCGGGGCCTCGGGCCGGGGCGGGATATTCAAGAGTTCGGTGCTGGTGGGCCCCGAGGGGCCGACGGGCGACCGCTACGACAAGATGCGCCTGGTCCCCTTCGGGGAGTACGTCCCGGCCCGGAAGCTGCTCGGCTGGGCGACCTCGGTGGGCAGGGCGGCGGGCGAGGACCGGCTGCGCGGCGAGCGTCCGGTGGTGATGCGGCTGCCGGACGGCGGGCCGCGCGTCGGTCCGCTGGTCTGTTTCGAGTCCGCTTTCCCCGACATGAGCAGGCGTCTGGTCCGGGACGGGGCACAGCTGCTGGTGGCCCAGTCGGCGACCTCGTCCTTCCAGGACAGCTGGGCCCCCGAGCAGCACGCCTCACTCGCCGCGCTGCGCGCCGCCGAGTCCGGCCGCACCACGGTGCACGCCACGCTCACCGGGGTCAGCGTGGTTCACGGTCCCGACGGCGGCCGGATCGGCCGCGCGCTGTCCACCGCGAGCAGCACGGCCGCCGTGTACGGCGTACCGCTGGCGCACGGGAGCACCGGTCATGTCCGGTTCGGCGACTGGCCGGTGCGCGGCGCGCTCGCCGTGCTGGTGGCACTGGCGGCGGTGCGGGGCTCCGCACTCCTCAGGAGGAGGCCTGCTCCAGGGCGCGGAGAACGACCAGCTCGCACAGCTCATGGGTCTTCAGGGCGTCCTGGGCGCTGAGGAGTTTCCCGGCGCGTACGGCGTCGAGGAAGCCCAGGACGGCCTGCTCGATGCCGCGCTGACGGGCGACCGGCACCCAGTCGCCGCGCCTGCGGACGCTCGGCTGTCCCTTGTGGTCCACGATGTCGGCGAGGTTGCGCACCTCGCGCTTGGTGTCCTGGCCGGAGACTTCGAGGATCTCCTCGGTGGAGCCGCTGCGGTGGTTCATCGAGCCGATGGCGGTGAAGCCGTCGCCGGAGAGCTGGAGCACCACGTGCTGAAGCAGTCCGCCGACGGTCCGGGCGCGGACATCGGTGTGCTCGACGGGCCCGGGGACGAGGAAGCGCAGGGTGTCGACGACATGGATGAAGTCGTCGAGGACGAAGGTGCGCGGGTCCTCGGGGAGCCCGACGCGGTTCTTCTGCATCAGGATCAGCTCGCGCGGGTGGTCCAGGCACTGGGCGTAGCCGGGTGCCAGCCGGCGGTTGAAGCCGACGGTGAGGCTGGTGCCGCGGGCTTCGGCCAGCTCCACGAGCGCCCGGGAGCCGGCCAGTTCGTAGGCGAGCGGCTTGTCGACATAGGTGGGCACTCCCGCCTCGACGAGCGCCGTGGCGATGCCCGCGTGGGCGGCGGTCGGCGCGTGGACGAAGGCCGCGTCGAGCCCCTGGCCGATCAGGGACTCCAGATCGGTGTGGCGGCGCTCCGCCGGGACGTGGTGGGTCTCGCCGACCCGGTGCAGGGTCTCGGGGGTACGGGTCTGGAGGTGCAGCTCGACGTCCGGCAGTGAGCCGAGCACGGGAAGATAGGCCTTCTGCGCGATGTCGCCGAGACCGATGCAGCCGACCTTCACGAATTGCCTCCAGAGTTGTGCCGCGTGCCCCTGCCGGGCCCGGTCAGCATACGGGTGTCCCGGAGGCCCGCGGCGGGAGAGTTCACCGAGCGGTTCGGGGAGGGGCGCTGGGCCGGCCGACGGGATCGGGGTCACCCGTGCGGGCCAACTGGCGTCCATATGACCTTCGGCCGGGCCGGGACACGTCAGAGTGACGCCCGTGCGCCCTGTGAAGATCCCTCCGAGAGTCCCGGTGAAGGTCCTGCTGCTGATGACGGTGTGGGCCGTGTCCTGGCCCGCCCTCTCCGGGTGTGTGACCGTGGAGGCGCGGCCCCGGCACGCGGTCCCGGCCGACGGTCCGCCGCCGGTCGCCCGGCCGCAGATCGCCCGGCAGGGCCCGGCCCGCGAGATGCTGCACGCCCCGCCGGGGAAGCCGGCCGCGCGGCCCGGCCCGGGGACGGCCGGGGCCGCCGAGCCCGGGCGGCCCGCCGCGCCGCCGCCCGTGCCCATGCCCGTACCCCGGGCCGTCGCGCCTCCGGCCGCCGAGCCCCGGGCCCGGCGGCGGGCCGCTCCCCCGGCCGCGCCCGCTCCCGTACCCGTCCGGCGTACTCCGCGGCCCGCGCCGTCGACCAGGAGTGCCGCGCAGCCGGACGTGTGCGCGCTGACCGAGGCGTACGGCGGCTGGCGGCCGGGCGGCGCGGAGTCGCGGATGTGCCGGGAGGCGTACGGGAGATCGGCGGGCGGCGCGGGCGGTCAGGGCCGCTGACTTCGGGGCCCGGCCGGGCGGGGCCGGTGGTGCGGGCCGGGGCTCACTCCGGCCCCAGCGCCCTTTCCAGCCGCTGGAAGGCGCTGCGCACGCCCCGGCCGTATCCGTCGTCCCCCAGGGTGTCCAGCACCCCGCGCGCCCGGTCGAGATGGATCCGGGCGGCGCCGGGCCTGCGGAGCTTGAGGTAGTCGGCGGCGAGGCTGACATGGAGGGACGGGTAGAAGGCCCGCACCGAGGGAGCGGGCTCCCCCTCCTCGCCCGTCCCCTCGGCGCGCAGGCTCTCGGCCGCGGCCAGGGCCCGCAGATCCCAGGCCAGCTCGTCCCCCGGGTCGTCCTGGGTGTCCGCCATGTAGTGCGCGAGGGTGCAGCGGTGCAGGGCGTCGCCCCGCTCGCCGATCTCCGACCAGATGACGCCGAACCGATTCCGCGCCTCTTCCCGGTCGCCGCCGTGCAGCAGCATGACCGCCTGCCCGATCCGCGTCATGAGGGCGTCCTCCGACGCCTTCTGCTGCTCCATCACTGCGGCCTCCCACGTCCATGCGGCGAGCGGCGGCGACGATCCACACCTCACGCGGCTAGGGTCTGTCTGACCCTAGCCCACAACGGACAAACCGGCACAGGCTCGGACGCTGGACCCCGGCCCGTGTCCCGGTGGCGGGCTCAGCCCAGGTCGGGGATGCGCCAGTCGATGGGCTCATGGCCCTGGGCCGCCACCGCCTCGTTGATCTGGGTGAAGGGCCGGGAGCCGAAGAACTTCTTCGCCGACAGCGGCGAGGGGTGCGCCCCCTTCACCACCACGTGCCGGCTCTCGTCGATCAGGGGCAGCTTCTTCTGCGCGTAATTCCCCCAGAGGACGAACACCGCCGGGTCGGGACGGGAGGCGACCGCCCTGATCACCGCGTCGGTCACCTTCTCCCACCCCTTGCCCTTGTGGGAGTTGGCCTCGCCCGCCCGCACGGTGAGCACCGCGTTGAGCAGGAGGACGCCCTGCTCGGCCCAGGGCATCAGATAGCCGTTGTCCGGGACGGGCAGTCCCAGCTCGGTGTGCATCTCCTTGTAGATGTTCCGCAGCGAGGGAGGGGTCCTGACGCCCGGCCGCACCGAGAAGCACAGCCCGTGCCCCTGCCCCTCGCCGTGGTACGGGTCCTGGCCGAGGATGAGCACCTTGACCTTGTCGTACGGCGTGGCGTCGAGAGCGGCGAAGACCTCCTCGCGCGGCGGATACACCGGCCCCCTGGCCCGCTCCTCCTCGACGAACTCGGTCAGCTCCTTGAAGTAGGGCTGCGCCAGCTCTTCGCCGAGGACGCCGCGCCAGGACTCGGGCAGCTTGTCGGTGTCGGTCACGTCAAGAACCTCCGGAAAGCGATCTGTTACCGAACACAGAACCTACCCGGAGGCACTGACAACGGCCGCCCCGAGCGGCCCTTCGGCCCGCTACCAGCTGGCCTTCCGGTACAGCTCCCACATCTGCATGATCGACTGCGGGTCGAAGGCGCGCTCGCCGCCGCCCATCTCCTCGCTGACGGCGATGTACAGCTTGCCCTGCCACAGCGGCAGCAGCCGCACCTCCTCGGCGACGATCTCCTGCACCCGCTGGAAGTTCTTGGCCACCGCGCCGCGGTCGCTCTCGCGCCGGGACGCGGGCAGCAGCTCCTTGGTGATCTCGTCGTTCACATACGGGGTGGCGAGCACGTTGTTCTCACCGACGAAGGGGGCCACATAGTTGTCCGGGTCCGGGAAGTCGGGGATCCAGCCGCGGCCGAAGACCGGGTAGGACCCGCTCTTGTACCCCTTCAGGAACTCGGCCTCCGGCTTGCCCGTCACCTTGATCTTGAACAGTCCCGAGGCTTCGAGCTGGCGCTTCAGCTCCTTGAACTCCAGCGCGGTCGTGGAGCCGTACCGGTCGGTGTGCCAGAGGTCGAGCTGCACGGGCGTCTCGACGCCCCCGTCCGCGAGGATCTTCCGCGCCTTGGCGACATTGGGGTCGCCGTAGTGGTCGAAGAACTCCGTGGTGTGCCCCACGATGCCCTTGGGGACCATGGAGTACAGCGGCTCGGCCGTGCCCTGGTAGACCTTGGAGACCAGTTCGCCCCGGTCGACCAGCTGGGCGACCGCCTGGCGCACGGGGAGCTTGCCCGCGTTCGGGTCCTTGGCGTTGAAGACCAGATAGCGGATGTCCGTGCCGACCGTCTCGATCAGCCGCAGATCCTCGTTCTCCGGCTTCTTCCGCTGGAGCTCCACGACCTCGTTGGCGTCCAGGCCCCGGTAGGTGGCCTGGATCTCCTTCTCCCGCAGCGCGCTCACCATGGAGGCGGAGTCGGTGAAGTAGCGGATGGTCAGGGAGTCGTTCTGGCGCTTCGCGTAGCCGTCGTAGGTCTCGTTGCCGGCCAGCTCGGCCTTCTTGCCCTTGGAGTACGAACGCAGCACATAGGGGCCCGAGCCGACCACCCGGCCGTCGTCGCGGAGCGTGTTGCGGGGGTACTCGCCGGGCGGTACCAGCGAGGCGGCCGGGGTGGCGAGGATGAAGGGGAAGGTGGCGTCCGCGACCTTCAGATGGAACTTCACCGTGCGGTCGCCCACCAGCTCGACGCTGCCGAGCGAGTTGAGCAGACCGCTGGGCCCGTTCGGCACGTCGATCAGCCGGATGCGGTCGATGGAGTGCTTGACGGCCGCGGCATCGAGTTTCTCACCATTGGAGAAGACCAGACCCGGCTTCAGCACGCAGACATAGGTCTTGCTCGCGGCATCCGTGAACTCGCAGCTCTGGGCCGCGTCGGGCTGGGGGGACGTACTCCCGGTCGGGAAACTCAACAACGTCTGAAACACATTCCGGTACAGCTCCCAGGAACTGTCCCAGGCGGCAGCCGGATCAAGTGTCGTGGGCTCACTGGTGGTCCCGACGGAAATCTTCTTCTGGCCGCCCGCTTCCGTATCTGAGAACAGGCCGCAACCCGCCAACAGGGATATGGACGCCAGGGCTGCGCCGGCCCGCAGGCAGGTCCGATAGAACACGTGCACGCTCCTCGTTCAGCCGTGAGTTGGCCGACCATACCGCAGCCCCCCGCCGGGTCAACCTGCGGCCCGGCGGGGGCCCGCTCACAGCCCCGCCTTGAGGAACACCCCGCCGTCGACCACCAGAGTCTGACCGGTGATCCAGTCGGACTGGTCCGAAGTGAGGAACGCCGCCGCGCCGCCGACGTCCTCCGGCATTCCGAGCCGGCCCAGCGGGTAGGCCGCCGCCGCCTCGGCCTCCCTGCCCTCGTAGAGCGCCCGCGCGAATTTGGTCTTGACCACTGCCGGTGCGATCGCGTTGACCCTGACCAGGGGGGCGAATTCATGGGCGAGCTGGAGCGTCAGATTCACCATGGCCGCCTTGCTCATTCCATAGGCCCCGATGAACGGCGAGGGGGCCAGTCCGGCGACGGACGCAATGTTCACGATCGCACCGCCGTTCTCCCTCTGCCAGGCTCGGTAGGTCTGCTGAGCGAAACCGAGCGCCGAGATCACATTGGTCTCGAACACCTTGCGCACCACATTCGGATCCAGCTCCGCCATGGGCGCGAGCACCGGGTTGGTCCCCGCGTTGTTCACCAGGAAATCGACCCGTCCGAAGGTCTCCATGACGCGTTCCACCGCCGCCGCCCGGTGGGTCTCGTCCTGCGCTTTCCCCGGTACGGCGATGGCCCGGTCGGCCCCGAGCCGCTCCACCGCCTCCCTCAGCGCCTCCTCGCCCCGGCCGGTGAGGCACACCCTGTCGCCGCGCGCGACCAGCGCCTCGGCGACCGCGTAGCCGATGCCCCGGCTGCCGCCGGTGATCAGCGCGACCCTGCCGCTCTCCGGCACACGCTCCGTCATCTCGCGGTACCCCGCCCTCAGTTGAGCGGTCCGCCGGCCACGTACAGCACCTGTCCGGAGACAAAGCCCGCGTCGTCGCCCGCGAAGAAGGCGATGGCGTTGGCGATGTCCTCGGGCCGCCCCACCCGCTGGACGGGGATCTGCGCGGCGGCGGCGGTCTGGAACTCCTCGAAGTCCATCCCGACGCGGGCGGCCGTCCGGGCGGTCATCTCGGTGACGACGAATCCGGGGGCGACGGCGTTCGCGGTGACGCCGAACTTGCCCAGCTCCTTGGCGAGCGTCTTGGTGAACCCCTGGAGCCCGGCCTTGACCGCCGCGTAGTTGGCCTGGCCCCGGTTCCCGAGCGCGGAGGACGAGGAGAGCGAGACGATCCGGCCGAAGCCGGCGTCGACCATGTGCCCCTGACAAGCCTTTGCCATCAGGAACGCGCCCTTGAGATGCACGTTCATCACGGTGTCCCAGTCGGACTCGCTCATCTTGAACAGCAGGTTGTCGCGGAGCACACCGGCGTTGTTGACGAGGATCACCGGCGGTCCCAGCTCGGCGGCGACCTTCGCCACCGCCGCCTCCACCTGGGCGCTGTCGGAGACGTCGCAGCCGACCGCGAGGGCCCTGCCGCCGGCCTCCGTGATCCTGCCGACCGTCTCCTGGCAGCTCTGCTCGTCGAGGTCGAGCACGGCGACCGCGCGGCCCTCGGCCGCCAGTCGTACGGCGGTCGCCGCGCCGATGCCCCGGGCCGCCCCGGTGACGACGGCGGTGCGCTGCTCGGTGGTGGACATACTGGCTCTCCTCGCCCTTGAGCGCGGCGCGCACCCGGGGGAGCGGCTCGTCCGGCAGCCCGCACGCCCAGGGATGAGCGACCGCTTAGTACCTTCGGCAGACGAGACGCTAGAAGCCCGGGCACCCGGTGTCAACGGCCCACCGGGTGCGCCGGGCGGCCCGCGCGGAATCACCCGGGGAGGCACACCGGGCGCGGGGCGGGGAGCGGTGCCGGAGAGCGGTCAGCGCACCAGCAGGCCGAGCAGCCGGTCGACCTCGGCCCCGGGGTCGGCGGTCAGCCCCGTGTGCACCGGTCCGGGCTGGACGACGGTGGAACGGGGGGCGATCAGCCAGCGGAAACGCCGCCCGGCATCGTCCCCGGCCGCCTGCCCGGCGACCGCGCCGCCGCAGCACACGGACTCCACGGCGTGGAGCGCGGCGCGCACTCCGGCCACATCGGCCCCGGGGTCCAGGGCCATCAGCTTCGCCTCGTCCAAATGGGTGCGCGCGGCGACGAAGGAGCGGGCGCGGGAGTAGACCAGCACCCCCGCGTTGAAGCACTCCCCCCGCTCGATGCGGGGCACCACGCGCAGCAGCGCGTACTCGAAGACCTCGCGTCCCGTCATGCCCCCGCCTCCTTCTCGTCCGCGTCCGGCAGGCCCGTCAGCCAGCCCGGCGCGCGCGAGGGGCGCGGAGCGGTGGGCTCGCCGAGCGTGATCCTCGCATGGATCGACGCGGCACGCGGAAGCAGGGCTTCCACATAGGCCCGGCGCAGTGCGTCGGTGGTGGCGAAGCCCGGCTCGTCGACCAGCCACTCGTCGGGGACGTCGGCGGCGACCTCGGTCAGCAGTTCCTCGGTGACGAGCGGGGCCAGCTCGGCGGCGGCCGCCCGGATGTCCGGCCGGAAGCGGGCCAGTACATGGTCGGAGGCGTCGTAGGGCTTGGCGGCGGAGGCCGCCGCACCCGGCCAGTTGTGATGCCAGATCATGGTGGCACCGTGGTCGATGAGCCACACATCGCCGTGCCACACCAGCATATTGGGGTTGCGCCAGGAGCGGTCGACGTTGTTGATCAGCGCGTCGAACCAGACGATCCGGCCCGCCTCGGCCGGGTCCACCTCGTACGCCAGCGGGTCGAAGCCGATCGAGCCCGGCAGATAGTCCATGCCGAGGTTGAGACCGCCGCTGGCCTTCAGCAGCTCCTGCACCTCCTGGTCGGGCTCGCCGAGCCCGATCACCGGGTCCAGCTGAATACCGGTCAGCTCCGGGACGCGCAGCCCGAGCCGGCGGCCCAGCTGTCCGCAGACGACCTCGGCGACCAGGGTTTTACGGCCCTGTCCGGCTCCGGTGAACTTCATGACATACGTACCGAGATCGTCGGCCTCGACGATGCCCGGGAGCGAGCCGCCTTCACGCAAGGGCGTGACGTAACGGGTAGCTGTGACTTCTGTCAGCATTTCCCCAGGCTATACGGCGCGGCTCCCTGGCAATCGACGAAATGGATCATTGCCGTGCGAGACCGGGAGGCTCCCCCTGATCGACCCGGGGGGGGATCAGGGGGAGCGCCTCCGCCGGCTTCCGCGCGGCCCGGCCGTCGGGGGGGGCGGCCTGTCCGCCGGCCGCGCGCCGCGGCGGGAGTCAGCGGACGCCGCTGGTCTCCCCGTCGGCGACCTGGGCCGGGGACTCCGCGCCGGGCCCGTCCTCGTCGGAGAGGGACTTCGGGAGCCAGCGCAGGGCGAGGATGCCGAGCGCGGCGTGCAGGACGCTGGCGGTGATGGCGACCACGTGCAGACCGGTGACGAAGGCGGACTTCGCGTCGCTGATCACCGCGGGAACGAGGTCGGGGATCTGGAGCGTCTCGTTGAGGGTGCCCGCGAGGTCCGGGCCCTGGAGCCGGAAGAACAGAGTGGCCAGCGAGCCCAGGAGCGCGATGCCGAGGGCGTTGCCGATCTCGTTGCTGGTCTCGGCGAGCGCGGCCGCGGACCCGGCGCGCTCCGGGGGAACCGCGGCGACGGCGGTGTCGGCGACGACGCTGAAGGAGATGCCGTAGCCGAGGCCCGCGATGATGGTGGACGCGATGTACCAGCCGGTCCCGCCGGAGCCGTCCGCCGGCAGCAGCAGAAGCAGGAGCAGACCCGCGGCGATGCAGAAGTGGCAGGTGATGAGCGCCGCCCGCTTGCCGATGCGCCCGACCAGCGACGGCGTGACGATGCAGGTGACGGTGAGGACCAGGGCGCCGGGGATCGTGAGGAGAGCCGCGTCCAGGACGTCCAGGCCGTGTACGGACTGGAGGTAGACGCTGGCGAGGTAGGCGGTGGCCGACCACGCGGCCAGCGGCAGCAGCCCGGTGATGATCGCGATCGTGAAAACCCGGTCGCGGAAGAGGCTGAACTCGATCAGCGGGTGCTCGAGGCTCTTCTGCCTGCGGGCGAACCACACCAGGCCCGCGAGGCCGACGATTCCGGCGATCACGGTGCCGACCGTCAGCCCCTCCGTGGCGGCGTGCTTGATCGCGTAGATGGCCAGCAGCAGGCCGGCGGCGGAGAGGAAGACGCTCAGGGGGTCGACCCGGCCGGGCCGGGTGGAGCGCACCTCACGGAGCAGGATCGGGGCCAGGATCAGGAACAGCAGGATCACGGGGAGATTGATGAGGAAGACCGATCCCCACCAGAACCTGCTGAGCAGCTGTCCGCCGACGAACGGGCCGATGGCGAATCCGGCGGCGAAGGTGGCCGCGAAGATTCCGATCGCCTTCGCCCGCTGGCGGGGGTCGGTGAACAGCTCGCTGAGCACCGCGAGGGCCGACGGGAGCAGCGTGGCCCCGGCGATACCCATCAGTGCCCGGAAGGCGATCAGCAGTTCCGGGGTGGGCGCGAAGGCCGCTCCGGCCGAGGCGATGCCGAACGCGGCCACGCCGATCATCAGCAGCTTCAGCCGGCCGTACCGGTCACCGATGTTGCCGAAGGCGACGAGCAGCGACCCGACCGCGAATCCGTAGATGTCCAGAGTCCACAGGGCCTGGTCGGCGGTGGGCGACAAGGCCTCGGTGACCTTGGGCATCGCCAGGAAGAGGACCGACCCGTCCATCGCCACGAGCAGTACGGGTCCGAGGGTGGCCAGCAGACCGAGCCACGCCCGCAGCCCGGGCGGTTGAGAAACACGCTGTTCATTCATGTCCCCGACGGTGCGCCTTCGGGCGCTCGCCAACCAGCCCCACGCCATGGGTACACCCCGCAGGGATACCCAGACCCGGACGGTCCTCCCCTACTCTCGGGGCCATGGAACTCGAGAGCCTCGGTGCGTATCTCAAAACCCGCCGCGACCGGGTCACGCCCACCGACGTTGGACTGCGCGCCTACGGCACCGCCCGTCGTGTACCGGGCCTGCGCCGTGAGGAACTCGCCCAGCTGGCCGGCGTGAGCGTCGGCTACTACACCCGGTTGGAGCAGGGGCAGGCCGGCACCGCCTCCCCACAGGTGCTCGACGCGCTCGCCCGGGTGCTCCAGCTCGATCGGACCGAGACGGCCCATCTGCACAATCTCGCCCGTCAGCCCGTCACACCGCGGCTGGTCCGGCCGCTGACGGAGAGCCCGCACTCCCGGGTGCTGGCGCTCCTGTCGTCCCTGGGGGAGAGCGCGCCGGCGGTGCTCCTCGGCCGCCGGGGCGATGTGCTGGCCTGGAACCGCACCGGACACGCCCTCGTCGCGGAGCACCTCGACTTCGACGCTCCCGACGATCTGGCGCGGCGGCCGTCCCTCCCCCGGATGTTCTTCCTCGACTCCTTCACCCGCGATCTCCATCGAAACTGGGATGAACTGGCCAAGATCCATGTCGCGTATCTGCGGCTCACCGCGGGCCGGTATCCCACCGACGCGCGACTGGCCGAGCTGGTCGGCGAGCTGGCGATGCGCAGCAGCGACTTCGCCACGCTGTGGGCGACCGGGGACGTGGCGGACTGCACCGTGGGCACCATGCGCCTGCGGCATCCGACCGTCGGAGGGGTCAATGTCGACTATCAGGTGTGGCTCCAGCCCGACAGCCCCGATCACCGTCTTGAGGTCTACACGCCCAATGACAGCGCCTCGGGCGACGCGCTGCGGCTGCTGTCCAGCCAGGTCACCGGTCAGCGGGTGAGCGATCGGCCGGCCGCCGGAGAGCCGGTCGCCGAACAGCGGGATCCCGGGGCCGCTCTCGTCGAAGCGTCCGCGCGCCTGGACGGATAGCCGGGAGCGGTAGCCAAGAGCAGTAGCCGGGAGTAGCCGGCGCTCGTCGTTCCTGTAACAGAGTTCTCTCTTTCTTCGGGGTGTCAGCAGCGCGCTGCCCCGCCGCGCATGTCCCCGGGACGGATGCGGCGGGGCGGGCTCGCCCTTCTCGTGCGCCGGATCCCGCTCGGCTGACACACACCCCTGCGTCACCACCGAATCTGCGGCAAAGCCTTCACCCATGAAAGTCCCCCTTGAGCATGAGATGTGGAGACCAGAATGCGGCTTGCGCAATTGATGGCAGATGTAATGGAGCGCTACTCGGACCGGCCCGCCGTGGGAGAACGGGCGAAGGAATTCACGCAGGATCCCAGAACGGGACACGTCTCGCTCCGCCTGCTGCCAAGATATGAAACAACCAGTTTCAGCGAGTTGTGGGACCGCGTCCGAGCGGTGGCCGGGGAATGGCATCACCACGCGGAACACCCGCTGAGCGCCGGAGAACGGGTGGCCATTCTCGGTTTCACCAGCCGCGACTACGCGGTGATCGACCTGGCCTGCGTCCATCTCGGCGCGGTGAGCGTCCCGCTTCAGGCCAGCTCCCCCGTGTCCCAGCTGGCATCGATCACCGACGAGACCGAGCCGTTCATGGTCGCGGCAAGTGTCGAACGCCTGGACTCCGCGGTCGAATTAATACTCGGAACTCCGTCGGTCAGACGCCTGGTGGTCTTCGACTACCACCCGGAAGTCACCGACCAGCTGGAGAAATTCTCCTCCGCGCGCGACCGGCTGGCACGGGCCGGCCGCGACCTGGCCGTCGAGCCCCTGCCGGACGTCGTCGGGCGAGGGCAGACGCTTCCCGGCGCGCCGCTGTTCACGCCCGCCGACGACGAGGATCCGCTGTCCATGCTGATCTACACGTCGGGGAGTACCGGCACTCCCAAGGGGGCGATGTACACCGAGCGGCTGTCGAGTGCGATGTGGGGCGGCGAATGGTCCAAGCTGTTCTCCGACGAACACGCGACCAATATCAATTACATGCCGATGAGCCATGTCGCCGGGCACTCCTCGCTCAAGAACACCCTGGCGCGCGGCGGAATCAGCTACTTCACGGCGAGCAGCAATCTGTCCACGTTCTTCGAGGACATAGCGCTGGTGCGCCCCACGGAACTGTCCCTGGTGCCGCGCGTATCAGAAATGATCTTCCAGAAGTACCAGAGCGAACTCGACAGACGGGTGCTGGCGGAAGGCGTCGACCGGGAGGCGATCGCGTCTGAGGTCAAGGCGGACATGCGCGAGAATCTTCTGGGCGGCCGGGTCGGCTGGGCCAGCACGGGGTCCGCGCCGCTCTCCGCCGAGCTGTCGGCTTTCATCGAGTCTCTTCTCGATCTCAAGCTGACCGTCATCTACGGCTCCACGGAGGCCGCCGCCGTCTCGGTCGACCACAAGGTGCTGCGCCCGCCGGTCATCGATTACAAGCTCGTCGACGTGCCCGAACTCGGCTATTACCGGACCGACTTCCCGCACCCTCGCGGAGAGCTGTTACTGAAGACCAGAGCCATCATTCCCGGGTATTACCAACAGCCCGAACTGACGGCGGAGATCATCGACGAGGACGGCTATTACAAGTCGGGTGACATCGTCGCGGAGATCGGGCCGGACCGGTTCACCATTGTGGACCGCCGCAAGAGTGTGCTGAAGTTGTCCCAGGGCGAGTTCGTGGCCACCTCCCGACTGGAAGCCGTCTTCGCCGCCAGTCCTCTGGTCAGACAGATCTTCGTCTACGGCAACAGCGAACGCTCGTATCTGCTCACCGTGGTCGTTCCCACTCCGGACACCCTCCAGGAGTTCGGCGAGGACCGGACAACCCTCAAGCGCCTTCTTGCTGAATCGTTCCAGCAGATAGCGAAGGAAGCGGGGCTGAACTCGTACGAGATTCCACGTGACTTCCTGATCGAGACCGAACCCTTCAGTCAGACGAACGGACTGCTCTCGGACCATCGAAAGCTGCTGCGCCCTCAACTCCTGGCCCGTTACCGAAAGCACCTGGAGGAATTGTACTCCGAGGTCACCACCCGGGAGAACGAGGAATTACTGGAGGTACGCCGCGATGGCGCGAACCGGCCGGTCATGGAGACGATCCAGCGGGCCGTCCGGGCGCTGCTCACCGGCTCGGCGGCCGAGGTGAGCCCCTCGGCGCACTTCCGGGACCTGGGCGGGGACTCGCTCTCCGCGGTGTCCTTCTCCGGTCTGCTCGAAGACATCTTCGGCATCCGGGTCCCCGTCGATGTGATCATCAGCCCGGCGAACGATCTGCGGGAGTTGGCCAATTACCTCGAGTCGAAGCGCGAGACCGGGCTGAGACAGCCGGCCTTCGCGTCGGTGCACCCCGAGGGAGGTGCCGAGGTCCGCGCGGAGGAGCTCACTCTGGACAAGTTCATCGACGAGCGGACGCTCGCCGACGCCCGGTCCCTTCCCCGTCCGGCGGCCGCGCCGAGGACCGTGCTGCTGACGGGGGCGAGCGGCTATCTCGGCCGCTTCCTGACCCTGGAGTGGCTGGAGAGACTGGCGCAGACGGGCGGAAAGCTGATCTGCGTCGTACGCGGGAAGAGCGCGGAAGCGGCGAGGAAGCGGCTCGACGAGGCCTTCGCCGGCGGTGACGAGGGTCTGGTCAGCACATTCCAGGAGCTGGCCGCCGAGCATCTGGAAGTCCTGGCGGGCGACATCGCCGAGCCTCGGCTGGGACTGGACGAACTGACCTGGAAGACGCTGTCCGAGGACGTGGATCTGATCGTCCACGCCGGCGCCCTGGTGAACCACCTCCTGTCGTACCCCCATCTGTTCGAGGCGAATGTCGTCGGCACCGCCGAGCTGATCCGCCTCGGGCTCACCGGACGGATCAAACCGTTCACCTACATCTCCAGCGTGGCCGTCGCCACCTCCCGGATCGGTCTGCCGGCCCTGGACGAGGATTCCGACGTACGGACCGCCCTTCCCGTCCAGCCGGTCGAGGGGACGTACGCCGCCGGTTACGCGACGAGCAAGTGGGCCGGGGAGGTGCTGCTCCGGAACGCGCACGAACTGTACGGGCTTCCGGTCACCGTGTTCCGGTCGAACATGATTCTCGCGCACAGCCGGTACCGCGGACAGCTGAATGTCCCGGACCGGTTCACCCGCCTTCTGTTCAGTCTCATCGCCACCGGTGTGGCGCCGCGCTCCTTCTACCGCTCCGACAGCGGGGAAGACCGCCCGAGGGCCCACTACGACGGGCTGCCCGTGGACTTCACCGCCGCGTCCGTCGTGACACTGGGCGGTCAGACCGAGGAGGGCTTCACGACCTTCAGCCTGGTCAATCCGCACGACGACGGGATATCGCTCGACGTCTTCGTCGACTGGCTGGGCGAAGCGGGCCATCGAATCGAGCGGGTGGACGGCTACGCGGACTGGTTCGCCCGGTTCGAGGCGGCCATGCGCGCACTGCCCGAAGCACAGCGGCGGCATTCGGCGCTGCCGCTCCTCCATGGGTTCAAGGACCCCGAGGACATCATTCTCGGGTCCGCCATCCCGTCCGACCGGTTCCGCGCCGCCGTCCAGGCCGCCAGGATCGGACCGGCCAAGGACATTCCACGGCTGTCGCCGTCCCTCATCAGGAAATACGCCACGGATCTGGAGCAGCTGCTCTCCGCGTAGACCTGAACCCGCTCCGCCCCGGGCCGCCGCTCGTCGCGCCCGGATCCCGATACCGCCGTGGGCGTCGTCCTCACGCCCGGCCGGAAGAAGCCCGCGAGAGACCCGCCCCGGCGGCGAGCACACCTGCCAGAAAACACTGATGCCTCCAAGGGGGAACCATGGATCAGAAGTCCGCACGGTTCGAGGAGCAGTACCGCATCGGCCAGAAGCTCGTCGATCAACTGGGCACCGCCGGAACGGAGTCCACCACTTTTGAACTGCTCGGCAGGGAGTGGGACCTGGTCCCGGGGACGTACGCTCCCGGTGTGGGAGCCGGGGCCGAGTTCTACACCACCGTCATCCCCTACCCCTCGGGCGGGCGCTTCCTGGAGATCGGCTGCGGGGCGGGGGTCACCGCCGTCTGGGCGGCGACGCACGGCTGCGCGCAGGTGACCGCGACCGACATCACCGACACCGCGGTCGAAAGCACCCTCCGCAACGTCAAGCGCCATGGCGTCGAAGGCCGGGTGGAGGTGCTGCGCAGCGATCTCTTCGCGGAGCTGAACCCCCATGACCGCTTCGACACCGTCTTCTGGAACTGCAGCGTCATCGAGGCGCCGCGGAACTTCGAGTTCGCCCAGGACTACGAGTGGGCGATCTTCGACCGCGGCTACACCGCCCTCGGCCGCTATCTCGCCGAGGTCCACGACTGGCTGCTGCCCGGCGGACGCGCGCTGGTCACCTTCAACACCCTCGGCGACGGCGACCGGATCGCCCAGCTCGCCGCCGAGGCCGGGGTGTCGCTGCGACTGCTGGACAGCGCGTCCCGGCGGCTGACCGACGAGGACATCACCTACAAGCTCTTCGAGATCGTCCCGAACGAAAGCTGATCCACCGCACTCCGCACCGCGACGGCCTCCCGGTCCACGCGGTCGCCGGGCCCCGCGCGCGGGAAGGAAATTCGGTTGCGCGCGCGGGGGCCGGGGTGCGAATGATCCCTGATGAACGAGAACAGCACAGTCCGCGAGGACGTCGGCGTCGCCGTCCCCGAATTCACCGAGCAGTTCGCCCGCACCGCCCGATTCGCCCACGGCGTCCCCCGCCGCTTCACCGTCTCGCCGGACGGGCTGCGTGTGCTGTTCGTCCGAAGCGCCGCCGGCGACGACCCGATGAGCGGGCTCTGGCTGTACGAGTCCGGGCAGGAGCGGCTTCTCGCCGACCCCCTGCTGCTGGGCGAGGACCCGGAGAGCGTTCCCGAGGCGGAGCGGGTACGCCGGGAACGCGCCCGGGAGTTCGCCGCGGGGGTGGTGTCGTACGCGGCCGACGCCGGGGCCCGGCTCGTCGCCTTCGCCCTCGCCGGGGAGCTGTGGACCGTCACCACCGACGGCGGCGCGCCCCGGCGGATTCCGGCGGCGGGTCCGGTGGTCGATCCCCGCCCCTCCCCCGACGGCACCTCGATCGCCTATGTCAGCGGCGGCGCGCTCCATGTCGTACGCGCGGACGGAACCGGCGGCCGCGCGCTCGCCGTACCCGAGAGACCCGAGGTGAGCTACGGTCTGGCCGAGCACACGGCGGCCGAGTCGATGGGACGGTCGCGGGGCTACTGGTGGTCGCCCTCGGGAGACGCCCTGCTGGTGGCGCGGGTGGACAACTCCCCCGTACAGCGCTGGTACCTGGCCGATCCGGCCGATCCGGCCCGGCCGCCGAGGGCGGTCCCGTATCCGGTGGCGGGGACGGCGAACGCCGAGGTGTCGCTGCACATCCTGCGGCTGAGCGGCGGGCGGACCCCGGTGGAACTGCCGGCCGCCGCCGACGCCGAGGAGCCTCTCCGCTCCCGGGGCTGGACCGACCGGGCCTTCGAGTACGTGGCATCGGCGGGGTGGGACGCGCACGGCCCGCTGGTGCGGGTGCAGACGCGTGACCAGCGCACCGCCGTGCTGCTGGCGGTCGACCCGTACAGCGGAACGACCGAGACGCTGCACACCGAGCGCGACCCGGTCTGGGTGGAGCTGGTGCCCGGCCTTCCCGGAAGGACCGCTTCCGGCACGGCGGTCACGGCCTTCACGGCGGGCGACGGACTGCGGGGGCTGCGGATCGGCGGAGCGCGGTCGCCGGGCGGGGTGCATGTCCGCGAGGTGCTCGGGACGGTCGGCGAGCGGGTCTTCTTCCTCGCGAACGAGGAACCGACCGAGACCCATGTGTGGTTCCACGACCCCGCCGACGGATTCGTCCGGCTCAGCGAGGGGCCCGGCGTCCACTCCGCCGCGGCCGGGGGCGGCACCGTCGTCCTGGACAGCCTGACCGAGTCGGGGCGTACGGTGACCGTGCTCCGGGACGGCGAGCCGGCCGGGCGGATCGCGGTGCTCGCGGAGGAGCCGGTGGTCACGCCAAAGCCGCTGCTGCTCTCGCTCGGCGAGCGCGAGCTGCGCGCCCAGCTCTATCTGCCCTCCTGGCACGAACCGGGCTCGGGCCCTCTTCCGGTGCTGCTCAACCCCTATGCGGGGGCCGGGATGCAACTGGTGGTGCGGGCCCGTCTGTGGTGGTCCTGTCTCTCGCAGTGGTTCGCGGAGCAGGGGTTCGCGGTCCTGGTGACGGACGGCCGGGGGACCCCGGGACGGGGCCGGGAGTGGGAACAGGCCGTCCACGGCGACCGGCTGGGCCCGGTGCTCCAGGACCAGATCGACGCCCTGCACGACGCGGCGGAGCGGTATCCGGACCTCGACCTCGGCTCGGTGGCGATCCGCGGCTGGTCCTTCGGCGGCTATCTGGCGGCGGGCGCGGTGCTGCACCGCCCGGAGATCTTCCACGCCGCCGTCGCGGGCGCGGCCCCGACCGACCGCCGGCTCTACGACACCCACTGGGAGGAGCGCTTCCTGGGACACCCCGAGGTGTTCCCGGAGGCGTACCGGCGCAGCTCGCTGGTGCCGTACGCGCATCGGCTCAGCCGCCCGCTGCTGCTGGTGCACGGGGTGGCGGACGACAATGTGCTCTTCGCGCACACCCTGCGGCTGTCCGCCGCGCTGCTCGCGGCGGGCCGTCCGCACCAGGTGCTGCCGCTGTCGGGGGCCGGGCACCGGGTCACCGCGCGGGACCAGGTGAGCAGCCTTCTGCGGCTGGAGACGGCTTTCCTCAAGGAGTCCCTGGGCCGGTGAGGCGGGCCGGTGAGGGCGCCCCCTTGCGCTCGGAGGGCCTGACGCCCATGCTTTCTGACACATAGTCAGACAAGGGTGGGAGGCCGCCGTGGCAGCCGTGCAGCGCCGGGGCCGCCGGATCATGATGACGCCCGCCGAGCGGGACGCCTTCCTGTCCGCGCGGCGCACCTGCCGGGTGGCCACCACGGGCCCGGACGGCCGTCCGCACGTCAGCCCGCTCTGGTTCGTCTGGGACGGCGTCTCCCTGTGGCTGTACTCGCTGACCCGCAGCCGCCGCTGGGCCCAGCTGCTCCGCGATCCCCGGCTGTCGGCGGTGATGGACTCCGGCGAGGAGTACGGGGAGCTGCGCGGGGTGGAGCTGTCGGGCTCGGCGGTCCGGGTCGGCGAGGCTCCGCGCACCGGGGAGCCCTGTCCGGAGCTGGAGACCCCGGAGCGGCTGTTCGCCCGGAAGTACTTCGGCCTCGACCGGATGCCGCACGACGGCGGGCACGCCTGGCTGCGGCTGACCCCGGACGCGATCGCGTCCTGGGACTTCCGCAAGCTCTCAGGGCGCTGAGCCCGGCCCGGCCCCCGCCCCGGGCCCCGGACCCGCCGCCGCGCGCAGCGCGCCGACGGCCGCCCTGATCGACGGCCGGCGGTCCGCGTCGGTGCGCCACACCGCGTACACATGGCGCACCACGCGCTGCCGCAGAGGCACGAGCGCCACGCCTTCGGGGACCGGTCCCCGGCCGAGCCGGGGCGTGACGCAGACGCCGAGGCCGGCCGCGATCAGCGCGAGCTGGGTGTGGTGCTCGCCCGCCAGATGGGGGATGCGGGGCTCGATGCCCCGGGAGCGCAGGGTGAACATCAGCCAGTCGTGGCAGAACTCGCCCTCCGGCCAGGAGACCCAGTCGTCGTCGGCGAACTCCTCCAGGTCCGCCTCGGAGCGGCCGGCGAGCCGGTGGCCGGCGGGCATGGCGATGTCGGGCCGGTCGTCGAGCAGATGGGCCTGGGCGAGCCCGCCGGGGACGGGCAGTCGTTTATTGCTCCAGTCGAGCACGACGGCGAGATCGAGATCTCCCCGGACCACGGCCCTCAGCCCCTGCTCGGGCTCCAGCTCCCGGGAGTGGACGCGCAGCTCGGGGTGGTCGGCGCGGAGCGCGGCGAGCGCGGCGGGGAAGAGGCCCCGGGCGGCGGTGGGGAACGCCCCGATCCTGGCCTCGCCGACGACCTGGCCGCGCTGGGCCTCGATGTCGGACTGGGCCAGCTCCACCTGGGAGATGATCCGCGCCGCGTGGTCCGCGAGCAGCCGCCCGGCGTCGGTGAGCCGGACACCGCGCCCGTTCTTGGCGAGCAGCTGCTGGCCGACCTCGCGCTCCAGCTTGGCCAGCTGCTGGGAGACGGCCGATGTCGTCACATGCAGCCCGTCGGCCGCGGCGCTGACCGAGCCGTGGCGGGCGAGCGCGTCCAGGGTCCGCAGGCGCTCCAGATTCAACATGTAAGCAATGCTAATCGAACCATTGAACAAATTCTCGCTTGTTCTACGAGATGGAACGGGTGAGAGTGAGAGCCATGACCTCCGCCGTCCGCGCCCCCGCCACCCCTCCCCCGGTCTCCGCCGAACCGCCGCGCCCCGCCCGCCGACGGCTGGACTGGCGGATCCGCTTCGCGATCGTCTCCCTCATCTGGGGATTCAGCTTCCTTCTCATCAAGGTCGGCACCGAAGGGTTCGCGCCGTTCCAGGTCACCTTCGGCCGGCTGTTCTTCGGTACGGCGGTCCTGGCCGCGGCGATGGCCGTGCGCCGGGAGCGGCTGCCGCGCGGGGCCCGCACCTGGGGTCATCTGACCGTGGCCGCGCTGCTGCTCAACGCCATACCGTTCTCGCTGTTCTCGTACGCGGAACTCACGATCCCCTCGACGCTGGCGGGGATCTGCAACGCCACCTCACCGCTGTGGGGCATGCTGCTCTCCCTGGTCGCGCTCTCGGAGGACCGGCCCACCCGGCGGCGGGTCGCCGGTCTCGGCCTCGGTTTCCTGGGGGTGCTCACCGTGCTCGGGGCCTGGCAGGGGTTCTCCGGGCTCGATGTCCGGGGCACCGCGATGGCGCTGCTCGCCTCGCTGTTCTACGCGATCGGCTGGATCTACGTCCGCCGTACGCTGGCGGACTCCGGCCACTCGCACCTCTCCCTCACCGGGACCCAGCTGGGGCTGGCCACGGTCCAGCTGGCCGTGGTCACCCCGCTGTTCACCTCCGTGCCCGAGTCGTTCGCGGTGGTGCCGCTGCTGGCGGTGGTGGCGCTCGGCGCGCTGGGCACCGGGCTGGCCCTGCTGCTCCAGTACGGGCTGGTGGAGGAGATCGGTCCGACCACCGCGCAGATGGTCACCTATTTCATCCCGGTCATCGCCACGGCGGCGGGCGTCACCCTGCTCGGCGAGGAGCTGGGCTGGAACACCCCGGTGGGCGCGGTGATCGTCCTTGCGGGGGCCGCGCTGACACAGAGCCGTCCCCGCCGGAAGCCGCCCCGCGCCGCCGAGCCGGTCGCGGTCGCGAAGGACCCGGTCCCGGCCGCTCAGCCGTAGCTGCGCGCGGGGGCGGGGCCCGCGGCGGCGGCCAGGGCGTCGGCGATCGGCACGATGTCCGCCGCCGACAGCTGCGAGACGGTGACCCGCACGGCGGGCGGCGAGGCGAGCCGGTACCGCGCGCCGGGGGCGACCGCCCAGCCGGAGCGCAGCAGCCGGGTCACCGCGCCGGTCTCGTCGAGCACCGGCACCCAGACATTCATCCCGCTGCGACCGTGGGCCTCGACGCCCCGCTCGGCCAGGGCGCGCACGAGCGCGTCGCGCCGCTCGCCGTACGAGCGGGCCACGGCGAGCGGATCGACCGCGCCCGAGGTCCAGAGCTGGACGACGGCCCGCTGGAGGAGTCTGCTCACCCAGCCGGGACCCAGCTGCTGACGGCCGGTCACCCGGTCGACGGTGACCGGGTCGCCGGTCAGCAGCGCGACGCGGAGGTCGGGCCCGTACGCCTTGGCGGTGGAGCGGACGAAGGCCCAGCTCCGGGTGGTTCCGGCGAGGGGGTGCAGCGGCTGGTCGACGATGGCGTGCCCATGGTCGTCCTCGATCAGGAGGGTGTCCGGGAAGCGGGCGAGCACCGCGCGCAGCTGCCGGGCGCGGGCGATGCCGATCACGGCCCCGGTGGGGTTCTGGGCCCGGTCGGTGACGATCAGCGCGCGGGCCCCGGCGGCGAGCGCCCGCTTCACATCGGCGGGGAGGGGGCCGTCGTCGTCGACGCCGACGGGGACGGGCCGGAGCCCGAGGGACGGCACGAGGTCGAGCAGACTGCCCCAGCCCGGGTCCTCGACGGCGACCGCGTCGCCGGGCCGCAGATGCGCGGCGAGCACCCGCTCGATGGCGTCGAGCGAGCCGGAGGTGACCGCGACCGGGCCGTCGGGCACACCGTCCTCGTCCAGCGCGGCGCGGGCGAGCCGGGCGAACTCCTCGTCGACGGGGGCCTGTCCGTACAGCCCCGGCCGCCGCTCGTCGCCCAGCGCGGCGGCGGCCAGCGCGTCACGGAGCGGGGGCAGCAGCGCGGGGTCGGGGTTGCCCTCGCCCACGTCGCGCACACCGGGCGGGGCGTCGACCCGGAGGGAGCCGCGCGCGGTGGAGGCGGGCCGGGAGCGCACCCGGCTGCCCCGGCGGCCCGCGGTCTCGATGACTCCGCGCTCGCGCAGGGTGCGGTAGGCGGCGGCCACCGTGTTCGGGTTGACCCCGAGCGAGGTCGCCAGCTCCCGCATCGGCGGCAGCAGTTCGCCGGGCTCCAGCTCCCCCGCGCCCACGCCCTGCTCGATGCTGGCCGCGATCTCCGATGCGCGACGCCCTGCGATCCGATATTCTCCTAGCACAAACAATATTATGCACTAGTGCAATGGAGGGCGCAATGTCGGAGCCGGATGCCTACGAGCCGACCGAACGCACCGTCCCCACCCGCTCCCGCGAGCGCGCCGTGTACGACCGCGCGCAGGTCCACGCCATTCTGGACGAGGCGTACGTCTGCCATCTCGGTTTCCTCCGGGACGGCGCGCCGGTGGTGCTGCCGACGCTCTACGCCCGGGTGGGCGGCCGCGTCTACGTCCACGGCTCGACGGGCTCGCGCCCACTGCGGACGGCGGGCGAGGGCGAGGGCGAGGGCGACCCGGGCCTGAAGGTCTGTCTGACGGTGACCCATGTCGACGGGCTGGTGCTGGCCCGCTCGGCGTTCCACCACTCGCTCAACTACCGCTCGGTGATGATCCACGGCACGGCCCGCCGGGTGACGGACCCGGCGGAGAAGCGGCTGTCCTTCGACGCCCTGGTCGACGCCGTGGTCCCGGGCCGCGCCCGGGACTCCCGCCCGGCCGACGCCCGTGAGCTGGCGGCGACGGGGGTGCTGCGGCTGGATCTGGCCGAGGTCTCGGCGAAGGTCCGGACCGGTCCGCCGAACGACGATCCGCAGGACGCGGAGCTGCCGCACTGGGCCGGGGTCGTACCGCTGGTGAGCGGGTACGGAAGGCCGATACCGGCCCCCGGCCTCTCGCCCTCGGTGGCGCTGCCGGAGTACCTCGCCGCGCTGTGAGCGGGAGTGCGCGCCGACGGCGGCCGGCGCGCACCTCGGGACCCTCGGGCTCCGGACCCTCGGGCTCCGAGCCCTCAGCCGCGGTTTCCCGCCACGGGAAGATCCCCGCCGGGAGCGCTCCCGGCGGCCGGCGCTTCAGGCTGCGGCGTTCCCGAGGCCACCGGCACCGGTGACGGGTTCTTCGGCGCGCGCGACTGGGCGATGAACGCGCCCACCAGCACCAGCGAGCCGCCCAGGATCTGCGGCAGCGACAGATGCTCCCGGAGCAGCACCCACGCCAGCACGGTCGCGACGACCGCCTCGAGGCAGGCCACCACCCCGGCCACCTGCGGGGACAGCAGCCGCACCGCGAGAACCCCGGTGACATAGGCGAACACGGTGGAGATCAGCACCACCCAGCAGAGCAGCAGCCAGGCCGCCACCTCGGTGCCGCCGAGATCGGCGTTCCCGGCGAGCAGCGAGAAGTCCATCCCCCACGGCCGGGCGATCACCGTCAGCACCAGGGCTCCGACGATCAGTCCGTACGCGATGACTCCCAGCGGGTTCGCCGGTTCCGCGCCGTCGCTGCCGTGGTCGGAGAGGACGAAGTAGCAGGCCTGGCAGCAGGCCGCGCCCAGCGCGAGCAGCAGCCCCAGGGCGTCGAAGCTCAGCCCCGCCCACACCTCGACCACGCACGCGAGTCCGGTGACCGCGAGGACCACGCCCACCGCCGCCGCCGGGGTGACGGGCCGGCGCTGGACGAACCGTATCCAGCCGAGCACCAGGGCCGGGCCGAGGTACTCCACCAGCAGGGCGACCCCGACGGGTATCCGGGAGATGGAGGCGAAGTAGAAGGCCTGGACGCCCGCGACCGCGAACAGCCCGAAGCCGAGCAGCAGCATGGGTTTGCGCCGGGGCAGATCGCGGTGGAACCAGGCCAGCGGAAGCAGCACCAGCGCGGCGCCCGCCCCCCTCAGCCACACCACGTGCAGCGGGTCGAGCCCCGCCTCGATCAGCGGCTTGGCCGCGACCCCGGATCCACCGAACGCCAACGCCGAGACCAGGGCGATGCCCAGGCTCGTACTCCTGCTTCCAGACGCGTGCATCGGCACATGATGGCAGGGGCCGGTCAGTACCGTCGAGGCTGTTGCACATGTCGAGACAGTGTCGAGACCGGTCAGGGGCGCACTCGGGGGCGTGCGCCGGTCAGACGGTCCCGATCCGCCCGCCGAGCTGCTCCGTGTCCACCCCGGCCCGGCGCAGCACCTCCACCGCCCGGCAGCCGGAGTCCGCGGCGAGGGCGGCGAGCAGATCGGCCCCCGCGACCCGCGCGTCCCCGCGCGAGCGGGCCCGCCCCACCGCCGCGTCGAGGGCGGCGAGCGCCGAGGGCGACCACCGGGACGCCCCGGCGTCCCTCCCCCGCTCCCGTACGCCGGACGGCGCGCCGGACTCCTCCACGGAACCCCGCCAGCGCAGCCCGTAGCCGATGCTGCGCTGTACGAGATAGCCGAGCACCCGCGCGACCCGGGGGCCGAGCGCGGCGCGGACCCCGGGGTCGGCCTCGACCAGCGAATGCAGCAGATGGGCGGTGTCCGGCTGCCGGTCGCCGTCCCGCGCCGCCCGCCGGCGGGCTCCGTCGATCACCTGGGCCAGCTCGGCCCAGGGTCCGGCGTCGTCTGCGGCCCGGGGGACGGCGGGCCGCTCGGGCAGTCGCCGGGTATGGATCTGCACATCTCCCACTCCATCAGGGAAAGCCGCTCCGTACGTCCCCGTAGAGTGCTATTTGCCCATCCCGCGGAAGGTGGGCACGGCCGACCGGTTCCTCCTCCTTGCGGATGAGATCGGGGCACTTCGGCCTCAGGGGCGCGCGCCGCCTTGCCCTTCACTCCCGTACAGGAGTGCCGACGGCAACCGGGGCTTCCCCCGGTGCGTCCCTTCCGTCATGTTCTGGATGGTCGCTCTGCTCGCAGCCGACGGGCGGCAGTACGTCTACCGGGTGTACGCACCGCTCTCCGCGCTGCCCGCGGACGTGTTCTGGGCGGCCTTCCACTGCCACGACGAGGGGCCGCACCCCCGGGCCTCCGACTCCTTCGACTCGGCCGAGATCTGGTGGCCGCCCATCGGGCGCACCGATCTGACGACCCGCCAGTGCTGAGCCTCCGGCGGGTCGTCGGTCACCGGTCACAGCTCGCCGGTCAGTGCTCGCCGGCGAGAATCAGATAGAGCTTCTTACGGGCCTCGTCGACGACCTCCACGGCCCGGGTCCGCTGCTCGGGCGTGCCGGTCTTCGAGACCTGGCCGAAGGCCTCCATCAGCCCCCAGACCGCCTGCCGGGTCTCATTGACGGCCTCCCAGTCGACACCTCGGCCGGCCTCCTCCCAGGGAGCGTCCGGCCCGGCCTCCGCCTCGGCCGTGCCCTGCTCGGTGAGCGTGAACAGCTTCTTGCCGCCCTCGCTCGCACTGGTGATCAGCCCCTCGTCCTCCAGCAGCTGAAGGGTCGGGTAGACCGAACCGGGGCTGGGCCTCCAGGCCCCGCCGCTGCGCTCGGCGATCTCCTGGATCATCTCGTACCCGTGCATCGGACGGTCCTTGAGCAGCGCCAGGATCGAGGCACGCACATCCCCGCGCCGCGCCCTCCCCCGCCCCCCGTGCCGCCCGCGGCCCCCACCGCCGAACGGAGGCCCGCCGAAGGGCCCGCCCCCGAACGGCGGTCCGAACGGAGGCCCGGGCGGACCGAACGGCCCGAAGGCCCCCCGCCGCCCGTCGAACCCACCCCGACCGGGATGACCGGGACCGCAGTGTCCACCGTCGGGCTCCTGCCCGAAAACATGAGGACGCATGGTTACGCTCCTTCCATCGTTGATCAGTCGCGATACCTCAACGATATATCGGAATAGCTCGCAGAACAATGCCCGTGCGATTCAGCGCGATGCCCCCGCGCCCCGGAGGCGTCCCCGGGCGGGAAGCCCCCGCCAACCGGCGGAGTTTTCGCCCCGGCCCGGCATGGCACCGCACCGGGACGTGACGGGCTCGGATGCTGGGGTCCCCGACCACGCAGGAGCGGCCATGGACGACACCGGCGCGCGGGAAGCCGGACGACCGGCGTCCCGGAGCGCGCGGAGTGACACGCCCGGCCAGCCGGGGGTCATCGGCATCGCGCTCGCCGCCGTGCTGGCCGCCGCGTTCGCGCAGGGCTCCTGGCAGTGGTTCTCGACCTACATCGGGGGGACGCTCATCGTCCTGGTCCTCTGCTTCTACCGGCTGCCGACCCGGACGCCCGGCACCGGTTCCGGTTCCGGTTCCGTGTATGCGCGGAACCTCGTCGCGTACTCGATGGTCGTCGGCCTGTGCGCGGCGATCGCGCTGGCCCCCGCGATACAGCGCTGGGCGTGGCTGTTCCCGATGCCGGGCACCCGTCAGGAGTGTCCTGAGCTGGGCGCGTACGAGGCGATCCGGACGGAGGCCGCGCTGGCGGACCTGGCCGGCCGCGACAGCGCGGCACTGGCCCGGGCGCGGGAGACCAACGGCCGGGAGGCCGCCGCCGACTGTCTGTCGGCCACCACGACCCGGTGGCTGCCGGTGTACGGGGCCGGGGCGGCCCTGCTGGTGGGCCTGGGCGCGTGGTCGTTCGACCGGGCCCGGTCGAGGCGGGTCACGGCGCGCGCCGTGACCCGGCCGAACCCCCCTTCGCGGAGCTGAGGGGAGCGCCGGGCGCGGGTCACGGTGTGGGCAGCCATCCCACCTTGCCCGCCAGCAGCGCGTATCCGACGAAGGCCACGATGTCGAGCAGCGCGTGCGCCACCACCAGCGGCCCGATCCGCCCCCACCGGCGGTAGAGCAGCACGAAGACCACGCCCATGACCATGTTGCCGATGAATCCGCCGATGCCCTGGTACAGGTGGTACGAGCCGCGCAGCAGCGAACTCGCGGCCAGCGCCGCCACCGGGGTCCAGCCGAGCCGGTCCAGCCGGCGCAGCAGATACCCGACGACGATCACTTCCTCCACCACGGAGTTCTGGATCGCCGACAGGATCAGTACGGGGAACTTCCACCACACGTCGGGCAGCGACTCGGGCACCACCGTGAGATTGAAGCCGGAGGCCCGGGCCGCCAGATAGAACGCGAGCCCGGCGCTGCCGATGCCCGCCGCGAGCAGGGTGCCCCGGCCCAGGTCGGACCACGGCCGACGGAGGTCGAAGCCCATCGCCCGCAGCCCGCCCGCGCCCTCACGCGTCAGCAGATGCGCGACCAGCAGGACCGGCACCAGCGCCGACGCGATGCCGAAGAGCTGCCAGGAGAGATCGAGCCAGGGACGGCCGGGCGCGTACGAGCCGTTGAGCGTCGCCGCCTGCTCCTTCAGCCCGCCCGGTTTGGTCAGCGATCCAACAAAACTGATCAGGGCGGAGACCCCGCTCGCGCCCAGCGAGAGGGCGAGCACCAGAAGCGTCTCGGACCGCAGAGTCTTCGGCGACAGCTCCTCGGGGGAGAAGGAGTCCGTCACTCGTCCCGCTGCCGTCTGCACACATGCCTCCAGTCGATCGGTCCCGCCGGACGCCGTCCTCGCCCGGCCCTCCGGATCAGGAGGGGGACGACGACGGCGTGGTGACAGCTTGCCCGACGCCGGGCGGCCGGGCGGAGGCAGGTCCGACGGCGCGTCAGGGGCCGTGCGGCCGGGGCGGGGACCGGAGCGGCGGGCGCGGCCCGCCGGCGAGCCTCACTCCCGCGACCCCGGGAAGCCCACCGGCCAGGTGTGCACCGGCTCGCCCAGGTGCATCAGCTCGCGGTAGCGCCTGGTCATCGCCGCGAGCGCCGCGTCCCGCTCCAGGCCGGCGGCGAGGGCGCGGTGGTACGTCGCGGACTGCCAGGTGGCCCCGTTGGCCCGGCGCACGCACCGCTCCTCGATCACTTCGAGGTACCGGTCGCGGTCGGCGGGTTCCACGTTCCACGCGTCGAGCCCGGCGGCGGCCAGCGGCAGCAGCTCGTCGCGTACGAGATCGACCACCGGCACCCGGGCGACCCCGCCCGCCCGGCCGGGGCGCGGCCAGAGCAGCCGGGCCTCGATGCCGTGGCGGCACGCGGTGTCGAAGTTCTCGGCCGCGGCGGAGAACGGCAGCCGGGTCCAGACCGGCCGGGACTCCTCGGCGAGCGCGCGCACCAGCCCGTAGAAGAAGGCCGCGTTGGCGATCACATCGGTGACCGTGGGACCGGCCGGCAGCACCCGGTTCTCCACCCGCAGGTGCGGCACGCCGTCCACGACCGAGTAGACCGGACGGTTCCAGCGGTAGACCGTCCCGTTGTGCAGGATCAGCTCGCGCAGGGCCGGGACGCCTCCGTCGTCGAGGACCTGGAGGGGATCCTCCGCGTCGTCGCAGATCGGCAGCAGGGCCGGGAAGTAGCGCAGATTCTCCTCGAAGAGGTCGTACGCGGAGTCCACCCAGCGCTCGCCGAACCAGGTGCGCGGCCGGACCCCCTGGGCCTGGAGTTCGGGCGGCCGGGTGTCGGTGGCCTGCTGGAAGAGCGGCGGGCGGGACTCGGGCCACAGCTCCTTGCCGAACAGGAAGGGGGAGTTGGCCCCGACGGCCACCTGCACCGCGGCGACGGCCTGCGAGGCGTTCCACACATCGGCGAACCGCGCGGGCGTCACCTGGAGATGCAGCTGCACCGACGTACAGGCCGCTTCGGGCGCGATCGAGGCGGAAGTGCAGGTCAGCCGCTCCGCGCCGTCGATGTCCAGGGTGAACTCCTCGCCGCGGGCGGCCAGGATCTGTTCATTGAGCATCGTGTAGCGGTCGACGTCGGAGAGGTTCGCGGAGACCAGATCCTCCTGTGCGAGCGTCGGAAGAATACCGATCATCACGATCCCGGCGCCCACCTCCCGCGCCTTCCGGTCGGCGTATCCGAGGCCGGCCCGCAACTCCTCCGCCAGCTGGTCGAGAACGCGTCCGCCGAGCCGGTGGGGGACAATGTTCACTTCCAGGTTGAACATTCCCAGCTCGGTCTGGAAATCGTGACTGGCGATTCTCTCCAGAACTTGAGCATTCATCATGCGTGGAAGTCCGTCCGAACCTGTGAGATTAAGTTCGATTTCGAGGCCCATCAGATTCCTGGGCCGGTCGAACCTTCTCTCGGCCAGCAACCGCGCCAGCCCCGCCAGACACTGCTGGAGCTTTCTCCGGTACCGCTGGCGATCGGAGAGTGCGAACCCTCCCGCCACGACCTTTTCCCCCATCGAAGCGTCCTCCTCGACTGGGCATCGCGCGACATCGGTCACTCACGTACGGACGATAATGCCCAGCCTGACTGATCCATAACGCAGCGGGGACAGCCGGAGACCGATAGGGTGTCAACAGTGGCGCACGACGCCTCGGCCGGTGCGACGCGGCATCGGACCTCAGCAGAGTGCAGTACGCAGATACCATCGCCTGTCGTATGGTGAAAAACACCGACCGGTTTCGGCCTACCACCTCCGGGGGTAATCCCCTGGACGAGATGGAAATTTCCCCGGGAAATGCGACAGATCCCACCTCTTTCAAAGACCTGAACCGACCTTGTGGTTAATGCTGGCGATCGCTAGCGGAAACACCATGAGAAAACGTGTCGTATAAACTTTCCCCAGCAGGCAGAGAGTTGGCGCCCAGTCGCCTTCCCGGCCCTTCTCGCCCGGCACGCTGACAGCGCCGTCCGCATCTGCCTCTGCCTCACCGTGTCTCCCAAGTGAGAGGCGACCCACCATGCCGCTGCACGCTCTTCCGGCCCCCGTGCCCGCACTGCGCAGCGTGCTCACCGCGCTCGGTTCCCCCGGCGTCGTGAGCGAGGAACGCACCCCGGCCCTCAGGTCCGTCCAGGGACCCGTGAGCCCCGAAGCACCGCTTCCCGTCCATGTCCTCGACCAGATCGCCCCGAGTTCGGCCCGCCCCTGCACCCGGCTGGCCGGCTGGCGCTTCCTCCTCCGCGACGGCGACCGTCATGTCGCCGCGGCGGAGACCGTGCTCACCTCCGACGGCTGGGCCTTCTCGCATTTCCTCGAAGGCCCCTACCTGGCCTCCACCGAACGGGCCCTGCGGCACGCGGAGTCGCTCACGGCCCCGTTCCAGCCGCGGCTGCTCTCCATCCCCGAGCTGTACATGCTGACCCTGTGGCTGCACGGGGACACGGCGGCGGACGCCGCGTCAGGAGTGCCGCTCCCCACCGACGTACTGATCCCGCTCGCCCCCGCACCGCCCGGCATCGCGGCCGACCGGCCCCACCGGGTGGCCGACCTGCTGCCGGTGATGACCCTACGGCTCACCCCGGCGCCGCTTCTCGGCTCCCCCGCCTGACCCGGTGCCGGACCGACCCGGCACCCGGCGGATCCCGGAAGAACCACCGTTCACGCCCCGCGACCCATCGGTCGCGGGGCGCATTTCCCTGCCATTGGACTAGTCCGTTCCGGCCCCCTCCAACCCCCCGAAAGGACAGGGGGATCGCAGTGAACCGACCACGCGGATGAGACGTCATTCATCAGTAAGACGAGCTGTCGCGAAATCCCTGCGGGATGACGCCCGTGGGGCAACACTGGGGACCGGACCTACAGATACGGGGGGCGGCCATGAACACCTCATCGAGCCGCGGAACAGTCACCACGACACAGCGAAAGATCCCGCCCATGTGCCAGCACCAGCCAGCCTGCCCGACCTCCGACTCCGCCGACCGGGACGCGGCGCGCCTGGTGGCGCACCACCCCGAGCAGGGCTGGAGCCTGCTGTGCAACGGGGTGCTGCTCTTCGAGGATACGGGCGAGCTGCTGCCGGACGGTCAGATCATCGCACCGCACCGGGTCGGCCTCACGATGACGGTCGCCTAGACCGTCTCCTCCAAGTCCCGCCGTACGGCCGGGGGCCGGCACGGAGAACGCTCTCCGCACCGGCCCCGTACGCCTCAGCGCCTCGCGCGTCAGGCGTCGTACTCGTCCAGCGGCGGGCAGGAGCAGACCAGGTTCCGGTCGCCGAACGCGCCGTCGATGCGGCGGACCGGCGGCCAGTACTTGTCGGCGGGGCTCACTCCGGCCGGGAAGACCGCTTCCTCACGGGTGTAGGAGTGCTCCCACTCGCCACCCAGGGCCGCCGCCGTGTGCGGCGCGTTGGCCAGCGGGTTGTCCTCGATGGGCCACTCGCCCGACGCGACCTTCTCGATCTCCTGACGAATCGCGATCATCGCCTCGCAGAAACGGTCGATCTCGCTCAGATTCTCACTCTCGGTGGGCTCGATCATCAGCGTGCCCGCCACCGGGAAGGACATCGTCGGCGCGTGGAAGCCGTAGTCGATGAGCCGCTTGGCGATGTCGTCCACGCTGACCCCGGTCGCCTTCGACAGCGGACGCAGATCCACGATGCACTCGTGGGCGACCAGCCCGGCCGGTCCGGTGTAGAGCACCGGATAGTGCGGCTCCAGCCGCTTGGCGATGTAGTTGGCGGCCAGCACGGCGACCTGCGTCGCCCGCTTGAGCCCCTCGCCGCCCATGAGCCGCACATACGCCCAGGAGATCGGCAGAATGCCCGCCGAGCCCCACGGCGCGGCGGAGATCGGCCCCACGCCCGTCTCCGGGCCGGCGGTCGGCTGGAGCGGGTGGTTCGGCAGATACGGCGCGAGATGCGCGCGCACGCCCACCGGCCCGACGCCGGGGCCGCCGCCGCCGTGCGGGATGCAGAAGGTCTTGTGCAGATTCAGGTGCGAGACATCGCCGCCGAACTCGCCCGGCTTGGCGAGACCCACCAGCGCGTTGAGGTTGGCCCCGTCGACGTACACCTGACCGCCGGCCTCGTGGACCTGGGCGCAGATGTCGGCGACGTGCTCCTCGAAGACGCCGTGCGTCGACGGGTAGGTGATCATCAGCACCGAGAGCTCGGCGCGGTACTGCTCGATCTTGGCGCGCAGATCGGCGATGTCCACCTCGCCGTCGTCGGCGGTCTTGACCACCACCACCTTCATCCCGGCCATCACGGCGCTGGCGGCGTTGGTGCCGTGCGCGGAGGACGGGATCAGGCAGACCGTGCGCTGCTCGTCGCCGTTGGCGCGGTGGTACGCGCGGACGGCAAGCAGTCCGGCGAGTTCGCCCTGCGAGCCGGCGTTGGGCTGGATGGAAACCTTGTCGTAGCCGGTGACCTCGGCGAGGCGCTCCTCCAGCTCATGGATGAGGGTGAGGTATCCGGCGGCCTGGTCGACCGGCGCGAAGGGGTGGATCTGGCCGAACTCGGGCCAGGTGACCGGCTCCATCTCGGTGGTCGCGTTCAGCTTCATGGTGCAGGAGCCGAGCGGGATCATGCCGCGGTCCAGCGCGTAGTCGCGGTCGGAGAGCCGGCGCAGATAGCGCAGCATCGCCGTCTCGGAACGGTGCTGGTGGAAGACCGGGTGGGTGAGGTAGTCGTCGGTCCGCAGCAGAGCGGCCGGCAGGGTGTCCTCGGTGGTCCCGTCCAGCGCCTCGACGTCCCCGCTCACGCCGAAGGCGGCCCACACCGCGGCGAGATGCGTGCGCAGGGTGGTCTCGTCACAGGCGACGGAGACATGGGAGTCGTCGACCAGGCGCAGATTGACCCCGCCCTCACGGGCGGCAGCGACCACCTCGGCCGCCCGGCCCGGCACCCGCACGGTCAGGGTGTCGAAGTACGAGCCGTGCACGACCTCCACACCGCCCGCCTCCAGACCGGCGGCGAGCAGGGTGGCGTAGCGGTGGGTGCGCCGGGCGATGGTGCGCAGCCCGTCGGGGCCGTGGTAGACCGCGTACATCCCCGCCATCACGGCGAGCAGCACCTGCGCGGTGCAGATGTTGCTGGTCGCCTTCTCCCGGCGGATGTGCTGCTCACGGGTCTGGAGCGCGAGCCGGTACGCCTTGTTCCCGTCGGCGTCGACGGAGACTCCGACAAGGCGGCCGGGCAGGCTGCGGGCGAACTTCTCGCGTACGGCCATGAAGCCGGCGTGCGGGCCGCCGAAGCCCATCGGCACGCCGAAGCGCTGGGTGGTGCCCACGGCGATGTCCGCGCCCAGCTCGCCGGGCGAGGTGAGCAGGGTCAGCGCCAGCAGGTCGGCGGCGACGGTGACGATCGCGCCGAGGCCCTGGGCCTGCTCGATGACCGGCTTGAGGTCGCGCACGGCACCGGACGCGCCCGGGTACTGGAGCAGCACGCCGAAGACGCCGCGCTCGGCGATGTCGGCGGGCACACCCTGGGAGAGGTCGGCGGTGACGACCTCGACGCCGGTCGGCTCGGCGCGGGTCTCGATCACCGCGAGGGTCTGCGGCAGTACGTCGGAGTCGACGAGGAAGACGCCGTTCTTGACCTTGCCGACACGGCGGGCGAGCGACATGGCCTCGGCGGCGGCGGTGCCCTCGTCGAGCAGGGAGGCTCCGGAGGTGGGCAGTCCGGTCAGCTCGGCGACCATGGTCTGGAAGTTCAGCAGGGCCTCCAGACGGCCCTGGGAGATCTCCGGCTGGTAGGGCGTGTACGCCGTGTACCAGGCGGGGTTCTCCATGACGTTGCGCAGGATGACCGGGGGTGTGAAGGTGCCGTGGTAGCCGAGGCCGATCATCGGGGCGAGCACCGTGTTGCGGTCGGCGAGGGTGCGCAGCTCGGCCAGTACCTCGGCCTCGGTGCGCGCCTCCGGGAGCCCCAGCACGCCGGCGGTCTTGATGACGTCGGGGACCGCGGCGGCGGTCAGCTCGTCCAGCGAGCCGTATCCCACCTGAGCCAGCATCTTGGCCTGGGCTCCGGCGTCGGGCCCGATGTGGCGCTGTTCGAACGGGATGCCCTGTTCGAGGCTGGCGAGCGGAATGCGGTTGGCGGTCATGTAGGAGGCCTCCTGGTCTGACGCGACCTGCGAGAGGCACCACCGCACGCGGGGTGCCCTGGACGGGCCTCCCCCTCTGTCATCTCAACCTGAGAGCTTCACCGGAGCGCCCGACAGCGACGCCCCGACTTTCACCGTCGGTGAGAGCGGATGCCGTCCGACGCCCGCCCTGCTTTCCAGAGTGACCTCGTCCACGCGGTACAGGTGCCTGAGAGATTCCGGGGAGGATTTGCTCCTTCGGCGCCACCGTCGTCCTGCCGGTGGACTCTCCCGCGCGGGGTCAGCAGCCGCTTGCCAGCCTACCAGCGTGACCTTTCAACAATCGCTCAAGTGGCCGACAGCTTCGATGTGCCCTTTCGTATGGGTTGAAGACCAGTTGCGACCATATGGAGGGACCGTGCAGACCGATATCGATCCGCGCAGCCTGATCGGCCGCAAGGCGTTCGACCGCGACGGGGCCAAGATCGGCACCATCGACGAGGTGTACCTGGACGACGCGACCGGTACACCCGAATGGGCGGCGGTGCGCACCGGGCTCTTCAGCCGGGACGCTTTCGTCCCGCTGGAGCCGAGCACCTTCGCCGATGACATCCTGCGTGTCCCCTACGAGCGCTCCCTGATCAAGGACGCGCCGGACTTCGGCGTCGGCCGTCATCTCTCCCCCGAGCAGGAGATCCAGCTCTACCAGCACTACGGCCTCGAACTCTCGGCGTCCCCGGAGTCCCCCGCACCGCCCCCGGAGGACCGTTCCTTCGGCCGGGTGGCGGGCGAGGAGGACTGACCCCCGGCGGACTGCTCCCCGGCGGCCGGCTCCGGCGCGGGACCGGCCGGCTCGACCAGGGGAAGCGGCTCGGAGGGCGTCAGCTCCGGATCGTCGATCCGGAAGGTGCGCACCCGGCCGGGGGGCGAGTCCGGGCGCTCGAAGCGCACGGTGACCCGGCCGACGCCGCTGCCCTGCACCCACCCGGGCCCGTACAGGGCGTGGCGCACATCGTCCCCGGGGGACCAGCGCCGCCCGGCGGGTACGGGGGGCTCCTCCGGCCCGCCCTCGGCCGGGGCCGGGGCCGGGGGAGCCTCCGCCGCCTCCGGCCCCGCCGCCGTATCCGTATCCGCCGTATCCGCCGTCTCCGCGTCCACCTCCACCGGAACGGATCCGTCCGGCGGCGGGGCGACCGCCGGGACGCCGACGGCGGCCTGGGCGAAGAGATCCTCCTGGGTGTAGTCGGCGAGGCCGGACACCCCGACGCCCAGCAGCCGGATCCCGCCCGTGGTGTCCACGGACTCCAGCAGTCTGGCCGCCGCCTCGCGGACCACCGCCGGGTCGTCGGTGGGGCCCCGGAGCGTCTCGGAGCGGGTCAGCGTCGAGAAGTCGTACCGCCGCACCTTCAGCACGATCGTCCGGCCCGAGTGCCCGGACTCCCGCAGCCGCCGGACGCACCGCCCGGCGAGCCGCTCCACCTCGCCGCGGATCCGCACCCGGTCGTGCAGATCCACATCGAAGGTGTCCTCCACCGAGACCGACTTGGTGTCCCGCTCGGCCACCACGGGCCGGTCGTCGTACCCCAGCGCCATCCGGTGGAGCGCGGTGCCGTGCGCCCGGCCCAGCAGCCGCACCAGCTCGTCCTCGCCCGCCTCGGCGACTTCGGCGCAGGTGGTCATGCCCGCCCGCCGCAGATGCTCCCCGGTGGCCGGGCCGACACCGGGCAGTGTCCGCACCGACAGCGGCCCCAGCAGCTCGCGCTCCGTGCCCGGCTCGATCACCACCAGCCCGTCGGGCTTGGCCTGCTCGGAGGCGATCTTCGCCAGCATCTTGGACCCGGCGAGCCCCACCGAGCCGGTCAGACCGGTCACCGCGCGTATGTCGGCCCTCAGCCGCACACCGGCGGCCAGCGCCGACGGCAGATCGTCGGCCACTCCCCCGGCCTCCAGATCCACGAAGGCCTCGTCCAGGCTCAGCGGCTCCACCAGCGGTGAGAGCGAGCGCAGCAGGCTCATCACCTGATCGCTGATCGCGCGGTAGAAGGAGAAGCGGGGCACCAGGGCCGCCGCGTTCGGCGCGAGCCTCCTGGCCTGCGCCATGGGCATCGCCGAGTGCACCCCGAAGCGTCTCGCCTCGTACGAGGCGGTGGCGACGACACCGCGCGGGCCGAGCCCGCCGACGATCACGGGTTTTCCGCGCAGGCTGGGCTTCGCCGCCTGCTCCGCGGCGGCGTAGAACGCGTCCATGTCCAGATGCAGAATCGTCGGCGCGGATCTCACGTTCCCGATGGTGCCCCATGCCACTGACATCGCCACCGACATCGACATCGCGGGAGCCGTCCCGTCACCGTCGGCCGGGCCGGTGCCGGGACGGCTCCCGGACCGCCCATCGGCTTCCCCGTGTCAGACGGCCCGGTTCTGCCGGCGTCTGGCCAGCTCATCGGCGGGATTGTGGGCGACGAGCGTCTCCCCGGTGTCGACCCGTTCGCCGTGCAGCAGCGACAGCGCCGCCTCCACATCGCGCCAGACGACCCCGACGGCGATCCCGAAGACACCCTGGCCGCCCTGGAGCAGCTGCACCACCTCGTCGGGCGAGGAGCACTCGTAGACCGTGGCCCCGTCGCTCATCAGCGTCATCCGCTCCAGATCGGCGTAACCGCGGGTCCGCAGGTGCCGGACGGCGGCACGGATGTTCTGGAGCGCCACCCCGGTGTCCAGGAAACGCTTGACGATCTTGAGTACGACCACATCGCGCATGCTGTAGAGCCGCTGCGCACCCGCGCCGTGAGGCGGCCGGACACTGGGCTCGACCAGGCCGGTACGGGCCCAGTAGTCGAGCTGCCGGTAGGTGATCCCCGCCGCCGCGCACGCGGTCGGCCCTCGATAGCCGACGGTGTCCGCCGGCTGATCGACCCCGCTCTCGGGGAGCGGATACGGCCCGCTCTCCCCCAGACCTCGTCCGAGGGCACCCCCCACCGCACCGTCGCCGCTGTTTCTCACGCCGACCTCCGTCCTTGACCTGCCGACTCGACGGTAGGCAGTCACCAGGGGCGCGTCAACGATCGCCACACTCGGCACGCCGAGTGATAATCACCCTGAGAGTGGTTTCCCGTGCCCCATAACGGGGAAAGGGTGCTCGAATGTGCCGAAACGGCCCGCCGAAACCTCTCCGGTGACCGCCGGTCCACCGGCGGCCACCTGCACAGCGGCGGCGGTCACTGACTGTTGGTTCCGAAGTCCTCCGGTGAGATCTGGTCGAGGAACTCGCGGAACTTCTCCACCTCGTCCTCCTGCTCGTCCGGAATCGCGATTCCCGCGTCGTCGAGCACCCCATCACTGCCGTAGATCGGCGTGCCGGTGCGCAGGGCGAGCGCTATGGCGTCGGACGGACGCGCGCTCACCTCGACTCCGCTGGCGAAGACCAGCTCCGCGTAGAAGACCCCTTCACGCAGGTCGGTGATGCGGACCTCGGTGAGTTCCTGCCCCACCGCCTCCAGGACATCCTTGAAGAGATCATGGGTCAGCGGTCTGGCCGGTGCCATGCCCTGCTGGGCGAAGGCAATGGCGGTGGCCTCCCCGGGACCGATCCAAATGGGGAGGTACCGATCGCCTCCCACTTCACGCAGGAGCACGATCGGTTGGTTGGAGGGCATTTCCACCCGGACACCCACAACGTCGAGCTCGTTCACACAGCAACCCTAGGACGTGCCCGGCCCGTTTGGGTAGTCGGGCACGTGGTCGATCAACTGATGATCAACTGATTCGGACCCCGAGGGCCGTCTGCACCAGGGCCGCGTGAAGCCGCACGGACAGGCTCGCCAGCTCCTTCGCCGTGGCCTCCGCATGTGCTCTGGTCTGCGGATTACGGTGCCGGCGCAAGGGTGCGACCACCTGTTCGACCAGCCCGGCGTCCCGCTCGGCCGCGGCCTTCATCGGACGCAGATGGCGTGGTTCAAGACCAAATCTTCCCAAGTCCAGAACAAGCCTGGCCACCGTCACGGACTCGGCGTCGTAGCCGCCGTCGACATGCTGGCCGATCAGCCCGTACGACTCCCACTCGACCAGCTGCTCCTCGCCCGCCCCGGCGGCGGCCAGCAGCTCCGCCCGGCCCATCCTGGCGGCCGTACGGCGCTCACCGGGCGTCTCCCAGGCCCCAGGGCCCCACGCGTCGGCCGCGGGCTCCCTCGGGGCGCTCTGCGCGGGCAGCTGGATCTGCTCGCCCCGGGCGAGGGCGTCCAGATGCTCACGGATCACTTTCAGCGGAAGATAGTGGTCCCGCTGCATCCGCAGCACCTGGGCCAGCCGCTCGACATCGGCGGGAGTGAACTTGCGGTACCCCGACGGCGTGCGCCGCGGCTCCACCAGCCCCTCGGCCTCCAGGAAACGAATCTTGGAAATCGTGACTTCGGGAAACTCGTCACGCAGCTGACCGAGCACCGTCCCGATGCTCATCAGCCTCTCGGCCGCGGAAAGCCTCTCCGCCGCGGTGGCGGTGCCGTGACCGGCACCGCCCGTCGGTGTTCGCATGGTGCCTTCCCTCGCGGGGTTACAGGCCCCGCTGCTGGCTCGCGTAGAAGACCAGCCGGTACTTGCCGATCTGAACCTCGTCACCGTTGTTCAGATAGACCGAGTCGATCCGCTCACGATTGACATAGGTGCCGTTCAGGCTGCCGACGTCGGCGACGCTGAAGCTGCCGTCGGGACCCCGGCGGAACTCCACGTGCCGGCGCGACACCGTCACGTCGTCCAGGAAGATGTCGCTCTGCGGATGACGGCCGGCCGTGGTCAGCTCTCCGTCGAGCAGGAAGCGGCTCCCGGAGTTGGGACCCCGGCGGACCACCAGAAGGGCGGAGCCCAGCGGCAGGGCCTCCACCGCGGCCTGCGCCTCGGGAGAGAGCGACGGAAGCTGCGTCTGCCCCGTCACCTCGGAGTCGTACGCCTCCAGACCCGAGATGGAGATGGTGGAGGTCGTCTCGGACGCCCGCTCGGCGGGCACCCCGCCCCGCAGCGGCGCTCCACAGTTGGAGCAGAACTTGCTGGACTGCGGATTGCGGTTGCCGCACCTCGTACACACCGTCACGGCCGCCATCGACGGATCCTCCTGCCGCGGCTGTCCCCCATGGGGATTGGTCGCATACGGATCGGAGGCAAACCCTCCACCCGTACTTGAGGCTGCTGGTTCCCCGAAACCTATGCGGCCGGGACCCGCAGGGTCAACAGACGACGCGCCCGGACCGGCGACCTCGTCCCGGAAGAGCGGACGCTCGCCGCCCTGCTCCTCCTCCTGGCCCTGACGCCGCGCGCGATGCCTGGCGTTTCCGCCGTCCTCGCGTGCGCTCTTGCCGAACAACTTCGCAAACAACTTCACGGGCGATTCCCCTTGACCGAAATAGACCCGCCCGTGGGGCAGGACGAACCCTCAATGATCACACCTGCCGACCCGGACATTCTCACAACGTCCGTACCCGTCAAACAGTTTCCACCACGCGGCACAGCTTCGATGTGCCGACCCCCCGCAACGTCTCGCTCCGGCCCGCGGGACCTCCCGCACCGCCGCCTCACGAAGCCGACGACCGAGCGTAGCCAGGCCGCTTCACCGGCCGCAAGGCATCCACAATGATCTTCTCCGAGCGAACCACCGTGGCGGTGGCCTGCTCCTTCTCCAGTGTCTGCACGACTCCGCCCGGGATGTTCAGCGCCGGCTCCAGATCCTGCGGCTTACCGATGACCTTGAAGATGTACGGTGCGCCGATCCGGTTCCCGTCCACCTCGATGTCGCCACCCGTCCCGGTGAAATACGTATCCGCGACGACCCGCACATCATTGACCTGGATCGCCTCCGCGCCCGCCGCGCGCAGCTCCTGGATCGCGTCGAGCAGCATGTCCGCCTCCACCGCACCCGAACCGTCGGTGATGGTGAGGGTGATCCCGGGCCCCTGAGCCGCGACAGAACCGGCGAGAACACCCAGTTGCTGCTCCTTCTGCTCCGTCTGCCGCCGCGCCTCCTCCGCCTGGTCCGAGCTGTTCTCCAGCTCGGTGCGCTGCTCCTCCAGCCGCTGCTTCTCGTGCTCCAGGCGCTCGGTACGGCTGTCCAGCTCGCCCAGGATCCGGACGAGGTCCTCCTGCCGGGCCCCCCGGAAGGCGCTGTTGTCGCTGGTCGAACGGACCTGGATGGCGAGCCCGAGACCGAGGACGAACAGCAGCGCCGCGACAGTCAGTTGAGCACGGGTCACCCGGGGCGGCCACAGACCCGCGATCAGCCGCTGCCGCCCCGTCATCTGCGCCCTGGGACCGCCCGGCACCGGCCGCGTCTCCGTTTCCGGCTCCCGCTCAGCCTCCCGCTCCGGCTCCGGCCGGCTCTCGCCGCCGGCGGCCGGGGCATCGCGCTCCGGTCCTTCGTCCCGCGCGTCGCCGCTCCGGGGCCCGGTGTTCTGAGGATCGGTGTTCTGAGGATCGGTGCTCATCGGCCTCACGCCCGGAAGACGTGCCGGCGGATCGCGGCGGCGTTGGAGAAGATCCGGATACCGAGGACGACGACCACACCCGTGGAGAGCTGGGCCCCGACGCCGAGCTTGTCACCCAGGAAGACGATCAGCGCCGCCACCACCACATTGGAGAGGAAGGAGACCACGAAGACCTTGTCGACGAAGATCCCGTCCAGCATGGCGCGCAGCCCGCCGAAGACGGCGTCCAGCGCCGCGACGACAGCGATCGGCAGATAGGGCTCCACCACCGCCGGAACTTCGGGCCGGACCAGAAGCCCGGCCACGACTCCCACGACGAGGCCCAGTACCGCGATCACGATGTGCCCTTCCCTGTATCTGCCGTGCCCTGCCCGGCGCCCTTCCCGGCGGAGGCGGTCCTCGGCTCTGCTGTACGTACGATCAGGCTGGGGGCAGCCGGCAGACGCACCGATTCCTTGACCGAGACGCTGAAACGGATGCCGAAGTTCTCCTTCAGCACCTGGAGATACCGTCCGTCGGCACTGTCCCGGAACGCCGCGTCCAGCTTCTTCCCGTCCCCCACCGCCAGCACCGTATACGGCGGCACCAGCGGCCTGTTGTCAACCAGTATGGCGTCTCCGGCGGCCCGGATCGCCGAGAGGGCCGTCAGCCGCTGCCCGTTGATGGCGACGGCCTCCGCGCCGGACTCCCACAGGCCGTTGACGACCCGTTGCATATCGCGGTCCCGCACCCGGCCGGTGTCGCTGAAGCCGCTGCTCTCGCGCGGTCCGCCGCCACCTGCCTGCTCGGTGCCCTTGCCGTCGTCGACCACGAGCCTGAGCCCCGGGCCCGTCACCTCGGTCGCCCCGGCCAGCAGCGACACCAGCTGCTCCTGGTCACCGCCCGGCGCGTTGAGAGCTCTGCGCTGCCGCTCCCCCACTTCGTCACGGAGCTTTTCGACATCGCGCTCCAGGGCGTCCGCGTCCGCGGTCTCCGCGTCGACGCGGTCGATCAGCTCCTCGCGCTCCTTGGCCAGGACCGGTGCGGATATCCGCGCCTCGGCCGCGCCCACGGTCACGACCAGCGCCGCGAGCACCAGCCCGGCGGCCAGGCCCAGTTTGGCCCTCAGCGGACGGGGCAGCCCACCGCCCTCGGCCCGCCGGCGCGCGGTGGCCTCCGCATAGCCCTCGTCGAGGCTGTGCTCCATCACATTCGTCAGCAGCGACATGGACGCGTCGGGACGCGGGGGCGGAGAGCCAGTGCTCCGAACGGGGTGCTGCTGGGACATGCCGCACATCGTCGCACGCCGTGGCCACTACCGCCGAATGGCCCCACCGGTGTGCCGGAAGCCATGGTTCCAACAGCTCCCGGCACACCGGTCACACGTCAGTGACCTGCGCTGTCCACAACCGCGGACCAGCCGTCGAGCAGCTCCTGAGCCGATGCCTCGTCCGGCCCCTCGGCCCACAAATGGGTGACGGCCTCGGAGGGATCCGGCAGCACCATCACCCACCGTCCATCGGTCTCGACCACCCGCACGCCATCGGTGGTGTCGACCTCCCGCTGATCGGCCTCCTCGACCACCCGCCGCATGACCAGGCCCTTGACCGCCCACGGGGTCGCGAGATCCCGCTTGAGCACATGCGCGCGCGGAATACGGGCGTCGATCTGGCTCAGGGTGAGCTGGGTACGGGCCACCAGCCCCACCAGCCGCACCAGGGCCGCCGTACCGTCGAAGACGCTGCTGAACTCGGGCACGATGAACCCGCCGCGCCCGTCACCACCGAAGATGGTGGTCTCCTCACGGCCCACCCGGGTCAGATCGTCCGGCGATGTCGTCGTCCACTCGACCTGTGTGCCGTGGTACGCCGCCACCTGCTCGGCGATACGGGTGGTGGTCACCGGCAGGGCTACCCGCCCACTGCGGCGCTCCGCCGCGACCAGGTCGAGGAGGACCAGAAGCGCCCGGTCGTCCTCGATGATCCTGCCTCGCTCGTCCACGAGGGAAAGCCGCTCGCCGACCGGGTCGAAGCGCACCCCGAAGGCCGCCCGCGCGGACGCCACCATCTCGCCGAGCCGCACCAGACCGGCCCGGCGGGCGTCGGCCGTCTCGGTCGGCCTCGCCTCGTCCAGACCCGGATTGATGGTCAGGGCATCCACCCCGAGCCGTCCCAGCAGACTGGGCAGCACCAGCCCCGCGCTGCCGTTCGAGGCGTCCACGACGACCTTCAGACCCGACTCGGCGACTCCGGTGGTGTCGACATTGCGGAGCAGTGAGCCGGTGTACGAGTCGAAGACGCTGGCCGGGAAGTGCAGATCACCGATCTCCCCCGGGAAGGCGCGCCGGTACTCCTGCCGCGCGTACACCCGGTCCAGCTTCCGCTGCCCGGCCTGGGAGAGGTCGGCCCCCCGTTCGTCGAAGAACATGATGTCGACGGAGTCGGGAACCCCCGGCGAGGTACGGATCATGATGCCGCCGGCGCTGCCCCGCGCGGTCTGCTGCCGCGCCACGGGCAACGGCACATTCTCCAGGTCCCGCACATCGATGGCGCTGGTCTGGAGAGCGGAGATCACCGCCCGCTTGAGCGCTCTCGCGCCACGGGAGTGGTCACGCGCCGTGGTGACCGTCGCGCCCTTCTTCAGGGTGGTGGCGTACGCCCCTGCCAGCCGTACGGCCAGCTCGGGAGTGATCTCCACATTGAGGATCCCGGAGACTCCCCGGGCGCCGAAGAGATGCGCCTGTCCACGCGCCTCCCAGATGACCGAGGTGTTGACGAACGCACCGGCCTCGATCGTCTTGAACGGATAGACCCGGACGTTTCCCTGGACGATCGACTCCTCGCCGACCAGGCACTCGTCACCGATGACCGCGCCGTCCTCGATGCGGGCGGCCCGCATGATGTCGGTGTTCTTGCCGATCACACAGCCGCGGAGATTGCACTGCTCCCCGATGTACACGTTGTCGTGGATCACGGCCTTGTGGAGAAAGGCCCCGGTCTTGACGACGACATTGGAGCCGACGACCGTGTGCTCCCGGATCTCCGCATCGGCTTCGATCTTCGCGTAGTCGCCGATGTACAGCGGACCTCGGAGCACCGCGTCGGGGTGTACCTCTGCCCCTTCGGCGACCCATACTCCGGGGGAGATCTCAAAGCCGTCGATGTCGACGTCGACTTTGCCTTCCAGGACATCGGCCTGGGCCTTCACATAGCTTTCGTGGGTGCCCACGTCCTCCCAGTAGCCCTCGGCGACATAGCCGAAGATCGGCTTGCCCTCCTTCATCAGCTGCGGGAAGACATCACCCGACCAGTCGACGGGGACATCGGCCTCGACATAGTCGAAGACCTCGGGCTCCATGACGTAGATACCGGTATTGACCGTGTCCGAGAACACCTGGCCCCAGGTCGGCTTCTCCAGGAAGCGCTCGACCTTGCCCTCTTCGTCGACGATGGTGATGCCGAATTCCAGGGGGTTCGGCACCCGCGTGAGACAGACGGTGACGAGGGCGCCCTTCTCCTTGTGGAAGGAGATCAGATCGGTGAGGTCGAAATCGGTGAGCGCGTCGCCGGAGATCACGAGGAAGGCATCGTCCTTGAGCGCTTCCTCGGCGTTCTTCACGCTGCCGGCGGTGCCGAGGGGTTTCTCCTCGTTGGCATAGGTGAGCTCCATCCCGAGTTCTTCGCCGTCGCCGAAGTAGTTCTTGACGAGCGAGGCGAGAAACTGAACGGTTACGACGGTCTCATTGAGCCCATGGCGCTTCAGCAGGCGAAGCACATGCTCCATGATCGGCCTGTTGGCAACCGGGAGCAGTGGCTTGGGCATGCTTGAAGTCATGGGGCGCAGCCGGGTGCCTTCGCCACCGGCCATCACGACGGCTTTCATGTCGGAAGCGTCCTCCTTGAGAGAGACGGTCTAGCCGACTGCGCTCGCCCAAAGAGGCCCTCTGGCGTCATGCTCGGCGTGCGACACTGCACGGCTCGGCATCGACGAGGTCAATCGGCCACGGCATCCGCCTTGACGATTCGGCGGACCTGGACCACATAGAGGATCCCTGCCCACCAATAGAGAGTTGTACCCCATCCGGCGAAGGCCCATCCCAAAATGGCTCCGAGTGACGCAAGCCATCCGGATCCGTCACTGAGCAGTAGCAGCGGGAAGGCGTACATCAGGTTGAAGGTGGCGGCCTTGCCGAGGAAGTTCACCTGGGGCGGCGGATAGCCGTGCCGGCGGAGGATCCCCACCATGACCAGGAGCATCAGCTCCCGTGCCACCAGGGCCGCGGTGAGCCAGAGCGGAAGGATTTCCCGCCAGGTCAGGCCGACGAGGGTGGACAGGATGTACAGCCGGTCAGCGGCGGGGTCCAAGAGCCGGCCAAGGCTGCTGACCTGGTTCCACCGGCGCGCGAGTTTCCCGTCGAGATAGTCGCTGATGCCACTGAGCATGAGCACGAGGAGTGCCCAGCCGTCACAGTTGGGCCCGCCGAAAACGGGCCAGAGGATCAACCACAGGAAGAGCGGTACGCCGACGAGACGCGCCATGCTGAGGATGTTGGGGATGGTGAGTACCCGGTCCGTCTGAACGCGGGTCTCCTGGACCTCCACCCGGGGGCCTCCTGTGTGCAATATGCCAATGACTGTCTCAGACCTTACCGTAAGGGTCTTGAACGCAAAAATGCCTCAGTCCCCGGACACAATGTGTCCGGGGACTGAGGCTAAAAATTGTTCGGCGGCGTCCTACTCTCCCACAGGGTCCCCCCTGCAGTACCATCGGCGCTGAAAGGCTTAGCTTCCGGGTTCGAAATGTAACCGGGCGTTTCCCTAAC
>NZ_BAAASB010000014.1:0-200733 GCF_039532665.1 Streptomyces amakusaensis | reverse complement strand
AGGACCCCGCCCAATGGCTCCCCCCGGCCCCCGACGCCCTCTGCCGCTACCTCTCCGAATGGACCGCCACCAAGCTCCGCTGGAACCTCACCGCCGACGAGGCCGAACAGGACCGCCTCTTCGTCCTGGCCGCCCAGTGTTCCGGCACCTCGGTGACATACGAACCCGCGCCGTAATTCCACTTCTTGCGGCCGTGCGCTCCTAACGACCGGCAGGCCATTGCGGTGCTGCGCAATGGCCTTCCAGACACGATTGGCATCGAGGGCGGCGTCTCGCCGGAGCATCGTCTTTACGACCACTTCCTGACACGGGAAAAGAGCGCGGCCGCGCCGCCCGGAACGGCCGAAGACCTGGCGCTCGAATGAAATTGTCCCGGCTGGCAGTCACAGAGGCATGATTGCGCTGTGCAACAGCAGCAGATGGCTGGCGGTTGTAGGGGGAGCCGGTAGAGCAGCTGCTCAGAAGGCGCTTGGCCCGTCCATTCGTCATGCTGTCTGACCTGCAGGTTCATCCCTACCTGACGGTGTATCGGTAATTCTGTGGGACGCATGTGGGATGAGTGGACTTCTGTGACTTGTGGGGCCAGGCGCATGGTCGCGTCTCACGGTCTGGCCCTTCGCGTGATTCTCCCGCATCCGGTGTACCTGCGGGGAAATATCCCTGCCCCTCACGGCGTTCTCGATCTTCGAACCGAGAAGGGGCGGGTGTCAGGACTGAAGCTGTTTCACACAATGAGCGGAAGTGCGGTCGAGGTTGCGCCGCGTCTGGCTGAGGCCGAGGCGGATGTGCAGGGCCTCGTCGAGGCCCACATGCAGGCGATGCTGGGCGTCAGGTTCCTGGCGAGCGAGTACAGCACCGGCCCGGTGCACGGTGGGCGGATTGACTCGCTGGGTCTCGACGAGAACGGGTCCCCGGTGATCGTCGAGTACAAGCGTGGCACCGACGCGGGCGTGATCAACCAGGGTCTGTTCTACCTGTCCTGGCTGATGGACCACCGGGCGGAGTTCGGGCACCTGGTCCGCGAGCGGCTCGGCCAGCCGGCTGCGTCCCAGGTGCTCTGGAGCGCGCCGAGGCTGATCTGCGTGGCCGGTGACTTCACCCGCTACGACGTCCATGCCGTCCGCGAGCACCGCCGCAGCATCGACCTGGTGCGCTACCGCCTCTATGGTGAGCACCACATCGGGCTTGAGACGGTGGCTTCCGTCACCGGGCATTCCGCGGCACCCCGGATGGCCGCCCGCCGGCGCGCGGCCGGGATCCAGCGGGCCCGTACGGAGGGCGGTGCGATGACGGAGCTGGCGGCAGCGGTCGACGAGGTGCTGCTCGGGCTCGGGGACGACATCGTGCCCGTGCAGCGCAAGCAGTACCGGGCCTATCAGCGGCTGCGGAACTTCGCCTGCCTCTGCCCGCCCCGGCAGACCAAGCTCCTCGTCTACCTCAAGGCGGACCCGGGCACAGTGGACCTCGTCCCCGGCTTCACCCGGGACGTGACGGGACTCGGCCACCACGGAACCGGTGATCTGGAAGTCCAGCTCCGCACGGAGCGCGACCTGGAGCGGGCTCAGGACCTGTTCCGCCTCAGCTACGCCGCGGCGTAGGAGGGCTCGATTCTGTGTGCGTGTGACGGGCTCCGCTGTGGCCTGGTGCGAAGTTGTGGGTGGGGTGGTCGTGCTGGTGCCTCTCGATGGTGTGGGCAGGACGTGGCGGTGGAGTGATCAATGGTCCAGTGGTTCTCCGGTTTCGCGAACCGGGGAACCGGGGCTATGCTCCGCCGCCATCGACCGAGAGGGGGGTGGTCCTGGCCGACCGGCTCAGCGGCGGAGCAGGTCGTCCAGATTGATGGCCAGGTAGGTCTCGGGTGTAGTGGCTTCCAGCGCGGCAGGGGCGAGGGTGAAGCCCGGGGTGTCCCCCAGGCGGGCTTCCCAGGGCTGCTCCCGGGTGTCGGAGAAGGCGGCGCGGAGTCTGCGCTGGACGTGGGGCCTGGCCTCTTCCTGACGCTCTCGGTATTCACGGCGGACAGCCCTGGAGCGGGCGTCCAGGTCGTGGTCGTCCATCTCGGGGGAGTGGTCCTCGGCCCGCAGCCCCGGGATCCGCGCGGCGATCTCGCGGTCGGCCTGGAAGAGTTCGGCGCAGGCCGCGTAGAGCTGCCGGGACATGCCGAGGGTGACTTCTGTGTGGGGGACCCGGGCGGTGAGAAAGCCTTCCAGGCCGACCTGGCGAGCGTCCGCGTCGGTCGGTGAGGATGTACGCCGGCGCAGAGCGTCGCGTAGTTCCCGGGTGCCGCCGTCGTCCTCCATGAGGGTGAGCCGGCCCGGTTGGGGCCGGCGCCACGTGCGATTCTGGGAGACGGGCACCAGACGGAGCCGGGAGAAGGAGGATTGCTGCAGGGACCGCAGTACCAGGTAGGGAAGCATCTTCGCCCGGGCGACTTCGAGCAGCGCACCGCCGGTGTCGTCCTCATTGATGGCCTCTTCCGCCGACCGGGGGCCGCCCGGTGTGGAATCGCTGCCGGCGGAGCCGGAGGAGGGCGGCGATCCCGGTCCCGTCGGCTGGGGCCCGTTTGGTGTGGGGCCGCTCCCGGTGGGGCCGGAGGAGGGCGGCGTTCCCGGGTGGTGTTCGTGACGGATGATGACGAATACGTCGTTTGCCCGGCTGACACCGCGTTTGATGCCGGTTCCGCAGAGCAGGAGACGGTGATCGAGGCCGTGGGGATGGAGTACGGAGCATCCGCCCTGCACTTGCTTCCAGCCGTGATCGAGCTGAGCGCGCGTGATCGTGCCGGCCTTGGCCTCGATCAGCCAGTAGCGGGATTCGGCGAGGTGCTTGCCCCAGAGGTCGGGCCTCGGGTTCTTCTGTCCCTTGACGGCCTTCACGCCGCTGGCGGGGTCTTTGATTCCCTGGGGCCAGCTGTTCTCGATGTGCCACGTCTGGCCGAGGCCCATCAGGGAACGGCAGGCCCATTCGGTCATCGTCATGCCCAGCCGGTAGCTGAAGGCCCCGAAGGCGCTGGATTCCGTGCCCTGCTCCAGCACGATGTTCGCGGTCAGACGGCGCCCCGCGCTGTGGTGGTGGAGGCTGGGCGCGTCATGGAGGTCCAGATAGGCGTTCAGCGGCGCGACCCGGGCTCCGATCTCCCGGACCGCGTAGTGCGGGTGGCTGAGCCAGGGGGAGATGTCGCGACCCACGCTGATCGCGGCATGGAGAATCTCCCGCCATGTCGTCGTCGGCAGATACCAGCCGTCCTTCGACGGAAATCCGACACCTGTCCACTCGTCGTGGTCGGTTCTGCGCCACCCACGTCTGGTCCGCCCGCCCGGGCCGTCACGGAAGAGCACCGGTATGTCGATGGCGTCGCGATAGCGCGGGGGCTTGAGGTCTTTCGTCTTCTTCTTCGCAGGCACGGGGTTCACTGTGCCAGCAACAGGCTGCTGGTCAGCCACTCAGGGGGGCGCACACAAGGGCCAGGCGACCGGCCGGGCGCTCTTCTGTGCGGGTAACGAGAGTTCACTCCATCGTGTAACAGAAAGCTGGGTGGCGGGAGTTGTGCGCTATGGTCGCGGCGAGCCATTGAGACGGCCAGACCGAACAGGCCGGGGGACCCGCCACCCTGTGCTGCGAACGCGTCGCCGCACCGTCGATGCGGGGTGGGCGCCGGGAGTGCCCGCCCGGGGCTCGCTCACTGATCCCTGCCTCGGTGAGGGAGACTGCTTCTCGAATGCCGCCGCCCCAAGCTTGCCGCTCCCGGGAGCCTGGGCGAGTATCAGGCGGCCCGCGTGGAGGCAGCAAGAGGGCCTCGGCAGGTCGGCTATGCAGCCGATGAGGCACCGCCTCACGTGAGGCGGTGCCTCATCGGCAGGGCCGGGGCGACTGCCTCCCCCACGCCGCCCGCTCCGCGGCCTGACCCGGACAGCACCGTGGGACGTCACCAGGTGCTGCCGGATCAGGCTCAGCCACACGGAAGTTACCCGTAACGGTTACAGGCAGCTCCGGTGTCTGCCCTGCGCCCGCCGCAGCGAAGGGCAGATGAGCTGCGACTCTTCAAAGTTACGGGATGGCGCTCGATCCCCTGGAGGGGTGCGGGGCAGGCTCCCCGACTTCCCGGAGGCGTCGTTGCCCGATACGGCGAGCGAACCTATTGCCGGCTGTTGTTGCGCTGACCTGCACGTTTGCCTTGCCGTTAAAGGATATGAGGCCAAAACCTGGTATTGTTTTACATGTTGGTAGCGGCGTTCCCCTCTGGGGAACGCCGAAAAGGCCCGCACCAGCTGTAACTGGAACGGGCCTTCTTGTGCGGATCACAGGCCCGGTCGCCTTCAATCAGACCGGGCCTGCCGTGTAAGTAACGGCTGCCGGTCCCTCCCGGGCACTGCTGCGCGCATCGCGATTAGAACGCTTGAGCGATTTGCGCCACGCAAGCGATGATTGCGGTTACGACACCTGGCACAGCGAGGGCCACCGTCACCTTCTCGAAGGTGGTCCACACATGCTTTCCGGTCGTATCCAGTTCTGTCATCACTGCTTCCCTTCACCCAGCCGGCACCTTGAGTGGTTAGCCGGAAGCAAGGGAATCCGGAACGGCAACCGCCGCATACGGGTTCTCATGAGGTTTGGTCAGCAGCGATCATCCTAGCGGCATTTGAGAGGCCACCGGATGACTCCGGGCCAACCCTCGAACTATCGCTCCGGGAAGTACTTCAGCCCTGGATCCGAGAAACAGTAAACTCGGTGGTACCAGCCGTGGAAGGCCAACCGCCGTGGAAAGTCAGGCGTGTGGCCGGATGCCTCAGAGGTGACGGCGTATGTCGCGGGTGCCCGGCGTGGCGTGTCAGCGCTTCCGTACAGGAGTTGGGGATGCGGGTGCCGCTGTCCGGTGCTGAACCGGTGGTCCGGTCGTGAGAGACATGACCCGGGGCGGTACGGGGTCCCGGAGCTGTCGGGTGGCTTCGCCTAGGGCGAGTTCGAAGGTGAGGTCCTGCAGGAGCGCGGGCGGGGTGTGGGAGGAGAGGTGAATGGTCCAGGTGGGGTGGTCGGCGGTGTTGCCGCCCCACAGGGTCCAGGCGGGCAGGGTGCTGTTGTCGCGTTGGTCGGCGAAGGCGTCGAACCGCAGCCCGGTCTTTTCGCTGACGGGGGCGGTCCAGGTCATGCAGCGGCCGTCGGTCTTCTGCTGCCATCCGTCGTGGGCGAGAGGGCGGGTGGCCTCGGCGAGCGTCTTCTCGGTGATCTTGGAGTCCGGGCCGGGGCCCCAGGCGTTCTCGGACGCCAGGCTGCCGAGGAAGGTCCGCATGATCTCGACGGGAGTGGCGGCGCTGACGGTGGCGTGCCAGATGCGCTCGCCGACGGGGGATTCGTAGGCGGCGATGGTCCAGGCGGTGTCGCGGGGGCCTGCTTCGTGGACGAACTCCGCCCGCAGGGTCAGGCTCTCATGGCTGGCGACGGTCGTCTCGTCGCAGGGCCGGTATTTCTCCCATTCGCCCTGGGCTTCGAGGAACTCGGTGAGAAGGGCTTCGTGTTCGCCGGGGCGGGCCGCGTGCACCGCGACGGTGTCGGCCTGCGGCGCGGGTTCGGCCGACGGGGTTGTGGTGGCCATGTGTGCTCCAGCGGGTGCCGTGGCGGTGAGAACGGCTGCCGCGTGTTCCTCGGTCTCGGTGGCGGGTGCCGGGCCGGGGCGGACGGCGTCGGTGTAGAGGTCGTCGAACTCCCCGAGGGCCGCGCTGGTCGTGTCGTAGACGGCGGTGGTCTGACGCAGGTGGTTCTCGCCGTGGAGGTGGATGCTCTGGCCGCCGGGGTAGGTACCGACGGCGACGATGGTGTGCCCGTCGTGGGCGTGGCGGTGGATGACCAGGCGGCCGGCGGCGATGTCGTCGTGGATCTTCTGCGCCTGGTTTGAGACCTCTCGGATCTCGTTGCGGGTCAGCCAGGGCATGGGGTAGTCGGCCCAGGTCCACTCGGTGTCGATGTCGTCTCGCAGGCCGGCGGTGATCTCGACAGTGGCTCCGGCGGTCCGCAGGGTGGTCGCCGCCTGGTTGGCGTGGTGGGGTTCCTCGTGGTCGATCCGGGCCAGGATCATCGTCGCTGGGTCCAGGGGACGGAATCCGTGACCGGCCAGCAGCGCGCGGGCGGTGTCCGCGCCTTTGCCGGTGCTGGTGAGGGTGGCGGTGACCGCGTCGGGGTGCTCGGGGTGCCGGTCGAGACGGACATGGGCGATTGGGGAGTGGGGCATGGGCGGGTTCCTTCTGTTGGGCGGGCTATCGGCTGGTGCGTACCGGGCTGCCGGGGGCGGTGGTGCGCGGTGGGCCCGCGCGGACTGCGGCGGTGGTGCGGGGCGCCCGGCTGCGGGCGGGTGGCTGCGGAGTGATGGGGGGCCGCCAGCGGGTGCGGATGGCGGTGAGGTCGGCGAGGGAGCGGCGACTGCCGGTGACGAGCTGGTGGACGCTGTTGGCCGGGTCGTCGGCGAGCGTGTGGATCGTTTCGGCGGTGGTGCGGGCCTGGTGGAGAAGGGCGCGCTGGAGGATGCGCCGGCCCCAGTGCTCGGTGGATCCGGCGTGGGCGGAGAGCAGGGCCAGCAGGTCGCCCGGATCGGCCCCTTGGGCGGTCAGGCCGTGCTGCTGGGCCTCCCACAGCACGGTGACCGGGTCGACGACGGCACCGCGGCGGTCGAGAAGCGTGAGGCAGCGGTAGAGCTGTCCGTGCAGGGGGAGGGCGAAATCGTCGGGCTGCAGCCACCGCATCCCGGCCAGCTCGTCGGGGTGGGCGGTCGCGACGGCCAGCAGCAGCCGCTCCTCGTCCAGGACCTCCTCGGTCGCCTCCTTCTGCCGCTCCGGGCTGAGCGGAGTGCGGGGCAGGGAGCCGGGATGCGGGGCGAACTCTCCGGCGAGCCGGTCGAGATACCGGGCGAGCACGTCGGCGCGGTTGAGAACGGTGGCGGCCGGGTTCGGCAGCCCCGGATCGCCGGCGACGCGGGCGAGGTGTCCGGCGTGGGACCGCAGAGTGCGGCGGGCGTGCTCGGAACGGACGATCTGGGCATAGGCCGGGGCGTGTGCCGGGTCGGGGCAGACGTGGATCAGCGTGTGGAGGTAGGAGGCGGTCAAGCCGCGCGCCTGACAGCGGGCGCGGTCGAGCACCGTGGTCAGCCACACCGGCTCCTTCACGTGAACGGCGGCATTGGGCGGGGAGACAGCGCCCATGGCGGCGAACAGGGCCGCGTGGGCAGGATCGCCGAAGTGCCCCGCTTCCAGGACGCCAATGCGCTTCAACCGTTCCGGGGTGAGGAGCAGGGCACCGAGAAGGGCCTGCTCGGCGTAGTACACCGGCGGCGACGGCGCCGGGGCCGCCGACTCGTCACCGTACGGGTCGGTTGTACCGGGCATCAGGCCGCCAAGGTGAAGTCGTCGGGGCCGAGGGTCTTGCCGAGGTGCGGCGCGAGGAGATGGGCCGCCAACCGGGGCGGGACCGCGTTCCCGATCTGCGAGAACTGCTGCCCCTTGGTCCCCTGCCACGGATAGCCGGCCGGGAAGGTCTGCAAAGCGCCGGCCTCGGCTGCGGTGATCCGGATCGACTCCACCGCCCCACTGTCCTCGCCGCCCTCTTCCGGGAGGGGCTCGGCGACCCAGACGCATTCATTGGCGCGATGGCCGAAGAACAGCGTCCCGGCCGGCTCGTCCGCGCGGCGGACGGTGGCATTGGCCTGGTTGTTGCTCCGCAGACTCCACGACCAGCGGTGCGCCTCCGCGGTGAAGGTCGGGGCCGGGCCGTCGGCGGGACGGTTCTCGCGAGTGCCGTGCCGCTCGGCCCATCCGGACCCTTCCCGACGGGACGCGAGCACGATCCCGGTACCGGGATTCCGCCGGGTCCAGGCACCGCGGTCACGGGCATCGGCAAGGGCCTGGCGGGACCCGGAAGGGAAAGGCTCGGGACCGCCCCCGGGACCGCCGCCCGCGCACACGGTCGGCACCGGCCGGTCGGTCGCGCCCCAGCCCAGCGCCTCGGCCATGGACACCCAGCGTTCACGGCCCGGTCCGAACAGTGATTCGGGCTCGGCGACGGCGGCGTGTGTCGGGGGCGGAGGCAGAGCGGTGCGGGTGCGGGAGGCGAGGAGGATCGCCCGGCGCCGGGTCTGGGGTACGCCGTAGTCGGCCGCGTTCAGGATCCCGGTCCACACGGAGAATCCCCAGCCCCGGAGAACCTCGGCGTACTGCTTCCACAGCGGGAGGACGTGGGGGACCTCTTCCATGGCCACCCACTCCGGCTCACCGCTCCGGTGGAGGGCGTGGAGGTAGCGCATAGGCTCCGCCGCCAGCAGGGACCTCTCATCCCGGCATGCGGCCAGGAGCTGTTCGCGGGTGTCGCGACCTTGGGCGAGGTCGGCGACCGCCTGGTGTACAAGGGGCTGGTCGAGCAGACCGAGGCGCTTGCCGGCCATGGACCACGCCTGGCACGGCGGGGACGCGATCAGCCCCCAGACCCGTCCGGAGAAGATCCACGCTGGGTACAGGGCGATGTCGGTGCGGATGGTGAGCAGTCCGGCTGCGGCCCGCGTCCGGCAGGCCCATTCGTCCCATTCCAGACCAACCTCCCGGATTCCCCACCGGTGCAGGGGAACCGACCAGCCGCCCGGACCCGCGAACAAATCCAGGACCAGTCTGTTCACGCGGCCAGTCCGAAGTCGTCCCCCACCGGATCGGAGCCGCGGCAGGCCCACGGGGAGCAGCCGTCGGCGACGCCCTCTTCCAGCGCGACCGCGTCCAGCCCGTCGGTCTCCTCCTGGAGGGCGGCCCATTCGGCGGCGGTGACATGGTCGATCGGGGCCTCGCCGAGCGGGACACGGGAACGGTGCAGGAACGCCTGCCCCAGCAGCTTGTTTCCCGTCGCCTTCGCCCGCGCGTTTCCTTCACGGATCGCCGCATCGAATTCCACGACATCCGCCCACTCTTCCGGTGAATGGTCCCGGATGGCGCGCCATTGGGCGTTGCCGTGGAAGGGGCACCCCAAACATGATGACTTCGGTGTCTCGGCGAGTCCGATCGAGGCCAGGTAGCGGATGCAGTCAGCGCGGGACCAGTCCATATCGGTGATGAGCGGGTGCCGGTTCCACATGTACTTGACGTCGGAATCCTTGGCCCGATGAAACTCGTCGGTCGAGATTCCCACCCACTGCTCGACGAAAACACCCTTCGGTATTCGGGCAGGGTAGGGATAGCCGAGGAGTTCGCGGACCTGCTTCTTGATCGGTTTGATCTTGTACTCGCCCGTGCACTGGCGCCTGGTCATCCCCGGACGCCCGTCCTTGTTCAGAATGTGGAGCGGCATGGAGGCGAACCGGTGTTCCGGGTCGAGTGCGTCATCTCTGATGTTTCCGGAGGAGACATCAAGGATCGGTATTCCGGCAGGCTTGGCTATCTCGTTTTCCAGGCGGTCCAGATGGGTGTATACAGCCTGTGGCTCCCATCCGGTGTCGGCGAAGATGGCGTAATCAACGCGGGGGAGGATGCCTTCGGCAGAGAGGGCGAGCATGGCGCTGGACTGAATTCCGGCGCCCAGGGAAATAGCGCGGAACTGAGGGGTGGGAATGATGGGTTCCTTGACAGGGTGGGCGGAGTGTGAAGAGCCCGGACCGGGGCGGCGGAACTCCGCACGGGGAAGAAAAGGGCGGCAAGTGCCGGGCTGTGGAGAGGTGTCCGTGGTGAGCAGGCCGCGCTTCTCCAGCGACTGGACGCTGGTGATGCGTGTGCCGTCGCCGGACGTGACGCGCGCCCTGCTCTGGGTGCCGTCGTCGATCTGTCACCGGCCCTTGGCCAGCGACCGCAGAGCGGTGTACTGGGCGGAACTCAGCACGGGTTTCTGCGTCGGGGCGCTCGTTAGACGAGCGGCTGGGGCTGTGGGAGCGGTGTTCAGACCGGTGGCGGCGTAGCGCAGGGAGATGGCCGCGGCGTCGAGCATCTGGCCGGCACCGGCGATGTCCTGGGCCATGACGCGTCCTGCTTCGGCCTGGTGGACGCGGAACGCCTGCTCGCCGGCGGTGTGGGGGCGGGCGGATTGCGTCCCTTCGTAGGTGATGCGGTAGACGGCGGCGCCGAGGTCGTGGGCGGCCAGAGTCGCGGCGGCGACAGCGGTGGCGATGGTGTCCAGGGCGGAGCTGCCGTCTTCCAGGGTGATGGGCTCCTCCTCCTGGCCAACGAGGGACTGGAGGTGCCCGAGGGTCCGTTCCGTGAGGTTCTGGGCTCCGGTGATCAGCGGTGCGATCTGACGCAGCGCACTGACATCCGCAGTGACACGGAGGCGCTCGGTCTGCTGGGCCAGGGATGCGAAACCTTCGGCGAGGGACTGCAGTTCGCGGCCTGCGGAGGGGAGGCTGCTCGGGGGCAACAGGCGGTTCTCCGGTGTAGCGGGGGTGTGGTCAGCGGGGCTGGTGGCGGCCGGGTGCGGGGAGGAAGGCCGGGGTGCCGGGGACGGGCCTGTACGGGGGCTGGTGAGGCAGGGCATCCCGAAACGGATGCGCACGGAGATGCCGGCCGCGTGGAGGTTGGCCCTGGTCATGCATACGGCGGCGGCCTGGTCGCTCTCGCGCATCGCGCCGGGCAGTTCGAAGAGCCCGGGGCTGGATCCCGTGGCGAAGCCGTAGCGGGCGAGGATTTCACGGGCTGCGGTACTGGTGTGGGTGGCGGTGACGTGTTCGGTGGACGCGTCGATGAGCACGTCGGGCTCGGGTGCCGGCCGGTCGGGATCACGAGCTGGGGGAGTGGTGAGGTTGGCGATCTCCGGTGTGTGGCGCAGGAGCGTGCTGTACGCCCGTGCGAAGGCGTCGGCGTGGGCGGCGGGGTTTCCGGGGGCGAGCCGGTAGACGGTGCGGCCCTGATGCTCGCCCGGGGTGAAGCCGCAGTGGGTGAGGACGATGTGGGCGTGGGGGAGATCGGCGTTGATGACGGCGAAGGTTCCGCCGTCGTCGGTGGAGCCGAAGACGATGTCCGAGTGGCTGATGAAGCGGGTCAGCGTCCTCGCCTCTTCACGGAGGCGGGGCGGGCCGCCGGTACGAGGAGGCCCGGTGTGGGGGTGGTGGTGATGCCGAGGACGGTCCGGACGGTGAGTCCGAGGTCCCACAGATGAGCTTCGGCCTGGGCGACGATGCCGAGGGACTCCCGTTCGCTCAGCTCACCGGGCAGGGCGTAACCGGTTCCTGTACGGGTGAACCGGTGCTGTTCGAGGACCTCGCGGGCGGCTTGTGAGTAGGCGGTGGCGGTGACGCGGTCACCGGAGAGGTCGATGTGGACCGCGGGGTGGGTGTCGCTGGGCCAGCTCAGGTCGACCAAGTCCGTGGTGTGGGCGGACAGTTCATGGATCGCATTGCTGGTCACCACCGGTGGGGCGCCGGACGGCCGCATGTACAGGGTGCGTCCCTGATGCTCGTGGGCGGTGAATCCGCTGTCGGCCAGGACGCTTTCCGCGGCGGGGAGTTCGTCGTTGAGGACGATGAAGACGTGGCCGTCGTCGGTCAGTCCGGCGACGACAGTGTGGTGGTCGATGAAGGCCAGGGCGGGCGCTCCTGCGGGTGGGGGTTAGCGGCGGTGGTGGCGGCCGGGGGCCGTTGGGGGAGGCGGACAGCCACCGGGTGTCGGTGTGACGGGGCGGTGGAGGGCGGTGCGGGCGTCGGCGAGGGACTGGCTGGCGGCCAGCAGGTGGGTCCGCAGAGTGTGGTGCAGATCGATACGGTCCATCCCGTCGGCGGGGGAGCGCCGGCGGTCGGGCTGGGAGAGCGCGGCGAGCGGAACCAGCGCCCGGGTGTGGTGGGTGAGGGCCTGGGCGAGCGGAACCGCGGCGGCGGTCAGTGCTTCGACCGGGCGCCATGCGCCGGAGGGGCTCTGATGGGCGTGCTCGGCGTAGTGGGGCTGTCCCCTGGCTTCGTTCGTTTGTTGCGACAGCAGTTGTCGATGAGTTTGGGCAGCACTTACCGATCTTCGGCGTGTTCGTTGTTCAGTAGTTTTGACGGCAGCCGAGAGTGAGTGAGTCGCCCGCCCTGTAGTCCGGCTCTGGTGGTCACTAGGTTCGGATCATGACGATCACGTATGAGTGGCGGGGCGACGTCGACAACTCAGCTCTCAACAAGCTGCATGCCGAAGGATTCGATCACCCGGTCGGGCAGACGGACTGGCGTGCAAGGCTTCAACGTCACAGTCTCGGCTGGGTCTGCGCCTGGGAAGATGATCGTTTGGTCGGCTTCGTTAACGTCGCTTGGGACGGCGGCGTCCATGCGTTCGTCCTGGACACGGTCGTGGCTCAGCGCAATCGTTCGAACGGAGTTGGAGCCGCGCTGGTCAAGGCAGCTGCTGAGGGATGCCGTGCTGCAGGGTGTGAGTGGCTGCATGTCGACTTCGAAGAGCACTTGCGATCGTTCTACTTCGATGCCTGCGGCTTCAGAGGGACGGCGGCAGGACTGATCGCCCTGTGACCTTGGACCTCCCGGCCCTGGGGACGTGTCCTGAGGCCGGGAGGGAACTTCTTCAGCTGGCGACGTGCTCTTCGGCTCGGGCCCGGGTGCTGGCGAGGCGGTAGGAGTCGGTGCCGGTTTCGATGATCGTGCCGTTGAAGGTGAGACGGTCGACGATGGCCGCGCAGAGGCGAGGGTCGGTGAAGGTCTTGGTCCAGCCTCCGAAGGACTCGTTGGACGCGATGGCGACGCTGTTCTTCTCCTCCCGCTCGGTCAGGACCTGGAACAGCAGCTCGGCGCCGTGGCGATCGAGTTCCATATAGCCGAGTTCGTCGATGCAGAGGAGATCGACGCGGCCGTAGCGGGCGATGGTCTTGTTGAGCTGCTTCTCGTCGGCGGCCTCGACCAGTTCGTTGACCAGCTTCGTGGCCAGTGTGTAGCGGACTCGGTAGCCCTTCATGGCGGCCTCGGTGCCCAGGGCGATGAGCATGTGGGACTTGCCGGTGCCGGAGTCTCCGATCAGGCAGAGCGGCTGGCTCTTCTTGATCCACTCGCAGCTGGCAAGGGTATGGACGGTGGCCGCGTCAATGTTCGGGTTGGCATCGAAGTCGAAGGCCCGAAGTGACTTCTCCCGCGGGAAGCCGGCTGCCTTGATGCGTCGTTCGGAGCGGCGGCGTGCCCGGTCGTCGCATTCGGTCATCAGCAGTTCGGCGAGGAAGCCGCGGTAGGTCATCTGGTCCTTGACGGCCCTGTCGGCGATGTCGTTGAACTCGTTGCGGATCGAGGGCAGTCGCGGCAGGCGGCAGGCGGTGTCGATCGCGGCGTCGGCGGCCTGCTCGGTCAAGCCTCGCTGGCGGGGCAGGGTCACTGTGCTTCTCCCTCACGGTGTTCGCTGCCGCTGGTGCGGCGGCGTCGGAGCAGTTGGTCGTAGGGGGTCACCGACGGCAGCGGTCTGGTGTCCGGCGGGAGGTGCGCGAGCCGCCACTCGTGCAGTGACGTGACAGTGGCCGGCGTCTGCCCAGGAACCGCCGGGCCAGATGCGCCGATGGTTGGCTCGTCCTCTGTCTGGGCCGCCTTGCGGGCCTCCAAGGCGACGGCGTCGGCGGTCAGGGCGCCGGCCCGCAGCGCGGTGGCCAGGCCCGCGACCACGTGCTCGTGGGCGAGGTGACGGTTCAGCAGCAGGACCTCGATCAACGCCCGGGTGCCGTCCCGCTCTCCGTGAACCTTGCGGGCCTGGGCCCACCAGGCGTCGTGGACCGGGGTGAACTTGCCTGCGGACCGGGCCTGTTCCAGGGCCGTGGCGCCGGGGAAGGCGCCGGGCTTACGGATGAGGGCTTCGAGGTAGTGGTCCAGGTCCAGGCGGCAGCTACCCTTCGCGATCAGCCTCTCGTGGCGGGCCACCTCGATGTTCTTGTCGTAAACCACCAGGTGAGAGGCGTGCAGGACGACTCGTACCCGTTTGCCGATCAGCCGGGTCGGGACCGAGTAGCGGTTGGTGCGGACTGCGATCTGGCTGTAACGGTCGACCCGTGGTGTGAACAGCCGGCCGGTCTCGAACGGCTCTTGCGGCAGCGGCATCAGCAGCGGCTGCTCGATCGCGAAGTACTCGTCGACGGTCCGCGGCCGTGAGCCGATCCGGCGATGCCCGTCGTGCAGGTCCCACTGGTCGACCATCTCGTTCAGTTCGGCGAGGGAGTCGACTTCCGGGACCGGTGTGAAGTGGTTGCGGCGGAAGTAGCCGATCATCCCTTCGACGCCTCCCTTCTCGTGTGCGCCTTCGATGCCAGGGCGGCAGTAGAAGCTCTCGATGTTAAAGTGCGAGCGGAAGGCGATCCACCGGTCGGTCTCCACCCGGGCCCGGTTCAGCCCCAGCACCTGGGCGACGGCCGACTTCAGGTTGTCGTAGCGGATCTTGCTTCGCGGGACGCCGCCTAGCGTGCGAAGCGCGTGCACGTGTCCTTCGAAGAAGGCCTCCTGGCCGCATGAGGCGAAGACGCGGTGGACGGCCTTGCCCGAGTAGGACAGGCGGAGTGAGAACAAGTAGCAGGTCACCAGTTCGCCGGCCAGGCGCACGGTCACGTCGCCGAAGTCGACCTCCGCCTCGTGACCAGGCAGGTGGGTCTGCGGCACGAAGGCTTCAACGGGGGCTTTGCCCGAAGCCGCGAGGATCTCCGGCTTCCGGTCGGAGACGTAGCGACGGACCATCTGGTAGGACACATCGGCGCCGTGCTCCTCGATGAGCCGGTGGAAGATCCGCGTGATCGTATGACGCTGTTTGCGCGGCGCGTCGAGGTCCGTCCGCAGCATCTCGTCGATCACCGGTTTGTACGGATCCAGCGCAGTTGGCCGCGGCGGCAGCTTCTTCCGGGGCTCCGGCCAGACGGAGTCCACGGCCTTCCTGACCGTCCTCCACGACACGTTGTACTTGCGCTCAAGCTCGCGCATCTTCATGCCAGCACGGTGGTCACGCCGGATCGCCGCGTACAGCTCGACCTTGGACATCTGCGGCATGACCAGGACCTTTCACCAGGAGCACCCCGATGCTGCCCTGGCAAGTACCCCAGTGCTGTCAAAACTCGTGAACATCACCCGACCGTGGATCTGGGCGCCTCCCAAACCCGTGAACAACCGACGTCACTACTCGTGAATAAAGCCAGTCCCCGGTGAACCAGGTCACGAGGTGGCTGATCAGGGCGATGTGCCGGATGGCGGTGAACATTCCGGACAGAGCTGGGGCAACGGGGTGGGCGGCGATGTCGCGGGTGATGGCGTCGACCGCGTCGTGCGGGGTGAAACCGTCGAGGTCGTGGGGCTCGTACAGAGAGGTCCTCTCCGGGGTCAGGGCCGACGGGTTCGCTGCCGGAGAGAGACCGGCGGGGAAAGCGCGATGGCCGTACGCGAACGGGGGCGTGCCAGGTGGCCCAGGAACATGGCGCGGCCGGGCGGGGTGAGACGGATGCGCCAGGTGTTGTCACGGGCGAACCGGTCGTCGTATCGGAGGAGACCTCTCTCGACCAAGGGGTTGACGGTTCGCCGGGTCAGCCGGACCCTGCCGCGGTCACTGAGGTATGTGGAGGGGCCCACGGCGTACAGTTCGAGCCGGCCGGCGGCGGCCGAGCGCAGTGCCGCGCCCTGGAGATCGGTGAGGGATCCGGCCCGGCTTCCGGCCAGGGCTTTGCCGGCGGCGGGCGCGGTGTACGGGACTGTGGCGGCGAAGGTGGCTGCGGCGTCGGCGCAGGTGGCCGGTATCAGCGCCAGGAGACTGCGCGCCGCACGGATCTGTTCACCCGCCGTGCCGTAGAGCTTGGCCTCCCATCGGATGTCGGGGGTTTCGCTTCCGGGTTCGGCCCGGCGGCCGTGGGCCATCAGGGCCTGGACGAGGTGGTCGCCGACCAGCCGGGCGTGGTGGGCGACCGAGCGGAGGGCATCGGCCGTTTCGATCACGCGGGGGTGATCGTGACGGAGCCGGCTGCCGGTGCCGGCCCACTGCCGCAGGCCGAGGGCGAGCTGTTCGGCGGCGTCGACCTGAAACGTGAGTGTGCCGACGGCGACATCACGGTCCGCGCCTTCCAGCAGATGGAAGGAGTCCGCAAGGTTCGTCGCCCGGTCTGCCAGGAGGAGCAGTTCTCCCAGGTCGAAGGTCGAGGGGGACGGTGTGTTCATGCCGCTTTCCCGAAGTCACGCTGCTGGGGTGCGGCCTTGGCGACCGCACGGGCGGTGATCCCCTTCGATGCCGCGGCCGAGGCGGCGGACAGTACGTCGGCACCGGGCTCCAGGTACCAGGGGCGCAGGTCGAGCATCGCGGCCCGCATGCCGGTCGCGAAGAGGAGAGCGGTGCCCTTGGGGAGGGCCCGGATCGCGTCCGCCGGGAGGATGCGTTCCTGCCGCATGCTGATGCTCGTGGACATGCCGGAGTCGGATGTGGAGGTCGATGTGGTTTCGACGTCGTGATCGCCGATCAGCCTGCTGAGCTTGTCGGCGAAGTCGGGGTCGTCGATACCCGACCCGATGACCTTGATGGTGGCGGCGGACCACATGGCGTCCATGCCGGCATCGCCCCAGACCTTCTGGCCCTGGCGGTAGGACTGGAGGATCGTCATCGGGATGATCCCGCGGGACCCGAGGTGGGAGTACAGGTCAGGAAGGTCCGAAATTTTGCACACGTTCGCGGCTTCGTCGAGGATCGCGAGCATCGGCGGGTCGAGGCGCCCGCCGGCGCGCTCGGCCTGGGCGGTCGCCGCCCGCATCACAGAGTCCGCACACGCGGCGATCAGCGCGGACGCGCCGCCGCCGCCGTCCTTCGACAGCAGGTACAGCGTGTCGGTGGACGTGACGAACTCGGCGGGCCGGAACTCGGGGACGTCCTTCTGCGGGGTGACCCAGCGGGCTATCTCCGTGTTGAGGAGGGCGGCGGCGTACTGGCGGGCGGTCTCGTAGATGCCGTCACGGGTCTCGGGCGGCCCTTCGACGGTGCCCTTGAGCTGGGCGGCGACGGCGGTGAAGCCGTGATCGCGGAGGATGTCCAGCGGCCTCCGGTCGGCGGGGAACGCGAGCCACTGCATGACGTCGGTGATCGGCCGGTTGTCGAGGGCCGCGGCGAGGAAGAGCTGGCCCAGGACGTTGCTGCCGGCCTTGGACCAGAAGTCCCCCTGCTGGGAGGCGTCCACGGACGCGGCGAGGAAGTGCCCGGCCAACCTGCCCGCCCCGTCGAGGGTCTTCGCGTCGGCGAGCGGGTTCCACCACATCTCCCGTGAGGCGTGGGCGATCTGCTGCGGGTCCATCGACCACACCCGCCCCACGCCCGCCCGCGCGTCGATCGTCGCGGTGTAGGCGTCACCGCCGGCTTTGTTGGAGGTGAGGAGCACGGGGCCGGGGGCGGCGAGGATGGAAGGGATCGCCAGTGAGGTGGTTTTGCCGGAGCGGGGGGCCATGATCGCGACGGCGACGTCCTCGTACCCCATCCGCACCTCGGTCCGGGTACCGGCCAAGTTGCCGAGGAGGATCCCGGTATCGGACGGGGCGATGGACTTCGCGCCCTTGAGGCTGGGTCGCAGGCTGCGGGCTTTGGCAGTGATCTGCTTGGCGAGCAGCGGCTCGATGTCCTTCGCCTTGGCCGTCCCGGCGACCTTCCGGCGGCGCCCGCTGCCGTTCTTGTGCCGGTTCCAGACGACGGCGGCGATCACGGCGAGGGTGATCAGGACCGCGATGGGGACGATCCGGGTTCCCACGAGCAGGGCTGTTTCACCCAGGCCGGGCCAGAGCTGCTCGGGGTTCAGGAGGGCGTCGGCCGGAAGATAGGCGGCCTGGGGGCTCGAACCGGTGAGCCGGGCGGTGAGATTGCCGCTGAGCCAGGTGGCGTTGGCGAGCGGCACGGCGACGGCGACGACACCGAGGAGCATCTTGAAGGCGAGGTCGGTGGCACCGTCGTTGGAAGAGCTGGAGGGGGTACTGGGCAAGCGGACGTCCAAAAAAGAGGGAAGACAGGGTCAGCGGGTGCGGCGGTGCGGCGGCGGCACACGCGGTGCCCGCGGCCGGGTGGCCGGCGGAGAAGAGCGGGCGGTGAGCTGCTGGACGCGGTGTTCCAGCGCCTGGGCCACTTCCTCGGCGGGGACCTCACGCCGGGTGATCTGGGAGCGGCTCACGACGGGCGGCAGGTGCAGGGGATCGCGGGCCAGCGGCGCGGGGTCGGCGAGAGCGCGGGTGAACCCGGCGACCAGATGCGGGGGCGTGTGCTCACTAAACCAGGCACGCCACAGCGGTACGTCGTTCCTTCGCCCCTTGGCGGTGATCAGCCAGCTCGGGAGGCCCTTCTCGGGGGCGTGCATGATCATGGTCAGATCGTCGGGAGAGCCGAGACCGCTGGCGAAGGGCCTGGGGGTCCAGCCGTGCTCCAGCAGCGGGACGTATGGGTCCGGTTCGGCCGGAGTGCCGGGCTGCTGAATGAGGGCGTCGGTGAGCCCCGCGATGATCTCCACCGGGGTCCGGGCTCCGAAGGCGGCGTCCCAGGCAGGTGCGGCACCTGCCTGTGCGTGCTGGAGGGTCCACCACGGCTCGTCCGGGTCGGGCCTCAGGCGCAGCATGGTCTGCTGGTCGGGGCTGGACAGCAGGACACGGGGCATCAGCGGGTCGTGGCCGTGACTCCAGCCGGCCGCCCGGTGCAGGGGGACGGTGACCCAGGCCGGGTCCCCGCCGCCGGCCAGAGCGCGCGGGACCAAGGCCTGCTCGACGGTGATCCTGTCCCTCATCGCCGCACCGCCGGCGTGCTGGAGGCGCTGGTCACCGGTGGCGCGGGGGCCGCAGTCCGAAGCCGGGACCGGGACGGGTGGGCGGTGGAACGAATGTCGAGGACGCTCTGGCCGTGCAGGGCCCACACCTCCAGAAGGGGCCAGGCCGCCTCGTTCCGTTCAGTCACGGCGCTGTCGTACACGTGGGTGCCCGGGTGGGCGTTCGGCGGCAGGCCGTCGAGTTCCTCGTCCCAGGCGGTGCGGACGGCGTCGAGGCCGTGGGCGGCCGAGGAGAGGATGCCGAGCTGGGAGACCCACCGCGGCTGGACGGTGCCACTGGGCAGGCGCGGGAGGCGGTTCTCGGCCGAGGCCACCAGCCGTGCGGCCAGCAGGGATACCGGTTCGAATGCGGCCCAAGCGTCGGCGTTCCGCCGGGCTTCGGCGTGCTGGTGGGCCTGGTCGTCGTACGGCCGGCCGCTCGGATCGGTGTGGGTCTCGGTGTAGGTCTCCCACGCGCTATGGAGCTGCTGCAGCTGGGTGAGGGCGGCGGCCAGGAGGTCATCGGGGCGGGGGTCGGTGCGGCGGTGCTGGTCGGAGATAGGGGTTACCGGGCCTGTCGAACGGGGGCGGACGGGGCGGGAACGGGCGGTGCGGCGGTGGTGAGGACCTTCTTCGCCTGACGGCGGGCGGCCCGGGCTTGGGCACGGACGGCATCGATCCGGGCGCGGTGGGCCGCGACATACGCCTGCGGGGTCACGCTGCTCTGGGTGCGCCGGGCATCGTGGTGCCCCTCGGGTTCCTGCCAGCTGCGCTGGAGGGGACTCGGATCGAGCAGAGCACCGACGAGGCCGTGGATCAGGTGCAGGGGCGGGGAGCAGGCGATCCAGGCCGTCCAGACCGGCGGGCGGCAATCCGCGTCGGGGCGGACCTCGAACCGCCACGCGAGGGTCTCATCAGCCTCGACCTGGATCGGCCGCTGCTTGATGCGGACCACTCCGTCCGGGGAGTGAGCCTCGGCACCGTCCGTCAGAGGGGTATGGGTCCAGCCTGCGTCGGCGAGTACGTCCCACACTTCGGGCAGGTCCGTGACGGGCGGTGGGACGAGGAGACCGTTGGTGACGCCCGCCAGGATCTCGGCGGGGATGGGGCCGAAGGAGGCGTACCAGTGCTCTCCGGGGATGCTGCCTGTCAGGCTCCAGCCTGAGCGGGACTGCCCCGGCTGTGGCTTGTGCTGGAGCTGGTAGTACAGGTCCGGGCTCACGAGGTCGACCACCGGCGCGAGCGGATCGGACTGGACCGTCCATCCGGCGGCGGCCAGGGCGTGGGTGACGTGCCGTGCGTCCCCGGGGCCGGCCAGATGCCGGGGCGACACATCGTCGAGGAAGCCGGTGTGGTCGGCTGCGAACAGGTCGAGTTGCTCGCGCTTCAGCAACGGGACCGCCCGGTGCGCGGGCTCACCGGCGGCTCCCGTGGGACCTGCCCGGGGCGTCCGGCGGGACGATCCCGCCGGAGACGAGGCGAAGCGCCGGCTGGGGTGCCCGGGGCGGAGCGGAGCCTGGGTGGAGCATGGTGTTCAGCTCGATCACCGCGTGCCCGCCGGCGGCCCAGGAGTCCAGCGCGGGCCACGCCTCGTCGAGGCACTCGGTCACCATCAGATCGACGGCGTCCAGGGCCGGCCGGCTGCCCGCCAGATGATCGCGGAGCCGTTCCAGCAGCCGGTTGTGCTCGCTCTCCAGGGTGCCGATCGCGCGCTCCAGCGCGGCGATCTTCGACGCCCAGTGCTTCCGGGACTCCTCGGGGAGCAGACCGAGCTGGGCGGTCGCGGTGCCGAGCAGCTGTGCGGCGTGTGCCCGGACGGGCAGGAAGGCTTCCCACATACTCCGGTCACGGCGGTGGGCGGCCCAGCCGTACGCCTCGATGTCCGTCGGCCAGCCGTCCTCGCCCTGCTGCTGCGCGGAGTCCTGGTCGAAGGCATGCAAGATGGCCTTGGCCCGGAGCAGAAAGCGGTCGAGATGGCCGAGATGGTTCTCGGAATGAACGGTCGTGATAACGGCTCCTTCGGTTCCGTGTGCGCGGGGTGGGGGTCAGCGGCGGCCGGTTGTGTGTCCGGCCGGGGTGTGGGGCGCGGTGGCGGGGTGACGTGTACGGGGGCGGGCGGTGGCCCAGGCGCTGCGGGCCCAGGCCGCGGTTCGGGCGGCGTTGAGCCGCGCTTGCTGCCAGGCTCCGAGCTCGGAGGGGCGGACGGAGACCGAGGTGGTGCGGAGCCGGTTGCTGGGTGGGAACATGCCGCGGGGGCGCATCACGGGCTGGGGGTCGGCCAGTGCGGTGGTGACCGCCTGCACCAGCGACAGCGGGGTCGTGGGCGAGAGTTCGGCGTCCCAGGCGCGGCCGTGCTCGGTACGGGCGCCGATCCACCAGTGGGCCTGCCCGGGGGAGGACTGGTGGAACTGAACGAAGGCGCTCTTGTCGGGGCTCATGGCGGTGAAGTGCCGGCCCTGCCGGGTGTTCCAGTTCTGGGCGGCGAGGGGCGCCCAGACGTTGGGGGCGTGCGCGGAGGGCGGCTGGGAGAGAGCGTCGGTGAGACCGGCGATGATCTCGACGGGCGTCCCGACCCCGAACTTCGCCGCCCACGCCTGCTGGTGACCGGATGCCTTGCCTTCGATCGTCCAGCCTCCGGGCCGGGTGAGCGGGTCGAAGACGACCCGGATCATCTCCGCCGGGTTGTGGAAGACGAGAGGGCCGCCGGTCTTCGACTTTTCCTTCCAGCCGGAGGCGCGCAGGGCCTCGGTGACATGCCGCAGGTCGCCGCCGCCGGCGAGGTAGCGGGGCTCGATCAGGTAGTGCTGCTGGGGATGGTCACTCCACTCGGCCCAGTTTTTGCGCGAGTTCACCGGCGACGCCGTGCGATCAGGGGCGAACCGAGGGACGGCGGCGCGGGTGTGGTGCCGGGTGAGGCCGGGCGGGCGAGCTGCCGGAGGGTGTCGGTGTGGTCGTCGAGGTCCAGGCCGATGTCGTGCAGCTCGTTTGCGGCGCGGCCGAGAGCGAGCCAGACCTCGGGAGGGAGCAACCCGTTTTCGGCGTGGTCCTTGGCGAAGTGGCTTCCTGTGGCTACCAGGGTGGTGAACCGGCCCAGGATGCCTTCGTCGGGGTTGAGGACTGTGGCGATGATCTGGGCGGCCAGCGGGGGCGGTGCCTGGATGAGCTGTTCGGCGAGCTGGTCGATCTGGCGGGCGATGTCACCGGCGAGCCGGACGGGGCCGGGTGTGCGATCGGTCATGGTCCTCCGGGAGGAAGAGGCGCGGCGGGGTCAGAAGTTCTGGCGGCGGTGGGTTTCGTAGATCGGCCCCCAGAAGGCGGGGCCCGGCCCGGCGTCCCGCTGCGGACGGACATGGTGTGTACGGGGGCGTTGTCGGCTGCGGGCCAGGCGCGCGGCGAGGCGGCGCATCCGCGACCGGGCGAGCAGCGGCTGGGTGGGGCTGGGGTGGGGGATGAGGGTCTCCGGGGTTGAGTGAAAGGTGTGGGGCTCGGTGCCTCCGGGCTCCTGAGCCCGGAGGCACCGAGTGGTGGTTCAGGGGGTCCGGCCCCGTGGCCGTACCGGGCCGGGAGGCGGTGCGGGGGCGGCTGTTGTGGCGTTGTGGTGAGGGTGCCGGTGTCCGCGGATCTCGGCGACGGCGTCCTGATAGGCGGCCGGGGCGAAGACGTCGTCGGTGATGTTGACGATGTACCGGGCGAGGAGGAGGACGGGCACGGCGCTGGTGACCACCCGTTTCTGTTCGTCCTCGGTCAGGTGGCCGGGGGCTTCGTGCCAGGTGTAGACAGGGCCAGCGGTCTCCACGGTGTGACGCTCGAGACCGGCCCGGTCGAGGAGGCGGAGGAGTTCCTCGGGGGCCCCGGTGCGGGTGTCGGCGTGGATCGTGGAACTCAGGGCCCGGCGGTAGATCTCGACATCGCTGCCGCATTCGTCGGCGCGGTTTCCCAAGGTGCGGGAAGTCCTTTCGGGATGGGGTCAGCGGCGCGGGGCTGTGGCAACGCTGGGGAAGGCGGTGCGGGTGCCGTGCTGGGCAAGGGCGGGCGAGGGGTCGCGGCGGCCCGGTTGGGGATCTGCTCGATTTGCCAGGAGTGCTGGCGCAGACCAGCAGCGGCGGTCATCAGCCGGTCCGCGAGGGCAGTGTCCTCCCCGGAGTGGTGCTTCCGCGTTTCCCAGATGTCGTAAGTGGCGGTCAATACGCTGGTGAGGCGGGGCAGCAGTCCCTCGCCGGGGGCGATGATCTCGGTCAGGATGTCGGCGACCTCGCGGTCGCACGTCGCGTTGGAGGCGTGCTCGGCGAGCCGGCCGAGGTAGCGGTGGGTGGCCTGGCGGTCGCCGTCCGGCGGGAGAAGGGTGTTCAGAGCGGGATCGAGGTGGACGCTGAACCCTGCGGTGAGCAGGGCATGGGCCGCCGCGGTGGCACCCTGGCGCTGGTCTTCGACCGGCAGGTCGTGGGGCTGGCGGTGGTAGTCGCCCCGCGGTCCGGGCGTGAGGAGGAACCGGCCGTGGGTCTGGAGGAGTCCGGCGGCCCGCTCGTCCCCGCCGACGGCGACCACCAGCCTGGTACGCGAGTCCCGGGTGATGGTGATGTAGTCGAGGACGAAGAACGTCGGCTCGCCGTCGAAACGGCTCATCGAACCCGGGCGGTCGTCCGGTTGTGCTGGACGGGGGCCACGGTGGCGGTGTCCAGCCCTGGGCGGGCGGATTGGTGGCGCAGGGCGAGGTGGATGCCGAGGGGGGCGAGCCGGGCGCCGACGGCGCGGACGGCCTGGGCCTGCAGGGTGGTGTCGTCTCCGCTGAGCACGAGGCTCTGCCCGGTGTCGGACGGGGTGAAGCCGTGCTCGGTGAGGATTGCCGCCATAGCCGTGGAGTCGGCCTGGGCGTGGAGGTCCGGCCCCACCCAGGTCAGAGTCACCGGGGCCCGTGAGCTCAGACGGTCGGCGTTGTCCTGGACCTGGGCGAGAGCGGCCTCGTAGCGGGGCAGCAGCCCGGTGGTGATGGCCTCGGCCGCGGCGAACGGATCGGCCGCGACAGTGATCCCGTCCGGTTCCCGAACACCCCGGAACGCGTCCGGGTGCCGGTGCGGGGCGATGACGGCGATCAGGAACTCGTCGTCGTGCTGCGGCCGTCCGGTGATGTAGAGGCGGGTGCCATCGGCGTGAGTGAGGACGGCGTTGTGCTTCAGCGGGTGGCGGGCGATGGCCTCGGCGACGGCATTCATGTCCCACACCGCCTCGGCCCGGTGCATCTGCTCCGTCCGGTTGGCGTGCTGGTGGTAGTCCACGGTCCAGTGGCCGGGTAGCTCGTCGGCGAGAACGGTGGCGAATCCTTCCACGTCGTGCTCGAAATCGTGGTCGTGCTGGTCGTGCATGGGCTCCTCGGAGTGAAAGGAAGGAAGAGGTCAGCGGAGCCGGGCCGCGGGGGGCGCGGGTGGCGGTGGTGGTGGGGTGCAGGCGCAGACGGCGGATGCCTCCCGCTCGTTCTGCGGGACTTCGCCGCTGCACACCGACCGCCGGGGGTGGGGTGTTCGGCGGTCGGCGAGGTCGGTGCGGATCCCGCGCAGGTCGGCGGCGACGGTGCCCAGCCTCTGAACGGCGAGATGACGCAGGTGCTCCGCCACCGGCCTGTCGGCGGGGCCGCCGAGATCCTGGTAGAAGTCGGCCGTGGCGACCAGGACGTCGGCGAGTCCGGCTAGGACGCCGTCGTACGCGGCAGTCACCTCGGCCAGAGTTTCGGCGACCTCGTCGCTGGTGGTCGCCCTGCGGATGGTGGCGGCCAGGTTCCCGACCTGGGTACCGAGGGTGAGGTCGGCGATCTCGCGGGCGTCGGTGTCGAACGCAGCGTCGCATTCCATCGGGACGCCCGTCGAGCGGAGGCGGGCGACGGCCCGGGTGGCGAGCCGGGTCTCCTCGCCCGGGTCGAGGCCGGTCGGGAGGCGGTGGTACAGCTCGTGGACCCGCAGGACAAGGACGAACCCACTGCGCTCCAGGATGCCGTGGGCGTCCGGGCCGCCGCCGCAGGCGAGGACTTCGCCGGATTCCGGGTCGCGGCGCAGGCTCAGGAACCGGTCGGCAAGAGGCAGCAAAAGGAGTGGGCTTTCTCGTGGTTGGTCGGCGGCGGCTGCTCGGTGTCGGGGCCGCTGTCCCGGAAGCGGAGCGTCACCTTGGGCTTCGGAGGTCGTCGGCGTGGACGAGCTGGTTCAGCAGCGTCACGCTGTACCAGCCGCCGTCCACCGGTCCGCTGGTGGGTGTGATCCTGGGGAGGATGCGGTCTTCTAGGGCCCGCTGATGGTGCAGGCAGTCCCGGCACAGCCGGGAGGTGTGGATCATGTAGCGGGGGTGGGCGGTGATGTAGGTCTGGGTTCCACCTTGGGGGTTGCGCAGCCGCCAGCCGTCCTCTTCCGTCGGCGTGTGCCACGACGGGGTCACCACCGTCATCGCCTCGCCCCACAGCTCTCCTCCGGCGATGCCCTTGACGATGATCACCGGGTCGCCGGGACGGAAGTGCTGGTGGTTTATGTCCCGTTCGGGTGTGACGGTGTCCGCGGGAACATACGGACGGGAGGGTTCGGGCACGACGGGGTCCTTCCACGAGGCGCGGGGCGGCGAGGGGAATGATTCAAGGGTCCGGAGATTCCCCGGTTTCACGAACCGGCCATCGCCGTGTACAAGCCCTCTGGTCAGCGGAACGGGTTCTCGGTCCCCCGGTCGTTCGCGCTTGCCGCGTCCAAGAGTTCGGGCAGATCGGCGGCTTCGCTATCGCGCTGGTCGAGCCACCATCCGCCGCGGGTGACGTTCCGGGCCTTCTCCTCCAGATCGGCCCAGTCCGCCTCGTCCCAGGTGCCCTCGGCGACCAGCGCGGTGTGCGCCGTGGTCACGAGCTGGTGGCGGCACCGCTCGGCCCAGCCGAGGATCTTCTCGGGGCCTTCGAGCGGCGGCATGCCGAAACGTTTCGCCCACTCGGCGGCGGCCTGCTGCTCGGCGGCGCGCCGGGCAGCCAGCCACTCCTCGCGGCCGGCGGTGTCGGCGGACCGGGTGGTCCGCCAGCAGTCGGTGCAGTCCCGACTGGTGAGCCAGCGGGCGAAGGAAGCGCGCTGGTCGGCGGCGCGGGACGAGAGGTCGTGCGTCCATGCGTGTCCGCAGGCGTGGACGATGTCCCAGGAAGTCGCAACCCCCGGGGAATTCCGTTTGATGGGCGTTGCGTTCGAGGTCGGGCTGCTGGTCTGGGGCTTCAAATCGAGTTCCTTTCGCTGGCGGTCGGGGTGGTGGCCTGCGTCGTTTCAGCGTGTCCTGCGGATGGCGTCTGTGGCCGCAGTGGCGATGGCGGCGGGAGCGCTGGAGGGCCGGGGCAGGTGCAGCAAGGTGGTCCCCGGCAAGTGGTGGGACTCTGCGGTGAGGGTGAGCTGGAGTACGGCGCAGCCGGCGGTTGTGAGCTGCTTGACGCGGGTGGCGGCTTGAGCGGTTTCGTCGGTGCTGTACCGGGCGTCGGTGACGATCACGAGGAGGCGGCCGGTGCCGGGGCGGCTGAGTTCGAGGCCGTGGTCGAGTGCGTCGATGGCGTCGCCGAGGTTGTGGTGGCCGCCGTTGGCGTCGAACGTCGTCACGCGCTCTGGTGCCCGGTGGGTGGGTCGGGTCAATGCGGTGAGGTGCTGGTCGTAGGCGATGGTGGCGGTGAGGGAGTCGGGGTCGGTCAGGGCTGCTGCGCGTGCCACGATCCAGGCAGCGGACGCGACGGGCGCGCAGGCGGCACGCATGGAGCCGGAGACGTCGACGGCGATACCCACACGCAGCGGTGGGGTGGGGGAGTTCCGGCGGCGGGTGTGGGTGAACGGCTCCGCGGTGGGGACCGACCCGGCCGCGCGCTGAGCGTCGCGGGCGAGGGCCGCGCGCATGTTGAGGCGGCCGGGCGGGGTGGGGCTGGTGGTCCGCTCCTCGGTCCGCTCGCGGTAGGCGGCGGCGCGCAGGGCGCGGCTCAGGCGCGCGGCGGCACTCTGCTCGGCGGCGGTGGGCCTGCGGGTGCCGGTGACCGGGTTACCGTAGGGCGCCGGTGTGCCGTCGGGGGTGACAGTGGTGCCACGGGCGTTGAAGACGCTCTTGGCAATGGCGGCGGCTTTGCGTCGCCGGCCGGCCCGCTGGACGCGGTCCTGTGCCTGCGCCTTGGAGCGCGCGGCCATGGCGTTGGCCGCTGCGGCCTGTGCCGCGAGGTCGGCGGCGTCGGTGGCGGCCGTGCTGTCCATGACGACCCCCACGGCACCGGACAGCAGATCGGTGAGGTTCTCCGGCACGGGCAGCGCGGGGGCCGCAGTGTCCAGAGCGTCACACCAATTTTGAGCGTGCGCGAGCATGGTCGCGGCGTCGTGGTCGGCGCACTGATGGGCTGCGGTCCAGATGCCGGTGAGGGTGGCCAGCAGGCCTGCGCCCAGCACCTTTTCGCACAGATCGGCGACGGCCCGGGTCTCGCCGGCGTCCAGGATGCCGACATCACGGCGGCCGAGGATCAGGGCCGCAACGGATGCGGCGTGCTCGATGCCCTGGAGGGTGGGATGGGCGATGTCGGGCATGACCAGGGTTCGGGCACTGGTGCGCAGGTACGTGCGGTCCGTGGGCCGCGTGATCAGGTGTGCGCCTTCGACACGGCTCTCCTCCAGCAGGAGCGCGGCCTCGACGACACGGGGGTCCGCTCCGGCAGGCGCCGTCCAGACGGAGTGGGCCGCGTGCGCGGCCTCGTGGACGAACACACCCCAGGCAGCGGGATACCGCTCCTCGTCGCCCACGATCCGCGGATGGATCTCGTGGGGCTTCAGCGGGGCGAACAGGCCGGCGTCGAACTCGACCTCGCCCAGAGCGGGGAAGAACGCGGCCGGTCCGCCGCTGCGCGTGCCGGGGCGGCAGGTGACGAGGAGGTCCTGGCGGCCGGAGAGGTCGACCAGCCGGTCGCCGAGTTCGGCTCCCACGCGCAGCCACGCGTGAGGGGAGGAACGGGGCTGCGCGGGCGGGGCGCCGTCGTCATCCCAGCGCGCGAGGTCGGCGTCGTCCTCCGGCGTGGTGGCGGGGGACTGGACGTGGTGGTGGGCGCTCATCGCGAGCGGCCCCGGTGCACGGAGACGGTGCTGCCCGGGAGCTGCTTGCCGAGGGTGAGGGGAGCGACCTGTTTGACGCCGGCAGCCTTGATGACGGCGGCGGCGACGGCGTCGCGATCCTCCACAGGAGCGATGCCGACCAGGTTCGCGAGCGCGGCCTTGGTGCCAAGGACGGTCTCGGTCTTCTGGTAGCTCAGCAACTCCCGCAGTTGGGGGGCCCAGCCCAGCTCACCGAGTTCGACCTGGCGGGCGAGGTGCCGGGCGACCCGGACCACCCGTGCATCAACCCTCAAAGCCAGGGCGAGGTCATAGTCCGTGCCGACCTGGATCTGCACGCTGAACCGGGACGACAGCGCCTCCGTCAACACCGCCCCGTGGACGCCGGGATTGTGGCCCGCCACCACGTAGAAGCCCGGCTCGGCCTTGATGGTCTCGCCCTTGTGGGCCTTGACCTGGATCTGCTTGCGCCCGTCCATCGCGGGATACAGCGCCGCCAGGACCTTCGGTGAGATCAAGGTGGCATCGTCGATCAGCAGGGCGCGGCCCTCGGTCATCGCGGTGACCAGCAGGCCGTACTGGAAGACATAGGCTCCCGCGTCGTCCTGTGTGTACTCGCCGATCAAGTCGCCGACCGTGGTGTCGCCGTCGCCGGCGACGGTGAGCAGGTCCGGGAACGCAGCCTCGACCAGACTCGTCTTGCCGGTGCCCGGAGGGCCGTAGAGCAGCACCGGCACGTCGGCGTCGCGCAGGCGATTCAGCGCCTCGACGTCGGGCAGATCGGCCAGCTCCCGGGGGTGGTAGAGCTGGCCCCCCGCGCGGCGGATCGGACCGGTCTGCTTCGGCGTGGCTGCTGCGGGAGTGGTCGTGCAGGCCGTGGCCGCCTGGGCGCGGGGAGCATGGGTGCCCGGTGGGCTGATCACAGCGGTCTGCGCGGCCGTGGCGGTCTTCGCGTTCGCGCGGAACTCCGGCTGCCCGGTACCGCCTTGGTCGGCCTCCCCGCGCCGCACCAGGGTGAGGGCGGCGTTGCGGACGGCGCCGTGGGAGTGGCCCAGCTGCCGGGTCATGTCCCCGATGGTGAGCGGGTCCGCCGGCCGGTCGGCCAGCAGTCGGGCCACCTTGGCCCGTAGTTCGCCGCCCTTGGTGCGCGCCGGACTGGTAGGCATTCCGGGTGTGGTCAAAAGCGAGGCCCCTTCAACAGGTGCGGGTGCGGGTGCGGGCGGGGTTGGCCATGCGCTGGCGAGGCTGGCCGCTCTCGGAGCGGATCACAGACTCTGCCGACATCGGCGACCGGGCCAACGAGGGCGTACCGTCGGCGCTCCCCCGCCGACCGAGGGATCGGTCCAGGTACAGGGGATGGCCGGCGACGAACAGCTCGCCGGCTGCCGAGCAGGCCCGTGCGTCCGCTCCGTACCGGGTTCCGTCGCTCGGCAGGCGCAGCCTGGCGTCTCTTCGAAGCCGGACTGGAGCAGGATCCGCCGGGCGGCGGCGTTGTAGCCGGTGGTGGTGATCTCGCCGGTGACGGTGTGCCGGATCGTCATGAACGGCTCTGCTGGTGCTTCGGGCAAGACGGATCTCCTATCGGTGGTGGAGCGAAAGCGGTGGGGTGTTGGGCGAAGGCGAGACGGGCCCGGAGCCTCCAGCGCATCAACGGTGCGTGGCTGCACCACGAACGATGGGCAATGACTGCCGACATGCTCCAGGGCGGGCCTCACCGCCCCGCAGCTACCTGACTCGCCCTTCCGCACGTTCTGATAGCCGGGTGTACCAACAACGCCCAGGTAATTCCACTTAATGGCAGTTGCGTTCGAGGCTGGACGGTTGTTCTGCGGCGTCGATTAGAGAGCCTCTCTACAGGGGGCTGGGGCGGTTGCATACGTCGTTGCCGAGCGTCACGCGTCAGAGACGCGATTCATACGGCGGACAGTGGTGGCCGGTGGCACTTGATTGGCCCAGGGGACGCTTCCGTGCGGCTGGCGCTGCTGCAGGGGTATCTCCGCAGCAGCGCGAGGAAGCGGCCTTCGAGGTACTGCTGGAGGGTGGACACGTCAGCAGCGCGGGGGACGCCTTCTGTGGCCGAAGACGATCGGTGGCCGGCTCCGGGTGGTGGAGCAGTTTTCGGAGTTCGCGAATACCCATCCGTTGCAGTGGATCACGCCAGATCTGGATGGCTGGATGACGCACCTCATCGGTGTCGTGCAGCGGGCGGACTCGACGATCCGCAGATATCGGGGTGTGATCGGCTTGCTGTGATCGCCGTCTGGTGGCTCATGGTGAATCAGCCCCTCGGCAGGGTCGGTTCTGTGGATAATCAAACTCGCAGTGAACCGGAAGTGCTGAGAGTGGGAGTGGATCGTGGCGCAGAAGGTAAGCGAGCAGCACTTGAAGCCGTGGGTGGACTTCTTCGGGCTGTGCTTGCAGGAGGCTGACGGCGAGGGCGTGCCGGTCAGATGGCCTGGTGAGCGTGAGATGGACGGCGAGTTCCTCATCGCGCGCGAAGGACGCATCGACCTGGAGAGCGCCGGCCACACGCACCAGGCTGCTATGACGGTCGAGGTGTGGGATGCGGAGCCGCCGGCCGACCTTCCAGGCGAGTGGGATGCGGAAGCGGAGGCTGAACTGTTCTCCCTGTCAGGACGATTGAGGGTGTGGGCAGTCACGTACGGGCCGGACGAGGAGTCCGTGGAGCTGGGGCGCGCAGGGGTGCGCTGGCGGGTTCGGGTTCGCTGTGCGGGGCGTACGCGGGTGGCAGAGCTGGCTCCGCTGGAAGAGGTGGAAGAGGTGGAAGGCGTCGAGCAGTACGTGGTGCAGATGTGGCCATGCGCCTGAGTGTCCGGTGAGGTGCCGTAGGGCACCTCACCGGACACTCGGATTGCATGGAGCGAATCCCGATCAGTGATTCCTTAACTAGTCACTGCCGGATCCCTGCCTCCTGTCGATCCGCCCTCGGCCGCCACGGTCCACTCTCCGGCCCGGGTGGCGTATTAGGATATGACAACGATGAATCCGTCGTCGACTTCCTTTGGATCGCTGTGCAGGCCGTCCAGTAGGCGTTCCTGATCGTAGAAGAGGGCCAGCATGGTGCCTCCTGCACCGTTCTCGGTTTTGGGAATGGGGAGAGCCGAGAAGTTGTCGGCGGGAGCCTTGGGTTCGCTTTTCTTTTGTGCGGCTCCTTGATAGGTGCTCGCGAAGGGGAATTCGTCGCACTCCTTCTTTCCTGCAGTGTAATTCTTTCCCCAGTATTTTACGCATGTCCGGACGGCGGCGGATCGATTCTGGTTGCGACGCTTCTTGTCGTGGAAGAGGCGGCTTATGGACTCCCTTGGGACGGCTCCCGGGATGTCCTTATCCGTATTGACGGGCTTTGTGTCCTTGGGTTTGTTGAACGCTTTCTTTATGTGATCGGCTACCGCTTTCTCCTTTGCTCCTGGCTTCGAGCTGTACTTGAGGAATCCCAGGAAGGAGAAAGATGCCGCACCCTTCGTGTGCGGTTTGCCCTTCTGTCCCTCTTCGTTCGGGAGGTAGGATGCCGCGTCCCAGCGCGGAGGTAGCATGAACAGTTTGCCTTCGGTGTTTCCCGAGAGCTTGTAGCCGGGCGGTGGTGTCAGTTTGATGACCGGCTCGTACACGGCGAAGACTCTGTCGTCCGGCTTTTTTCCCTGGCCAGCGTCCACGGTTGTGGTGTGGGTGAAAGTCTTCAGCTTCTTCAGTTCGTCGAAAGTCGGAGAATCCGGGATTTTTCCGCCGTGCTTTATCTTGACCTTGGACGGCCAGGTCGCCGGATGCTTGGGGTCGATGGTTATTTTCAGGCCGGAAGTCTTAGTGTCTCCGGTTTCTTCCATGTTGGTGAAGTGGTACCGGTAGTCAATCTTCCTGCTGTCCTTTGCGATGGTGCCGACCACCAGGGCGACGAATTGGCTTTCCCCGGCAGGCTTGCCTTTCTTGGTCCAGGTCTGTGTGAATACTGCGCCGGCGCAGGCCGCGAAGCGGGACTTGAAGAAGAACGGCAATTTCTCCCCGAGCCCTTTTCTGCACTCGGATTCCGTCATGGTGCGCGACGGCTGAGGGTACGTGATCTTCTCCGGGCCAGTTTTGCCTGATCCCTGAACGGTTGCCCGGTGCGTCTGGGGAGTGTGTGACGGCATTGCCGCCACGGGCGCATAGGAACGGGCGGGGCCCACTGTCTCCTGGGCGACCTGGCTCGATCCAAGGCTCGTCCGGGCTGCGAGTTTCCGGAAAGCCTCGCGGACGTCACCCGACTGCATCTCCTGCAGCGATGGAATACGGGTGCCCGCCGGCAGGATGTTCGCCTCGATGCGCCCGCTGGTGCCGTCGGCCGTGCCAGTCTGAGGTGTTGCGACTGGCAGCAGTACTGCGATTGCCAGCATTGTGATGCCGCGAGTCCATTTTCTGTTCACTGTTTCCCCCTCCGCTTCATCCGGTGGATGTGCTGCCACTCAATCCGACACTCCCTGCACCCGTCGACACGGAGATGTCTCTATGGCCGGAATCGGCACCCCATGTGACCGTTAAAGTCAGCCCCGTTGGGGCCGTCCATGGTGAACCATCGCTGGTGAGCAGGATTTTCGCATTCATCACCGTGTGATGACCTGCTGCACGAAGGAAGGCTGCCCCGCGACTGTGGTCGGCCACGCGGGTCATGTCCCTTGGCGTGGTGACAGCTGGTCATTCGGCGGTGCCGGGTAGGCTGACCCGGCATTCGGCGAGGCGGTCTCCCACTCGGGCGGATGAGTGAACAGCACGGCGAAGAAGCTGCCTTCGGGGAGAAAAGGCCTCAGGGCCGGGGCGGGGACGACGCGGCCGGGGTCCGATGCCGCCGGGCGGCAGCGGCAGCGGTGACGGCTGCTGCCGCTCCTGCGACGAGGAGCGCGGGGGCGGCCAGGGGGTGAGTGGCGGTCAGGTGTCCGGCGAGAGCGGTTCCGGCGGCGTGGCCGGCTCCGAGGGAGAGGATCAGCCACCCGTACGCTTCCCCGAGGCGCGCGGCGGGAGCGAGGGTCCGGGTGGTGGTGAACGCACCGGCGAGGACCGGGGCGAGGAACAGGCCCGGCACTATCACCAGGACCGTTGCCGCCGCTGCGCTCGGCGCGGTCAGCAGGGGGAGCCATCCGGCGCAGAACCCGGCGGCGGTGGCGAGGAGCTGAGCGGGGGGTGAGCCGGGCCAGGTCCGGCGTCCGAAGATCAGCCCGCCGATCAGGGAACCGGTGGAGAAGGCGGCGGGCATCAGACCGGACGTCAGCGGGGTGTCGTGGTGGTCGGCCAGGGCGGAGGCCCAGATGTTCATCGTGCCCAGGGTGAAGCCGATGCCCGCCACCGCGGTGAAGACCGGCCCCAGTCCACGGCCCCTCAGAGGTCCGGGGCGGGCGGCGCCGCCGGCAATGGCGGGCCGCCAGGCGCGGGCCGGGAGTGTGGTGAGAGCGAGGGCGGATCCGCCCAGTCCCAGCACGGCCGCTGCGGCGAAGGCGGCATCGGGGTCCTGCACGGTGACGAGACCGGCCACCAGCAGCGGTCCCGCGATGTGGATCACGCCCTGAGTGCCGGTGTCCAGGGCGAGTGCGGCCTTGCGTCGGCCGGGGTCGGGGAAGACCCGGGGCCACAGGAGCCGCAGCCCCGACTCCAGCGGCGGCGTGCACAGGCCGGCGATCCCGACCGTACCGACCACGACCGCCGGCTCTCCGGTCGAGACCGTCCATGGAAGTAACAGCAGCCCCGCCGAGTGGAGAACCGCCGCCGGCCCGGAGACCCGCACAGGGCCGAAGCGGTCCATGAGCCGCCCCTTGGCCGGCTGGGCGAGCGCGGACGCCAGCCCGTACACGGCGCTGAGGAGCCCGCCGAGGGCGAGAGGTCCGCTCTCGGCGGTGACGACGAGCACGATCGCGACGGGGACCATCCCGGCCGGGAGACGCCCGACCAGGGTGCCGACCAGCAGACGGGTGGCATACGGGCTCCGCAGAATCGCCCGGTACGTCGTGGACGGCGTGGGGTGGTCGGTGAGGGGCAACGGGAAGAAGAGTGCTTTCTCTAACGGTGGGGGCCGCCGGTCCCGGGTCTGCTGGAGGACGGAGCCGCAGGCACAGCCGCGTATACCGGGGCGGGGTTGGCGGCGGGGGTGGTGCGGAGCTGGGGTGAGCGGGCGGCAGCGGCCCGGGCGAGACGGGTCTGCCGGGCCAGGACGAGCCGCTCCGGCAAACTGGGTTCGGGTTCGGTATCGAGGATGTAGTCGGCCTGGATGGTGAGCCCTTGGACGCGCAGGTCGTGGACGGCCTGGCGGGCGCGCCGCAGCCCGTCACGGTCCGGGTCGCTCAGCCGGTACAGCCCGGGCCGGTCGGGCACCGTTTCGAACTGGAGGCGTACGAGGTACCAGTCGGCGATGTGGGCGGGCAGACCGGCATGGGCGGATGCGGCGATTCCGTGTTCGGGGTGGGTGCCGATGTGGAACTGCTGCAGAGGGGAGTGCTCCTTCACTAGCGGGGGCGGGCCGGTGTGGAGGCCGCCGGAGGCAGTGCCGGGACTGCGGCGGGAGCCAGGACTGGGGCACGGCCCGGGGCGGCAGGGGCGGCGTGGCGCAGCAGGGTGTCGCCGTGGGCCAGCCAGGTGTCGATCACCGGATGGATGGCGCGGTTGCGGGTGGCCTTCGCTTCGGGGAAGTGCTCGGCCCGGTACGCCCGTGGTGCGTCCGGTGTGCCGGTGAGCAGACTGTGCCACCCGTTCACGATCGTGGTGCCCGTGCCGAGAGCGACTTCGAGACGGGTGATGGCCGTGGAGTTCTCCAGAGGGAGGGGGCTGCGCCGGCAGCGTTCGATGAGGGGCGGGGCGTGTTTCACGATGTCGAGAACCTCGTACCAGGCCACGTCGGCGAACCGCTCCGTGTGCGCCGGGTCGGGCCCGGTGGCGGTGAGGTGCTGGAGTTCGGTGCGCTCGTCGCGGATCCGGCTCAGGGCGTAGGCGACGGCCGCCGTGCGCCGGGCGTGCAGCGCCTGCTGGTAGCCGGGCAGGTACCGGTCCGCGATCTCGGCGGCAGCCCGGTACGGATCCTGGGGGAGGACCGCGCCGGCGGGCGAGTAGGGGCCCTCGTAGTTGTCGTCGAAGCCGTCGGGCGCGAACGCTCCGATCACGTACCCGCTGGAGTGGCCGGGGCGTTCGATGAGTAGCAGGTCGATGCCCGCGGCCTGGTTCGTGAGCTTGGCGGCATGTGTCACCTGTCCCGCCTGGACGGCCCGGGTGAGTTCGCCGGAGTCCCACAGCCACGGCACCAGGTCCTGCTGCCACACCGGGTTGCTGTAGACCTCGATCGTCGGGGTCCACGGTCCGGGGAGCTGGTGGGCGATGGCGCCGGCGATGTCGCCGAGGTGGGGGCGAGTGCTGGTGACGACGGCAGTCCGGTGTCGGCGGGCGAAGTGGACCAGGGTGGAGACGGCCCGTTCGGCGGCGGCCCGGTCACCGAAGAGCCGGGTGTGGACGCCGTTTGCGGTCCGTTCCCACCCGGCGGCGGCCAGAGCGGTGTGGGCCCAGCGGTACTGCTCGCCAGTGGCGATGGCGGTGATCTCCGCCGCTTCGCACATCGACAGGGTGATCCGGGCGGGCGGTGTGGAGGCGGTGTGGGAGCTCAAAGTCTGTGTCTCCGCTTCACCGTGTCTTCGCGTTGCCCGGGGCGGGACCCGGAGACTGAGGGGGGAGACCCGTGGCGGTCCGGGCCGGCCGGGTGGCAGGCAGGGGGCGGGCGGTGATCAAAGGGGCGAAGGCCGGATGCAGGGCGATGCCTGCGGGCCGGATGAGCGGCTCGGGCGACAGAGTCTGCTCCAGGGCGGAGGCGACGACGAACACGGGAACGCCCTGAGTGAAGGACACATCCCACAGGGATCCGGCGGGGTGGACCGCGGCCAGGTGCCAGGCGACGTCGGGGTCGTTCCGCAGCGGCGGCTCCGGAGAGTCCGGTGCCCGGCTGAGGACCGCCGCGAGTCCGTCGGTGGCCTGGAAACCGCCCAGACCCTGGTCGCTGACGAACTCCCAGTGCTCGTCGCTGGCCTCCAGCATGATCATCGGCTCGGGGGTGGCGGCGATGTCGTAGACCAGATGGTCGGGGTCGGTTTCCAGCGCGGTGGTGATCGTGCTGGTGAGCGCGGTGACGAGTTCGACCGGGGTGTTGCCGGCGATGTCGGCCCGCCACCGGGCCGGGGCGCCGGGACCGGTGCGGGCGGTGATGACCAGATGCGGCCCCCAGCCCTCGGCGGCCGTGTCGTGACGCAGGACGATCCGCTCGCACGGGCTCGTGACGGTCGCCGTCGATCCCTTGGCGGTGAGCGTCCAGCCGGTGCTCGCGGCGAGCGCGTCCAGGTGGTCGCGGTGATCGGAGAGAGGGCTGGCCGCCAGGTAGCGGGGGCTCACCTCATACAGGGCGTGAGGCACAGATGCTCCAGGAGCCGTGAGACGAAGAGGGTGCAGGGGTGATTCAGCGGCGGGCGGCTGCACGCTGTGGTCCGGAGTCGGCCGCTGCCGGGGCCGTGGTGGTGAGCCTCGGTGCCGGGCGTGGGGCGGCGATCGGCGCGGGCCAGCCGGGGACCCATCGGGCGGGGGCGTCGCTGATACGCGACAGAGGATCGGTGTCCCAGCCGACGAGCGGGCCGCGGGTGTACTCGCGCAGGGAGATGACTTCGATCCCCTCGGGGCGCAGGATGTATCCCCAGTCCAGTCCCTCGGTGGTTTCCGGTGTGACGGTCATGCGCTCCGGCGGGGAACCGTCGAGGGTGATGAGGTCGTCGAGGCCGGAGCTGGGGTACTCGCCGTGCAGGGTCAGCGCTGTGCGGATCTGTTCGGGGGCTCCGTCGAGGAGGTCCGTTCCCAGAGTGCTCCAGCCGACCGGTACGTCGTCGATCAGGTGTCGGGTCATGGCGTCGAGGTCACCGGCGAAGCGATGGTTGTACGCGGCGAGCAGGAGAGGGAGCTGGTGGTCGGGGAAACCGTCGTAGTGGCAGTAGAGGCCCTCGAACCCACTGTCGGTGGGACGGGCGATGAACGAACGAGTGGACAGAAGACGCTCCGGGAGATGGTGGACTGCCGGCCGGGCCGTGGCGCGGTGGGCGGCAGTCTCGGGCGTGAGGCCGGGGTGGTGCGGCGAGTTCTGCCGACCAGTGGTGGCTGCCCTCATACCCTCAGCCGCAGTGCGCGTGCGGGAGGCCGGAACCAGGCCGGGGAGGGCGGTCGGGATTCATGAACTCGGTGCCCTCTTCAGTGCATGCGGGCGTCGGTGTCGAAAAGCATGCGCTCGTGAGGATGCATAAGATGTTGAACGATGAATGATCTTCCGGCGACCTTCCACAGTCCTCTGCCGCGGTTGAGGTGGGCGATGGCCTCGGACTCGACGCTGGTGAGACCGAGGAGGGCTGCCGCGGCGGCAAGTTGGTCGTTTTCCTGGCGGTAGATGATGCGGGTGGAACAGTCGGCCAGGAGGCCCTCGGCCAGGGCGCGTCCGCGGGAGCCGGCGTCGCCGGCGGTCAGCAGATCGCTGAGGCGGTGGATGACCATCAGGTTGGCGATACCTAGGCCGCGGCTCAGTTTCCACTGGGACTGCATGCGCTGGAGGAGACCCGGGTGGCGCATGAGGCGCCAGGCTTCGTCGTAGACGATCCAGCGACGGCCGCCGTTCGGGTCGGTGAGCGCGCTCTCCATCCAGGCGCTGGCGCAGGTCATGGCGAGCACGAGGGCTGTGTCGTCGCCGGAGCCGCCGAGGCGGGACAGGTCGATGGTGAGCATGGGGCTGTTGGGGTCGAACGCGACGGTGGAGGGGGCATCGAACATGCCTGCGAGGTCGCCGTGGACGAGGCGGCGCATGGCGTGGGCGAGGTCGCGGGCGGCGTCGCCGAGCCGCCCGGACATGGTCCCGCCCATCAGGTCCAGGGTGGCGGGGTTGTTGAGGGTGGTGGCGATGTCGCCGAGGAGAGGGATCCGCCCGATGGCGGCGGCTTGGCTGACGACTGCGTCGAGAGCGACATCGAGCGCGGTGTGTTCCATGGGCGCGAGGTCGCGTCCGAGGACGGTCCGAGCGAGCGAGCCGAGCAGCAGTAGGCGGCGCTTGCGGATCTCACCCGTCCACTCCACCTCCCGAACGGACTCCGGGCGTGGGGCTGCATCCAGAGGGTTGAGCCTCCCAGGGAGGCCGGGGCCGAGGGCGATGGAGGTTCCGCCGAGCGCGGACGCGACGCTGGTCCATTCGCCCTTCGGGTCGCAGGGGACATAGACCCGGTAGCCGAACGCGATCGAGCGGAGGGCAAAGCTTTTGGCCAGCGCTGACTTGCCCTGCCCGATCACCCCGGCCAGTAGAACGTTTGGGTTGGTGAAGCCCTCGACACGGCCGTAGAGGCTGAACGGGTCGAAGCTGAAGGCTGCCTCGGCGTGGACGTCGCGTCCGATGTAGACACCGTCGGCACCGAGTCCGCCCTCGGCGAGGAAGGGATAGGCGCCGCTGGCGATGGCGGTAGTCATCCGGTGCGCCGGGAGCGTGAGCCGCGATCCGCGGGCCGAGGCGGGGCCGGGGCGCCCGGCGAGCCCGTACAGGGGGGCGGGCAGGGGCTCCTCGACGGGAACGGTTCCGTCGGGGTGGGCGGTGGCGCGGGCGTGGGCCTTCGCGGTGGCTTCGGCGAGCTGTTTGCGGGCCTTGCGACGGCCGGCGCGGTCGGTCCCGTGCGGGGTGAAGAGAGGACTGGCGGAAGCGCGGCGGGCTCGGCGGGCGGGCCGGTGATTCATCGTCGGGGTTCCGTTTCGGCGGTGCTGTCCGCTCATGAGGCGGGGGCGTTGTGGTCGGCGGGGGTGGTCTTGCGGCGGACGGCGTGACCCGTGGCGAGGTGCCTGTGGCAGATCGTCAGGAACGGCGGGCCTTGTGGCAGCGCCTTCGGTTCGCAGTCCGAGCCGTTGCCGCCGGCCGTGGCGGGCAGTGTGTGGAAAGCGTTGTGCACCTCTGCGGCGGCCTGCCATACCAGGGTGTGCGCGGCGGCGAGGTGCCTGCCCGCGGTGGGGTGTGGGGGCCGGGTCAGTTCGGTGAGCCGGTCAAGGAGCTGGTGGAGTGCGGTGAGGTGGGCGTGGACGGTGTCGAGGTGGGCGCGGTCCGCTGTCCGATGCACGGGCGGGGTTCCGTTGGTGAGCGCACGGGTGTGGTGGCGCAGGCCGGCGGTCGCGGCCCTCAGATAGGGGGATGCGTCGGGGGGAGAGGTCAAGAGGATCCTTGGTGCCGGGACGGCTCATTGCACGGGTGGGTGGTCCGCTGCGGTTCCGTGATCACCGGCCGGGGTGCCGTGACGGACTGGAAGGGCGGTAAGCGGGGGGCCCGGGTGCGGGACGCGAGGGGGGACTGCTCGGCGGGCACCAGGACTGCTCGTGGTGCGGATCGGCGCAGGTGCCGCGTGCCGCAGTGCAGGTGGGGTTGGTGCCGCAGGCGGCGGACAGCGAAGGCCCGGCCCCATCCTGGTGATCGGGCCCGGTGAACGCGAGGGCGTAGGCCGGCTGGAGATTCGTGGCGATGAGGTGTTCGAGCTGGTCCACGGCGAGGCCGAGCGTCTCGGCGGCTTCGATGGCCATGTCCAGGTGGGGTCCGTCGCAGTACGGGTCCGGTTCCTCGATGTCCTCCCTGTCCGGGTTGAGGTACGGCTCGATCCGGGCTTGGTGGAGGCGGTGTTCCTCGCGCAGGTGACTGTGGAGCGCCAGGATCTCCGCGGCGAGATCCGGCTTGGGCGTGGTCACAGAGCGATGCGGGCGAGGGGGAGGGCACCGGTGGTCAGGGCGTCGGGCTGCTGGTAGTCCAGGCGCCGCAGATCGACCTGGGCGGACCCGGCCGCGGTCTCGATCTGCGCGCACGCCGCGTCCAGTGCGGCGTCGGTCTCGGCGGAGACGGTGAGGAGCCCGGTCAGGTCGACGTCGGCGTGGCCGGCGATGAGCTGGCGCTCGCGGGCCTTGGCGTCGGCGTACTCAACGCTGTCGGCCTCGGAGTCGACCATGCCCCGCCTCCTGCGCTCGTTCGCGTCGGCGATGATCGTCGCCTTGGTGCGCTGGACGTCCCGCAGAGCGGCCTCCAGCTTCTGCGGCACGTATATGAGGGAGAGGCTGCGCCGGACTCCGGCGGAGAACATGAGTCCGTGCAGGAACCCCGGGCTCGTTTCGGTACGGGGCCAGTTCTCGATCCAGTAGGTGGCGTGCCGTGCGCTGTCGGTGATCACGCGGTCGTGTTCCTCGACCTGGACGACCGGTCCGGCGGCGGACGGGTCGGCCTCGGCGCGCCCGGAGTCCGACCACTGCTGAAGACGAGAGAGCGCGGCAGGGTCGTAGGCGGTGCGGATCACGGCGGCGATCTCGTGTGCGGTGAGCCACCCGGTCACGGTCAGCCCGGCGGACCGGACAGCCTGAGAAACGGAGGCGGTGGTCTGCTCCAGCACCGTGAACGCCCCCGGGAGTCCGCCCCCGGCCTGGCTGATGAGGCGTTTGGCGGCGCGGAGGTCGAGGGAGATCGCGAGGTACGCCTCATGCGGCGCGGCGGCGGGGCCGGCGGCGGCGACGAGGTCCGCGTACACCTGTCCCGCGACGGGGGTCTCGGGTTGGCCGTGCTGGGTCCAGTGCCGGGTGAGGGTGTCGCCGGAGTCGGGGACGGTGCGCTCCAGGACCTGGATCGCCGCGATGTTCCCGTTGCGGGAGATACCGGCCAGCGCCCTGCCCCAGCCGCTCACGTTGGCGTTCTGGGTGGCCGGGTCGAGCAGGGCGAAGGCCCTGCTGGAAACGCGGGCGATGGCGGTGAGGGTGCGCCGGTGAGGGTCGTAGACGGCCGCCGCCTCCGACCCGTGCGGGGTGACGACGCGCAGGCTGGCGCTGGTTCCGGGGAGGTGGAGTACGCCGTCCTGGCGGGGGCGGGAGACCGGCTTGGCGAGCCACAGCGTCTGTCCGGTGCGGTGCCGGTGGGCGTAGCGCAGGACGATCGGGGCCCAGTCGATCAGCGATCTCCCGTTCCGCTTCACCAGGACGAGGGCGGCGACCGCTGCCCACAGCGGGGTGAGGACCGCGGCGCCGGTCAGTCCGGTGGAGACGACGGTGACCATGAGCAGGGCGAGGGCGGCGGAGGTGAGCAGGAGCTGGGGCAGGGACAGCCCGAGGAGGATCCCGCGCCTGGACCGGTGCGGAAACTTGACCGTGAGCGGGAGGGGGGCGGTGTCAGACAAGAGAAGGACCGTTCCGGAGGCGCGGGCGGGGGCGGGGCGGAGGGGCCGGGCAGAACACCGCGAGGGGTGTGGTGGTGTCCTGCCCGGCCAGGGGGCGGGGGTCAGTCGCCGGTGGGTGACGGCCCGGTGGGGCCGGCGGGCGCGGGATCGGCGCCGGGGGCCGGGCGGGTGGTGTCGTCCGGTGCGGGCGGCGCTCCCTGCGGGGGCGGCGGCGCGGCGGTGCCCGTCGGAGGTACGGACTGCCAGCTGACCCGCGGGTCCTGAACAGCAGTTCTTTCACCGCCGGACTGCGAGTCGGCAGCACCGGAACCTGGGGCGCCGTCCTGGCCGCCACCCTCGCCGGTGGCGGACCGCGCGGCCTTCTCCAGCCCCTGGACTGTGGCGTCGGCACTTGGGGAAACACCGCCGGTTCCACCGCTGCTGGCGCTGTCCTGTCCGCCCCGGTCGTCTCCACTGCCGGTGTCGCTGCTGGTGGACCTGGACGTCGAGGCGATGCCGCCCGGGAACCCGCCGCCGACGGTATCGGGACCCTGTGGCGCCGCGCTCCCCGCGCCGTCGGCCGCACCGGCCGCTCCTCCGGCTCCGCCGGTCCCGGCGGTGGCTGCCATCGCGGCGGCCTTCCGGCCGGCGCGTTCGGCGTGCTGCCGGGCCAGCTGCGCACCGGTGCCGCCGGCGCGGTGGATGTCCTCGCCGTTGGTGCCCTCGGCGGCCCAGTGCACGAACTTGAACGTCGCGTACGGCGACAGCAGCACCAGGGCCATGATGACGATGCCGGCCATTACGTCGGCGAGGGCGGCGATACCGTCCTCGGGGTTCGTGTTGCCCATGGCGGACGCGCCGAGGAGGAAGATCACCGTCATCAGGAGCTTGGAGACGATGAGGGTGGCGGTGGCCTCGATCCAGCCCCGGCGCCAGCGCCGGGTGGCCTCCCAGCCTCCGCCGGCCGCCGCGAACACGGCCAGGGTGACGAGGACGAGGATGCCGACCTTGCGGACCATCATGACGCACCAGTACAGGAACGCGCCGATCGCGGCCCCGAGTGCGGCGAACGTCGGCACCAGCCATCCGAGTCCGGCGAGCGCGCCGATCTGGGACACCTTGACCATGCGGCGGACGGAGTCCTCGACCGAGGTGCCCGCAGCCTTGAACAGCCCGTCGCTCAAGGCGTCGACGACTTCGATCGCGACTGTGGTCAGGGCGATCGCGACGAACGCGAACAGTACACCGGACGCGGTGCCGACGAAGGCTTGGCTGAGCGCCTGGCCGTCCCTTTTCATCGCGGCCCGCACCAGCTGTGCGCAGAAGGTGCCGACCAGCACGATCAGCCCGATGGGCAGCAGCGTCTCGTAGTTGTCCCGGAACCACCCGGCATTGAGATCGATGCTGGTGGTCGCGTTGACGGCGTCGGCGGCGAGCTCGGCCGCTGCTGCGGCCAGTTCGCCGGCGCTCTTGGCGATCCAGTTGCCGATGCCCTCGGTGATCGCTTTGCCGGGGTCGGCGACGAAGTCGATCGCGTCGGCGGCGTCGCAGATTTTGCCCGCGACGGGTATTTCGCAGAAGTCCACTGACGGGACCTCCTTTCTGCCAGGTCAGTGGGCTAGGGGGCGACGCGGGGAGCGATCGACACGAGGCCGCAGCTCGCGCTGGGCCGGCACTGGACGGCGAGGGTGACCGCGCGGTCCTCCGCGCCGCCCCCGCCGTCCTTCCAGCGGATCGTCTGCTTGCCGGTGACGGTGACGGCGTAGATGTACGCCTCGGTCAGCGCGGCCGGATCGTCCGCCAGGGCCTGCCTGAAAGCGGACGGGAACGTCGCGTCGCTGATCTTCGCGGTGGCGTGCTGGGCGTTGTCCCGCATCCGTGACCACAGCACCGGGTCCGGAACCTGCGACTGGACCGCGCTCCAGCCGCTGTACTTCGCCTCGTCCGTCATCCAGGCCCGCATCCCGGCGACCTGCTGGTCCCGGCTGGTGGAGCGGGCATCGTACGACCACAGCATCGCTGCGGCGGCCTTGCCATACGCGAGCGGATCGTCGAGCCGCGGCGGCTGCGCCACCGAACCCGTCCCCGGAGACGACGGGGCCACGCCCAGGCCCTCGGCTCCGGCCGGGGCACTGCTCGCCGGAGCCGAAGGGGCGCTGGTACGGCGCTGCTCCTGGTCGCCGGTGGCCCAGGCGACGAGGCCGGCGGTCGCGACCAGCAGGGTGATCATGATGGTGACGGCGGTGATGCGCCGGCTGGCCGGCCAGTGAGCGGTATGGCGGTGGAGCACGGAGGTACGGGAGCTTTTCATTAGTTGACCTGCGTCCCCAGCGCCGAGAAGAACTCGACGATTCCGTTGGCGGCGCCGAGGCCGAGTGCGGCACCGGCGCTCACGAGGGCGCCCTTCTTGCCGTTGGCCTCGGCCTGGTGACCACCCGAATGGTGGCCCCAGGCCCATACACCGAGGGAGACGGCCAGGGCACCGACGACAGCGATGATGCCGAACATGTTGATCGAGGAGACGACGTCGCGCAGGACGTCGAGACCGGGCAGGCCGCCGCCCGCGGGGGTGATTCCGGGGTCGAAGGCGAGGAGGTGGTTACGGTCCATCGGTGGGGCGGACTCCTTGCGTACACAGGCACGGGGACCTGCGGAAATACGGGAAAGGCAGAGCAGAGGGGGGTAGGCCGAGAGGCCGAAGAGAGGGGAGAGGGCGTCAGAGGACGCGGCGCACGGTGAGGATCTCGGTGTCCGCGACGGGCTCGATGCGCACCACGGTCCCGGTCCTGGGTGCGTTGATCAGCAGACCTGAGCCCATGTAGAGGCTCACGTGCTCGGGCACGGCGGCCGTGCCGCGGGAGAAGATCAGGTCACCGGGCTTCAGCGTCTTAGCGGAGACCGCTTTGCCCTCCTTGACCTGGGTGTACGTGGTGCGGGTCAGAGTGACCCCGGCGGCGGCGTACGCCTGCTGGGTGAGGCTGGAGCAGTCGCAGCGGCGCATCGGGTCCGGCCCGCGCGGGTCGGTGCAGGTTCCACCCCACTGGTAGGGGGTGCCGAGCTGGCCCATCGCCCAGCGGATCGCCGTCTGCGCGCGCGGGTCGGCGTCCTTCGGGATCTCGTACCCCTTCGGGACCGTGCCGGGCGGGATCGGCCCGAACTCCGCGCCGTCCTCGCCGGGCACACATCCGGAAGTGGGGTTGTCCCCGTCCGGAGCGGTGCCGCCTTCGGGCAGGACGGCGGCGATCGCCTTCTGCAGGGCGCGGGAGAGAGGCTCCCACTGCGCGTACGCGTCCGGGAACCCTGAGAGCTGGACAGCCTGGGCGGCCTGGGTGATCGTCATCGACTCCCACCCCGGCACCTTCAGCAGCCCCTCGTAGAACTTCGTGGACGCGTACACGGGGTCGCGGACCTGCTCCGGTGTGCCCCAGCCCATGCTCGGACGCTGCTGAAACAGTCCGAGCGAATCCCGGTCCCCGTAGTTGAGGTTCCGGAGCCGGGACTCCTGGAGCGCGGTGGCCAAGGCGACTACCTGCCCCCGCTCGGGCACCTTCAGGGAGATGCCGGTGGCGATGATGGTCTTGGCGTGGGGGATCTGCTCGTCGGGCAGCTCCAGGCCCTCGATTCGGATGTCGGCGTCCGCGCCCTCACCGTTGAGGATCGCGGTGACCTGTGCGGCGACCGCGGAGGTGTCGACATCCGAACCCGGCACGCAGGTGGCGGCGGTGAGGGCGGAGCCGCTGCCGGCCGCTGCGACGACGGCGACACCGGCGATCAGGAGAGGGGAGAGGCAGAACACGCCGATGGCGGCGGCTGCGCCCTTCACCCGCTGCTGCCTCCCGTGGAGCGGTCGTAGGCCGGTGGCCGGATGTCCGGCGGTTCAGGGCATGGGTGTGTCACGGATGGTCCTTCGGTGAGGTCCGGCCGGCTCGTGTCCGCGTATGCGGTGGGAAGGGGGCGAGGCGGTCCGGTGGTGGGCGATATCGGATCCTGCGCGGGAGAGTGCGAGTTGCCGCTCGCAGTTCCCCGCCGAGCAGGGGTCAGGTATGCGGAGACACGGAGTCTCCGTGGACAGGAATGAGGGGTGGGGTGGGCAGCGACGGTGTTCGTCGGCCCGGTTCCAAAACAGTAGACGCCGATCCCCGGTTGGCGAAATAGTTCACGGCCGAGCCTGTGAACGGTGGATCCGGATCGGGAGCGATAGCGGCCAACCGGGGATCGTGGCCTACAGTTTTTGGTACGCCCCTCGCACACCGCCTCCACTGGCTCTGTGGGAATCACCCTGCCCACACGCCGCCCGTGGACTCTTTTGGTGATTCCGAGGCGGATTCCCCCAGCCTTTCCCGACCGAATCCGGGGTCCCCTTTTGTCTTTTTCCCTCCATCAGGGCGATGCCCTGACCGTTCTGTCCGGGCTGCCGGACGACAGCGTCGACTCTGTCATCACCGACCCGCCGTACAACTCCGGCGGCAGGACCGCGAAGGAGCGCACCAGCCGCACCGCGCGCCAGAAGTACACGAGTGCCGATGCCGGGCACACGTTGCCGGACTTCACCGGTGAGAACATGGACCAAAGGTCGTACGGCTTCTGGCTCACCCAGATCATGACCGAGGCGCACCGCCTGACGAAGACCGGTGGCACTGCGCTCGTGTTCACCGACTGGCGCCAGCTCCCGGTCACGACGGATGCGATCCAGGCGGCCGGATGGCTGTGGCGCGGTGTCCTGGCCTGGCACAAACCGCAGTCCAGGCCCCAGAAGGGCCGCTTCACCCAGAACTGCGAGTTCATCGTCTGGGCCAGCAACGGGCCGATCGACGCTGCCCGGAACCCGGTCTATCTGCCGGGTCTGTACTCGGCCTCGCAGCCGTCGGGCAAGGACCGCAGGCACATCACGCAGAAGCCTGTCAGCGTGATGCGTGAGCTGGTGCAAATCTGCCCTGACGGCGGCACGGTCCTTGACTTCTGTGCCGGCTCCGGCTCTACCGGTGTCGCCGCCCTGCTGGAGGGCCGCAGCTTCATCGGCGTCGAGAAGACCGAGCACTACGCCCAGATCGCCTCCGACCGGCTCACGGAAACCCTGCAGACCCGCACTCAGGACGAATTCGTCCTCTCCGCCTGACAACGTCCACGTGCGGCACGGCCAGGGTGCCCTCCCGGGAGTCTGCCCGTGCCCCACGTGCCGGTGTTGTAGCAGTCGGTCCCCGGTTGGCGAAATCGGGGAATCCCAAGACCGTTGAAACCGCATCCCCGTCCCTGCGGTTCAAGGAGACCTGAATTCTTGTCTGACCCCATAGATCCCCTCGACGAAGGGGAAATGGAGCCGATCCGGCTTCCTGATTCCGGCCTGGTGAGCATCGAGGCGGATGTACGAAGGCTCCTGGACCGCACGGCCGAGCAGGCGAAGCAGCTCGACAGCCTCTCCGCCGGCCCCGGGGGCGACCCGGTCACTGGCCGCGGTCCCTCGCCGTTCGCCGGGTTCGGCCTCCCCGCGGGTTTCCCGGGAATGCCCGGCATGCCCCCGCCGCCTCCGGACCCGAAGCCGATCCTCGAACTCGACGGCGAGTCCCTCGAAGACGAGCTGGATGCCCTGACGGACTGGGTCGACGGTTTCCTTCTGCCCGCCTACGGGGCGGAGGTCACCACCGCCGCACCGTGGTGCGAGCAGTGGCAGGATCACCAGGACGTCACCGCCTGGCTGCACGCCCTGTGGATGGCCTACCAGCAGCACAAGGACCCCGAAGCGGGACTGTCCGGGATGCTGGTGTGGCACCGGGACTTCCTCACCCACGCCATGGCCGCCGTCCGGGCCGCCGGCGGACCGTTGTCGGCCTGTATGACGGATCCGGACCGGCCCTCGCACCGGCTGCTGCCCGGCCCGAAGCCCTCCGCCCGCACCCCGCGGCCCGCCCCCGGGCCATCGGGTGAGCCAGGGGACGATTCATGACCGGGGCGCCGTACGGGCTCAGCCTCGACCCCCACGTGGTCGCGGACCTGCTGTCCGTACCCGATGCCGTGCGCGACAGGGCGCTCGCCCGGCTCGGAGAGCTGACCACCGTGGTCCTGGCGGGCGGTACTTCCCTTCCCGGCGAGCTGGCCGGCTTCCGCGAACTGCCCCTCGGCGAGGATGCCGAGTGGGGTCTCGTCTACACCCGGCGCCCCGCACCGCCCGCCTCGGCACACCGGACCGAGATCCACGTGGTGGCCGTACGGTCCAGCCGTCCCTGTCTGCACGACACCGTCCGCGCACGGCTCGGCCTCACCCGCCCGCTCGGTGCCATGGCCCATGCCTCCCGCACCCGCTCGCCCCAGCTTCCCGCCCAGCACGACCTGACGCCCTCTCCGCGCCCCGTGTTTCCGGCGCGGCCCGGACTTGCCCACCCCGCACCTGCCCCGACCCTGAAGGGACTTTCGCTGTGACGATCGAGTTTCCCACCGAGTTCGACCTTTCCGCCGCCGTCCTGCTGGAGACTGAGTTTCCCTCTGAGCTGCCCCGCCACCGGGCGATCCTCGACACCTACCTCGATGTCCAGCAGCTCGACGAGCGGATCTTCGGCCCCGACAGGCCCGCCCTGGACAACAGCCCCACCACCGGCGAACAGATCAAGCAGCTCGCCGATCTCCTCGCCGAACGGCTCACCTCCGGACGCGAACTGGCCCGCCTGCATTCGGACTCCGGCGTCTGCGCCAGCTCGACCGAAACTGGGGACGGGGACCGTTGGGGCGAGCGGGTCCAGGGGCTGGAGTTCACGTTCGTCTCCGGCGGCCGGGTCCAGCCTCCCGGCGTACTGCACGCGGTGCTGGGGATTTTCGCTGACCTCGGAGACCCGGGCGCCCTCGCCTCCGCCGACCTGGTGGCCGCGCTGCGGACCCTGCCCGGTACGGCCGAGGGCCGCTGGCGCTACGCCGACCTGACCCCCGCCCGCCTCGCCCAGCTCCTGGCCCCCTACGAGGTCCAGTCCCGCGACATCACCCTCCCCGACGGGCGCCGCCGCAAGGCGTACCGGCGTGCCGCGTTCCTGGCCGCCGCCGGCCACTGAAAGACGGAGCCACGACACCATGACCACCCCTGCCCCTGCCCCGGTGAAGACGGTGCTCACCGATCTCGACCACCGGATCGAAGCCGCCACCGGGCGCAGTATCGGCCGCCTGTGGAAGCAGCGGGACTGCGGTCTGCTGGATGGGCCGCTCACCGCCCTGGTGGACGCCCACCGAACGCTCGACGAAGCGGAGACCGGCCTCGTCTTCCACCGCGTGCTGCTGCAGCGGCTCGCGAGCGGCGAGTTCCCGGTCGACGCGGCGCTGCTGTCCCGAGTCGACCGCACCGTCGACCAGCTGAAATACGCGGTGGCCCGGCGGGACGACCTTCAGGCCGCGGCACTGGCCGTGCTGGAGACCGTCGAAGCCGCCGCCCGCACGGCCCCGTCCGCCACGGCGGCCGAGCTGTCGCCGCACGACCAGGCCGCGCTGCTGGCCATCGCCCAGGGTGCCAAACTCCATGAACATCTGCTCACTCAGCAGGTCTCGGTGGCCACCGCCTCCGGTGCCCGGATCGGTTCCGAGACCCTGCGGCGGCTGGAGACGGACGGGCTGGTCGAGCGCGACACCGCTCACCCCCTCCACGCCGGACAGCCCGTCACCCTCACCGACGCCGGACGCGCCGCACTGTCCGCCCCTCGCTGTCCGGCACCACCGGCCACCGCGCCCGTCCAGCGGGCGGGTGCCTGGCCCGCCCCGGCGTCCCGCTCCCGCCACTGAAACCTGGCCCCGCGAGCAGCTTCCGCCCCTGACCTCTTGAGAGCCCAGCCCATGCCCCATGCCGTTGACTTTCGCCTTGACGACTTCGAGGCCGCCACCGAGCAGGTCGGTGAAGCCTTCTGGCAGCACATCGAAATCCACGAGACCGACTTCACCGGGCTCGCCGAGCACCACACCCCGGACGGGCAGCACAGCTACTACGTCCTCCACGACGGCTCCGCCACCTGGGGCATCCCCGGCGAGCCGCAGATCGTCGCCCTCCACATCCAGCGCGATACCAGTACCCGGGTCTTCCGCTTCCAGCACGCGATCCTGCCGCTGCCCGGTATGGCGCAGTCCTGGCTGATCGCGCGCGGCTGCTCCAAGGAAGGCACCCGCCTGCTCCCAGACGCCCGAACGGCGTCTGCGGACGACACCACCCGCGCCCTGGAGGAGCGCCTCATGGGCGACGGCGGCGGGGACCACTTCGCCCTCCTCACCAGCTACACCGACGACACCTCCGACACCCCGGAGATCACCGTGCTGCTGCACGCGGTCAACGAGCAGGAGCCTTTGCCGTTCCGGGTGTTGCTGGAGCGCATCGACACCACAAGCCGGACACACACCCTTCGCGAAGGCGCCTTCCGCACCTACGCGGAGGCCACCATCTGGTGGGAGGCCCACTGGAGCGGCGAAGCCCCCGAACTGCCCGCCCTTCCCGCCGGCACCCCCATCGCGGCACTGCCCGCCGTAGCGGTGCCGGCCTCACCGCCCCCGGGCCGGACCCGCTGACCACACCGGCCCGTTCGTCATGCACTGCCCGGTGCGCCAAGCGGGCGAAAGGTAGCAGCCCTTTCCCGGTTCGTGAAACCGGGGATTCTCCGGACTCTGGAAACACCCCGAACGGCATCCCGCCGGGAGCCGATTCCGTATGCACCCACTCCAGAGCAGAGGGCAATTTTCCCATGCGCACTCGACGTATCACCGTGACCGCCGCCGTACTGGGCGCGCTCGCCCTGCCGCCGCTCTCCGCCCCGGCGCAGGCCGTGACCCCCTCGGTGGATTCGCCGGGCCCCCGGTCCTGCAACAGGCCCGGACCCTGGGTGATCGGGACGAAGGCCGTCACCATCCGCTCCAAGACCACCACCACATCGACGGCTGTAGGAGTCCTCTACAAGGGCCAGCGATTCACCGTCCACAAGACCAGCGGCAATTGGCATCACATCACCAACAAGACCACCGGAATCAAGGGCTGGGTCAGCGGGACGTACGTCTACCGCGACGTCCGCATGTGCCTCAACTGACGCCCAGCCGCACCGTGATCTCCGCCCGCCAGCTTTCCACCCGAATTGGAGAGGAGTTTCGTGTCCGATGAATCCGACGACGTGATGCGCGTCATCACCGGTCAGATCGAGGCCCATTTCGCCATGAGCGTGCCCTCGCTGCGGCGCGCGGTCGCCGTCACGCCGCACGCAAACCCGGCGGCGGTAGAGGTCGTGCGCTGGCACGGCCTCCTGGCGACCGCGCAGAGCGCACTGGAACGGGCCGAGGACGCGCTCGTCGCCGTCCTCGACACCGTCCCCGGCGATCTGTCGGAAGATCACGACCGCATCATGCGCTTCGCCAACCGGGTCAACGAAGCCGTCGACCTCCGGGACGGCCGCGCGTCCGTCCTCGCTTTCCTCCTCGACCCCGGCACGCCGGGCAAGCACGGTCCCGCCGCCTGGCGCAGTGCCGTCCCCGCGCACCGCCAGGGGAAGCCCGCGCTGCCGACCACCGCCCCCGCCCTCCCCACAGTGCCGTCAGTACCGGTGCGGCGGGGGGCGGCCCGGTGAGCGTGACCGACCGGCCCAGCAGCCAGGACACCGCGCTCACCGAGGCGTTCGGCGCCCCGGTTCGCCGGCTCTACGCCACCGCTACCGCTCCCGGCGCGTCCGCCGCTCTGCGACGGGCCCTGGAACTGCGGTCATTTCTGGTCCTGGCCGAGGAACAGGTGGCCCGGGTCCGAGACCGCGTCCACGCCGCAATGGACCCCAGCCGCGACCAGGGCACTCTGTCCGCGGACGCACTCCGGATGGACGCCGAATGGCTCCAGGCCGCCCTGGAGGCCCGCGCCGGCTACCGCACCGCCCTGGACAGCTGCTGCGCACCATGCCCCGGCCCAGCCCGAAGGCCGGTGCCGAGAAGGTTCAGTTCAACCAGCCGCGGATCACCATGACCCTGCCGCCCGCAGCCCTGGCCCCGGGGCCCGTCCGGGGCGGAGCGAGGACGGGACGGCCATAGGGATGCGCGAACCCGATCCGACCGCCGCCACCATCGCCGCCCGCATCGAGATGCTGTACGGCCAGCCGCTCGGCGTGCTCGAAGCCCACTCCGGTGCCGGCCCTCACAACAGCATGCTGACCGCGCTCATCGGCAGTCTGACCGATCTCCGGCTCGCCGAGCGCACCATCACCTTCCACCGCGACCGACTGCTGCAGCTCGCGCATCCGGAGCGCTCGATCGGCTCCTTCGACGCAGGCCACCTGCTCGACAACGCCCGCCGCATCAGCGAAGCCGTCGCCGCCCGCGATGCCCATGCCAAGACCCTCAGCGCCGTCCTGCAGAGCCTGCACCGCGTCCCCGTCCCGGCGACGGAAGCACCACCCGCAGCACCGGCACCGCTGCCCGCGCCCGCCGCACCGGCGCGCTGACCCCGCCCCTCTCTGTTCCTGGAGCACCCCGCCTTGGCCCCCACCGGTCTCCCCGCCGTGCGCACCGACCTGGCACGCGTCACCGAATCCCTGTCCATGCTCACCCCCCGCTGGAACATCCATCTCCTCCTGGTCCTCTCGGACAAACCCCTGCGCTACACGGAGATCAAGCAGCGGATGCCGTGGCTGGCCGACGGCCAGCTCCACCCCAAGCTCCGCCAACTCACCGATACCGGCCTGCTCGACCGCACCGAACACGGCATCCGTCACGTCACCTACGGACTGACCACCCGCGGAACCGACCTGATACCGGTCCTGACCATCATCGCCACCTGGGCCGACGCCCACCTGGAGAACGAACCCGCACCCGCAGCCGAACCGGAGACCTTCCGCCGGGCCCGCGACGTCGAAGACACCCTTGTGCTGATCGCCACCCGGCACGCCACCCCGATCCTGTGGACCCTCAAGGCCCGGACCACCGCCACCGCCACCACCGTGGCCGGCGAGGCGATGCCCGGATACGGCCTCAGCTCCGCCTACCCCAAGCTGCGCCAGCTCATGGACGACGGCCTCGTCGACATCACCGGCGGAACCTCCTACCGGCTCTCCGCCTCGGGCCGGGCCCTGGCCCCCGTCTACGCAGCGATCTCCGCATGGGCGGCCGGACGCCCCCTCGCCGAGGCCACCGCCCATCCGCTCTGGGGACAGCCGGCCCCGTCCCAGCAGACCGGCACCACCTGGACCAGCACCCAGACCCGGCTCCCGGCCCCCGCCATCCCCACCACATGGCGCGCCGGCGAACTCTTCTCCCACCAGCCCCCTGCCCGCGCTCTCGCGGGCGTACCGGCAGGAGGCCCGCGCCGATGACCACCACCCACACCTCGATCCGCGACCAGCCCGCCCGTACCGCCGCCGCCCTGTCCCACCCGGGCCTGATCCGGCTGATCACCGAGATCGACGACCACGGCCCCGTCCCGAACACCCTCGCCCGGGTCTTCCCGGACCTGCCCCGCCACCAGATCCGCCACGCCCGCGACACCGCCCGCGACCTCGGACTCATCGACACCGACCACCACACCTACCGGCTGACCGACCGCGGCACCGCCCTCGCAGACCTGTACGACCAGGCAGCCCGCTGGGCCCGCGCCCACGACCACCCCGCCCGCGACTCCTCCTTCGTCACCCGCGTCCAGGCCACCTTCGACCACCTCACCCGGGCGGCCCGCAACGGCGAGACAGCCGCATCCGGGACCGGCCACCTCCTGGACGCCCTGCTCGGGTTGAGCGGGACGACCCCGGCTGTCGCCTACCGCCCCCTGTCCGAGGCCGCATGACCTCCCTTTCCGAAATCCCCAGCCGCCCCTCCCCGTCCCGGATCACGACCGCCTCGGACAACGAGGTGTACGTCAGCCCTCGCCACCTCGCCGGATCGACCGCGTACGGCGATCCAGGCCTCCAGCCCGCCCTCGACTCCGGCTGGAAGATCAGCTACGACGACCATGGCAACGTCCTCCTTCCGTCCCCCGACCAGCGGATCCGCATCGGCTACCTGCCCGAAGGCGACGACGACGCCCTGTGGAAGATCGCCGCCTACCAGAGCCCCTTTGAGGCACCCCGGTGGGCCGCGGCCTTCAGCTCCGACTGCCCCACGGAGTTCGTCACCGCTTTCACCAGCGCACTCGTTCCCCTGCATGAGCCGGAGGGGAACGCGTTCCTTACCGGTGGCATTGGCCCCAGACTCCACCCGGTTTTTCCCGTGCTGAAGCCTCTGCTGGACGCAGGGTGGAAACTGCCCCAGACCTGGCGGCATCCGGAGCTGCGTTCCCCGGACGGCCTCGCCGGAGCCTGGTTCGACCGCAGCTCCCTCGACCCCGCCGGAGAGTTGACCAGCAACCACACCCGCTGGGGGATGTGGGGCGGCTCAAGCTACGGGCGCTGGTACGCCGTCTTCTCCACCGGCACCCCCACCCGGCTCATCACCGCCACCGCGGCAGCCGTCGCCGACCCGACGCCCGTCCTGCGCTGGCCGGGCGAACTCTCCCGCATGACCCGGGCCCGCGCGACGATCACCCCCGTGCGCCCTCCGGCACCCACCCCGCTAGAGATGGCCCGCGCCCGCCGACCCGTTTCCGCCCTGCGGACCATCACTGTCCCCCGCTGGAGCACCAGCACCCCCTCCGCCCGCCTGCCCGGCCCCTCTCGGCCCGCAGCCCGCCGCTGACCTCCCAGTCACACCCGCCCGGAGCCCCCTCTCTTGTCCCTGCACGCCAAGCAGTTCTTCACCAGCGCCCTTCCCCACCAGCTCGACGGACTCGTCATCGGGGAAGTGTTCTATGCCCCGGCCCCGGAGCCGGACCTGGGGATCTGGCTCCGGATCGACTTCTACGAGACGATCCGCCAGCACACATACGGCGGCCTGCGACTGACGGCCATCCACCCCGACAAGGGCCAAATCGACGCCGTAGCACTCTCCTTCGCCGACCACTGCACCTTCCGGGCCCGCGACCTCCACAACGGCACCCGGCCCGGCACCAGCGGGTACGCCACGATCCGCGACTTCCCCCACGATGAGGAACACCGTCCCTGGGCCGGCGGCGACTTCACCGCCCTCGCCGACGCCGTCCACCGCTACGCCCGCATCTGGGGCATCCCCATACCCGAACATGGTGGCCGTACGGGCCCGCGCGCGGCACCGGTAGCCGCGCCTTCCCGGATCCGGGCGGCCACTGCCCGTGCTCGATAACAGCCTCCGCGAGCTCCGCGCCCACGGCATCCGGCCCCGCGTCACCGGCCACTACCCTGGCACATACTCCTGGATACAGGCTGATTTCACTGTCAAGGGAACTGTGGTCCGCCTGTTCGGCGACCACGAGCCGTCCCAAAGTTCGGTGGAGATGCACCATCTCCCCGTCCGGCACGTCCCCGCGCTCCTGAACGCTGTTGGTGCCACCCTCGACCTCGGACTGCGGCCTTTCCAGTGCCTTCCGGAGGACTACGAGGGCGAGGCCGCGCGTTGGCTTGCCGAGCAGTTGGGTGACGCCATAGGGATAGTCGGCAATTGGCCCGTTCTCGGGAGTGAGGACGACCCCAACCCCTCCTGGTACACCCAGCAGCTGTCCACCTGCTGGTCCGGCCCATTCCTTGAACTTCCCGGGCCTTCCCTGGACGCTCCCTGCATCCTGCGGATGTACCAGCTCACCGACACTGCGGCCCACGCCGTCATCACCGCCCTCACCCGCACCGCGTACCCCAAGACCCCGAAGCTGTCCACCGGCCCGGCCCGGGTACCGCCGATGTCTGCGGCCGAGGGCAGATCCACCCCCGGCCCCGGGTGACCTCGATCCCCGGACACGGGCCGATGTCCGTCCCCACGCGTCCGCCGTCGAACCGCACCACCACCCCCCTTTCCTGATGAGGAGCACCATCCCTTTGCACGCATCCCTCACCCGCGGCGTCCGCCGGCCCCTCGCGGTGGCTGTCGCCGCCGCCGTCGCTGGCACCCTCGCCACCGGTACGCCTGCGGTCGCGGCGGATCGTTTCGGACCCGGCTACAGCATCCCCGACGCCGACGGAAATCCCGGCGCGAGCCACATCGGGGCGTACGGCCCGCCCGGCCCTCAGGTCGCGGGTGACTCCCAGACCTACTGCGCCGACCCCGAGAAGAAGGGCCCCGACCGGGCCGACGGCTACAGCGCCCCCAAGACCATCACGTCCTGGACCTCGTCCGTCACCGGCAAGACCGTCCCGAAGTCCCATCTCGCGTACGCGTCCTACGTGATCGGCAAGTACGGACAGACCCAGTCGGATGCTCAGGCGGCGGCCGTGGACGCCGCCGTCTACGAATGGCTCGCCGGCGGCACCTACGCTCTCAACGGCCAGCGCGGCAAGCAGCGTCTCGCATACCCTGTCGTGTCGCCGACCTCCCGCACGCTCGCCCAGAAGTACGTCGCCGAGGCCCAGCGCCTCGCCGGACCGTACCGGCTCCAGGTCACCCCCTCGGCGACCACCACCCACACCGGCACCAAGGTCACCGTGGACGTCGAGGTCACCTCCACCCTCACCGGCCGGCCGATCCCCGGCGTCGCCGTCAAGGTCACCGGCACGGGTGCCGCGACTGCGACCGGGACCGTCACCACCGGCAAGTCCGGCAGCGCGGAGTGGGCGTTCACCCCGTCGAAGGAGGGCACCGCGACGGTCTCCGCCACCGCGACCGGCCTGCCGGGCTCGGAGCTGAAGGTCCTCACCCCGAACAACCCGGTCGCCCAGCGCATGCTGCTGGCGGGGGACACCACGACCGCCAAGGACACGACGGTCGTGAAGGTCGACCTGGCGCCGGGCGGCATCAGTATCCACAAGGAGAACCCCGAGGGGGATGTCCTCGTCGGCGCGGTCTTCCAGCTCCTCGACAAGAAGACCGGCAGGGTGATCGCCGAAGGCAAGACTGGCGCGAAGGGCGTACTTGTCTTCGACGGCATCACCCCAGGCACCTACACCCTCCGGGAGACCCACACCGGCGACACCATCCACGACCTCGTCCCCGACCAGGACATCACCATCGTCTCCGGCCGCACCGCAGAAGCGCATCCGATCACGGTCGTCGACCCGTTCAAGGACGCCAGCCTCCTCCTCCGCAAGACCGACAAGACCAGCGGCACAGACCTGGCTGGCGCCGTCATCAACATCGCCGAGAACCTGCCCAAGGACGGCGAGGAAACGCCCGGCAAGCAGATCCTCTCCCTCACGACCGGCAAGGACGGCACCGCGAAGGCGAAGCTCGACGTCATGCTGAAGACGGGCACCCGCTACTGGGCCACTGAGGTCACCGCCCCCGACGGCTACCAACTCGACACCAAGCCCATCCCCTTCACCGCCAAGCCCGGCGAGACCGTCACCGTCACCGTCCCGAACGCCCCCGAACCCACCACCCCGCCGCCCTCGACGACCCCGCCCACCACCCCGCCCACGACTCCTCCAACCATCCCGCCGGCCGTGCCGCCGAAGCCGGAACCGCCCACACCGGAAAACCCCAAGCCGGAGGCGCCCGAGGCGTCCGGGAGCCTCGCCCACACCGGCGCGGACGCCGCCCCCTGGCTTATCGGCGGCGCCGCCGTCCTCCTCACTGCCGGAGGCGGCGTCCTATGGGCCACCCGCCGCCGCGCCGCCCAGAACACCACCACCGGGGAGAACGAAGAGAACACGGCTTGACCCTGCCTCTGGGCAACAGGCACGAAAGGAGCCTCTTCGCGGGCACCTGGTCCGAAGGGCCGTGTCTGCCCCCGCCCCAGATCTGCGCCCGCTGACCTGAACACCCGACCCGAAGAGGGCCTGGAGAAACCGCTGGTTTCTCCAGGCCCTCTTCGGCGTACCGCCGACCGGACGGTCCCTGATCCGGGACGATCACCTACGACACTGCGGCCGACGGCGCCCCTCCGTCACGCGTCATCAGGATGCCCGGCCCCTTCCACGTCGTCGTCCTCCGCGTCGAGCGGTACCCACCCCTGCCCGTCCCACGCCCTGGGAGGGGGAAGCGGCATGGACAGTGCAGCGGCGGCGCGGCGAACAACACGGCAGAACAGATGGAACATTGTGAGACCCTCCGAGAACGGGGCGAGGAACCGCTGCGGCCTCTGCCCCGATGAGGGTTACGCCGCCAGCGCGTACTCCGGTCGAGCCCCGTCCGCCACGCAGGTGCCGTGAGCCGGGCAGAGCTCAGGGCGAAGTCCCGGTGCCCGGGGGACGATGGGCACACGCAGGCCGACCACCCCGCAGGGAGAGCACGCGGTGGGCGGAGCGGCCTCTACGAAGGGATAGGAACGGAGCCCTGTCGAGCAGCGCGCGGCGGACACGGCGGCCATACGGCGCGTCTCGTCTTCCAGGTCCCGCAGACCCTGGGTGGCATCCCGATCGGAGCGCCACTGGCCGAGGCGCTCCAGCAGCGACGTGGCGAGCGTCCGGTGCTGCGTGCAGAAGATTCCCTGGCATTCAAAAACGATCGTCGGATCGAACTCCCGGGGCCAGGAACCCCCGGCGCGGGGAGCCTCATGTGCCAACTCGTTGCGGAAGTGGTGCTTGGCCTGGAAGAGCGAAACATGGAACTCGTCGACCAGAACGAGGTCGAGCGCCTTCTCCGCCCACTCCGCAACGGCCATGGCTGCGAAGAAGTCACGGAGATATCGTCCTGAACCGACCGCCCGATCCTTCGCGCTGCCGTTGACCTGGTCCAGCTCGAAACCCGTTGCCAACATGCTCGTCACGAGGAGAAATTCGAGACTTTGGTTGCCGAGGGTGCGCTCCGCCTGGGGCTCGTACAACTCAAGAGGTACACGGAGTTGGCCGACTTGCTGGATTTCGACGCGGGGCTGTACGGAGCGTGGCAGCTCTCTGTACCGGTCGGTCCCCATGCGGCCCAGGTTAGCCGGTTTCTGAAGGCGACTGAACCGAACCGCCGAGGGTAAAAGACGACAAGGCGGTGCGGGCTCCCGCGTAGTCGGACCGGCCGTCGGCTTCTGCGGACCGGCCGGTGGAACGGTCGTCACCGGGGCCGGCGAATCACCCTTGCCGTGCCCTGGGGAGCAGGGGAGCAATTTCCGGGAGGACCGGCCACACAAACTGTTCTCCGGTGGAGCGCTCCTCCCGGGCGAGGACACCCAGTTCTTGGCGCTGCTCGAAAGGGAGGAAGTCGAGGGCGAGGCGACGGCCGACGTAGTCGGGGACGGAGGATGCCTGTCCGATCTGGGCGTCCTCGGTCATACCGGCGGGTTCGAACCGGGTTCCCAGCAGGTCGCGCAGCAGCTCCACGAGGGGCACACCGCACGCCAGCCCCCGGGTCAGTGTGGCGGACAGGACGTCGAGCAGCCCGTAGAGCGTGGAGCCCTGTTTGGACATCCGGATCTCCACCCGCACCAGCACCCCGTCCGCGGTGTGCGAGACGGTCAGCGTCCCGGCCGCCGGGCCGACCGTGAAGCTCCGCGTCAGCGCGTGCAGCCGCCGCCCTCCAGCACGGCCGACTCCGGCCGGCGTACGGCCGTTCCGCCCGGTCACGGCGTCTGCCTCGATGGCCATGCGGAAACCTCTTTCCTCCCGGGCGGCATGCTGCCGGCTCCAGGCCCTTCATGATGCTCACAGCGAGCCCCGTCACCGGGGGCACGCGCGAACCGTCGGACGGGATCGTACCGGCGGGCGGGGCGGGCGCTGACCACCCGGCTTCCGTGCCCGCACACTGCTGTAGGCTCTCCCGGCTCGCGGCATTGGGCGTCCCGTTGACCAGCAGCTCTTCCTCAGTCTCAAGTTGAGGCCACTGACGGCCTGTCTCACGACCGCGTCATTTCCTCGTTCGCTTCGTTGCGCTGGGCGCAGGTCGACCGGGCCCGCGCTGAGTCTGTGCGTGAGGCAGGTAATCCGTTGCTGACCATGGTTGCGTCGGAGGACTTCGCAGGGGCGCCGTCTCAGGCCCCCGGCAGGCTGGTGGCGGTACCGGTCTGCCGGGGGAGCGCTGGCGGTCCGGCGAGGCCGACGGTCGCGGACGGGTGGTTGACCGCCCGGCCGTTCTGTCGTCGCCGGTATGGAGCGCGTCCTTCAGCGACATCCGTCCAGGAGCCTTCCGTCACCGGAGGGTTGCGTCTCGACTTACCGTCGCTTCTTCGACGTGTTGCCCTCGATGGCTTCGACGACCTTCTTCGCTGTGGCCTTGGCCGAGCCCGGGTTCTGGCCGGTGACCAGGTTGCCGTCGGTCACGACGTAGGAGACGAACGGCAGTGTCGCCTTCTCATAGAGCGCGCCGCGCTGCTTGGCCTTCTCCTCGGCGTTGTAGGGGACCAGTTTGTCGACGCGGGCGAGGACCTCCTCGGTCCAGGCGAATCCCGTCATCTTGCGGCCGGCGATGAGGTAGGAGCTGTCGGAGAGCCGGGTGTTGAGCAGGCCGCAGTAGCCGTGGCAGACCGAGGAGACGATGCCGCCGCGCTCGTAGATCTCGCGGGTGATGCGCTGCAGGCCCTCGCTGTCGGGGAAGTCGTACATCACCGCGTGACCGCCGGTGAAGTAGATCGCATCGTACGCGGACGGGTCGATCTGGTCCGGGCTCGCCGTGTTCTCGAGCATGGCCATCTTTCCGGGGTCGGCGTGCCATGCCTTGGCGGTCTTGTCGTAGTTCGGGAATTTCAGTGCACGCGGTTCGAGCGGCACAGGGCCGCCGGCCGGGCTGACGAGCGTCTGCTCGTAGCCGTGCTCCTCGAAGATGTGCCAGGCGTGCGTGAGCTCGGAGAGCCACAGGCCGGTGGTGTGGGACGGGTCGTCGTAGTGGCCGACGTTGGTGACGACGTTGAGGACGCGCTTGGTCATGGCTGATCTTCCCTCGTGCGGACCGGGATGGAGTGGAGGCGGGCCGTCGTAGCCGGAGCCAGTGGTCGGTCAGCGGACGCCCAGGGCACGCAGCGTCTTGAACGCCCAGGTCAGGATCCGCGCCCACTGCTCGTGCTCGACTCTGCTGGGCGGGGTGAAACCCTGGAGGCGCTGGTGGGCGACCGTCTGGGCTTCGGTGTACTTGAGCAGCCCGTCGGCGCCGTGACGGCGGCCGAGGCCCGAGTCGCCCATGCCGCCCATGGGTGCGTCGATGCTTCCCCAGGCGGCGGCGAACGCCTCGTTGACATTGACGGTGCCGGCGTGCAGCCGTGCCGCGACCTTGCGGGCCTCGGTGCCGTTGCGACCCCAGACGCTTGCGTTGAGGCCATACGGCGTGGCGTTGGCCATCGCCACCGCCTCGTCGGCCGACCGGTAGCGGTAGACCGACACCACGGGGCCGAACGTCTCGTGGTCGAACAGCGTCATCTCAGGGGTCACATCGGTCAGGATCGTCGGCTCGTAGAACAGGGGCCCGAGGTCGGGCCGGGCTTTGCCTCCGGCCAGTACGGTCGCGCCCTTCGATACCGCGTCGTCGACGTGCGAGCTGACGGTCTCGAGCTGCGAGGGGGTGGTCAGCGAGCCCATGTCCACCGAGAAGTCGTAGGCCGCACCCAGGCGCATGGCCCGGGCACGGTCGGCGAACGCGGTGACGAACGCGTCGTGGATCTCATCGGCGACGTAGAGCCGTTCGATGGACACGCACAGCTGGCCGGCCGAGGGGAAGCAGGCGGCGACCGCGCCGGTGGCGGCCTTCTCGACGTCGGCGTCGGCGAGGACGACCATGGCGTTCTTGCCGCCGAGCTCCAGGGACGCGCCGATCAGCCGCTCACCCGCGTCGCGCGCGATCTGGCGCCCGCTGGCGGTGGAACCGGTGAACATCATGTAGTCCCCGCCGGCCATCAGCGCGTCTCCGATGGAGCTGCCACGGCCGACCACCATCTGCCAGACGTCGGGTGGCAGGCCGGCCTCGCGCATCAGGGCCAGTGCCCACAGTGCGGTCAGGGCGGTCTGGGTGTCGGGCTTCTGGACGACGGCGTTGCCGGCCATCAGGGCCGGGATGGCGTCGCCGGCGGCCATGCTGAGCGGGTAGTTCCAGGGCGATATGACGGTGACGACGCCCTTGGGGTGGTGCAGCTCGGTGGTGTGGGTCAGCATCGGGATCGCGCCCTTGCGGCGCTTGGGTGAGAGCAGCCGCCGTGCGCTGCGCGCGTAGTAGCGGGCGGTGATCGCGATGTCGCTCACCTCGAGGAACGCGTCGCGGCGGGTCTTGCCGCTCTCGGCCTGCATCAGGTCGAGGGCTTCCTCCTGCCGCTGGAGGACGAGGTCGTGGAAGCGCAGCATGATGCGCTTGCGGTCGGCCACCGGGGTGGCCGACCAGCCGGCTTGCGCGGCGCGTGCCCGGGCGAAGGCGTCCTGGACGTCGTCGGGGGTGGAGATGGGCAGGTCCGCGAGCGGTGCGCCGGTGTACGGGGAGGTCGTGGTGACCCGCTGGGCGCGAGTACCGGCGGCCACCAGGGCGGCCAGGCGGGCGAGCCGGGCCGGCGTCAGCGTTGCCGGGAGGGCGGCCTGGGGGTGGCTGGTGTTCGTGGTGGTCATCTTGTCTCAGCTCCGGTCCTGGAGGGAGGTGGGCACGGGCATGTGCAGCGCCAGCTGGCCCTCGGTGGTGACGTCGAGCTGGATCGTCCGGATCGGCTTCAGCGAGCGCAGGTCGTCGCTCATCCGGCCCTCGCCGAGCCGCAGGTCCAGGCCGCGGGGGAACCGCGTGGTTCCCGAGGAGAGCATGTTGATCTGGCTGGTCGTGGAGTGCCAGGCGCCGTCGATCGTGGTGTAGGAGGTCAGGGTCGAGACGTGTGCGCCGGTGGGCCGCGCGGTCTGCTTCGGGGAGGGCGCCGACAGAGCGAGGTCAAGGCCGCCCCGCTCGTTGGCGACCCTGGCGGAGGTGCGCGCGGTGTCGATGTCGACGTCGAGCCCGGTAACCCACTTGGGGAACCCGTAGCCGTCGTGGCCACGCACCTGCGCGATCTCGGTGTTGACCGGGAGCGAGAGTACGTAGGAGTGCAGGGAGTCATTCTTGAGCCCGGCGACCAGGTCGAACAGGCCCAGCCCTCCGTGCCGGGCCGGCTTCACGGCGATACCGACCGCGGCCTCGGTGTAGAAGTCGATGTCGCACACGTCGTACCGGAAGGCCATCACGGAGACGATCCCGAGCCCCGGGGCGATCTCGAGCGGGTCCAGTTCCCGGGGCAGGCGGGCCCGGATCGCCCTGGTCGGCGCGAGCATGGTGAGCCGGGTCGTGGAGATGCGGTAGTAGAAGTTCGGCGTCAGCGTGGGCCCGATGCGGGAGTCCACGCGGCTCTTGGGCATCCGGCGGAAGAAGTCGACACTGCTGACCCGCGGGTCCCGCTCCACCTCGTCGAGGTCGGTGTCCATGCGGAACCGGTCATAGAGGCCGCCTTCGGGGACGGTGATGAGACGCCCTCCGAGAGCGACCTCTACGGTCCGGTCGGTCAGCTTGCCGGTCGATGCCATGAGCCCTCTCCTCCGATGTAAGCGGTGTCAACACCGAGGATTGCACGGCATGTGAGCACCGTCAACACTGGAGAGCGCCAGGCGTGCGCCGGGTGAGCGCCACGCGTCAGGGGCCGACCGACGTGATGGCGAGGAAGGCGCTGCGCACCCGGTCGGCGACCTCCTTGCTCGACCCGGCCTGCAGCTTGCCGTCGAGGTAGAGGCAGGCCAGCCCGTGGGCGAGCCCCCAGCCGGCCGTGGCCAGAGCCGAGGCGTCCGCGTCAGGGAGGACGCGATCGAGCGCGTCGGCCAGCAGCTCATGCAGGGCGTCCGCGGCCTTGACCCGCTCGTCGGCGGCGTCGTCGCACGGCTTGCCGAACATCACACGGAACAGGGCCGGGCGCCGCAGCGCGAAGTCGACGTAGGCGACGGCGAACTCGGCCAGGTCCGGGAGAGCGGCGGGCAGGTCCTGCCCGCCGCCCAGGTCGGCCAGCAGGTTCCGGAAGCCCTCGACGGCGAGCGCAGACTCCAGGGCGTCGCGGTCCTTGAAATGGCGATACGGCGCAGTCTGCGACACACCGGCCCGGCGTGCGACGGCACGCAGCGAGAAGGGCTCGCCGCTCTCCAGCATCTCCATCGCGGCCGACAGCAGCGCCGCCCGCAGGTCGCCGTGATGGTAGCCACTCTTTTCCAATGTTGACACCGCTTACTTCATCCTCCTACGCTGTGTTAGCACCGTAAACATAGCTGATGTCCGGTGGAGCCAGGTGCCCCCGGCTCGGCCAACGACCACGTCGGCTTGGTCCGCATCCCGGCCACGTTGGTCGACCGCATCGTCACGTGGCGGTGCGACGCTGCTCGCAGGTGAGCTGCCACCACCCGCACCATCCACCTCAAGGAGACCCCATGCAGACCGTCCTCGGCGCCGGCGGACCGATCGCCGACGAGCTCGTGAACGAGCTCCACCGCAACCACACCAAGGACATCCGCCTCGTCAGCCGCAAGCCGTCGAAGGTGAACGACACCGACGAGCTCATGGCCGCAGACCTCACCGACGCCGACGCCACCAGCCGCGCCGTCGCGGGCAGCGACATCGCCTACCTCACCGTCGGCCTGCCCCTGGACTCGGAGCTGTGGGAGCGACAGTTCCCCGTCATGATGCGCAACGTCATCGACGCCTGCGCCGAACACGGCACGAAGCTCGTCTTCTTCGACAACACCTACATGTATCCCGGAACGCCGACGCCCCAGACCGAGTCGACAGCATTCGCGCCGGGCGGACGCAAGGGACGAGTCCGCGGACAGATCGCCACCATGCTGCTTGAGGCCATGCGGGCCGGACGGGTCGAAGCCCTGATCGGCCGCGCGCCCGAGTTCTACGGTCCCGGCCGGACGAAGAGCTACACGAACTCGTTGGTGTTCGACCGGATCAAGGCGGGCAAGCGGCCGTTCGTCCCGGTCGACGCCCAGGCCAAGCGGTCCCTGATCTGGACCCCCGACGCGAGCCGCGCTCTCGCTCTGCTCGGCAACACTCCGGATGCCTACGGCCAGACGTGGCACCTGCCCATCGACCCGGACCGGCAGTCCTACGCCCAGCTCATCAAGACCGCCGACGAGGCCACCGGCCGCAAGATCGGCTACACGGTCCTGCCGATGCTCGCCTTCGGCCTCGGGCGCCGCTTCGTCAAGCCGCTCGACGAGATGTACGAACTGCTCGTCCGCTACCGCGACGACAACATCTTCGACAGCTCGAAATTCGCGGCCCGCTTTCCCGAATTCCAGGTCACGAGCTATCGGGAGGGAGTGGAGCGGATCCTCGCCGACTGACCCGCCGACGAGTACTCCCGCCGATCGACGCGTGCCGCGATGCCGAACCGGCGCCGATACTCCGACGGCGTCACGCCCGTGGCGCGCGGGAAGAGCCGACGGAAGTTCGATGCGCTCAGGTAGCCGAAGCTGCGGGGGATCTGAGCGACCGGCTCGCTGGTCAGCTCCAGCTCGCGAGCCTTGGCAATGCGCGCCACCTGGAGGTATTCCGTCGCGGTCAGGCCTGTAGCCTCCTTGAACCGCCGCCGGCCGGTGCGCGGTGCATGGCCGCGGCCCGCGCGAGGTGGTCGACCCACGCCAGGATCCCCGCGGCCATCATGACTTCGACGTCATCGATCACCATGCGTGAGGCGTCCACACGAACCTTCCACCACGGACTTCGAGAGGGCATGCTGAGCCCGACCGTGACAGGTCCGCACGTCGACGAGACCGGAGCGTGGGTCGTCGGAGAGGTCCGTCTGCTGGAGTACGCCGACTGCCAGGTGTCGGCGATCCACGGCCTGCGGGACATCTTCCGTGTCGCCAGCGAGTTCGCCGTGACGTCGGCCGACCCTGCGAGCGTGATCCGGGTCAGCACCTGGGCGGTGTCCGCCACCGACGACGGGCCGGTCATGGTGTGCACCTCGGACACTCATCCTGAGCTCGCGCACCGGCTCAGCCACGTCGTCATCCCGCCGAGCCTCGTCGTACCCGAGCTGATGGTGTCGGTGGGCGAGTTCACCGATGGGCTCGTCGGCCTCCGGTCCGAGGGCACCAGGCTCTGTGCCGTGTGCGCCGGTGTCTTCGTCCTCGCCGAGACGCAGCTGCTCGACTGCCGGGACGCCACGACCCACTGGGCGTTCGCCGAGGAGCTGGCGCGCCGATACCCGGCACAGCGATGGGGCGGCAGACCCTGTCGCGTCTGCCGCCCATGTTCCTGGATGCGGTCACTCCTGCTGGAGCGCCTCTCGCAGCGCGTCGACGGACAGCTTGCGTGCGACATTGGTGGCCGGGGTGTCCCGCAGTCCGTCCAGCAGCATGAAGTCGTGGACGGTCCCGCTGATGCGGACGGCCGTCACCTCGACGCCGGCCTCACGGAGCTTGTTGGCGTACAGCTCGCCCCCGTCCCGCAGGACGTCGGCCTCCGCCGTGATGACGAGGGCGGGCGGCAGCCCCTCAAGGTCCTCAAGGGTCGCCCGCAGCGGCGAGGCGTACTTCTCCTCGCGCTTGGCTTCGTCGGTCGTGTACGCGTCCCAGAACCACTTCATCCCATCGCGGGTGAGATAGTAGTGCTCCGCGAACTGGTGGTAGGACTGCGTGTCGAAGTCCGGCCCGGTCACGGGGTAGAGCAGGATCTGCGCCTTGAGCGCGAGCCCGCCGCGGTCCTTGTTCATCTGCGCGAAGACCGCGGACATGCATCCGCCGACCGACTCGCCGGCGACGGCGACGCGGGAGGTGTCGAGGCCATGGTCGGCGCCGTTGTCCCGCAGCCACTGACCGACGGCGTAATTCTGCTCGACCTGCGTGGGGTACCCCTTCTCGGGCGCCCAGTCGTAGACCGGGAAGACGCCGGCGGCCCCGGCTCCGACGGTGAGCTCCCGGAAGAGGCGGTCGTGGGTCTTGTCGTCGCCGAAGACCCACCCGGCACCGTGGATGTAGAAGACCACGGGCAGCGGGCCCGTGGCGCCCTTGGGCTTGATGATGCGGGTGCGTACGGTGCCCCACTGGCCGGCGTCGACGTCGACCCACTCCTCGTCGACGTCCGGGCGCTCGACGCCTTCGCCGCTCTGCAGGTCGCTGAGGATCTTGCGCCCCTCTTCGGGCGGAACCTCGTAGATCCGCGGGTGCGGGTCGGTGGCGTCGGCGAGCTCCTTGGCCTCAGGTTCCAGGTACGGGGTGGTGGGGGCTGGAAGGTCGGACATCGCTGATCCTTTCCTCGAATGCCGGGTCGCTCGCGTCATGGACGCTACAAACGGATCGCATACAGACCAAGTGCCGCGAACGACTCCCTTCGAGGTGATCGCGACACCCACCCTGAGGTGTGATCCGATGAGCGGTACATAGGGCGGGCCGGTAACAGGAGCCCCCGGAATGCGGCCCGACGGGGACTCCATCGTCAGCAAGCCCCAGTCGCAGCGCGTAGCGGCACGTCCACGGGCGCTGCTTGTGCATGGAATGGGCATGGCGTATTTCCGGTGAGAAGCTCCCCCTGCCAACAGGGTCCGGCACGTCGATGTTGATCGCATTCGCTGATGCGGGTGGGAGTGGTGTGCCGCATACACACTGAGCGGGACCGGCCGTGCCGATTCTGAGTCCTCTGTGCACCATCCTCTGTTCACAGTCGGCGCCGGAATCTTCCTGGTGGGCGGATCGGTACATCGTTCTCAAGGAAGGCGCCACGCACGGTAGCCCGGCTATTCCGGGCCGGCGTCAGATGGTGGACCATCGCTCCGCTCTGTCAGTGCGACCCCGGTTCTTGTCACTTTCTCCTGGGGCGGCCCGGATAGAACCCGGCGGGGCGGAGTTGGACGTCGTTCTTCAGCAGGGCCAGGCGCACGGTGGCGAGGGTGGTTCCTTCACGGTCGGCGATGTCCTGGAGCGACAGGTGGTCGTGCTCGTACCAGGTACGCCATTGCTTGATGCGCCGGGCGGTTTGCTGGGTTCGGCGAAACTGCGGCGGGCTCCAGTCCACCGGGTCCTCGGCAAGCAGGTAGATGACATGCGCGGTGGTGGTCTTCAGCGTGTGTGCGAGCTGGGCGACGGAGAAGTCGCCGACGGGCGTTGCCCGGTGGAGTTGGGCGGCGGTGATGCGTGCGGGGTCCGGCCCGGGGAGCACGAGGTGACGCAGTGACCGCGCGGGGAGGCACGGTGCCCACTGGAGGGGTTCGTTGATCTTGTGTTCGTCGAGCAGGGTGCGGGCGGTGTGGCGGAGCAGTTCGGCTTCGGCGGGCAGGATCCGCCAGCGGAAACGCTGGTACTGCTGGCGTTGAGAGGCGGAGGTGGGGGCGATGTCGGGGTGGGCGAGGTGGGCGGGGGATCCGGTCAGGACCTGGAAGATCCAGCGTTGGGCGTGCGCGGCGCCGGGGGTGTGGTTCGAGCGCAGCCGGCTCTGCAGGGTCCGCCAGACCTGGGGGTCGAGGAAGTGGGCGCGGGGGGTGAACAGGGTGCGGCGGCGGTGGTAGTCGATCGGGGCGCCGTGGGTGTCGAGGTGGTCGGCCAGCAGGATCAGCGCGTGCAGGACGTCGGTGCAGTCGTCACGCCGGGTGAGGTCGGCCAGGAGAGTGGAAACGTTGTGGCTGCTGACGGTGGTGCCGGTCAGGCGGGTCGCGGCGGCGATGGAAGTCGTGTTGCCCACCAGGAGGCAGGCCACGGCGAGGAGTTCGTCCGCGCGCCGGGCCACTGGTTTGCCGTCCGGGTGCCGCGGAGACAGCCGCAGGGCCCATGCGGGCCACAGGGCGGTGGGCAGCATACGGGCCCGCACGTCCTGGTCGGCCGGTGGGCGGGTGGAGTGGATGGCGGTGCGGTGGCGCAGTCGGGCGACCGGCATGATCTGTGCTTCCCGGCTGTTGCGCAGGGCTGCTTCCAGTGCCGGGGAAACGGTTCCGCCGAGGCCGACGATGTTGCCGGGGTGGAGCTGGCGGCGGGTGGCGGCCACTCGGTCAGTTAGCCACTGCACGGCGCTGCCCGCGGCGTGGATGTCCGCGGCCTGCAGGACTCGGATCGCCGCCGCGACCGCTACGGCAGTCGCTGCGGAATCAGCGGGGGCAAAGTAGCTGTGCCGGTCCACCCGCCGGGTGTCCGGGGTGCGCTGCGACGTGGTGGGCAGCGGGTCGGTGCGGTAGCGCTCCAGCTGGTCCAGTACGTCGGCCGGGGCCATCGGCTGCAGATCGGTGGACGTTGCATGGTTGAGGACCAGCGCTCCCAGACACTTCGCGTCGCGCAGCACCACCCCCAACGGCGCCCCCGCCGGCCCGTACAGCGGCCAGCACACCGCACGGTCCGGGGCCACGAGGAGGGTCTCGATCAGGCGCTGGGTCTGCGACAGAGGGCCGTCGGGTGCGATCGCGGTGACCGGGGCGGCGGCGAGGCGGTGGTGGCAGCGGCGGGGACGGGGTCCGGTGCCCGGTGCTGCGCTCGCACACAGCCCCGGGCGGGGAGTCTCACCGCGGGGGTGGGCACGCAGGCGCGGAATGTGCCCGCAGGCGGGGCAGCGGTCGGCGAGCAGAACGTGGTGGCGGGTGCAGGCGAAGGACCAGCCCAGGCGCCAGGTCACCTGCCAGCGTCCACCGCTCTCCTCCAGGCAGGCGGGGCAGAAGCGGGAGCCCGAGCGCCCCCACAGCAGTTGCCGGTGCACCTGGCGCCGTTCGGTGAGGATCACCACCGCGTGCCCGTCGAAGGGCTGCAGCGTCATCTTGGTGAGAACCGTCTCGGGTACCCCGGTGGCCTGGGCGATGGCGGCCAGCTCCTCCCGGGCGGCCAGGGTGGTCCAGCGCGGCAGGACCGGGGCGGCGAGGGCCGGGTCACGGTTGGGCAGGCCCAGCGCGCGGAGCACGTCGGTGAAGGGGCAGTGCAGCTTGTGGGCGAGGAATTCCTGCCAGGAGTCCAGCGCCTCGCCTGGATGCGGTGCGTACCGCAGCGGCAGAGTCCTCATCGGGAGCCCCGGGTCCGGCGTGGCCGGCTGGTGGCCTTGCCCGCGTGCAGCGCATAAGCGAGTTCCCGGCGGGCCTGTTCGGCGGCAGTGTCGTTCTTGACCTGGTCGAGGAGGTCCTGGGTGAGGCGTTCGGTGCCGGTGCGCTGGGCGCGCTGGCAGCCGCGGTTGATCAGTGTCATCAGCGAGCCGATGTGTCCGGTGCTGCGGGCGAAGAGGTAGTCCGACAGGTTGTCGGCGAGCATGCCGGGGTGGGTGTCGGCCAGGACGATGCGCTGCTCCAGGGCGAGGAGGAGCTGCCGCCAGTGGCGGCGGCCTGGCTCGGTGTCGATGGTGAAGGGCGGCATGTCCAGGCGGGTGGTGCGCCGCCCGGTCTGGGCCAGAGCTGTCTCGCCGACGGTTTCGCCCTCGCTGAACAGGCCCTTGTCGGCCAGGCCCACGCCGACCTTGAGGAGGGTGACGGGGAACTCGTTGGCGATCCATTTGAGGTGGTTGCTGACCTCGATGCCGCTGGTGTTGCGCCACTTCAGGAAGTGCAGGTCGTCCAGGACGAGCAGTCTGACCTCGCAGGACAGGACACAGTCCAGGGCCTGCAGGCCGAGCTGGGCGGCTGTGGAAGTGACTCTTCCTGGGTGGCCGAAGAACTCCAGCATGGCCCGGTTGAGGTCCTTCATCCCCGTGTTGCCGGTCAGCCCCACCCGGCACACCGGCCACCGCTCGTGCCCCAGGGCGGTGAACTCGCCCAGCTCGGCGATTTCCCGGCGGTGGAACTCGCGGGCGAACGCCAAGACGGCGGTCGTCTTGCCCAGGCCCGGGAACGCGTCCACGGCCACGGCTCCCTTGGCCTTGTCGCCGTCCTGCACGTTGCTGTCGAGGATGTCCCACAAGTCCTCGTGCAGTGCTGCCAGTTGTGGGGTACGGATCGGCCCCAGGTTGGCATGCCATCCCCGGCGCTGCCGGTTGTAGGCGTCTCGCTCGTCGACGGTCAGGGCGGCCAGCTCGGACCGGTTCAACGCCTGCGGCTGGTCACGTCGGGGCGTGTCGACGAACGCTTTGAAGTCCTCTTTGCGTGACAGCGCCAGATTCCCCGGGTCCAGCCGGGGCGGGATGCTCACACGTCCTCCAGCGCGTCCGCGTAGAAGCCGCCGTCGCCGTCCAGGTCGTCCGCCGCGTCATCGTCCCCGCCCTCAACGGCTTTCTCCCGCAGTACGGGTGCTGCCACCGATTCGCTGCCGTGTCCCAGGGCGCGGCGTACGGACGGCAGCGCAGCAGGTGCGAGCTCCTCGGTGGCCGGCAGGTCGATGCCTGCCTGTTCGCGGGACAGGCGCAGGGCCATGCGCCGTTCGGCGAGCGTGGTGCCCAGCCCCAGGTTCCACCGATCCAGCAGGCCCGCGACTGCGAGCCGGTCATCGGGGTAGCGGTGCTTGGCCGCGGCCAGCTTCCGGGCGAAAGCCAGCGCGTCCTCGCTCAACGGCATCCGGGCAGCCGGTGCGTGTTCCCAGACAAGGGTGTGCCAGGCGCGGGTATCAGGGTGGCGGAAGAAGATTCGGGTGATGTCGTCCGGGTCGACCTGGAACGGCCAGCTGTTCTTTCCCGGCCCGTCGTACGGGCTGCGGATACCCGGGGCGGGGAGACCTGGCCCGCGGTAGCGGCGCCGGTCGATTTCGACGCCGTAGTGCTGGACCGTGCGCCACTTCGTCGCCAGGAACTCAAAAGCGAGGCAGGGGTCCCGCGGCACTTCGATGTATCCGGCGCGCGCCATACCGTGCTCGAACATCTGGGCTGGCGACATCCGCAGGCCCGGCACCCCCGGATCGACCAGACCAGCATGCGGGCGGCAGTGGTACACCACCGCGACCCACTCCCTAATGATCGCCTCCAGCTCGTCGAGGAAGAAGAACGCATCGCCTTCCGGGTTCTCACCGCGCGAGTGGATGTCCGGCCCCTTGTAGCCGGGCAGCGCCTCCAGCAGGCCCTCGCGCAGGGAGCGGAAGAACCGCTCCACCGGCCCTTTGTCCCGGCCCGTGCGCAGCCGGGCCGGCTGCAGGGAGATGCCCATCCGGCGGCACACGCTGGTCAGATGCTCCGAGACGTACACCTTGCCGTGATCGACCACCAGGGTCTCGGGCACCACCGGCGGCGAGGCCAGCCCCGCACCCGTCGCGCCCTCGACATCGACCAGGACCGCACGCGGGATGCCATGCTCGGGCCAGAGCGCACCCCGCGGCCAGTCCCGCCCCGCAGGCCGCGGCCGGAAGCACTGGAACAGCACCGCGCTCACATCCACCGCCTTCGTAGACACCGGCGTCACCCGAAGACCGGTGATGCAGCGGGTGTACCAGTCCATCGCCACCGTCAGCTCGGCCTGTACCCACCGCAGCGTGAGCGGGTCGAACGCGAACACGTCCAGCCGGGTGGTGTCCATCAGCATGTACTCGCCCGGCCGCGTCGGCCGCAGCTTCCCGTACGGGCCCTCGGGCCGGTCGGCGATGTCCCGATTCCGCTTCGCCGCCAGCCGGAACAGCGGATGGCGGCGCTCCAGCTCAGAAAGAATCCGGTAGGCCGTCGCCTGGCTCGGGAGACGAACACAATCGGCGCCGTGGCGGGCAATCACGCGAGCGCGGGTGCGCTCGATCACGATCTTCCGTGTGGGTGTCGACTCGCCCAGGTGCTCGGCCATCACTTCCAAGGCCGCTTCCACCCATCGTTCATCGGCCTTGGCGGTTGGCCCCCGGGACTGCTTCTTCTTCGCTGCCAGCCCGGCTTCGCCGTGCCGCCGGAAGTCAGCCACCCACTGCTTGACGGTGCGGACGTGGATCCCCAGTTCCTTCGCCTTGGCCGTGTACTTGGGTTCCACCGGCCCGCCGGGCACGTAGTCGCGGCGAGGTTCCCCATTGCCTGCCAGCTCAGGGCTCCCTGAGCGGAAGCCCGTCAGCAGCTCCCGTACATGTCCGGCCCGTTCCAGGACCTGACTTCGTTCGCTCGCCTGCAGCTGGTCCAGAACCACCGAGGCAATCTCTTGGTCATCGTCCGCCGACGGGCCGGGCTGATCGGCGATGAGGGCCGCCCGGTCGGAGAACAGGAGTTCTTTCAACGACAAGCGCAGAAGCCGCCCCCGCCCGTCCTTGAGGACCACCTCGTTACCGGCTGCCGTCGCGGCCATCTCCACCACCTCGACGCTCTCACTGTCGTAGCGGAATCGTGTTCCGACCCCCACCCGGGCCCCGGCCCCGCTCACGCTGTCCGCCGCAACAGCCGCGAGGGGGCCAGCGGCTCGCCGAGGTCTACCCGCAGCTCATGCGTCCACAACAGGTGGTGGACTGCAGCGCGGACACAGGGCCCCGGCCAGCGGGGAAGTTGCTGCACCGCAGCATCCAACGGCACTCCGTCGAGGTCGGCCAGGCGCAGTTCGTCGAGTACCTCAGGACGGAAGAGCCAGTCGCGGCGGAAGCCAGCCAGGAAGCGGATGTTTTCCAGTTCCGCTTCCGGCGGTTCGCTCCAGATCTCGTACCGCCAGCCCCGGGCCTCCACCGCCCGCCGGGTCCAGTCGAAGGTGATCGCCACCTCTGGCCTGGTCAGCTGCCGGTGCGGCTTGACGTCCACCACCACCGGCCCCTGGCCGGTGATCAGCAGATAGTCCGGGATATGGCTTCGGACCGTGGCCCCCGCCATGGTCTTCATCAGGAACGGCTGGGCCACAATGCCGTGCACGAGCGGGTCGAAGTCGGCGTAGAGGAGTTTCGTCAGCTCCAGCCGTGACTCGTAGATCACCTGCTCACGCATGGTCGCTGCCCAGTAGCTTCCGGAATAGTGCCTCTGTCCTCGGTGCCACCGGAACGTCCGCCACGGAGTCGCCGACCTCAGCAGGTCGACGGACACTGTTGTCCACGACAGGTCCTCCACGAGCTTGCCGTGGGGAAAGCGAACGCTGACTTCTACGGCGGGATCGTCCACGACGCACCCCCAGCTCGGGCAGTACCTGCAAACCCCACGATCCCAGCCGCAACGAAGCGGGCAGGCCGAACTGACCTGCATCGCCCGAAAGAGTGATTCCTCTGAACAGCGATTCTCAGCAAGTCACCACATGTGGCCTCGCTGTGCTGTCGGCGCGGAGAATATGGCACCGGTTCTGAGAACCCACAACTGCCCGGGGGCAGCCCCAGTTCGCCCCGGGCAGACAGGAAAGATCCCGCAAAGACTGGAAGAAACATCAGGAGCATGTCAACGTAGACGACTTGCCTGGAAGGAACACACAGGTCAGAGAAGGGGTTACCGTGACCGTCGACGTCGACCCGCCCGGATTCTCCACTACTGCCGAAGCCCTGAAGCTTCGCACCTGGCAGCTCGGCCCCGGCCAGCCGAGGGCTGTCATCAACCAGTTCTCCGACACAGATTTCACGATGATCGTCGACGACCGTGCCGACGTCCACATCAGTTCCCGTGACGGACGTTTCTATCTCGGCTGGTTCCCCAACGGCCGCCCCGGCACCGACAGGGAGGGCTGGAAACTGGCCGTGACCGGCACGGCCAGGGTCCCCGGCTACCACGTGTCCTTCGACACGGAGACGCCGGCGCAGATCGTCGCCGCTGCGGTGGCCACGGTTCTCGCCGCCTCCCACCCGCACTGACCCGGCCCGGCACCGGACCGCCCGCACACGCACCGGGCCCGGACGGCCCCAGGGCCCGGTTCGCCTGATGAGCCCCGCACCCTGCCCCGGCACGCTCAGCCCTGTATATAAGGAGAGCCTTCGATGAATCCGCAGATACCTGACGCCCCCGAGATGATGGTCGGCGCCCTGATCGACCATCTGTCCGCGCTCGACCGGGGGACCCCGGTGAGGCTGGCGTTCAACCCGTTCTTCCCCATGGCTCACACGATCTCCAGTGTCGTCGAGGCCCGGGACGAGAGCGACCGTCGGGTCGTGTATATCGCGGACTCCGGTGATCAGCCCGGATACCTCCCCCCGGACGTCGCGGTCCGGCTCGGCTGGCAGGAGCCGACCGTCGCCCCCGCCCGCCCGCGGCGCAGGACCGCCCGCCCCGGCGCGGGCCAGTAAACCGCTCGACGAGCACCAGGAGACGCCCCTGAACCCGCACCACCCCCTCGGCCCCTCCCACCCCGACAGCTCGGAATCGCCGCACTTCTGGGTCACCCCCCGCCACCTGGCCGGGGACGACGGAGCCCTCGCCGACCAGATCGGAACCACCCTGACTGGTGCCGGCTGGCGGATGTGGCCCACCAGCCGCAGCACCCTCCTCTATACGAGCCCGGACGAACTGTGCGGTGCCGAATGGGTGCTCGCCAGTTATCCGTTCGAACTCGGCGGACTCCCCGTCGCCTGGCAGATCACCGCCCGCGCCCACCCGTACAGCGCCCTGCGCGAATGGAACGCGTACTTCACCGGCGACACTCCCTGCGAGGCTGTTGCCGACTTCCTCCTCGCCCTGCACGCCCGCACCGAACCCGCCACCGGCTTCGACGGGCCCCAGACCGTCCTCGACGCGCTGCTCGCCCAGGGCTGGCTCCTCGACATCGACCACCCCACGACGACGGCCACCGCCCCGGACCTCACCGCCACCGTCTCTCTGGAGGTGGTCCCGGAGCATGTCTTCGACGCGGACCCGCGCCCCGACCTGGCGGGCTGGCAGGCGTGGGCCGACCCCGCCGCCGGCACCGGACTGCTGTGGTGCGCCACCTTCAGCGCCAGCGTCCCCCACGACCTCGTCGCCGCCTTCGCCTCCTCCCTCGCCTCCCCGGCCCCGGTACCGCGCCGCACCCTCCCCGCCAGCGCCCGTCACCGGCTCACCGTCATCCCGCCTGGCTGACGGCCGAGCTCCAGCCGCAGAAACCCGCCCACCCGTTCCCTCCGCCTTCGTAGCTGTCACCCGCTCGGCGAGCTGAGCGTGTACGTCGCTTTTGCCCGGCGGGCCGATCCCGGCCCGCCGGGCATTTCCCTATGCGGCCCCACCGGAGCCGAGGGCGGGTTCCAGGTATGAGGGAAGGCGCCGGTAGAGCCGCTGACGTGCGGTGAGCTCCTGCCCCGTCATCTGCCACAGCTCCAGTTCCTCGTCCGCGTGCCGCGTGAACCGGAACTGCAGTGTTCCAGGGCGTCCCGTGGCGCTGGCGAGCGTGACCCGGCAGGCATAACTCCCGCCGGAGTGCAGGTCGCAGTGGCACGACCTGCGGGCCTCGATGAGTCCCAGCCCGCATTCCGGGTCCGTCAGCAGACGCAAATAGCGCTCGTGGGGCAGGGGCCCGTCCTGAACCGGCGCGTGTCCATGCTCGACGGTCCACCGCATGCCGCTGCGCGGGTCCGGGCTCGCCCATGCGGTGGTGTTCAGCCCGATGCCAATCGTCCGCAAGAGCCCGGCGCGCCGCAGTAGACCGCTGGCCAGCCAGGCGGACTGGCCGAGCATCCCGCCGGCCCGGCTGGACGCCGAGCGCCCCCAGTACGCGCGCTCGGTACGGTGCCAGCGGAGGGGAGATTCCAGGTGGCACAGCGTCATGCCTTCCGCGGCCTCCTCCTCGCTGTACTTCTCGACGGCCGCCTCCCACGCTTCGGCGCTGACGCCGGCGAAGGTGACCGAGCCCGGGTGGCCGAGACGGTGCAGGACGACCGTCCCCTCATCGAGGGTGAACCGCCCCCCGGGGACGCCGGAGACGTCGCCGTGACCATCGGCGGTGGGCAGCAGGCGGGCCAGCTCCCTGACCACCGACTCCTTGGGCCTTCGGGGGACGGCGTTTTGGTGCTCGAACCCGATGACCAGGGAATCCGGCCTGGGGTCCAGGTAGCGGATGCCCCACGGGTGGAGCATGGAGATCTGCGGCCAGCGGATACCGTTGAGCACCTGGCATTCCAGAAGGGCCTGGTCCGGGTGCGGTTCGGGAATCAGCGGGTCCGCCGGAGACAGCTTCCGTACGCGCGCCAAGGCGGCTTTCTTGCGCAGGCCGGTGCACCAGCGCAGCTTCTCGGCACGGCGCTCGATACGGGTGCTTTTCACGAAGGTCTTTCCGCCGCCACGCTCCGCCCGACACCAGAACACGCGGCATTTCCTCCGCGAAACGAGAACAGAAACCCACGGTGCCAGCCGAGTTGGCTTAAGCATGGCTGTCCTGTCGGGCGGGACAACCATGCAGATATGAGGCCCCCGGTGGGCCCGTACCGCGCACGCTAGGAACCGCCGGCGGGTGAAGGCCAGGCAACACTCCGACGGACTCGGCAGAACTCACCCGTACAGCGGATGGGGCGGCCCCCGCAGATCAGATCTGCGGGGGCCGCCCCATATCCGGTCTCAGGCCGCCGGAGTCGCCTTGGCGAGTGTCTTCTCGATGTGGGCGTCGACGAGGCCGGGGGAGCCGGAGACGACGGCGAGGACCGTTCCGGAGCGGACCGCGGTCTGCTTGACGACGCTGTCGCGTCCGGCGGTGGTGAAGGTCAGCAGTTGTGACCACTGCTCGTTCCCGAGGTTCGGGGCGGGGAGTTTCTGCGTGGCGACCTTCACGGGTGTGCTGCCGATGACGACCTGGTAGACGGGGCAGGAGGTCATGGCGGCGAAGATCCGGCCCGTCCCCGTGGACAGCTTGGTCGGGGTGTCGCTGTAGAGCTCGGTGGACAGCTCCGCGTCACGGCTGCCGGTGTAGGTGAAGGCGGTCTTCGCGCGGCGGGGGAAGCCGAGGGAACCACCGGCCCCCGCCTCGCCGCCGAGTTTCTCCAGCGCGGGGCAGCCGATCACGGTCACATCGTCCCGGCCGGCGTCCCGCTGGGGCTTCGGGACGTAGCCCTCGCCGAGTTCCCCCGGGGTCAGCAGCCGACTCCGCAACTGCTCGGACGAGAGCACCGGTGCGGACCTGCTCTCCTCGCTCCTCCCCGGTGCCGTGGTGGCGGGGGTGGGACCGTTTCCGGCCGTCGAGGAGGCGGAGGGGGTGCTCGTCGAGCAGGCCGAGAGAGCGAGCAGGGAGAGGGCGGTCACGGTGAGGACGGCGGAGGTGGAGCGGCGGGGCATGGGTCTCCCAAGGGGTGGTGCAGGCAGGGCTCGGTGTCGTGGTGCTGATGTGAAGGAATAGGGAGACGGGCGGGGGTGGTCAGTGGCCGAGAAAGCGGATCCCGTCCTGGTAGCTCGCGTGCTCCTCGGTCATGGGGCCGCTGTTGCGGTTGAACCACGCGGTATCCAGCCCCGTCCCGTGGGTCTCGTGCCCGGCGCGGCACCGCAGCCACACCCGGCCCTGGAGGCTGAGGACGACCCAGTCGCGGTAGGTCTCGCAGTGGGAGCAGGTGATGATCTCGCCGTCCACGACCAGGGGCCCGGGCCAGGCCATCATCAGCCCGGCCATTTCGCGCTGGGACGGCGCGACGAAATCCGGCGGCAGGAAGTCGTCCACCGCCGCGACCGGTTCAGCAACGGCCGGCTCGGGGTCCGCGGCTGCCCGCTCCCGTGCCTCTTCCTCGTCGAGTTCCTCCAGAGGGGTCGGGATGCTCCGGAAGTAGCTCCACATTTCCTGCCCGGCCCGCTGCAGATCCTGCCGCTCCCGTGCCTCGCGCCTGCGCTTGAACATCCGTTCCCCTTCCCTCGTCCCCGTGCGGACACCAAGAGCGTGCCCCGTGCATGCGTCTTGCTTCAACTCTGAAATCTGTGTACTCATCTCGCCTTCCGCCGCTGGTCGGAACGCTGGCCGGACATGGCGGCCGGGCCCCGCGACGGCAATGTGCTCCTGGTGCCGGCCGGGTGCATCGCGGTGCTGTCGGCAGGCAGGTCGGCCATCCGGCGCAGCCGCCACACCAGTACCTCGGCGATTGAGTCGGCGGTGTCCAGCTCCCTGCGCCCGGCGGCTTCGGAGAGAAGGCGAGCGGGGTCGTGGCCGGCGGCCTGGGCATCGGCGAGGGTCGCGGCCAGCGCGGGCCAGGCTGCCTCGCCGAGAACCCGCCCGGCCAGCTCCGGCACCGCCGCTTGGACGATCGCGGCCTGCTGGCGCTGAACCGGCAGGGCGAGGTGACGGCCCCGCTCGTGGAGGACGCCCATCGGATGCGGGGCGGACTGGCGGTATGCGGCCCGCAGATGCCCTGCCGCCTCGCGGGCGGCAGCGGCCTGCTGCGCATGCCCACGGCGGGCGTGCCAGTGCGCGGCGGCGGCCACCAGGAAGACGATCATGTCAATGACCATCGCCGTGGTCGCCCCGTCCTCACCCCGGCCGAGCACCGGCCCGCCGTAGGCCAGTTCCCGGGCGGCCCGCCGCAGCGCCCGGGCATGCCCAGCGGCGGCCCGGACGTGGGACCGCGTCGCCCGCTCGAACGCGAAGGCCGCCTCACCAAGCTGCCGGCGGGTGTGCGCGGCACTCGTCTTGGCCAGGGCATCAAGGACTTCCCCGGCGGCAGCGAGCTGCGCCGCTACCTCGGTGTCGTCGCCCTGGTCCACGACCAGCACCGCCTGCCACACCGCCGACGCCGCCCGGCGCCGCGCCCCCGCCGGACCAGCGTCCACCGGCCGGAGCCCGACGGGCGGTGGCTCCTCCGCACCGTCCACCGTGAGGCCGGCCGTTGTGGTCCAGCGTTCGCGGATCCGGGGGAGGCTGAGGTCGGGCGCGAGCTTGGACCCCGAGTAGAAGACCGGTTCACCCTTCCCATTGCGGTCGTCGGGCAGGGCGACGGTGTAGCCGAGCAGGTCCCCCGACGGCGCGATGCGGCACCGTACGAGGAGCCCTGCGGCGGCGAGCCGGTCGAAGAACTCCGTCTCGTCCTGGGTGCCGGCCACCGCGCGCCGGACGGCTTCCCTCAGTTCCTCGCGGGGTGTGCGCTCTCTCCGCTCCCGAGCGGCTTTGTGGCGTTCAGCGCTGGTGGGGCGGCGGGCAGCAGTGCCGTCACCGCGGTTGAGCCGCCGGAGGCCGTACTCGGCTTCGAGGAGGCGTGCTTCGGTCTGGGCGCGGGCGGCATCGTGGTCGAGGTCGGGTTTGTAGCCGTCCTCCTGGATGAGGGTGGCGATGATGTGGATGTGGTCATCGGCGTGCCGCACGGCTGCCCAGCGGCACCCGGCGCCGTTGTCCGGATTGTCGATGCCGGTAGCGGCGACCATGCGCCGGGCAATGTCCGCCCACTCGTCGTCGGTCAAGATGCGGTCGGTGGGGGCGTTGCGGACCGAGAGGTGCCACACGTGCTTGCGCGGTCGGTCGTGCTCGTCGATGTTGTCGAGCGGCTGGTCGAGGAGCCGCTGCAAGTCTTTGATCGTGGCGGCGAAGTCGTCGGCGCGGCCGGGGTCGGGGGCCAGGCCGCCCCATGACGCGACCAGGTGGGGATCGGTGTGCTCCTCGTGCGTACCCGGCCCGTACAGGTAGTGGAGGAGGCCGATGCTGCGCGTCCCGCGCTTGTGGATCCTGGGGATCATGCCGGTGATGACCTTCTAGTTCTGGGCGAGCAGCCGGTCGGTGGCGTCCTGGACCCGGAGGACGGCACGTTCGGTGGCGGCGATGACGGCGTCGAGTTCCGGCTCGGTGGGCTGGGCACCTGAGTTGATGGAGCGGGCGATCTGGTTGAGGTTGTTGCCGACCTGGCCGAGGTGGCGGCGGGCGGCGAACAGCTCTGTCACGGTCTCGCGCTGTCCGGCGATGGTGGCGGCGGTGTGGTCGAGATCGCGGGAGGCGGCGAGGCCGGCACGGGCGAGGAACGCGGGCAGCGACGTACGGGTCTGCTGCGCGGCGGCGGTGAGGAGGGTCTTTTCTTCATCATTCAGGCGGACACTGCAGACGCGAACGCGCTTGCGGTCGTGCTGCTTCGGCGAGCGCTTGCGCGAGGGCTTCTTCGCGTCACGGCGCTGACGACGTGGTGTCTGCTTCTCCGGCTGCGATCCACCCTCGGTCGCTGCCTCCCGGACCAGTGCCCCCCGGTGCTGGTCCGGACCCGCCACCCCCGGGGCGGGCTCGGCCAAGACGCGCTTCCCCGACGGGGAAGAGTGTCTTGGCCGATAACTTGCTCGTTCTCGGGTCGAGTTGACGTCCGGCGAACCCTGCTCGTGGGTGGCCAGGATGGGCGGGTTCGTCATCGGATCCGGCTCCCGCGCGTACGGGCATGTGCCTGGAGCTGCGCGGCGAGGTGCAGCACGTCGGCCGGTCCGCCTAGGACCCGGATCGGCGCGGTCGGCGTGCGCTGGGCGAGCCACTGACCGGTCGGGACCGGCACGGCGGCGTGGAGCAGTCCGTGGCGGACCAGGGTCTCGGCCCACGCGCCGGCCTCAGCGGCCGTGACGGGCGCCGTACGGCGCTCTCGGGGGGACATGGGGATCTCCAGGGGTAGAGGGCGCGGTGCCCGGCGCAAGGCCGGGACACCGCGAAGGAAGAGGCACGAAGAGGGATTTGATGGAGATGGGAGACCGGGTGGTCAGCCGCACTCCCGGCAGCGCTCGAAATGCCGGGACAAGGCGCGGGCCATGGCGTGCTTGGCGCCTGCGGCGCGCCTCGCGCTGACCTTCCCCGACACCTGGTCCGGGTGACGCTCGGCGTGGTTGAGCAGGCCCTGGATGTCCCGCTCGTGACCGGCGCGGATACGGGCGAAGCGATGGCAGATCTTCATGGTCTATCGGGTCTTTCGCTGGGAGCGGGGCAAGTGGGCGAGAGCCGGGTCCTCGTAGAGTCGTGCCTGCAGCTCGCCGAACTTCTCGTTGCTGATCTGGATGGACTGGGCGCGGAGGTACGGGCGGATGACGCGGCGGGTCATGCGCCCCTCGGTCAGCGCGGCAGTGCGGGCGAGCTTTACGAGACGCTCCATCGGCACCGGTTCGTCCTCGTTCTGGTCCGCCTCTGTGGTCCGCGGGTGCTCCCGCGCGCCCTCGGTCTGGTCCGGGCCGGCGGTCCGCCGGTGGTCCGGATCGGTTTGGTCCTGGTCCGCGAGCGGTTGGTCCGCCGGCCTGCCGTCGGTCCGGACCGGACGCTGGTCCGCGGCGGATCGGTCGCGGGGGGCGGTGCTCACAGGCTGGTCCGCGTCGATGCCGACGCTCGGATCAGGGGGCGAGGGCTGGGCGGTCCGCTGGTGGTCCGCAGCCTGTTCTGCCGCTTGACCTGCGGTGACGCTGGTCCGCGGCGTGCCGCTGCTGTGGTCCCCGACCGCTTGGTCCGCTGCCTCGGCCTGGTCCCCGGCGGTGGTCCGCGCGTGGCCCGGTCCGGCGACCGGCTGGTCCGCGACCATCCGGTCCTGGTCCGCGAGCCGGTGGTCCGCAGGGTTGGTTCGCGGCGGACCGGCTGCCGATTCGTGGTTCGCTCCGGTCGGCGGCTGGTCCGCGGTGGTTCGCAGATGGTCCGCCGCGTTGCCGGTCTGGTCCGTGCCCCCGGACAAGGCGTCCGTCCTGGTGCTGTGGTCCGGTCCCTCCAGGGTCTTGGTCCGCTGGTCCAGGGCATCCTGGGTTCCGGTCTCCCCGGCGAGCGTCACGACCGCGGCGGCTGCGGGTGCAACGAGCTGGTGGATCTGCCGCATCAGGACTCCGAAGGCCACCAGCGCCGCAGTCGGCGGGACGGCAGCGACCACGTAGTCGAGGACCGGCACGGAGCCGCCGCGGCCGGTGCTGCTGACCCCGGCGATGTTCAGGGCGATCGACCCGACCGACCCGCCGGCGGTCAGGGCGATGGCCCACCAGTCAATTTCCCTGCGGAGACCGGCGCGCAGCATCAGCAGCTCGCCCGCGACGATGGCGCCGTCCAGGGAAGCGGGCCAGGCCCACTGCCGGGCCGGGGAGTGCCCGAGTCCGTGCTGTCCGGCGACCTCCGCGAGGTGCGCGTACGAGAGCCAGAACGCGCCACCTGTGAGAGCGATGATCACCACTCCCGCCGTGACGAGAGCCCACTGCTCGGCAGCCTGTCTGCCTCCCGCTGCCGTCGGGGTGGAGAAGCCGGTGGAGCCGGGAGCCGGGGCGTGAGGGACGAGGATGACGGTGTCGGCGGTGGCGGTGGGCGGGGTGGTGCGGGGGGTCATGCGGCCTTTCCGAGCGAGGCGATCAGGACCTGGGTGTGAATGTGCCGGGGCACCGGGGAGAACTCGTCCGCAGATTTCTCTTCCGGCTCGGTGTCCGCCGTCTCGTCGTCGCTCCCGGCGTCCTCGGGCGAGATGCCGTCGTCCCGGTCCTCGGCGGTGCCGTACAGGCCCCAGTACCGGTCGCGGTCCGCGATGGCGTGCGCGGCCTCGCGCATCAGGTCGCGCGCGTAGTCGAGGTCGAGCCGCAGGGCGTGGGCGAGCCGTTCGGGTGTCCAGCCCCGGACGTAGGCGTGACGGGTGACGGTCTCGCGTTCTGTGGTGGAGAGGTGGACGTCGCGGCCGAGGAAGGCGGCACGGACCCGGCTGTAGTCGAGGCGGGTGTGGAGCTTCGCCTGCCAGGGTCGGCGCTCCTTCTCCGTCGTTCCGCCCCAGATGCCCTCCCGGGTGCCCTGCTCCAGGGCGGAGTTGAAGCACTCCTTCTTGACCGGGCACTGGCTGCAGAGGGACTTGGCCTGGGCGATGGCCTTGTGGTCTCGGGGCCGGGGGAAGAACAGGGCGTCGGCGGTTTCCGGTTCCAGTTCGCGGCAGGCGCTGCGGGCGTGCCAGCTGTGGTCGGCGATTCCGCGCAGGATCGGCCGGTCGTCGGTGGTGGTGATGTAGTGCAAGGGGGATCTCCGGGTACGCCTCGCCGGGCCGGCGGCACGTCTGCGACGAGGCAGGGCCTGCGGGCGTCGGGCGGGGCGGGCAGGGGCGCGGGGGCGGGTGCCGCGCTGGGACGGGAGGAGAGCGGGGAGGGGTCAGCGGCGCTGGAAGCGGCGGTCCGGGCCGGCGACTTCGATCGCGGTGCACATGCCGGACAGGCGGGACAGGAGCCTGTCGCCGAGCCGGTCCCGCAGGACCGGCTGGCGCGGGTCAGCCTCGGGGTCCCGCACGGGGGCGAGGTTGCTGGTGATCAGTGTGGGGAAACGATTCTGCGCACGGTGGTTGAGCAGCCGGAAGGTGATCTCCTCGGTCCACTCGCTGTTCTTCGCGGCACCCAGGTCGTCCAGCAGCAGGACCGGGATGCGGGTGTACCGGCGCAGCAGCTCCTCCGGGTCCGGCCCGGTGCGGGAGCGCAGCTCGCCGTAGAGGTCGGCGGCGGTCGTGGCCATCCACGGCACCGCGCACCCGGCGGCGGTCAGCGACCGGATCGCCCCGAACGCCTCGTGCGTCTTGCCGCTGCCGGTGGGGCCCCAGAGCAGCAGTGAGGGACCGCGGGTGATCACCCGGCGCCCGGCAGTGCCGTAGTGCGGCTGGAGACCGTCCGCGTACGGGGCGGTCGCCGCCTCCGCGATGGTCCGCACCCAGGCGGCGACGTCCGGGTGCGAGGCCAGGGCCTCCCGGTAGTCGTACGGCATACGCCGCTGGGCGGCCTCCAGCGCCGGGACCGGCTCCGCCACGGTCGGCGGCAGCGGGGTGGCGGGGTCGATGCCCCGCTCGGCGAGCCGGGCCTCCAGGCGGGCGCGCAGCCGGTCCCCGATCGCGGGCTGCGGGTCTTTCGAGCGGACGAGAGCGCTGGTCACAGGCTGCCTCCGAACGTCGTCGGCTCGGGCTGGGCGGCGTTGAAGTACGGCCGGTAGCAGGCTGCGGTGCTGGCCCAAGGGGCCCCGCCGGAGGCGTATGGAGCCCCGACGCCGACCAGCGGCGGGTTGACGACCTCGTTCACCAGGCTCGGCAGCACACTCGGATGCAGGGCCTTGGCCCGCAGCCGGTCCATCGCGGCGCGGATGTGCTCCGGATCGAAGCCCTCGTCCAGCAAGGCCCGGATCTTCCGGCCGAGCAGGCCGACGGTATCGCCCGGAGGACGCTGGTGGCAGCCCTTCACGTACTCGGCCACCAGCTCCTGCGCGGAGACCGTCCCCGGGGCGGCGTCGGGTGCGGGCGCGGCGCGCCCCCTACGGGAAGATCCAGGATCCAAGATCCTAGATCCAGGCCGTGAGTCCTCACTGAATCCAGCGACAGATGCGTCCTGACCTGCTTTTTTACTGGCCTGAGGGCTCTGGTCGCCGATCGGCTCCGGAGCGGGGTCCGGCGAGCCCGACGGGCTGCTCGCCGCGTCCTCAGAGGCGGCGGGACGGCCATCCCCAGGTGCCGAAGGAGGGATGGCGGGCACCTTCGCGACGGTCGGGCTCGCTGGTGCGCCGGCGGACGAAGGGCAGGCGCCCTTCTCGCACCGGCCGCAGTTCCGGTGACCCTGGTGCCCGGAGCACCGCGGCAGCCTCGACTCGGAGGCCCGGTTGATCTTCTGGTGGCGCTCCCACGTGACGATGTGGAGGTACGTGCGGCCGTCGCAGCCGGTGTACCGGCAGATCAGCCCGGCGGTGGCCAGTTCTTCCAGGTCTTGGGCGACGTGGGCCGGAGTGTGCTCCTGCCGCAGGGCCCAGATGCGCCCGGCGATGATCGCCGGGTGATCCCGGAACCGGCCCTCGTCGTCGGCCTGGGTGAGCAGCCCGACGAAGGTCACCAACGCCGTCACGGAAACCGTGGCGATGTCCTCGGACTCCCATATTTCAGGTTTTATGGTGCGGATCCGTGCCATCAGACCGAACCCCCGGTGCGGAGAGCCAGCGGATGGCCGGAAGGCTCGGATATCACGCAGGCCGGGACGTTCGGCCTTTTGCGCGTGAGGGTGGGCATGCGACACTCTCCTCTTGAAGTGATGCCGCGCCGGTGTGTCCTGTGAGAAGGGCCGGTGCGGTGTTGGTGGGACGTCTCATGCCCTTGCCGGGGCGGAGTGTCCATCGCGACCGGCGTCGGAGAGTTCCAGCTCTCTCGGCGCCGTCGCCGTCTGCGCTCAGTTTCGGGTGCTGCCTGACGGGTCCCCAGAGATGACGCAGCCCCGAGCCGGGCGGTTTTCACCCGGGGACCAGCAACACATCACACACCCCCTGCGGAAGTCCATACATAGCTCTAGTCCGCTGTACACCTCTGAACCACGTGTACTGCCTGGAGCGCTCTGGACGGCCCCGCCGTGCTGCAAACACCAGCGCGTGAGATTCGCTCAGATCCCCTCAACTGGGGAGCCCCAGTTGAGGCTTCCTTTCTCTATGAGCATCCCGCCCTGCGCGCGGGTTGGCGGCCGGTTCCCTGATGAGAGAAAACAAGCCACCATGAGCTGTTCGCGTATGACGCAAAAGCGGGCAATGGTTAGCCCTGGCGGGTCGCCACGGCAACCCTGTGGATCTTGCACCGTGATGCCACCCGACGTCAACCATGGTTGTGGTTGTGTAAATCACGGTTCCCTGAGGTGATGAAGATGCAGGTCAGGCACTAGTCTCCTGGTGTGTGGGTTTGATTACGCCATCAATTTTCAGCCAGGAGTGTTCCGTGGATCAGGGATTCGACAGGCTCGCCGAGGTGATGAGGCGGGTTGAGGTATTGGTGGCTGAAACTGGGCTTGACCGAGATGCGTTCCTGAACGCCTCCGACCTTGCAGTGCGCTCCGGTCTCGACGAGGACAGAGTGCGGCTCCTGATGGCCGACGAGAGGATTCCACCCGCCGAGGACTTTGACGCCGAAGTGGTCCGACGGATCCGGCTGTGTCAGGCCACCCGGCTGAAGGAAGAGGTCAACGAGCACGGACAGCAGGTACGTCGGCCCTACACCATCGCCGAGATCGCTGGCTGGGCCGGGATGACGCCGCAGTGGTTCCACAAGCTACTCAGGACACCGAAGGCACCGAACTTGGAGCACGCGGCGGCCCTCGCCGAACTCTTCGGAGTGCGTCTTGAGTTCTTCACCGCGCCGCCTGCCCTGGCCCTGGCCCTCGTGCTGGAGTCGGAGGTGCTGCCCAGGCTGGAGTCGTATCGGGTCGACCCGTTTGCTGCCCTGAGTCAGGAGTTCGGCCTCTCGGATGTGGCCGCACGCAGCGGCGGTGGCGGAGACCCGAGAGCTCTCCTGGGCCTCATCCACCGTCTCTCCCAGGACCGCCTCAACCCATAGGCCAGCGCGTTGATGGCAGCCCAACGTTTCACCCAGGGGTGCCCCAACGCCCTCGCACGAACGGATCCACAGCAGTGAGAGCGACGAAGGCGCGCCGTATGACAGCGCTCGCCGACACCCTGACTCAGCACCTCGAACCACCGCTCCCGGCCGACCCGAAGCAGTTCATGCGCGATCTGCTCCAGCCCTTGGCTGAAGAGCGCCAGCGGAACATTCAGCTGGTCTTCAAGGACCTTCCCCGCGGCACCGCAAGCGGCCTGTGGCTCTGCTTTCCGGAGGCGGACATGATCGTGGTGGAGGACAACACAACTCCCCTTCACCAAATGGTCATTCTCGGGCACGAGATCTGGCACATGGTCGCCGGTGGTGGATGCAGGGGACATCAGGTGCCAGCAGGTGCCAAAGCGGCAGCCCGCTCCTTCGACGAAACCCTGGACCGCGTGATGGCAGCACGCACTGACTTCGCCCTGCAGGAGGAGAAGGACGCCGAAGCTTTCGGTCTCCGGCTCGCGAGCCGGCTCCGCCCCTACCTCACGGGCGCTCAGGCTCAGATGCCCCTGGGTGGAGTGACCAGTCGGCTCCAGGCCAGCTTCGGGGGGCCTGCAGCATGACCGGAACCGACTACTACATTCCGTCTCTGGTGCTGGGAGTGGCCCTGCTGGTCAAACTCCCAACTCTGTGGCGCGGCCGACGCGATCCCATGCTCCGCAGCGTGCTGGTTCTGCTCTGTATGGCCCCCACAAGTTTCGCGCTCGCCGCGCCACCGAGCATCCAGGCGATCAACCGGACAACTGGTGTTCCCAACGCGGCTGCCCCCCTTGTCTACTCCACCCTCTGCGCCTTGTCCTGCGCGAGCCTGATCCTCATCCTTCATTGGCGCGGCGGGCCGCCCGAGAAGCTCCGGCGGCAGACACGCCGATGGCTCTTCTTCTACGTCTGCCTCACCGTGTCCATCTTCGTGCTGTTCGCACTGGGCAACGCACCGGTGGAGCGGCTCCAGGACCTCGACACCTACTACGCGAACACTCCGTTCATCCGCGAGATGATCGTCGCCTACCTCATCGGATTGACCACCGCCAGCGCGGCGATCACTGTGACATGCTGGATCTGGGCCCGCGAGGTCACCCTGCCCTGGCTACGACGAGCACTGCGCACCCTTGTTGTCGGCGTCGTTCTTAGCCTCGGCTTCTGCGCGGCCAAACTGCTCGCGATCAGTGCCCGGTGGGCCGGCGGCGATCTCGACTTCCTCAGCACGAGCATCGCACCCCCACTAGCAAGCGTTGGAGCAGTCGTCACCACTGCGGGATTCCTCATCCCGCTGCTTGCACCGCGCCTTGCACCCCGCTGGACAGCACACCGTGCCTTTCACCGGCTCGGCCCGCTCGCGAAAGCACTCAGCGAGACGCTCACGGGCTCATCTGTCCCCATGACACCCCCGAGATGGCGCGACATCGAACTGAGGGCAACTCTGCGCGAGTCTCAGATCACCGACCACCTCCTTCAGCTCGCTCCTTACTTCGACATCGCACAACGTCAGGCTGTCTACGAGGATGCCCGCTCCCACGGGCACATCGACGATGACGCCGCTGTCATCGCGGCGGCGGAGATGGTGCGGAGCGCGATCGTCGCCCACGCGGCGGGCCACACACCGGCAGACCCCGCCGACACACCCACGCTGCCCATGGCCCTGGGCAGCGCAGCACAGCGACTCGCCGACGTGAGCCGCCATTTCGCCAGTCTGCGCGGCCCGGCAGTTCCTCACCCGGCCGCCACCGCACACCCGCTAGAGAGCACACTCCGATGACCCACACTCCCTCCGCCCGCTCTGCCGCTTCGCACGCCGTGGTCATAGGGGGCAGCCTGGCAGGCATGCTTGCCGCCGCAGCGCTCTCCCATGCGGCCGACCGGGTCACCATTATCGAGCGTGACACGCTGCCAGCAGAGCCCGCCCCCCGCCGTGGACTGCCCCAGGCCCGCCACGCACACCTCCTCTGGGCCGGAGGCGCCCGCGCCATCGAGTCCCTGCTCCCAGGAATCCAGCGGGAATGGCTGGCCGCAGGCGCCCGCCGGATCTCGCTGCCCACCGGCGTGGTGACCTATACGGCGGAGGGCTGGCTGAGGCGTTACCGTGAGGCTCAGTACCTGATCGCTTGCAGCCGCGACCTGCTTGACGCAGTTGTCCGTACCCGAGTCCAGAAACTCGCCAACGTCGAGATACGACAGGCACAGGTCACCCACCTCACGGGCACAGCAACCCAGGTCACCGGCGTGACCACCCGGTCCGCCGACGGCACCGAGAAGACCGTACGAGCCAGCATCGTCGTCGACGCCTCCGGCTGCGGCTCGCGCTCACCCCACTGGCTGGCCGAGTTCGGCGTGCCCCCCGTCACCGAAACCACCATCGACTCCGGTCTCACCTACGCCACACGCCTCTATCGCGCCCCATCCGGAGCCGACGACTTCCCCCTCGTCAACATCCAGTCCAACCCGGCCGACGGAATTCCCGGGCAGACCGCCACCATCATGCCCATCGAGGGACAGCGGTGGCTGGTGACCCTCTCCGGCACACGCGGCGGAGAACCGACTGACGACCCCGACCGTTTCGTCGAGTTCGCACGGTCCGTACGTCACCCGCTCGTCGCCGAGCTGATTGAGCACGCCGAGCCGCTGGACAGTGCAGGGACCGTCACCATCTCCCGCTCCGGCGTCAACAAGAGGCGGTACTACGAGCGGATGAAATGGGCTCCGGAGGGCTACGTGATTCTCGGAGACGCCGTCGCGACCTACAACCCCGTCTTCGGACACGGAATGACGGTCGCCGCAGTCGGCGCGAAGGCCCTGGCCGACGCCGTACGTCACAAGGGCATCGCCGCCCCCGGGTTGAGCGCCGAGGTTCAGCGCACGATATCCCGTTCCGTTTCGACCGCATGGGACCTCGCAACCGGTCAGGACATCCGCTACCCAGGCTGTATCGGGCCCAAGCCCCCCGCCGCCGCACGCCTCCTCACCGGCTATGTCAGCCGACTCACCCGCACGGCCGCCAGCTCCCGACGCGTCACCGTTGCCCTGATGGAACCGATGACCCTGTCCGGACCCGCACACGCGCTCGTGCGACCGTCCGTCCTCGCAGCAGTCGCCCGAGGCCCCATCCGCCCACCTCTGACCACACCTCCCCTCACTCCGTCAGAGCGAGCTCTCGCACCCAAACCCCAGACACTCCAATTCTCACAGTGAAGCAGCGGGGCGTACAACGACTGAGCCCACAGATGTGTCAGGGGTGTCACAGGGCTCTCGGTCCGTGCGGGACGGCGGTTCCCGGCGCGGGCTCGGGCCAGCTGCGTACGGCGGCCGTCAGGACGCGGCGGGCCTCTTCGGCGAAGGCGCGCTGTCTGCGGGCGGTGGCGGTGACGACGATGGCGGCGGCGTCGGTGACGGTGCAGATGCGCATCAGCCCGGCTTCGTGCGGGTCCGGTTCGCGGCCGTAGCCCTGGTAGAACGCGGAGCGCAGGTCGGGGCGGTGGTGGAGGGTCCGCTGGGTGATCCGGAGGAAGTCGCGGCCGACGGCTTCGTAGCGGCTGGTCTCGAAGTCGATGACACCCACCTCGCCCTCCTGCACCAGGAGGTTGCGGCCGGTGAAGTCGAGGTGGGAGGGCTGTGCCTGCTGAGCGGGAAGGGTTTCCAGCAGGTGCAGCGCCTCGTCGAGGATGGACAGGTCGTCACCGGTCAACGGCTCGGTGCCGCCTGCCAGCTGGCTGCGGATGTACGCGGCGCGGCCCGCGCCGAACGACGGCAGGACAGTACGGGGCGCGGTGTCGTGGAAGCGGGCGAGGAGGGCGCCGGCCTGCGCGTAGGCGTGGCGTTCCTGGCACGGGGTGAGGGTGAGGGACTGCAGCGGCTCGCCGGCGACCACGGTCATCAGGAGCAGCCGGGCGTCCTCGTCGGCATCAAGGAGCTGGGGCGTGTTCGGGCCGAGTGCCGGGGCCCAGAGGGAGAGCGCTGTGTGCTCCCGCTGGAAGCTCTCGGTGCTGGTGTTGCCCTTGAGGATCATCTGCCGCCCGCCGGCGGCCCGCAGCCGCAGCACCGTGGTGGACGTGCCGGGCCAGCTGAGGTCGGCGACGACCTCGGCCGGTCCGGTGATCCGGGCCGGCGCGCTCACGGAAGGCGCAGGAGGGCGAGGGCCCGGGCCACGGCCTGGTCGGGGCTGAGCGCGGTGGTGTCGATCACCTCGGCCCGCTCGCCCAGCCAGGTCGCGTACGCCTGCTCGTAGTCGGCCAGCTTGCGGCGCCGGAACGCGCGCACCTTCTCGCTGCGCTCCTCGCTGTCGGGGAACTCCATGCTGGATTCGATACGGGCCCGGATGGTGTCGGAGTCGGCGTGCACGAGAAGGTGGCGCAGCTCGGTGCCGTTTTTGTGGAGGGCGTCGAAGATGTCGTCGGCGTACTCGCGGCGCAGCAGCGTCATGGGCGCGATGACCGGGCCGCCGTGGGTGAAGCGGTCCAGTTCGGTGCAGAGCCGGGCGACGAGGTCGCGCCACATCGGGTAGTCCTGGAAGTCCTTCTGCCGGTCCGGGTGGTCGCCGATGCTTTTGCGCAGCAGGAAGCCGATCTCTTCGGGGTCGGTGGTGACGGCGCTGTCGAGGTGCTGGTGGAGGAGTGCGGCCAGCGTGGTCTTGCCGCCGCCGAAGGGGCCGTTGACCCAGATGATCATGATGGTTGTCTCTCGTGTTCGTACGGGTTTCCGGCCGGGCGGAGGTCTGGCCGGAAGGCGCTACGGCTGGGGGACGGTTTCTTTCTGGTGGGGCAGGAGGGGGATGCGGTGCTGGTGGTAGGCGAGGTGGAACCGGTCCGCGTGTACGGTCCACAGCCGGTCCAGTTCCGGGACCGGTTTCTCGGGCACGGTGAGGGTGACCGTGTGCCGGCCTGCGGTGGCGGCCAGGACAGCGTGATCGTACGGGCCGCGCCGGGTGGAGCGGGGCCGCAGGTGGACGGCGAGCAGGCCCCGGGCCCGGTCGGGCAGGGTGACGTGGACGTCGGCCGGCCGGCCGGGGAACAGGGCGGGCGGGACGCCGACATCGAGAGGGGGCAGGGTCGGGGGGAGGCTGAGGGCGGGCCCGCACCTGGGGCACCGCAGAGTGCGCCGTTCGGTGAGGCCGAGCGGGCTGATCAGGTGCTCGTACTCGCGGGGCGCGCGGCAGTGTCCGCATGCGGGGGCGGGTGACCAGTGCGAGGTGCGGTGGTGGGCGCGCGACGCGGCGAGCTGGCGGGAGAATGCTCCGCCGCGGGTGCGGCTGAGGATGGAGAGCACGGCGTGCCCCCAGTTCATGCTGTGTTCCTCGATGTGGTCCTCCCACGCTTCGTCCGGGGTGCGGACGGCTTCCAGGAGCGTGCTGAGTGCCGCCTGGCGGTGGGATGTCATCTCCTGCAGGCAGGCGGACAGGTCTGCGTCGGGGCGCCGGTCGAGGGAGGCGGCGAGGCCGTGATCGAGCGCTTCGGCGTCGTCCAGCCGTGCGCGCCACTCTGCCGGCGTGCCGGTGGCGGCGCGTCGACGGCCGGTCGCGGGGGCGCGCACGGCGGGTGGGGCGGTCGCACGGCCGGGGGTGTGGAGCTGCTGTTCGGGGTCGCCCAGCAGGATCGCCGAGGGTCCGCGGATGCCCCGGCGCCGGCCGTCGGTGTTCAGGCGGGCGGGGATCTGGCCGAGGCGGGCGCCGGAGTGCAAGAGAGCCGCGGTGAGGCGGGGTTCGTCGCTGCTGGTGGACAGGTCGCCGCGGAGCAGTCCGAGGACCGCCTGCGGGTGGCCCTCGACGGCGTCCAGGGCGAGGCTCACGTCGGAGGGGTACTGCTCGGTCTGGCCGAGGGTGATCGCGTTGCACACGAACAGGCCCAGGACTCGGGTGCGCAGGTCGTGCGGTGCGACGGAACGGGTACGCCCGCCCGGGTCGGTCTTGCATGCCGTGGGGGTGCACCCGCCGGCCAGCGGCGTCCCGTCGGGGGAGTGTTCGGCCGTTCCGCTGAGTCCGCACAGTGTCATGGTGCCGAGATGGGCGTGTGCGGAGGAGCCGTCGGCGTCGACCAGGAGGCTGTCCCAGGGGCGGGAGAGGACGTCGTCCAGGGTGCTGCGCCGGTCGGGGTGCCCGGGGGTGAGGATGCGGGTCAGTCCGGTGGCGCCGTCCAGGAGCCCGGTGTGCGCGGGGGACGCCTTCGCGGGGTGGCGGGTGAGGAGTTTGGCCGCGGTGAAGGTGAGGGCGGCGTCGTCGCGGCCGGTGAGGAACCCGGCCGGCGTGTTCTGCCGGGCCAGGGCGGTCAGCAGCGGCATCAGGACGCCGAGGGTCAGGGCGCGGGCCCTCGCCACGATCAGGACGCTGCCGCCCGGGGGTCCGAGTGCGCCGGGATCCTGGAGCATTCCGGGGCTGAGGGCGTGGTGGGGGCGGCCGAGTGCGCGGGCGGCGAACTCGCCCAGGTCCTCGTGGCCGGCCAGGCTCACCACCCGCGCTCCGGGAGGCGGGCTGGAGCGGAGTTCGGGGTCGGGGTAGGTGTGCAGGATGTGCGCCCATCGGTCGGCGCGTTCCGCCTCGGTGGGCCGCAGGACGGGCACGGTGCCCTCGTCCAGCAGCCGGGCGGCCTGCGGCATCCGGCTGATCCACCGGTACGGGTGCGGCAGGCGGGACATCAGCGTGCCTCCTGGTCGGCGGGCGTGATCAGGGCGCGCAGCGTGCAGGGGACGGCCACGTTCTTCGTCATGGGTGCGGCGGTGCGGCGGTGCGGCGGGCGGCGGCCATGCCGTGCTGGTGACGGGGGCCGGTGAGCTGGTGCTGGTAGGGCCAGGCGCGGTCCGCGAGCGCGTCGAGGGCCTGCTCGGCGGTGCGGTGCTGGGTGAACTCGGCCAGCGTCCGGATCCGGGTGGGGCGCCCGAGGGCGGCGAGGTGGTCGGTGACGCGCCGGTCGGTGCCCTTCCCGTGGAAGAGCGGCCGCGGGCCGTCGGCGAACGCCGCCCGGCGGTAGGCCGCGTCGATGCCTGCGAGCGGGTTGGGGCCGTCCGGGTGCAGGAGGAGACGGACGAGCCTGCCGCCGGGGCGCAGGACGCGCAGCGCCTCGTCGGCGGCGAGCAGTGGGTCGTCGGTGAACTGCAGGGCCTCGTGCTCGACGACGAGATCGGCGCTGCGGCCGGGGAGGGGGAGCGTCAGGGCGTCGGCGTGGACGATGCGGACGCCGGGCAGGCGCGCGTCCTTCAGGCGGGTGGCCATGGCGGCGGAGGGTTCGACCGCCCAGTACGCCGCGGGGCCGTCTGCGGCGAGCTGCCGGGTGATCCGTCCGGTGCCCGCACCGAGTTCCACCACCGCGCACCCGGCGAGGTCGGTCGCGGCCCAGGTGCGCAGTGCGTCGGCCATGGCCGGGGCCAGGGGGCGGTGGCGGTCGTACACGGCGGCCAGGGCCGGGGTGTAGAGGGGGTCGTCGGGGGCTTGGGGGGTGAGGTCCGGTGGTGCGCCGAGCAGCGGGGCGAGCGCGGCGGCCGTGTGCGGCCACGGCCAGGAGCCAGTGGCGCCCAGGACGAGCCGGGTGAGATGGAGCAGGTGGCGCAGGACGCCGAGGAGCGGCAGGAGGCCGGCGGCGAGTCCCGCTTTGGCGGTGGGGTCGGCGCGCAGAGAGGCGGTCAGGGCCTCGCGGACGGCCGGGGGGAGGTAGCGGGAGGCGGTGGCGCCGGGCCAGGGCGCCTGCTGGTGCCGGAAGACCATGGTGGCCAGTGCGGTGAGGCTGTGGCGGACGGTGTCGAGGTGGGTCGCGGCGGCCAGCGGGTCGCCGGACTCCGTGGCGGCGGCCAGCTGGTGGAGCGCCCAGCCGGTGTGGTGGAGCAGGTCGGCGGCGCGCGGGGCGGCGGCCGCGCGGGTGCCGGGCAGCCAGGGCGGCAGGTGTTCGGCGTCCACAACGTCGGCGGAGCCGGACCGCGCGTCCAGGTGGCCGGCGGCGGCCCGGGGGTCGGCGTTGTGCGGCATGAGCCGCCATGTGGTCAGGCGGCCGGTGGCGCTGACGGTGGCGAGGGCGTCGGGGCCGAACGGGATCGCGGTGGTGGTCGGGTCTTTCGAGGCGAGACGGGCGGCGAGACCTGCTGGGGGCAGGCCGGTGGCGAGGTGACGGGTCGAGACGGTGGTGTGGCCGTCGGCTTCGGCGTGCCCGGCGGGCGGTGCCGTCCCCGTGGGCGCCGCCTGCGTCCGCGCGGGAGCCGTCACCGGCGGGAGGACGATGCCGAGGCCGTTCAGGAACGTCTCGAACTGCGCGGCGCTGGTGTAGTGGTGGGCGTGCAGTCCCAGGTGGAGGGCCGCGGTGACGTTGGTCCGGCTGTCGTCGGTGAAGACCACCTGGCTGGCAGGCAGGTCCATCATCGACAGCGCCGTCGCGTAGGCCCCGGGGGCGGGCTTGGTCATGTGGATCTCGGCGGAGTTCGCGACGTGCTCGAACACGTCGGTGATCTGGTGCAGTTCCAGGTCGCCGTGGACGGCGGTGGTGTTGTTGGTGAGGGCGCAGGTCACCAGCCCGGCGGCGCGGGCCCGCCGCAGCAGACCGGCCATCGCCGGATCCGCATCGCCGCGGTCGGCCGCCCAGGCTTCGGAGGCCCGTCGGCCCGCCTCACCGAACTCTTCGGTGAGGCGGGTACGGACCTGGTCGGCCCACTGCTCATGGGTCCAGACGCCGTGGTGGGCGAGGTCGAAGCCGCCGTCGTAGGCGATGTCACGGACGGCGTTCTCGGGCAGGCCGCACGCGAGTGCCGCCCGGATGGCGCTGCTGCGCGGCCACAGCCGTACGACGCCGTCGATGTCGACGAGCAGACCGCGTACCGGCTCGTTCATGGGGTGCTCCCGGAGTTCAGGGCGGTGTGGAGGAAGCGGGTGGTGGGGTCGGCGTGGAACGCGTCGAGGGAGATCTCGGTGCCGTACCGCTCGTTGACCTGCTGCAGCAGGAGCAGCGCGGCCAGGGAGTCGCCGCCGGCAGCGAAGAAGTCCCGGGCGCCGTCGGCCTCGGCACCGGTCTGTTCCCGCCACCACCGGGCGACGTCCTCGGGCAGCGGCGGCACGGGGGCCCCGGAGTCCGGCGCGCCGGTGCTGGTGCCGGTGCCGGTGCCGGTGGTGAGGCGGTCGATCTTGCCGGATGCGGTTCTGGGCAGTGACGGGTGTCCGAGGATGAGCGCGGGGACGGCGGAGGGCGCAAGCCGGTCCGCGAGGTGCTTGCGCAGCCGGGACGGGAGGCCCGGGTCGTCCGTCTCCACATGCAGGACCAGCCGCGGTCTGCCGCTCGTCGCCCGGTCGGTCAGCAGCACGGCCGCGCGCACCCCGGGTGCCTGGGCGGCGGTGCGTTCGACCTCGCCCGGCTCCAGCCGGACACCGCCGAGGTTGAGCCGGCCGTCGTCGCGGCCGAGGAACACGTACCGGCCGTCCCGCAGCTGCCGCACCCGGTCCCCGGTGCGGTACACGCGCTCGCGGCACCAGCGCCGGCCGTCGGGCAGGGACAGCGAGAGGAATGCCCGCGCGGTCTCCTCGGGGCGGTCCAGGTAGCCGGTGGCGAGGCCCTGGCCGCCGAGGTAGAGCTCACCGGCTTCCCCCGCGGGCACCGGCTGCCGGCGGGCGTCGAGGACCCAGGCGCGCACGCCGGGCAGCGGGCGGCCGATGGGGACGGGGTCCTCTCCCGGGCGGATGTGCGCGGCGACGATCGCGTCGATGCACGTCTCGGTCGGGCCGTAGGCGTTGGCGACGTCGTACCGGCCGGACCACAGTTTCAGCGGGCCGGGGTGCAGCGCCTCGCCGCCGAGCACGATGCGCCGCAGACGGGGCAGTTCGGTGAACGGCGCGGCGGCCAGGCAGGTGGGGGTGGTGGTGAACGCGGTGATCTCGCGGCGGCGCAGGAAGAGGGGCAGGGCCGGGCCGGGGACGCGGTCGCGGGGAGCGGCGATCTGGAGACGGGCCCCGGCTGTCAGCGCGCCGAGGACCTCCCAGAGCACCGCGTCGAAGGTGAGGGCGGTCAGCTGCGCCACCCGGTCGCCTGCGGTGAGGCCGGACCAGGACGGCAGGACCGCGGCGCGGGCGGCGAGGGCGCGGTGGGACACCAGGACGGGTTTGGGGGCGCCGGTGCTTCCGCTGGTGTGCCAGATGCAGGCGATCCGGTCTTCGTCCGCGCATGCCTGCGTCGCCGTGGTGCCGGGCGGTGCCGTGCCGGTGGCCGGGGCGAGGGCGGTGAGAGGGCCGGCCCATGCGGGCGCTGTGCCGGTGGAGGTGACGACGGCGGTGGCCCGGCATCCGGCGGCGACCTGGCGCAGCCGCTCGGGCGGGTGTGTCACGTCGACGGGGACGGCCGGCCTTCCGGCGTGCCAGGCGCTCAGGAGCGCGGTCACCCACTCGGTGCCGGGGGCGAGCGCCAGCAGCACCGGGCCGCCGCCGGGGTTCGCCTCGCGCAGGCGGGCAGCGGTGTGCGCGACGGCCGCGGACAGTTCGGTGTGGGTGAGCTCGTGGCGGTCGTCGGCGACGGCGACCGTGTCCGGGTACAGGCCGGCGGCCGTGGTCAGCAGGTCGGTGAGGGCCGTCATCTACGCCGCCTCCTTCCGGCGGGACGGAAGGACGACGCCGCGGTGCGCCGTACGCAGCAGATCGAGGGTGTGCAGCAGGTCCTGGTGCGGGACGGAGAGGTTCACGCGGATTCGCGGCGGCCCCGGGTACAGGTGCTGCCAGGACTCCTTGGTGCCGCCGAAGAGGAGATGGGCGTTGAGCTTGAGGTCGAACTGGCGGCCGACGGAGTTGACCCAGGCGACGGTCTCGTCGGGGCGGTCGGGGCCGGAGGCCAGGCGGGGCAGCAGGGAGTATCCGGACACCGGGCGCAGGTGGGCGCCGGTCTCCAGCAGGTCGTCGGCGTGCTCGGTCAGCAGGTCGAACCCGCGGGCGAAGTGGGTGCTCATGGCGTCGAGGTGGTTGACGATGGCCCGGCAGTCCGTCTCGGAGGGGACGGTGGGCACCTGGTGGTGCGTGTACTGCCGGGTGATCCAGCGGTGGCGGCGGGTGAAGGCGGCCGGGTCGCGGTCGTGGGCGGCCTCGGCGAGGAGGAGGACCGTCAGGTAGAGCAGGACGGCCTGTCCGGTCAGGGGGCTGCTGGAGGCGGTGCGGTCGAAGAGGTCGTCGCGGACGGCGTCGAGGAGGGAGGTGTGCCCGCTGATCAGCAGGCCGGGGCGGATCCCGGGGATGCACAGGTCCTTCGACGGTGTCATCAGCACGGCGGTGTCCGACACCGAGCCGGACAGGGTGGTGCGGACGCGGTCGGCGACCTGATGCGGGCGGGGCCCGGTTCCGCCGGCGAGGAAGACGACGTCGACGACCCGGAAGTCCGCCTCCAGCGGGGGCGGGATACAGAGGGCGCCGGTGACGCCGTTGGGGAAGATCTCCACCAGCGCGGTCGCCGTGGCCCGCTCTCCGGCGGTGTGCAGGATTCCGTCGTGCCGGTAGCGGCCCAGGACCGTGCCGCCCCACCGGCGCGGGGTCTGCTCGAAGGCGTAGTAGCAGGGCGCGGGCAGCACCAGTCCTGCGTCGCACGCGGCCAGCCACCGGGTGACCAGTCCGATGCCCTCGGTGGCGCCGCTGGTGAAGACGACCTGCTCGCCGTCCAGATCGACGCCCAGGAAGGCACCGGCCAGGGTCGCGGCGAGGGCCCGGTCGCGGGCGTCGTCGAGGGTGCCGTACTCGTGGAGACGGCCTGCGCGGGCGCACGCCTGAAGGGCCCGGTGCAGGAACCGGTGGGTGGCGGGCGCGGTGGGGAACAGGTTGTAGCCGTAGCCGATCTGCGCACTGGCCCGGGAGACGCCGTCGCGCAGTTCGCGGTAGACGGCCACGCACGGCGCGTCCTCGGTGACGGGAGCGAGCAGCGCGCTCATCGCAGCACCCCCGCAGGAACGCTGTGCACGCCGGTGGCGCTCTCCTGCGGCGCCTCGTCGAGCCGCGGCGTGAACGGGTAGAGCCGGGCGGGGCCGGGCCGCAGGGCGGCGGTCCGCCGCGCGAGTTCGTCCAGCGGGACGCTCCCGTCGGCCGCGGCGGTCATGACCCCGGCCAGGCGCGGCATATCGGCGGCGCCGAGCCCCAGCCACGTAGCCTCCGCCAGCCCCAGGCGCAGAGCGTCATGGCCCAGGGGCAGATCGGTGAGCCAGTTCACGTGCAGTCCCGCCCCGTAGAGGCGGGCGGCGGCGTCCCGGGCGGTCGGCTGGGGGGTGCGGGCGACCCACAGCTGGTGGGTACGGGTGAAGCCGAACCCGGCACCGGCCACTACCCATCCACTGCGGGCGAGTTCCTGGCCCAGGGCGCGGGCGTTGGCGATGACGGCCCGCGCGTACGGGCCCGCGTGATCGGCGAACGCCGCGAGCGACAGACCCAGCGCTGCGACCGCGGCGAAGTGGTGGCTGGACACCATGCGGGGCTGGATCGCCGCGATCCGCGCTCCGGTTTCGGCGGTGCGGGTGGCGATCACCCCTTTCTGCGGGCCCGGGAAGGACTTGTGCGTGGACGCCGAGATGCTGTCCGCGCCGCAGGTGAGCGGGTTGGGCAGCGCGCCGCCCAGGACCAGGCCCAGGGTGTGGGAGATGTCCACGTGCAGGACCGTGGACAGGCCGCGCTCCTTGATCGCGGCGGCGATCGGGCGGATGTCGAGACTGGTGAGGGCGTGGCACTGGTCGACGTAGACCAGGGCCGGACGGTGCGCGCCGAGGAACGCTCCGAGCTCGTCTTCGTTCAGGTCGTGCATGCCGCGCCCGGGGAGGTGGACCGGCGTGCAGCCCAGTTGCCGGGCTATGTCCGCGGTCGCGTAGTGCCCGCCCTGGGCCGGGGCGAGGCAGGCGATCGTGCTGCCGGGCGGCCCGCCGAGCGCGGCGATGACCATCTGCATCGCGTGCAGCCCCGACAGCGGGCGCACGTTCACGGCGGCGGCGCCGGTCAGCCGGCGCAGCAGCGGGACCGCGAGGCCGGTCTCCAGCCACGCGGCCTCCTTGCCGGCAGGGAACCGCCAGTCGCCGTCCGCCGGGTCGGGGGCCTCGTCGAACAGATAGCGGGCGTGGAGGTCCGAGGTCAGGGGCAGCCGCGTGACGGGCGCCATGAGGTTCTCGGCGGGGATGAGGCTGAGGGTGAGCTGGGCGCGTTCCTCGTGGGCGCGCAGCACGCTCAGGCCGCGGGTCAGCAGCTCGGCGCCGCTGGGAGGGGACGAGTTCATGGTCCGGACTCCTGACGGGAGAAGGGGCTATGGGAGCGGGCGGAGGGTGAACAGGGCGCGCAGCAGCAGACGCGGGGCGCTCAAGTCGTCGCGGAACGGGGTGCGGCCGTGTCCGAGGCGGTCGTTGGCGATGATCAGGGCCTGGCCCGGCCGGAGGGTGAAGTCGGTGCGGAAGGCGCTGCCGGGCCGGGCGGCGGCGTCGAGGAACGTCAGGGCCCGTTCCATGGCCGCATCGCCGCCGGTCGTGGGGTGGTAGGCGTCGGTCGCCGTCCGGCTGTAGCGGGTGGTCCAGGAGCCGTCCGCCGTGCGGGCGAAGGCCGGACCGGCCGTGGAGCTGCCGGTGGTGAACGTGGAGGTCCGCACGAGGGCGCCGGGGTGGGCGAGCTGGTCGGCGGCCCGGGGGTCCACGCGCCGCAGTTCGGCGTAGGCGCCGATCAGGTTGACGAGGTAGGAGACGCCGCCCTCGGCGGCCGCGGTCACGCACAGCATGAGGGTGGTGGGGATCTGTCCGAGGGTCTGGAGGGTGCCGTCGCAGTGGACGTTCTGTCCGGCCCGGTCCTGGAAGGGGTGGTTCCCGCCCGGGGCGGCGGTCAGCCGGCTGACCCCACGGCCGGTGGTGTGGCTGCTGGCGGTGTACAGGGGCGGGGTGAACGCCTCGCCCAGGTGCAGGGCGGCGGACAGTTCGCCCAGGTTCCCGGCCGAGGGAACGACCCCGGGGACGTGCACGATCGCGTACCCGCGGCGCCGGTAGCCGTCGGTGACGCGGCGGCGCACCGTGGCGTCCGGCAGGCTCCAGGAGCCGGCCTCGACGGGGGCGGCGGGAGTGGTGAAGGCGGGCATCTGCCGGTCGGCGGTGGCGGAGGTGATGAGCGGGGTGGGCATGGGGCGGATTCCTTTCCGGAGCAGGTGCTCAGATCACGGCCGGGGCCTGCTCGCGCAGCCCGGGGTGCTGGGTGAGGAGGGCGCGGATGCTGTCCCGGTGACGGCGGTCGGTGCGGTCGGGCGCCCGGTGGCCGGAGGCCAGCAGGTCCAGGAGCGGGGCAAGACGGCACTCCAGGGCGAACCGGCCGGACGGGGCGCGGGCGTGGTCCAGAGCAGTGAGGAAGCGCTCCCGCTCGGGCCCGTCGACCACCGCACGGCGCAGGGCGGCGGCCAGTTCCTGCGGACGGCCGGGGTCGGCGACCGGGCCGATGCCGAGAGCGGCGACGAGATCGCCGGTGGCGCCGTGGCCGTCGACGACGACGGGCAGCCGGTACAGGGCGGCGTCACGCAGCCGCAGCCGATGGCAGGTCATGTTCTCCGCCGTCCGACCGCCGGTGATCACCACCGTGCGAGCGGCCTTCACCCACGCGTCCCGCGCCCGGTGCGCCACCGGCTCCCCGGGCAGCAGCAGCCGCTCCTCCACACCGAGTTCGGCCGCCGCAGCGAGCAGCGGTTGGAGGCGCTCGGGCGGCGGCTCGTACAGCAGCCGCAACCTGAGGCCGCTGGTGCGGTCCGCCGCGAGCGCGTGCAGGACGGGTGCGGGGTGGCAGTAGTCCCACACGCCCCCGTTCCACAGCACCTCGCACCTCGCGTCCTCGCGGGGAATCGCCTTGCCGGCCGTGTGGAGGGAGTGCCGGTTGTAGCCGATCGGCACCAGGCTCACCAGGGCGGCCAGGTCGGCGCCGGCACGGTGATGGAGTGCCGACATCCGGCCCGCCGCGACCAGGGCGCCCAGCGTGGAGGCGCGCTCCGCCTCCGAGCGCACCAGCAGATGATCGGACAGCAACAGCTGGAGCCTCCACCGCGCGACCGTGTCCCGGTACAGGGCCTCCGCACCGGGCCCGTTGAACGCGTCGAAGTGGAGGTGTTCGATGGGCGGCGCGTTCTCCGCCACCAGGAGCGCACCGTGCTCGTAGGCGGCCAGGAGGAGACGGGTTTCGGGCAGGTCGGTGGTGATGACGGCGTCGCTGGAGGCGGTGACCTCCTCCTCCCGACCGGCGACGAGAGTGACGCCGGGGTGGGTGAAGTCCGAGACGCGCGGCGTGCAGACGGTGACCTGGTGGCCGGCGTCGGCGAGGACCTGGGCGATCTCCCACAGGCGCAGGCCGATCCCGCCGAGCCGGTCGTCGACCGGGTACGGCCCGGCGAGGATCCCGATCCGGCTCACGAGGCGGCCCCCGTCCAGTGGGCGGTGACCGCGGGCCATGTGCCCAGGTCGGTGAACGGTCCGACCTCGACGGCGACCGCCCGCAGCACGGCACCCGTGTGGTGCGGGTGTTCGGGCAGGCCGAGCGTCGCCCGGTGCAGCGCGCCGACGAATCCTTCCGCCGCCCTGTGGGCGAAGGCGTAGCCGAACCAGACCGCGTTGAACCGGTCCACGCCCTCCAGGCCGGGTTTGTCGGCGTAGTCGGTGACCCGCAGCAGCCCGCCCGCGTCCCGCTGCAGCTGCAGGGCCCCGTCCACTGCCAGGCGCTCGGCGCGGTCCTCCCGGGCGGCCAGGAACACCGACTCCCCTCCGGAGCGGATCAGGTCCAGGGCCTCGCCGACAGCCGCCGGGGCCGGGGTGTCAAGGATCTGGTCGGCGAGGAGCACCAGGGTCGCGGGCCCGTACCAGGCGGCGGCGCTCAGGACCGCGCCGGTCGACTCCGGCACACCCGGGTCCTGGCGGACCACGGCGAGCGGCAGCTTCATCTCGTGGCAGCGGCGCTCCAGATGGCGCGCGGTCGGCTCCCGGTCCTCGCCGAGGACAGCGACGAGCCGCAGCCGCCCGGCGTGCGGGGCCACAAGGTCCAGGGTGCCGTCCAGGGCCACGCGGCCCGGCCCGACCGGCAGAAGCTCCTTCGGCGTGGGCAGCCCCAGCCGGGTCCCGCGCCCGGCCAGGGGGAGGACCACGGTGTCGCGGGACCCGGTCATCGAGTCCCGCCCTCGGTGACGGAACGGATCGCGCGGGACAGGACGCGGGCACCGTGCCCGGCCTCCTGCTCGCCGATGATCAGGGGCGGGGCGACGGTCAGGACCGGGCCGAAGCCGCGGATCAGGACGCCCTGCTCCTGCGCGGCCCGGGCGACGAGGGCCGCCAGCTCCACGGAGGCCATCTCGACGCCGATCAGCAGGCCCAGACCCCGCACGTCCCGTACGGCCGGCCGCTCCTTCAGCGGAGCCAGCGCCCTGAGGAGCTGCGCGCCGCGCGCGGCGGCGGCCGGTACGAGCTTCTCGTCCTCGACGATGTCCAGGACGGTGAGGGCCGCGGCGCAGGCGGTCGCGTGCCCGCCGGTGGTGTGCCCGTGCCGCAGCCCGCCCAGGAGCGAGTCGCGGGCGAACACGTGGTGAATGTCCGCGCGGACGGTGACCGCGGCCAGCGGCGCGTACCCACCGGTCAGGCCCTTCGCCGTGGTGATGATGTCCGGGACCCGCCCGTCGGCGCCGAGGTCGTGCTCGAAGCCGAACATCCTGCCCGTGCGGCCGAACCCGGTCGCCACCTCGTCCGCGATCAGCAGGATCCCGTGACGGTCGCACAGATCGCGCAGCGCGGCCAGCTCACCGGGCGGCGGGACGATGATCCCGCCCACGCTCAGGACCGGCTCGATGAGAACCGCGGCGACCGACTCCGGACCGACCGACAGGATCTGCGCCTCCCACTCGTCGGCCCCGGGAACCGTGCATCCGCCGTGGTCCTCACCGGCCGCGCACGCCCCACAGCGCGGGGTGGCCAGGTGGGCGTAGCCCCCGGGCAACGGTCCGGCCCCGTCCCGCCGGAACGGCGAGGCCGTCGCGGCGATCGCCGCCGCCGTCGCTCCGTGGTAGCCGTCGGCGAACGACATCACCACCGTCCGCCCCGGCCGCCCCTGGAGGCGGTGCCACATCCGTGCGATCTTCACCGCCGCCTCGGTCGCCTCCGACCCGCCGTTGCAGAACAGCGTGTACTCCAGCGGCTCGGGCAGCAGGCCCGCGATCCGGTCGGCCAGCGCCCTCGCCGGGAGCGTCGACACCTCCGCCAGGTCCCAGGTCATCAGCCGGGCCGCCTGCTCACGCATCGCCCCGACCACCGCCGGGTGACCGTAGCCCACGGCCGCGTTCAGGGTCCCCGACCGGAAATCCAGGTAGACGCGCCCCTGGTCGTCCTTCACCTGGCAGCCGTGGCCGGAGACGAGCGTCAGCCGCTGCGCCTGCCGGACCGGCGTCCAGGGATGCCATATGCGGTCCCTGCCGCCCGCGGGGAGACGTAACGGGGTTCGAACGGTCACCATGTCACTCCTTCAGAGCCGAGTTGCTGTTCGGGGCAGAGAGGGAAGGCCGGACTCAGGGCCCGGCGGGCACGTGGTCGGCCAGGAGGCGGTCCGCGATCTCCCGGGCCATGTCGCCCGGGCTGCGCGAGCTGCTGTCGAGCACCATGAGCCGGTCGTGGCGCCGGCCCATCCCGTGCAGGTGGAAGGCGTGGAACCGCTCGGTGAACGCGGTGTCGTGGACGGTGCGTTCGTCGCGGGCGTCGATGTGGTCCCGGCCGAGGCCGATGCGTGCGGCCCGCGCCTGGGGCGAGGCGTGCAGGAAGACGGCGAGGTCGAACCGTGCGAAGGCCCGGGGCCACCGCAGAGCGAGGGCCGCCGCGAGGTAGGGCCCTCCGGCCATCCCGAACGCCACCGTCCGGTCGCCGTAGCTGTCCTGGACGATCACCCGGCCCCGCGGGCGCGGGGGAAGGAGCCGGACGAACAGGCTGTCCAGCAGGAACCCGCCGAACACGTAGGCGGTGGTCGTCCACCAGCTGTCGGGCTGCCGGGCCGAGGACAGCTGGCGCAGCAGAGGCTGGAGAGGATGGAGCCCGGCGAGCATGCCCCGGTGACGGACGGCCGGGACGCCCCGGTGTTCCAGCTCGGCCACCAGCGCCCGCACCAGCGTGGTCTTGCCGGCCATGTCGACACCGTCGACGAGGACCCGCAGCTCCAGCGCCCGCTGCACGGACCGACTGGCGGGAGAAGAGTCGAGGGGACAAGCAGGGATCACGGTCGTGTCCTTCCGGTACTGCTGCGCACGTGAGCGGGCCATGAGCAGGGGGAATCACCGAAACGCAGACGGCTGGGAGCGACGGGCAGGACCGGGGCGCCGCGGCAACGGCCCGGCGAGCAGCTGCCGTGCCGTCCACGCCGCCGGAGGCGATGAGCACGGCCCGCGAGGGCCGGTCGCCGAGGTCATCCAGGTCTCCTTCGCCGTATCGGGTCGCACGGGAAACCCGGTCGGCTTCCGGCGCTCGGGGAGGGGCCGCCCGTCGCCGGGCCCAGGGTGTGAGCCGCCGGGCCCGGAGGGCGCGGACGGGGCATCAGCCCGGCGGCTGCCGGGGGCGGGTGCCCCGGGCCGCTCAGGCGAATCGAGTGTGCGTTCAACTCTCCAGTCATGTCTACGAATTACGGGTAGTCCCGGCGGTAGTCCCGCCCGGCACAACCGACACGCCGGCCTGTCCTCCGGTGGGACGATGACAGCGTGGAGACCACCACTCACCCGCTGGCCCTGGCCCGCCTGTCCGCGGGCATGACCCAGGTCGAACTCGCGGCCCGGATCCGTGCCGCCGCCGCGCGCCGGGGCCTGCGCTCGGGAACGGACAAGACACGCGTACGGAAATGGGAGGTGTGCGGGGTCGTCCCCGACGCGGAGACACAGGTCTACATCGCCGAAGCCCTCGGCATACCGGCCCACGCCGTCACTCCGAAAGCGTGGCCCGCCTGGCTCCCCCCGGCCGTGGTCCCCCTCGGCCCCGCCAACACCATTCCCGCCCTGCGAGAGGCTCTGAGAACAGTGGACCGCCGCTCCTTCCTCACCACCATCCCGCCCGCCGCCGTCACCGCGCTCGCCGGCGACTGGGCGCATGCCGACGCCCGCGCCCCCCTCGCCCAGGACGGAAAGCCCGTCGGCGACGACTTCGTCGCACTGCTGGAAGACGGCGCCCGCCGTCTCACCGCACTGGTCACCGAACAGCGCCAGCACACCGGCGTGCTGCTGGACGCCCACCTGACGGCCGTGACCGACCTGATCGCCCACGGCCGCTACCCCGCACGCCTGGGGCGACGCCTCCACACCCTCGCCGCATCCCTGGCCCAGACAGCCGGCTGGCACCGCTTCGACCACGGCCGCCACCACGACGCGGCCCTCTACTGGGTCGCGGGCCTCCACAGCGCCCACACCGCGGGCGACCGGGATCTCGGCGCCGCCCTCCTCGGCGACCTCGCCTACGACGCGGCCTGGCGCCGCGACCACGCCACCGCCGCCGCCGTCCTGCGCCACGCCCTGACCCGGGCCGAACACCCCGCCGCCCGCGCCCTCCTCCACCTCCGCCTCGCCCGCGCCCTGGCCCCCCAGGGCGAGAAGCGCGAAACCCTTCGAACCCTGCAGGCCGCCGAGCATCTCCTCAACGCCGCGGCAGCCCACCCCCGGCCCGCCTTCTGCACCTGGCTCTCCGAGGCCGACCTCGCCGTCGATTCGGGACAGGCACTGCTCGATCTCGGCGACACCGAGCGCGCCCACCGGCTCATCAAGGAGGGCCAAACGCTGCTCCCGGACAGCAGATCGAAGACGAACGGCGTCTTCCTCGCCTACCGGGCCCGGTCCGACCTCGGACGCGGGGAACCCGAACACGCCGCGGCAGCAGCCCGCCAGTCCCTCGTCCTCGCCCGCAAGATCGGCGCCCCACGCTGCGAACAGCTCGTCAAGGACCTGCTCCCCGCCTTCGCCCCGTACCGCAGCGCCGACGGCGTGCCCGAGCTCCTCCACCTCGCCCGCGCCACCTGACCAGCGACCGCCCCGACCAGGACCAGACAACACCGGACCAGCGGACACGCACAGCCCCACCACCCCGGCCAGCACGGCGTCCATGACCATCCCCCTCTCTTCCCAACAGCGAGGACCGCGCGGCCGTGACCGGCGACGAAGCCGGTCCGCCACCGGTCACCGAGCAGAGCCCCACGCCCCCGGCCCCGGGGTGCACCCATGCGGACAACGGGCCAGGCCAGCCGCCTCCAGAGCGGTTCTGCCGCCCGGCCGGAGCACTCACAGGAAACCTCCCGACCCAGCCCGGCGGGAGGGCACACGAGGGGGCATACACATCGCAGAGAAGCTGCGCTCCATGCGCCCCTGCCCCTACGCTCGAAACCCGGACGGGGAAACGACCGACCACCGGGGCGCCGCCTCGTGAGAGGGGTCCGAGATGCCCGCGGACTACCGCCGGATGCCACCAGGTCATCTGGTCGATGGACCCGGTGGTGACGTCGAAGGACAGCAGCGTCGCCGGGGCCAGCAGCTGGATGCCCTGGAAGGGGGTGTCCACCCCGGCCGGGGTCTCGATCGCGGTGACCTCCGGCCGCAGGACCAGCGGAGCGGGCCCGTAACCGGTCAGCGTGCTCACCTCGGAGGCGAACGCCAGCCGGCCGCCGTCCAGACGCCAGTAGAGCGGCTTCTCCCCCAGACGGTCCCGGGCGAGGAACAGCGTGGTGAGGCGGGGGTCGTAGACCGCCAGGGCGAACATGCCGTCCAGCCCGTCCAGACATGACGGTCCGATCTTCGCCCAGGCCCGCAGCACGAGGTGGGCGTCCGGCTCCCGCTCGCCGATCTCAATGCCCCAGGCCCTCGCCTGGGACCGCCAGTTGTAGATCTCCCCGTTGAAGGCCAGCAGCAGCACCGTGTCCTGGTCCAGGTAAGGGCCCGGGACCGCTTTCGGGTCGACGATCAGCAGGGTGTTCATGGCCAGCACCGCCCGTCCGTCCCAGCCGGTGAGGTGCAGGGTGCCGTCCGGGCCCCGGTAGTGCTGTGCGCCGCCCATCGCGGCGACGGTCTTCCGGTGCCGGACGGCGTCGCCTCCGGCCAGTCCTGCGATTCCGCACATCTGGTTCACCCCCGAGCGTGACGTCGTGGAGCCTTGGCGGCGGCCGCCGCCGGGGGCCTGTCGGCGTCCCCGGCGGTGGCCTGTGACCCCATCAGACCGGCCGGCGGCCACCGCCGGGCAGGGCTCGCAGGGGGGGGGCCCACAACTCGCGAACCGGGTTCACCCAGGGTCCACGGGGCAATACCCTCGGTGGCTGAAGATGCGGGGAAGCGTGCGGCTCTCCGTGCCCAGCCGGAACGCGGACGACGCGGACCGGCCCCGCGATGGTTCCTCACCGGCAGCCCCGGCTGCCGGTCTGGTGGAAGAGGGGGTTCGGATGGCGTCGACCAGCCGTCGCAAACGTCCGCCCAACGCGGACCTGGCCCGTCTCATCGAGACCTGCGGAGCGAGCAACAAGTCCCTGGCCCTTCGGGTCAACCAACTCGCCCAGCAGGCCGGGATCGAAACGGACTACTCGCACACCTCCATCGCGAACTGGTGCCGGCGGGGCATGATCCCCAAATGGCCGATGCCCATGTTCCTCTCGCAGGCGATCGGAGAACGCCTCGGCCGGCCGTTGACCCTCGCCGACATCGGAATGGGGGACGCGCAGACACCGGACGCCGATGCGGGGTTGGATTTCCCCAGGGACCGTGGTGATGCGGTCCGAGTGGCCACGTCATTCTGGAGTTTCGTGAACCGCCGCGACTTCCTGACCGGATCCGGCTTCGCCGCATCCGCGTTCACCACCCCCGTGACCCGCTGGCTGGTCACCCCCGCCGACGAAGCCGCCGACCACCAGGGCGGCAAACAGGTCGGCCGGGCCGACCTGGACGAGCTGCGAGACGCGGCCGAGGACGCCCGCCGATGGGACTCCAAATACGGTGGCGGGAACTGGAAAGCCAACTCCGTCACCGTCTGCCTCCAGGAAAGGGCAGCCCCGCTGCTGCGGGGCTCCTTCACCGACACGGTCGGCCGTGACCTGTTCTCCGTGACCTCAGAGCTGTCACGGCTGGCGGGGTGGACCGCGTTCGACGTCGGCCAGCACGACGTCGCCCAGCGGCACTTCATCCAGGCCCTCCGCCTCGCCCGCGCCGGTGGAGACATCCAGCTCGGCTGCTATGTCCTCACCACCATGGCGATGCAGTCGCTGATGCGGGGCTTCTCCTCCGAGGCCGTCGACATGGCCCAAGGAGCCTTCGAACGGGCCAAAGGCCAGACGGCTCCGAGGGTGCTGGCCTTCACCAAACTGATCGAGGCCCGTGCCCATGCCCGCGAGCGGGACACGAAGGCCGCCTCACGGGCCCTGGCCGCCTCCGAGGACCTCCTCGGCCAGGCGGACGCCGGCAGCGGCCTGGAGCCCGCCTGGATCGACTTCTACCACCACGCCCGCCTGTCCGCGGACGCCGCCGAGGTCTTCCGCGACCTGAAGAACCCGAAGGCGGCCCTGGCCTGGAACCAGCAGGCCGCCGCGATGCAGTCGGGCGCCTTCACCCGTTCCGTCGGAATGCGACTGGCGATCGTGGGAACCGCCCACCTCCAGGCCCGCGACCTCGACCACGGACTCGCGCTCGGCCACCGCTCCGCCGACATCCTCGCCCGCGTCCAGTCCTCCCGGGCCAAGGACTACGTCCGCGAGTTCAACACCGCCCTCGGCCCCTGGCGGCGCGAGCCCGCCGTCCGCGACTTCCTCCACCGCACCCGCCGGGAACTCGGCATCGCCGCGTGACGAAGACCCGCAGCTCAGGTCAGGCCAGAACGGCCAGGCCGGCCGCCTGCGCTGTGCCCGCCCCACGGCTCGCAGGAATCCCGGAAGCTTCGGCCTCGGCTTCCTCCGGCGCGGGCTTGGGGGTGAGGGCGGCCAGAGCCGCCTGAAGCGTCGCCGCTTGAGGGGTCCAGGCGGGCGGGATCGTCAGACTCAGCCGTTCCTTGCCCTCCGGGCCCGTCACGGTCTTCACCGGGTCGCAGTCCACCAGCGGGACCAGACCCATCTCCCAGGCATGTACGAACACCGGACGGCCAGACGGAACCACGGCCAGCAGTTCCCGCCGGGCCACCGGCCCCAGCCTCACCCGCAGCAGGCCGGACTGACTGCGATAGCCGACCAGGACCAGCCCGTCCAGACCCGCGAAGTACGTTTCCCAGTCCCGCTCGTACTCCCGCTGCCCGTCACTCCGGTCCCCGAACACCGTGCTGAACCGCGGGAGCCGGACATCAGCGGGCAGCGCCTTGCGAATCTCCGTGAACCGCCAGCGCCAGCCCTTGCGGTCGGTGATGCCGCTGGGAGCCCCGATATAGACCCTGACCCTGCCACCCGGCTCCCGCCCGGCCTCCAACCTGCCCATGGCCCGGATATAGGCGTCCCGGCGCTGGTCACTCGCGAAGCTCGCCACCGCGGAGGACTCCGCGGACGTGTCACCGTTCATCGTCACGGACGTCATCTTGCCCAGGGACATATCCACAACGTGGGACGCCGCGCATGAGGAGCCCGCCGATCTCCAGCACCAGACACCGGACGAGAAGAATCAAGCCCCACGGGCGGATCGGTTCACCCTGCTGGTCACCCGGAACTGGGGCCTCAAGGCCAGGCAGCATGCCACTGCATTCGGGCGGGAAGGTCTGGTCCCGTCTGCGGCCGTGTCTCAGCGCAGGCGGAGGGCGATCGCGTCGGCGCGGCGCTTCTCGACGGGAGCACCCTGGGCCTTGCCCGGACGGACCTCGGCGGGAACCCCGGGTGACCCCGCGCCTTCGTCATTCACATCGGAAATTTGCCGCATTAGCTTCGCTACCTATGCCGCTTCGGTATTCTCGTGGGGCAGCGATCGCCCTTGTGGGCGACGGAGGCGGGTACCCATTGCACATAGGGCGCCAGATCGCCGCGGGGGCTGGCCAGCGCCGTCCCGCGAGTCACCTCTGACCACCGAGCAAAGGCGCTGCTCAACCTCCGAAACATCAGGACATTTCCACCCTGAGTCGTTGCGCTGGCACCAACTCAGTCCAAGCCGCCATGTGGCCGGACTGAGCCTGCCCGCCCTGTCCGGCCCCTGTTCGAAGGGATTCGGACGTTGGACCACATCACGCTCGGGCTGCTGTCTGTCTTTGGCCTGCTTGGTCTCGTCTTCTGGCTCGGCGGCCGGTTAGCCAGCGAGGTAGCCGAGCTCGCCACCTCGTGGTTGAGGGCGCTGACAGAGATTCGAAGGGCACTCCGCGAGTTCCGCAGCGACGGTCATAGCCAGGCGAGCCGAGCCGGTGAGGTTCTGCCCAGGGACGATGATGAGCAGGCTGTGCAGTAGCCACCGAGCGCGCAAGTATCGGGGTTCGTGTAGCGCATGAGATGGCAGGGGCTCGCTGCCCGCGAGCCCCTGCCCTACGGACATCTGTTCAATGCCGGCATTCTGCTGACGCACCCGGTTCATGACGGTAAGTTGATGGCTGCCGACTTCAGTGACAGTCGGGGTACTGCCGAACGTGCACCGAACCAGGGCCCAGCCAGCGGGCCGCAAGTGGTCAGCTGACACGTTGACGGGGGAGAGCAACCCCCGCCCGCCACGCGGCATGGAAACCACAAACGAAGGAACACCCGCCTCCCGCCCGCCAAGGGAGGTAGAACAAAGTCCCTATCAGGGCACCACCAGAGCCTCCTCAGGGGAGAAGAACGAGTCCCCCTCAGGGGCGCACCGTGAACCGCCGCAAGGCGGCCGTAGGACCAGAGACTGAGTTCGCGCTGGCATGAATCTCAGTCCGCAACCACTCGAATCCATTCGATGTGGGCGGACTGACGCATTCCATGCATCCGCCCTAGAAAGGCGGATGTTTCATGATCAAGCTCTCGGACCAGGCAGCAGTCCTCCTTGCTGTGAGAACCACCGGGCGAACATCGACCTCAGCGGTGGGAGCGATGGCAGTGAGGTGCCACCACTGGCGGAAGCGAGCCGTCAGACGCTCGCGGAAATCGTCTGACGCGAGCTACTGTGGATACATGGTTGAGGGCGAGAGCGTCCCGGGATCGACCGCAGGCTTCGAAGGCGAGGTAGCGCACTCTGACGCTACGGGCTGGACCCGCAGGTTTCAGGGACAGCTTGAGGAATTGTTCAACGACCTCCTCAAGAGTGGTGTGAGTGCCGATGGCCGTATCGACTTTGTCTGGAGCCGCCCCAGACTCCCCGGCCGTCTTGGAGAAGGCATTTATTTCGGCAATGGGGATAAGGGCTGGGTTGTTGAGCTGAAGCCTCTTTCTGAGGCCGACCTGCGTCTGGAAGTTCCGGACGACCTGAGCGGGTCCTCTCCCGGATCGGACGAGCGTCAGCCCGCTTTGCCCGGCCTTGACGATCTTGAGGCACCGGAGATGGGGCCATCGGACAGGGCCTTCCTGGTGAGTGCAGCGATGCTCCACGAGGTCGATGTTGAGAAGCTCAACAGCCTGCACAGCCGGATCACGGAGATGCTGTCTGCCACCGAGGTTTCGATCAGGGCTCTGAGGAACCCCGGGAAGGTTCTGGGCGAGCTGGCGGAAAAGGGCGAAATCGCCCGTGTCACCAACCACGGCAAGATTGTGGGGTGGCTGGTGCCGGCGACGGAGGCCGAGCAGCACCTCGACGACCTGCTGAAGCAGGGGCGCCTGCGGCGCGGGACGCCCGCTCCGATCGAGCCGATCGACATCGAGGGCCTGGAGAGGCCGCTGAGCGAGGCCCTGGCCGACGCGCGCGATGGGGAGCGCACGTGATTTATCTGGACTCCTGCGCACTGGTCAAGCTGATCGTCCGGGAGAAAGAGACCGACGCCCTGGCCTCCTTCCTCGAAGAGCACCCCCAGCAGCGGCAGGTCACCTCGGAACTCGCCATGACCGAGGTCATGCGAGTCATCCGGCGGGGCCGTTGCGGCCCTCAAGGGCAGGCTCTTCTGGACGAGCCGACGTTCACCCGGCTACTGACGGCTGCCGAGAAGCGCCTCAACGCGACGGACCAGGTGACTCTCGACAGCGCTGTCCTCAAAGCAGCCGGGGCCCTGGAGGAGTTCAACATCAAATCACTGGACGCCATCCACCTCGCGAGCGCCATGCTCCTCGGACCAGCTCTGACCAGCTTCGTCACCTATGACGAGAAACTCCGCGGTCACGCGGAGAACCGCGGGCTCCAGGCGCTCTCACCGTCCTGACCAGGGACAGACTCTGGCGCCAACGTGCCAACCGGCCGATCAAGCAGCTGGACGAAGCAAGTACTCATGGCCGCTCACCCGGCAAATGAGGTGAGTCGGCGCCCGAGAGTATTTCTGTTTGCCGAGAATTAAGGAACGCGCCCGCACCGCCGCCACCGAAGCCATCGCCCACTACCAGGCCACACCCGGCCCGACCCGCGCGCCGACCCGGCTCGCCATCGCCCAGCTCCACCTCGCCACGGCCCAGACAGCGCTCGGCGAACCCGAAGCAGCCATCGCCACCGCCCGCCAGGCCCTCACCGGCGACCGGACCGTCCAGTCCGTCCGCGGGCGCGCCCGGGAACTCGACGCCCACCTGCACCGGCACCACCCCGGCCTCCGTCTGGTCAGGGACTTCACCGAGGAGATTCGCGCCCTCGGCGTCTGACATGGCCGCCGCCCGCACCGCAACCCGCCGTGCCGGCCACACGGCATGCCCAGGGGCGGGAGTCCGAGGGGATTGGCTGCTGCCGGATCCGGGGAGTGAAGGGCCATGGCTCCAACAGAAGAACGGGTCCACGAGGATGCGTCCGATCGGATGTCGCACGCGCAGTACGGGGGATCGCGTACGGACGCGGCACTGTGGGCGGGCGTCTCCGTCCTGATCACGGACACCTACGGCAGGATCCTCCTGCAGTCCGTCGACTACCGGGACGTCAAGCTCCTGCCCGGCGGGGCCGTCGACCCTGGCGAGCCGCCGTCCCACGCGGCCAGGCGCGAGCTCCTGGAGGAACTCGGGATCGACCAGCCGGTGACCCGAGGGCTCGCCGTCGACTGGCTGCCGTCCACCACCCCCGGCTTCCACCCGGACACCCGATTCCCCGGGGAGATCCTCCACGTCTACGACGGCGGCACCTGGAACGCCGACCGCATCGCGGCGATCCGCCTCCCCGACAGCGAGATCACCGCCGCCCACTGGATCGAACCCGCCGAGCTGAACCGCCACATGGAACCGGGCGACGCCCGCCGGGCCCTGTCCGCCCTCCGCGCCCGGATCGACGGAACGACCGCCCTGCTGGAAGACGGCACGCCGACCGCACCCGGGGTCCTGGATCGGCTGGAAGTCCTCCGCACCGTCCGCAAGCCCCAGCGCTGGCCATGGAGAGACAGTCCCGTGCCGCCCGGACTGCCCCCGACGCAGAGCTGGGGCTGGCTCTTCGCCCTGGACGGCCGCGCACTCGTCCTCATCGGCCGCGACACGGGATCCGCCTGCCTGCCCGGCGGAACCCTGGAGCCCGGCGACGGCGGTGATCCGGCGGCGGCGCTCCGCAGGGAAGCCCGCGAGGAGGCCCACGTAGAGACCGGCGAACTGATCGGCCTCGGCCACCTCCACGACGACGGCGCCCCCGGCGGCCTGCCCCGGGCCCGGATCCGGATGGCCGGACGGATCACGTCCGTTGGTCCCGAGCGCCGCGACCCGGTATCCGGTCACGCCTACGCCCGCCTCCTGGCCACACCCGAACAGATCCGAGAGCTCTTCGACTGGGGACCCGAAGGCGACCGCCAGCTCGCCGCCGTTCACCGCGCCCGCGCACAGCTCCAACTGCCTGCAGCAGCACGGCAACCGGTCACCGAATTCCCTTCGGGCGGCGGCTGGCTGTAGCGGCTCAGGCTTCCTTTCCGTGCCGCCGGTGCGCGTGGGCACCCCCTGCACCGCCCGGTCTTCACCCCGGGCCGGATCCGCTGGTTCGCCGAGCGCTTCGACCTGATCGACGTCACGAGCGCTGAAGCCCGCGCCGTCCAGGTCAACGTCCTGGCCATCGCGCCGGGCACAGTCGTCGTCGCCCAGGGGTCCGACCGTATCGCCGCCGAACTCGCCGCCCGCGGCATCGAGGTCCTCACCGTCGAGTACTCCGAAGTCACGAAGATCCCCGGCTCCCTGCGCTGCACCACCCTCCCGCTCCACCGCACCTGACCCCACCCCACGCCATACCGGCGTCCGGCCCGCCGCCCCGGGCCGGCCCCGGCACGCCCCTGTGCCCGCCTCCGCGCCGGGCCACCCGCCCGTTCTCTTTCCCGTGTGGAGGAACTCTTCCCGTGGAGCCCATTCCGCCGTCGATCGGCACCGTGCCGCCGCTGCCCGCACACACGCTGCTGCTGTTCCTGCTCCAGACCGGCGTCCTGCTCAGCCTCGCCCTCGTCCTCGGCCGTCTCGCCCGCCGGGCCCGGCTGCCGGGCGTCGTGGGGGAGCTCACCGCGGGCGTCCTCCTCGGACCCACCGTCCTCGCCGCCCTCGCCCCCGGCCTCTCCGCCCGGCTCTTCCCGCCCGACGCCGGGCAGATGCACCTGCTGGACGCCGTCGGCCAGCTCGGCGTCCTCCTCCTCGTCGGCTTCACCGGCATGCACCTCGACCTCACCCTCGCCCGCCGCAACGCCAAGGCCACGGCGGCCGTGAGCGCCGCCGCGCTGCTCTTCCCCCTCGCCCTCGGCTACGCGCTGGGACGGGTCCTGCCCGCCGGACTGCGGCCCCCCGGCGCCGACCCCACGGTCTTCGCCATGTTCCTCGGCGTCGCCCTGTGCGTCAGCTCGATCCCCGTCATCGCCCGGGTCCTGGGGGACATGGACCTCCTGCACCGGCCCGTCGGACAGATGATCCTCGTCGTCGCCACCGTCGACGACGCGGTGGGCTGGCTCCTCGTCTCGATCGTGACCGCCCTCGCCGTCACCGGCCCCGGCGAGATCGCCACCCCCCTGGTGCACCTCGCCGTCCTCCTCCTGGCCGCCCTCACCGCCGGCCGCTGGACCATACGGCGGGTCATGCGGTGGGCCGCCCGCGACGGCACCGGGGCCCCGGCGGTCACCGCCGTCGTCGTCCTCGTCGTCCTGTTCTCGGCGGGCGCCCAGGCCCTCGGCTTCGAACCGGTCCTCGGCGCGTTCCTGTGCGGGGTCCTCATCCGCACCACCAGCCCCGACCCGGCCACCCAGGCCCGGCGGCTCGACCCCCTCGACACGACCGTGCTGGCGTTCCTGGCCCCGCTGTTCTTCGCCCTCGCCGGGCTGCGGATCGACCTCACCGCCCTCGCCCAGCCCACCACCGCGCTGTGGGCGGGGGCCGCGCTGGCCGTCGCCGTGACGGCCAAGTTCCTCGGCGCGTTCACCGGCGGTGCCCTCGCCGGGCTCGGCCGCTGGGAATCCCTCGCCGTCGGCGCCGGGATCAACGCCCGCGGCGTCGTCCAGATCGTCGTCGCCGTCGTCGGCGTCCGCGCCGGACTCCTCACCACCGAGCTCTACAGCATCATCGTCCTCATCGCCATCACCACCCCGCTGATGGCGCCCCCATCCTCAAGGCCGCGATGAAGCGCCTCGACCCGGGGGCGGGCCCGCGCGACGGACACGCCCGCCCGGAGGGAAACATCCCTACGGACCCCGCCGCCGGGGTACCGGCGCTCGATGGGGATGCCCCGGTCGCGCGGCCCGCCCCGTGACCGGGAGCACGGCCGGCCACCGGCCCTGCTCGGATGTACCGGCGCTCGGCGGCGGCCAGGGACCGGGCGATCGCGTGCCCGGGCCGTTCCGCCCGCACCAGGAGGGGTGAGGGCGTCTTCAGGCCGGCTCGTCGAGGAGGCCGAAGCCTTCCGGGAACCCTTCGAGGAACTCCCGCCGCGCGGGGTCGGACTCGGCTTCGGCCATCGCCGCGAGCAGGGGGGCCAGCTCGCCGCGCTGCTCGCCCGACAGCCCGCTGACCAGGTGGGCGACGTTCTCCATGACCTTGACGGCATCGTCCTGGTCCATCTGCTCCTCGTCGCTGCCCTCGATGAACCACAGGACATCGACCAGAGCCTGCGCGAGGGCGTGGGTCAGCGACGGATGGACGGTCATGGCGGGGACTCCCAGCAGGTCACGGCAGTGGAACAGCCCCGCCATCGCATCACACCCGGCCGGCGCCATGCTCCACCGGCCTGCCGCCCGGGGGCCGGTCCGACGACCGTGCGGGGCCGATGCCGCCCGTCGCGTCTAGAAGTCGTCGGGCGGCCTGTTCGCGGCCAGGCGCGCGAGGCGCGCGGTCAGCCGCTGGCTGTCCAGATTCCGGGCCGCATCCACGGCCTTGCGGCTCAGTTCCGAGTGCTCGGCCGCATTCCCCCGCAGCCGGGCCAACTCGGCGCCGGTGATCAGCAGCTCCACACTGTCGCGCCGCCGGTCCCCGGGCAGGTCGAGGGCTTCCTTCAGCGCCTGTGTCCCGGGACCGGCGAGCCCGGCGACCGCGCACGCCCACGCCGCCTGCGTCTCCAGCTCGGGCCGGTCGAACCAGGCGATCCACCGCGGCTCCGCGCCCGCTCCGGCACGGCGGAAACAGTCCCGGGCCCGGCCCACCGCTGCCAGAGTCTGCTCCGCGTCCCCGTTGAACGCCCACGCCCGCGCCTCGGTGACCGCCGCATAGGCCCGCACCAGCGGCGCGGTCCCCTCGGAGGCGAGGACGGCGCTGCGCGCGTGAGTGAGGACATCCCGGCGCTCCCCCTGGGCGGCGGCGAGACGGGCCTGGTGGATGTGGACCCGGGCGATGCGGGCACGGTCGCCCACCGCCTGCGCCAGGCGCATCGCCTGGAGGTCGTAGCGCTGGGCGAGCCCGGGGAGCCGGTCGTCGTACGCCATGCTCGCCATCGCCAGCACCGCGTCCGCCACACTCCCGTACAGCCGCCGCCCCGCCCGCGCCGAAAACTGCCCGTGCAACAGGGGCGTGGCGTGGGTGCTGAGAAACGCGGCGAAGGGACTGCGGAACCGGCCCCCGCCATGCTGCGCGTCGAGCCGACCGTAGAGGTCGGTGTGGTCCTCCAGCAGCTCGATGTCCGCAGCCTGAACCCGGTACCCGCCGCGTCCGGCGATCAGCGCGTCGGGCGGCATGACGAGCGCTTCGCGCGAGGCGGGCGCGAACACCCCCGGCGAAAAAGTGGACTTGACCAGGCTGCGCCGCTTCAGGGCGTCGAGCTCCCACAGCTTCGACAGCATCCGCACCGCATGGGCGAGGTCACGGTACTCCAGCGACACCGCGGCGATGTCCGCCGTGTCCGCCGGCCACCCCAGGCCCTGAGGCGTCACCGGGCGGCGCAGCGCCGCCGAGAGCACGTGGCAGGCGGCCCCGGCGAGCTCGGCGCAGGGGACGGTCTCGGCGCTGCGCCAGCGGGACACGGTGCTCGGGCTCACCGTGTACGGCAGTCCCAATGCCTCGCAGCGCTCCCGGACCCTGCGGGCGAAGCCGCGGACCGACCATCCGACCTCCTCCAGTAACTTGCCCAGCTCCTCGCAGGAGCCGCCGGACCGCGCGCCGGAGCCAGAACGCGTCATCACACCACCATCCGTCGTCGAGCCGGGACTACCGCCGGCACCGGCCCGGCCCGCCGGGGCGCTGGAGCCCCCGGCCGGGCGGAAAAAACCGCGCGGGCCGTCCGCCGCTGCGGGGCTGCGGAACCCGTGCGGGGGAGGGCGCCCGGCGGGCGGCCCTCGGCGGCGGAGGACCCGATTGTGAGATCAACGGCACCGATTCGTAAATGAGTTGGAGGGGGTCCCGGCGGGGGTCCCGTTCGCGGGACCGCTGCGCGCGGGCCGCCGGTGGTGATTGGATGGACGGTGTGACCGAGCTCACCGGACATCGTCTGGCCCGTGCCCGCCAAGCCCGGGGGATGACCCGCGTCGACCTGGCGCAAGCGATCCGCGCGGCGGCCTGGCGCCGGGGTCTGCGCTCCGGCGCGGACAAGCACCGGGTCCGCAAGTGGGAGGTCGACGGGGTCGTCCCCGACGCGGACTCCCAGAGCTACATCGCCGAGGCCCTCAAGATCCCCCAGGAGGCCGTGGACGCCGACTCGTGGCCCCACTGGCTGCCCCCCGTGGCGATCCCGCTGGGCCCCTTCAGCACCGTTCCCGCGCTCCGAGAGGCTCTGACCGTGGACCGACGCGCCCTCCTCCTCACCGTGCCCGCCACCGCCCTCACCGCACTCGCGGCCGACTGGGCCCACGCCGACGCCCACCCCCTCGCCCCCGCCCGGGACGGACAGCCCGTCGGCAGCGAACTCGTCGACGTCCTCGAACACACCGCCGGCCGCCTCACCGCCCTCGTCACCGAGCAGCGCCAGCACACCGCGCCCCTCCTCGACGCGCACCTGACCACCGTGAGCGACCTCATCGCCCACGGCCGCTACACCCGCCCCCTCGGACTGCGCCTGCACACCCTGGCCGCCGGCCTCGCCCAGAGCATCGGCTGGCACCGCTTCGACCTCGGCCGCCACCAGGCCGCCACCGCCTACTGGACCGCCGCCCTCCACAGCGCCCACGCCGCAGGCGACCGCGACCTCGGCGCCGCCGTCCTCGGCGACCTCGCCTACGGCGCCGCCTGGCGCGGCGACCACACCACCGCCGGCGCGATCCTCCACCACGCCCTCGCCCGGGCCGACCACCCCGCCGCCCGCGCCCTCCTCCACCTGCGCCGGGGCCGGGCGCTCGCCACGCAGGGGGAGAAGAAGGAAACCCACCGTCAGTTCGCCGCGGCCGAGCACCAGCTCGGCGCCGCCGCATCCCGGGAACGCCCCGCGTTCTGCACCTGGCTCTCCACCGCAGACCTCGCCATCGACAGCGGGCAGGCACTCGGAGACCTCGGCGACCCCGGGGCCCACCGCCTCATCCGGGAAGGACAGGACCTGCTGCCGGCCGCCCGCGCGAAAACCCGCGGCGTCTTCCTCGCCTACCAGGCGGCATCGCACCTCGACCGGCGCGAACCCGAACACGCGGCCGCAGCCGCCCGGGAATCCCTCACACTCGCCCGGACCATCGGAGCGCCCCGCTGCGTCCAACTCGTCGAAGACCTCGTCCCCCGCTTCACCCTCTACCCTCACGCCGAGGGCGTCCCCGAACTCCTCACCCTCGCCCGGACCGCCTGAACGACAGCCCCGGAGGATGAACCCGCACCGGCACAGCCCCGTGCCCGCCGACACCCGCGCCCGGACACTCACCACGGCCCACTCCCTCCCGCTCGCTCCCCGGACGGCCACCGGCCCCGGACCCCTCAGACAACCCCCCACCCGGACCCACGGGGAGGCACACGAGGGGGCACACGTTTCCGACCACCGGACACCCGTTGCCCAGCCCTCAGGGAGGGCGGGCCGAGCACACAGCAGCGCCGCCGCCCGCAGGACGGGGTACCAGTGACCGGACCACCCCGTACGGACAGAGCCCCCAACCGGCTTCTGGAACAGCTCCTCAACACCGCAGCGATCAGCCGCAAAGCCCTGGCCCAGCGCGTCAACACCCTCAGCGCCCAGGCCGGAACCCCCAGGTCGTACACCCACACCCACGTCACGCACTGGATCCGGGGCAAGCACCCGCGCCCGCCCGCGCCCCTGCTCATAGCGGCCGTGCTCGCCGAGCACCTCGGCCGACCGGTGACCCCGGAAGAGATCGGCATGGGCGCGCCGGACCCCGACGGCGCCGCACTGGGGCTTGAATTCCCCCGGGACCCCGACGACGCCCTCGCCTACGCCGCCCGCTACTGGAGCTCCGTGGAACGCCGCACTCTCCTCGCCACACCCTTCGCCATCAGCGCCTACACCAGCCCCACCGTCCGCTGGCTCGCCAACCCCGCCGACCCCGCCCCCGGGCGGCACGGCGGGGGCCGCCGCGTCGGCCGCGCGGACGTCGAACAGCTGTGGACAGCCGCCGACCGGGCCCGCCAGGCCGACGCCCGCTACGGCGGCGGCGGGAACCCGTCCACCGCCGTCCTCGACTGCCTGAAACACGCGATGCCGCTGCTCCACGGCACCTACACCGCCGAGACGGGCCGCGACCTGTTCGCCGCCACCGCCGAGCTGGCCCGCATCGCCGGCTGGAGCGCGGTGGACAGGGGCGAGCACGCGACCGGACAGCGCCACCTCATCCAGGCCCTGCGCCTCGCGCGGGCCGGCGGCGACGTCGACGCCGGATCGTACGTCCTGTCCACGATGGCACTGCAGAGCTTCCTCCGGGGACACCTCACCGAGGCCGCCGACATGGCCGACGCCGCCTGCGAACGCGCCCGTCACGGCGGCGCCCCCAGAGTTCTCGCCTTCGCCAAGATGGCATCCGCGCACGCGCACGGCCGCGCCGGGGACGCCCGCGCGGCCTCCGCCGCCATCGCCACGGCCGAGAACCTCCTCGACACGATCCACCCCCACACCCGCGACCCCTCCTGGCTCGCCTATCTCGACGCCAACCGGATCGCCTCGGACGCCAGCGAGATCTTCCGCGACCTGGGCCAACCCCGCGCCGCACTGCGCTGGAGCCGCCGGGCGGCACCGATGCCCGCCCGCACCCGCACCCGCTCCGTCGGACTGCGCACCGCCGTCGAGGCCACCGCACACCTCCAGCTCCGCGACCTCGACCACGGCCTCGCCAGCGCGGACAGAGCCCTGACGATCCTGTCCGGCGTCCGCTCCGCCCGCGCCCGCGACTACCTTCGCGACGTCACCGGAGCCCTGCGCCCCTGGACCCGCGAACCACAGGTCGCCGACTTCCTCCACCGGGCCGGCGGCGCCCTCGCACGAACCTGACCCCACCCCGTACGGCACCACGCTCATCCGGGCGTGACACGCCACCGTGAACCGGCCTCCCCGCAGACGGTGTCTCTCACAACCGGGGCCTCCTCGCGGGTGAGCCAATCCCCGGGGCGGACCCGCCCCGGGAACTCAGAAGAACAGGTACGGGTCAGACCGTGAGGTGACCGGCCCCGTCTCCGCAGGGGCCAGGCCGATACGGGTGTAGAACTCGGTACCGAGAATCCGCGTCCGGGTTTCCTCGCCGAGGCGGGACAGAAGGGCGGGCAGCGGCCTCGGCCGGTCCAGCTGACTGCGGTGCGAGCAGATCGCCGCCCATTTCCGTCCCACCTCGGGCGTCACGTCGACCGCCGTGGTGATGTACGCGTCCGGGACCGTCAGCAGGCTCTTCCCCACCCCGGCCAGCAGCGGTCCGAGGTCACCGATACCGGAGTCCGGGTGCGTCGCCGCATACAGCGCGCCCACCGTCCACGGCTCCCCGGCCTCCGGATGGAGGGCACCGAGAGCGGCGGCTTCGACCGCGAGGACGGTGACCTGGTGGGTGCGCCGGTGGTCCGGGTGCCCGGTCATCTGCCCCAGTGCGTCGTGTCCGATGACGATGTCCGGCCGAAATCGCCTGATCTCGGCCACGAGCCGGCCGACCGCATCGTCCAGCGGCACGTCGACCAGCCGGGTACGTCCGGGCGCGGCGGCCGGATTGCGGGCATCGCCGTAGCCGAGCATCCGCGGCGGTCCGGCCCCGAGAACAGCGAGCGCGTCGGCGAGTTCGGCGGCGCGGGGGCTGTCCTCGGCCCAGGTGGCGGTGACGACGGCGCTGCGCGCCCCGCGGTCGGCGTGCCGGGCGAGGACGCCGCCAGCGAGCAGCGATTCGTCGTCGGGGTGGGCGAACACACCCAGCACAGAGAGGGGAGACGGGGAATGGGGTGTGGTCACGGCACGGGGTCCTGTCTCGGAGAAGGGTCCGGACGCGCAGGGACGGGGACGCCGGTGAGGTCCTCGGCCCGGTCCGCGATCAGCGGCGCGAGCCCAGGGTGGATGCCCCGCGCACATGCCTGTAACAGCTGCCCGAGCGCGACCAGTTCCCCGATGCGGCCGTCCGGGGTGTTGAGGACGGCGGCGAACTCGGCCCGGATCCGGGTGGCGACCGCCGGGGCGGGTAGCGAGTATGCGTGAAGGATGCCCAGGTCATAGCCCACGGGAAGTCGCCCCCAGCCCTCCCAGTCCAAGATCGTGAGGACCGGGCTGGTGAGGTTCGCCCAGTGCACGTCGGCGTGTCCGGTGGTCCAGGCGGTGACCCTGATGGGCGGGATGCCGAGGAAGCGCTCGAAGTTGCGGTCGATCCAGCTCTGCCGCACCGCCTCCCGCTCCGTCGGCACGCGCGCGAGGATGCCGAGGGCGGCCTTCAGCTCCGTCCACCAGGCGTCCGGCAGCACAAGGTCCCGGTCGAGGACCGGAGTACCGGAGGTCACGGTCGGGGCGGGGATGTACTCGGTGAGCTCGGCCCGGTAGGCATGGCCGTCGGCGGTCCAGTCGAGCACGTCGTGGACGCGGGGCCGGAGTACCGTGCGTGGCACCAGGGTGTCCGCGAGGGCGGTGCCCTCCCACAGCCGCCCGCCCTGTTTGTCCTCAGGGGCGCTCACCACGCGAAGCCAGCGGTCGTCGGCCTGGCGGGACAAGGTGCGGCCCTTCCACCCCCACACCTCCGTTCCCCGGGCGACCGTGCCGAGGGTTCGCGCGGCCAGGGCGTGGGCGCGCCGCATCCGTACCTCGTCGGCGTGTTCCTCCGGCGCGGTGAACACCGCCACCGCGGCGGCAGCGTTCGCGTTCGCTGGTGTGCTCATGGCCGTGCCCCGGGGGCGGTCGGCCCTGGGCCGGGCCGGTTCCCGGCGGTCACCTGCTCCGCGACCGGCCCCGGACCACCGAGCGGGGGGACGCTGGCCCGGGGCCGGCTGCTGAGGGGGTAGTGGTGGGCCGGAGGATGGTCGATGGGCAGGCCGGGACGCCACAGGGTCAGGCACTGCGCGCTAGGCGTGAACAGCCCGTCCGGGAGGGCGTCGAGAGGGTGCCAGCGCCAGGCGCCGACCTTCTCGCCGGGCTGGTCGGCGGGCTCCCCGGACCAGATGGTGACGAGGGCCGCCACCGTCGCCCGGGGGACGCCGACGGCGGTGTCCAGGAGCAGCCCGAGCAGGTGGACGTCGTCCTCGCAGGCGGTGAGCCCGGTCTCCTCGGCCAGCTCGCGCACCACCGTCCTCTCCAGGGACTCATCAGGCTCGACCGTGCCGCCGGGCAGCTCGTACGTGCCGTGCCGGTGGCGGCCGAGGAGGACACCGTCCGGGCTGTTGAGGATGATGCCGACGCCGAGGGTCGTGTGCGTCACGGGCGGGCGGCCGGTGCGCGGGCGGGAGGTGACCGGGGCCGGGCGGCGGGCCTGAATGAGGGTGCAGGACAGCAGGTCGCCCTCGTCCGGTGAGGTGAGGACGTCGGCGGCGTCGGTGACGAGGCCGTGTTCGGCGAGCAGGGCCTGCCACCGGGCTGGGGTCAGGGCCCACATGGGCGTCGTGAGTTCGCCGCCCCCGGCCAGGGGGAGGATCTGAGGCCGGGCCCGGACCTCCTCGGACGGTGGGTTCCCGGCGGAGTTCGTGTGGAGGACGGAGAACACCAGCCGCCCGCCCGGGCGGAGTGCCGTGGTGAGGGCGGGCAGCAGACGGTGCGGGTCGATGTAGGACAGGGCGTGGACGGCGCAGACCAGGTCGTACGGCTTGCTCTCGCCGCTCAGGTGGGTGACGGCGTCGGCGTGGATCAGCCGCAGACCGGCGACCGTACCGTAGCGGGCGGCGGCGCGCTGATGCTGGGTCGGGGAGGCTTCGACGGCGTCCACCCGTGCGCCGAGGCGCGCGAGATGGGCCGCGTACCGGCCGGTCCCGGAGCCGAGGTCGAGCACCCTCAGCCCGGACACATCCCCGAGCACCTCCGCACCGGGACCGATCTCCCCGTAGCCCCAGCGCAGTCGGGTCACGTCCTCGACCGGAGTGCCGCGCCGGAGGTGATGCGCCCCGTACACGGTCCAGACCTCGCGGACGGCGGACTCCGGCTCCCGCGCGGCCGGCCGACTAGTACCGGACGCCGGGTGTTCGGGCGCCGGTGTGCCGGGGTGGGCGGCGTGGCGGCGGACCAGGTCCAGCGTTGTGGGGCTCATGCGCAGCCGGGGCATCGTCTCCGGCCGGAACCAGCGCAGCATGACGCCCTCGGTCAAATCCAGGGTGTCGGGGTCGCCGTCCCAGCGCCCGGTGAAGATCTGAATCGGCACGGTCGTGGTGCCATCCATCGCCGTGGCGTACTCGACGGCGAAGGGCTCCAGAGGACCGGGGTCGAGGCCGGCTTCCTCCCTCAGTTCCCTGCGGGCGGTGTCCTCCAGGTCCCGGTCACCGGGTTCACGGCCGCCCCCCAGGAGGGACCACGCTCCCGGCTGCCAAATGCCGGGCCGCTGATCGCGAAGATGCAGCAGATACTCCCCTCGGCGGTTGTGGATCAAAGTGGAGGCGTTCGCCGGTGAAGGGGCCTGAGTCATGGATGCACCGCCTGGGGAGAATGGGGAGTGAGGGAAGGCCGGGGCCGGACGGTGGTCAGGGCCAGCCGAGTTCGGTCGAGAGACGGCCGGCGCGGATTCCCTCGATCGCGGCCCGGGTGTAGGGCACGATCGGCTCGGGCAGCGCGTCCAGGGGCCACCAGGCCCAGCTGACACACCGGTCCGGTTCACGGACCACCGCCTCCCCCTCCCAGACACGGGCCCGGTAGACGAAGTGCACACGCGGCAGGCCGCCCAACTGGTCGGGGCAGTGCACGACGTGGACGAGCTCGAGATCCCCGGGCCGGATCCGCAGGCCCGCCTCCTCCCACGCCTCGCGCACCATCGCGCCGGTCGCCGGCTCCCGCTCGCAATGCCCGGCCAGAAAATGATGGACCGACCCGGCGAACGGCGAATCCGGGTGACGCAGCCCCAGCAGCACGCGCCCGTCCCGCTCCAGATAGAGGTGGACGCCGACAATGTGCGGGCGGGTCAGGTTCACCGGAGCGGCCGCAGCACGGGCGACGCTCCGCGGGACCGGGTCAGGCTGCTGCGCCTGGTGGAGGTCGATGGCCCGCTGGGTCCACGGGCACATCGTCAGATACCTCATCGTCGCCGTGTCGAACCAGCGGTACATGATCCCCTCGGTCACGGGCAGCGCGTCGGCGTCGCCGTCCCAGGCACCGAGATAGACCTGGATGCGGCCCTTGGTCCGGCTGTCGGGCGCGAGGGAGTCGACGACGGTGAACGGTGCCAGGTCCGGGACGGTCAGGCCGGTCTCTTCGAGGAGTTCGCGCTCGACGGCCTGGCGCGACGATTCTCCGGGCTCGCGGTTGCCCCCTGGAACACTCCAGGTCCCAGGGTCGCAGATCCATGGCTTGTTGGCGTCGCGCAGGTGCAGCAGATACTGACCGGCCGGATTGACCAGCAGCACCGCGGTGCCAAGAGGTTCAAGGGATTCATCGGACATCGAATACCGCCTTCAGATCGCGGGAGTGTGGACGGGGTGTGGTCACGGACGGCCCTCTTCCGACGCGACCTGGTACCTCTCGGACACGGTCATCGCATTCAGCCGCTGTACGGGCGAGCACCACAGCACCAGGACGGGCACGGCAGACACCACTACCCCTGCGGCGAGCACCGCCGGAACGCTCGTCACAGCGGCCAGCGCTCCGGCGGCGAGCGCGGCGAACGGCCGGGAACCGGTGATCAGCCACGTCCACGTCTGCTGCGCGAGGGCCTGGAGCGCGGGCGGGCAGATCGTCTGCCGGACGGAGCGCTGCGTGCACCCTGCGCACGCCGCCCCGTCCAGGTGCACCGCCCCGGCAGCGGCCAGGACCGCGGTCCAGCCCGGGCCCGGACGGGCCATCAGCAGCGGCGGGTGCGCGAGCGGACACACGGCGAACCCGGCCAGCAGCACTCGCCCCGGCCTGTAACGGGCGACGAGCCGGGGCGCGGCCAGCGCCCCCCAGCGCGGACACCCTCATGCTCACGCCGAGACCGGTCGTCCCCATCTTCAGCGCCGTCGTGAAGCCGTGCCCCGGGGGCGGCGCGGCTGCTGCCCGGCGCGTCACCGGCCGGCTCCTTCCCGGAAGGCGTCCGGCTTCGGCGGGCGCTGGTGACCCGGGGTCACGTCTCCTCCGTCCCGGTCGGCGCTTCGTGGTATCCGGAGGCCTGGAGGGTGAACATTTCGGCGTATTCGCCTCGCTTGTCCATGAGTTCCTGGTGGGTGCCGGATTCGGTGATCTTTCCGCTGTCGAAGACGTAGATGCGGTCGCAGTCGGTGACGGAGGCGAGGCGGTGGGAGATGAGGACGGTGATCTGCCCGGGCCGCCGGGGTCCTTGGAGGACGGACTGGTAGACGGCGTGCTCCGCCTTGGGGTCCATGCTGGCGGTCGGCTCGTCGAGGAGGAGGACGGGCGCGTCCTTGTAGATTCCCCGGGCCACGGCGATCTTCGCCCACTGCCCGGCGGACAGTTGCTGTCCGCCGCGGAAGCGTTTGGACAGCAGGGTGGTCCAGGTGTCGGGGAGGGTGGCGATGACCTGGTCCGCGCCGGAGGCGGTGGCCGCGCGGTGGGCGGCCTCGGGGTCGGCGTCGGTGATGGTGCCGCGCGAGACGGTGATGTTCGCGAGCGCGGTGAAGGGGAAGTGGGCGGGTTGCTGGAGGACCATGGCGACCCGCTGCTGGAGCGAGACGCCGTCGAATTCCTGCGCGTCGGCGCCGTTCCACCGGACCGTGCCCGCGGCGGGGTCATAGAGGCCGGCGAGGAGTTTCGCGCAGGTCGACTTGCCGGAGCCGTTGACCCCGACGAACGCCACCGTCTCGCCGGCCCTCAGGGTCAGGGTCACGCCGTCGAGCGCCGGGGCGTCCTTACCGGGATAGGTGAAGGTGACCTCGTCGAGCCGGATCTCCTCCACCGCCCGCGGGGCCGGACGGCCCCCCGCGCGGGGCAAGAGGGTGCGGCAGTGCGCCTGCACCGCCAGAAGGTCCGACACCCACAGGGCGTTCTCGAACACGAGATGAGCGAGATTGACGAACGTCGTCAAGGACGCGCGGCCGGTCTGGATGGCCAGCACGGCCCCGGCTCCCACGGCGAGCGGAATCCAGCCGTCCAGCAGCATCAGGCACAGCGCCGCGTACGTGAGTCCGGCACCCAGACCGCCGGCGGCCCGCCCGGCGAGAGTGATCCTCGCCGCGCTCAGCCCGAGCCGCGTGTCCTCGGCCGCGACCCGTCCCGCGATGCGGCGGTGCTCGGCCAGCAGCGCCGGCTGCGCGGTGGTCGACCGCAGCTCGGCCGCGGAGTCCTGATCGAGCAGCAGCCACGTGAACACCCTCAGCCGGCGCTGCATCGCGTTCCACCGCATGTAGGAGTGGAAGCGGTCCCGCGCGGACCGTACGGCGGCCGCACCGACCGGGAGGACGGACAGCGGCAGCATGAGGATCAGCACCGGGTGGAGCACGGCGAGGACACTCGCGATGCCGAGAATGTCCAAGGCTGCGGCGGCGAGCGCCACGACGTTGCCGACGATCTGCCGCGCGTAGAAGAGACCCCGGTCGGAGGCGCGGTGGACGGTGTCGTGCCAGTCGGGGTCCTCGACGGCCTCCAGCCGCACCTGCGCGGCCAGGGTGTAGAACTCCGACTCCAGAGCGACCCGGATCTTCGGCGTCAGCTTCGCCTCCGCAGCGGCGACCCCAGCCTCCAGTAAGGCCCGAAGCGACAGCAGACCGGCGACGAGGAGCAGCTGGGGGAGGGCCGCGCGGATCCGGTCGGGGGTCGGCCCGGACCCGAACAGCTCGCGCAGAACACCGACCGAGGCGACCAGACCGAACGCGGCCATGGCCGCCGACACGAGCTGCAGGACGACCACCAGCACGGTGCTGCGGCGGTCGGCCCGCCAGGCCAGAGCGCCGACCTGCCGGACGATCTGCGGCAGCCGGCCGAGGATCTCCCGCACGCTCGCCTTCGCCGACGCCCCGTCGTGGACCGCCCAATAGGCTGTCTCCAGGCCGTCGGTGATGTCCTCGCCGTCGGCGGGCCCGGCCGGCACGCGCGCCGGGGGGAGCTCCAGCCCGGAGGGCGCCTTCCGGGGCGGCGGGACACGCCCCCCGCCGGCCTGTCCGCTGCCGCTGCGCATGCCGGTCATCCGCGCCTCCCCGTCAGCGGCGGGCGGACTCGTCCCGCGCACCGGCATTCCTCTGTCCGGGGAGTTCTCGTACTGGTCATGGACACCATCGGTGTTCTCCTTCTCTGTCGCCGCGCGGACGCGCGGGACGGCCGGCCGCCCGGCGGGTACGGGCCGGGGCAGTGGACGGACAGCGGACCTCGGGTCTCTGGTGCTGCGGTATCCGGGACAACGAGCGGGCTCTCCTGATCGAACTGGTGTGTTTGAGCCGGGTCGGAATCCGCATGAAGGAGCGAAATCCGGAACCCGTGCGTGCCATTGCGACCGAGATTTTTACTTGGCGGAAGAGCGCAGTAGTTGGCGGATCATGCTTCCGTAACGCTGTGTTGTGGTCAGTTCCGAAGATCGGGCCCTGTCGCCGTGCGGGTGGTGATGCTGTGGGTGAGTGAGCGAGATAGCCAGGGCAAGGATCCGGTCGGAGTCGAGTCGCCTCGACGATCTTGTCGTTGCGTACAGCGGGGATGCCGTATTTCGGGATGAACTCGATCTCGCGGATGGCTGGATTTGTCGGTGGAGTTCGACGTGGCGGGTGGGTGCCGGGGAGGTCTGCTGGCCTGTCCGCGACGTGGCTCATGTTCCGGTGCTGTCATCCCGGCCGGTATGGGGCTTCACCTGGCGGGCGAAGCAGCGGCATCGTCCCGGCCTGGAGGTGATGGTGTCCACGGGCAGAGGGCACGGCTTCGAGTCGCTGGAGGAGATGCGGCTGCTGGTCGCGCTGGACTTCGTGGGGGCCTCGGAGGTGCTGTCGCAGCCGTTCCGGCTGGACTTCGGACACAAGGGCGGATCGGCTTGGCACATCTCGGACTACTTGGCCGTGATCGGTGGCGGGATGTGGCTGATCGACGTACGCCCGATGAAGCTGATCAAGGACGAGGACGCGCTGAAGTTCGCGGCGGCCAGGGAGATGGCGGCGGCTTGCGGCTGGCAGTACTCGGTGACCGCGGGCTGGCGCCCGCACGTCTGGAGCGTCCTTGACCACTTGTCGTCGCGTCGTCGGCCGGCGAGGGATCTGCTGGGCATGCGGGACCAGCTGCTGGCGATCATAGGTGGCCGGGAGGGGCGTGTGATGCCGTTTTCCGCGCTGGCGGACGCGACCAGCATGCCTTCCGTGGGTCGGGCCAACATCGTGCGGCTGCTCTGGCAGCGTGAGCTCGGCGTTGATCTGGGCAGTCCCTTGCGCGACAGCTCGCTGATCTGGGGGGTGTGATGGCGGCGAGGGGGTTTTTGCAGGTCGCGCCGGGCAGGCGGGTCTCGCTCAATGGCGTCGAGTGGACGGTTGAGGAGGTCCACGGCCAGCTCGGCCGGCTCGTGCTCGTGGATGGCGGTGGCCGCACGGAGACCCGCTCGTTCCGCTGGCTCATCAACCACGCCGACCTGCGGCTTGTTCCGGCGGCCGAAGGGCCGGGGCGGTCGGCGCCGGTCTCCCGGCAGCCGAGGACACTGGCCGACCTGACCGGGGATCAGGTGGAGCGGGCCCGGCTGCGGGCGGCGCATGTGCTGGAGGCCGAGACGGGGTTCCGGGAGGGGCATCCGGCTCGGGCCCTGCCCGGGGAGCCTCGTCCGGCTTACGACCCGGACCGCACGACGCTGACCCAGCGGCGGCACGCGAAGGCGGCGGAGATGAAGGCGATGCCCCGGCCGGAGGCGGTGCGGCTCGGTCTGCAGCACCTCAGTTTCCGGACGTTGGAGCGTCTGTCGGGACTCGCGGGTGACAGTCTCCTGCTGGCCTGCGCGGACGGACGGTGGACCCGGCGACGCAGTGGCCATCGCAGCGTCACCGAGGAGGTTCGTGAGGCCATTTTCGCGGTCAAGGCCGAGTGCGGGGAACGCGCCCGCCTGAGTCTGGCCGCCCGGCACCGGTTGATGCACCAGTACATTCGCGAGCGGTTTCCGGCGTTTCCGGCCGAGAAGATTCCTTCCCGTTGGACGTTCGCGGACGTCTGGAAGGAGTGGTTCGGGCCCGGAGGCGCCAGGCCACGCTACGGACGGACAGCTCAGGCCGCCGCGGAGGCCGGCGTTTCGGGCCGGATGGTGGTTCACCGCCCGGGCCAGGTCCTGGTGCTGGATTCGACCCCGATGCCGGTGAAGCTGCGCGAGACTGTGTTCGGTGACGCGGTCACCGCGACGCTGACCCTCGCGCTCGATCTCTACACGCATGGGCTGCCGGCCTTCCGGCTGACGCTGCAGTCCGACACCTCGGTCGACGTCGCGATGCTGCCGCTTCCGATGCGGGAGGGCTGGGGCGAGGACATGGAATGGCCTTACGCCGGGGTCCCGGCCGACGTGATTGCCGAGTTCACCGGGCATCGGGTCGCCGCTTTGCCGTTCTTCGCCCCGGAGACGGTCACCACCGACCACGGCGGCCCCTACAAGAACCACGACCTGGTGGAGGCCGAGCGGGAGATCGGCTGCCGGGTCCTGCCGGCCCGCGTCCTGCGGCAGACCGACAAATTCGCGGTCGAGCGCCAGTTCCTCACGATCCAGACCATGCTCTTCGAGCACCTGCTGGGCTTCACCGGCGGCGATGTCGCGGACCGCGGGGCCGACCCCGAGCGCGACGCGAGCCTGACGCTCGCGCAGGCCGAACACGCCATCGCGACCTGGATCGTCCGGATATGGCAGAACTGCAAACTGGGAGAATATGCCCCGAGCTGGGCGCCGGGTGAAGACCACAGTCCCAACACCCTGTTCGCCGCGGCGATGGAACAGGGCGGCTTCGACCTGGACTTTCCCGAGCCGAGTTTCTACTACAAGGTCCTGCGCAAGCATCACGTGAAGATCCATCCGCGGCGCGGGGTGAAGATCCTCGGACTCTGGTATCACCACCCGGTCCTCGACGAGCCGCGCTTCGGCCAGCCTTCCGCCCGCGGTGGCAGGCACGCGGGCCAGTGGGTGGTCCGCAGTGACCGCAGGGACCGCCGGCAGGTGTTCTTCCAGGACCCCGCCGACCACGACACGTGGCACGTCCTGTGCTGGCGAGGGCTGCCGCCCGAGGGCGAGATTCCCGCCTTCTCCGACAAGACCGCCGACGCTCTCCTGGGACACGTGAAGGCGAACAAGATCAGGATCCACTCCGAGAGCGAGCTCCTGGAGCATCTGCTGGAGATCCTCGGCTCGGTCACCCCCGTCGACCAATGGCCCAGCCAGGCCGAGAAGAAGACCGGGAAGAAGCGGCGCGTCGCCCAGGCCCGTGAGATCGCTCGCGCACAGACCGCGGCGGCCGACCGCCCCACCGCGCCCGACCCCGCGGACGAGCCGTCTGCGGCCCGGATGCCTGCCGCCTGGGCCGAGCACGCCCGCATGATCGACCGGGCGGTCGACACCGACCGCCGCCGACGACGGGAAGAAGCACTCGCCGGAACCCGGCCCCTGGCTCCGCCGACGCTGCACGAGGCCCTGAACCGGCGGCCTATGTTCCTGCCTCCGCCGCGCGACGACGCGGACGCCGAGACGACTGTCCGGGAGGACGACGCATGACCCGAACCCCCTCGCACGGTGATCCGCTGGAGGGCCTGCCCTCACGAGCCAGGATCGCTGAGTTGATCCTGGGCGGGCACCCGCCGCGCGACACCTACGTCGGCTGGCAGAGCTACCGATCCCGCCGCGGCCTGCTCCTTCCCGCTCCGGCGATCTCGCCGCAGCAGTGGAGGTCGACCCCGGAGAGCCGCCGCGCGGACTACGACCTCTTCCGCCACCTGACGAACGCGAACCTCCCGCTGCAGGACACACCCATGCACGACAAGGTCGGCAGGCTGATCCGGCGTCGGCTGCGCGGGAACACGATGAAACAGGACGACCCGACACGCGCCGGCGTCATGGTCAGCGGCTGGGGCAACTACGGCAAGACGGCATCCGTCTGCTCAACCGCAGCCGTCTTCGAGGACCACTGGCTGCAGATGCACAGCTATCTCATACCCGGCACTCTGCCGGGCACCCGAGACATCCACGCGCCGGTTGTCTACGTCTCGACTCCGGTGACGGCGACACCGAAGAGCCTTTGCGCCTCGATCCTGGGCTTCTTCCGTGCCGAGATACGCAAGTCGGCCACTCTCCCGGAACTGGTACGGCAAGTCGCCGACTCCCTGCACGACCACGGCGTCAAGGCGATGATCCTGGACGATGTCAGCCGGCTGCGCATGCACCGGGCCGACGACCAGGATGTCCTCGACCTGATCCGGGCCTTCATGAGTCTGGACGTCACCTTGATCCTGACCGCCGTCAACATCCCCGGGATCGGGCTGCTGCGTGAGTCCAAGTGGAACAAGAAGTCGAGACAGTGGGAGATGCCACCGCTGGAGTCCACCCGCATCCACGGCCTGGAGATCACGCAGACAGAGCACCGCTTCGAGCTGATCGAACTCGAACGCTTCCGCTACACCACGCCGAAGCAGATCCAAGCCTTCGTCAACCACCTGGACGGGATCGAGCAGCATCTGCGGCTGCTGAACGCGAAGAGGGGCATGCTCACCGATGGCACCATGCCGGAGTATCTGATACGCCGCACCGGCGGCGTCGTCGGACTGCTCGGACGGCTCATCGAGGACGGCGCCCAGGAAGCGATGGACAGCGGCAGAGAGGTCCTCGACGAGGAACTGCTCGACGAGATCGTCCTGCGCCGGGAAGACATGACCGACGCCCCGGACGAACCCATTCCCCCGGCCAGGCCGCCCTCCGCCCGCCGGACCTCCGGCGCGAAACGCCGGCCGCGCAACACCGTGTTCGACGATCACGGACCACGCACTGCCGAAGACAGGACGGGCTGAACCGATGTCTGCGGACCGAGCCCCGTTACCCCGGAGCCTTGAGCCCCTCCCCGACGAAAGCCTGCCCGGCTTCATTCTCCGCCTGGCTCATCGACTGGACCTGGCCCCGCAGCAATTGGCGCGGCGAGTCCGGCTGGTCACCCCTGAAGGCCCTCACGCCAAGGTCTCAGCGGCAAATCTGCTGATGATGCCGCCAGATCGCCTCGACGCCTTCGCCGAAGCGGTCCGCATGACGCCCGCCGAAGCCGACGCGCTGACGCTCAGCTCCTACGCCGACCGATACCCAGCCCTCGCACAGGCGCTGGCCCGCCCGGGAAGCATTCCTCGCCCCCGCAAGCTGGCCCAGCCCTGGCTGCTGATGAACCACTCACGCTATTGCCCGGCGTGTCTCGCAGGCGATGGCACGCCAGTTCAGAACCGCTATGGCGGGCCCTGGAAACGACAGTGGCGGCTGGCTGTCGTCTTCGCCTGCCTCGATCACTGGACCTTTCTCCGCACCGAGTGCCCGCGCTGCCGCCTGCCCGCGCTGAGCGGCAGATCAGGGAGCCCCCTGGCCTTGGTGCCCGCCGCCGGCATGCTGAGGCTTCACCCCGCCCAGTGCCGCAACTCTCCTCGCGGTTCCGGCAAGCGTGAAGTCTGCGGCCACCGGCTTGACGGCGCCGAGCCGTCCGCCGCGGCCCTCACCACGGAACTGGCAGACCTGCAGGTCACCCTGCTGGATCTCCTGGACAGTGACGAGCCCGCAGAGCTTGCTTCCCAACGGTTCGCCGATCTTCAGGTTGCCATCTCCTTGATCCAGGCGGGCTGGCCCGTCGCAGCCGATCTCGCCCCCGCCGGAACCCGGGCAATCCTGGAAGCACATCTCGCACCTCCGCAGCAGAATGGCCACGGCCCCCGAGCGGAGGCCAAAACGGCCAGCTCTTCCTCCGCGGGCACGTGGAGCACACCGCCGGGCGACAGCATCGCGACCGCCGGTCTTCTCTTCGCGGCCTACCACCTGCTCGCCCAGGATTCCTCTGAACCACGCAGCGCTCTGCCCCAACTGCTGCGGCGCCTCCCCACCCGCGAGGACCTCCGCTGGGGCAGGACCTGGCCCATGCTCGCTCACGAGGCTTCTCCCTCGTTCCGGCGCCGGGTCGACCAGGTCTACCGGCACCGGCTCTCCGCCGAATGGATCCGGCAGGGGGCACCGACCCTGCGGGCCTCCAAGGCGAACACCACCCAGAAAGTCTTCGCCCCCACCAGCATCCTTACGGAGTTCGGGATCGCTCCTGAGCACATCCCGCAGTCCCTTCCCAGCTCCTGGTTGCTGGCCGCCGCCCAGGAGGACTGCGAACAGGCCCTCACCAGCCGCCGACGACTCCGGCGCGTTCTCCCAGTCCACCTGGTCCAAGCGATCAGCCACATGAACTTCCTGGAAGCGGCAGCGTTCCTCGGCATCCCCACGTCATGGACCACAAAGGGCCGGCTGCGGATCAAGCCACTGACCCCCTACCAAGACCTCAAAGACCGCGACCTGGAAGCCACATTGAAGCGGCTCGCAGAACACGTCCTCGGCCAGGAGAAGATCGACTACCGGGCCCGCCGCAGGCAGTTCTCCCGCTGGTCCATCGACGACAGGACGTGGAACGAGCTCTGCCTGCACCACCGCCAAGGCAGAGGCCCGAAGCCAACACCACACACCCGAGAGTGCGCATCCGCCTTCGTCTGGAGCCGCCTCACTGGAAGTGAGTTCGCCCTCGCACCAGTCTTCCAGCCACCCATGCGGCCCCACGACCGAACACAGACCCAGGACCTGCCGCACCTGCCCCTTCTCCGACGCTGGGAATCGCAAGAACAACCCGTCCCCTCCGCCAGCCTCTGCAGGGCCCTCGAAGACCACGCCAGACACCTGGTCGCCTCCATCGGTCACGCAACGTGATCAAGTCGGCCGCCGACCCGCCACCCATCGCCCCCAAGATCCGCCAACAAGTTCCCTCTGCACGCTGGCTACCTGCACCGACGGGAGTCGCACCCGCCAACTAGGCTCCTCGGTCGCAGCCATCGACCCGTGCCCGGCACGGGACGGGTCCGCGGCTGCTGTGGCCGAATCGCCGTTCCGCGATACCGCTGGGGCTCTTGAGCCTTGCGCGCCGGTCAGAACGGCCCCGGCGCGTCCCGGCGGCGGGGAGCGGCTGGTTCTGCGGATTGGGTACCGCCGGGGCCGCCCTGTGGGCCCGGCTGAGAGCAGGCTCGGCGGACGGGCTCGGTAGCCGGAGCGTCTTGATGCGCGATCGACGGCCGGTACCCGCCTGCGGCGTTGCAGCCGCGCCACCAGCCGGCGGCGGCATGGTCCGCCGGCCGTCGGTCTCAGGTACCGCCGACACACCGGCGGTGCCTGTCCATGAGGGATATGTGGGTGAGCTGTCGCAGGGCTGCTGTCTCCTCCGGCGGGACTGCCCTGCGACGCGGGCGGTCTGCAGGGCCTCTTCGGCCCAGACGGTCGCGTCGTCGTACGCGCCGGCCGTGGCGAGACCGGCTGCCCCGGCCAGCAGCATCCTGCACACGGTCCGGGTGCTGCCGCTCCGGCGGGCAGCGGCGAGCGCGATGCCGTGCACATCGGTTCCCGGGCCGTCGGGCTGTCGCTCCGTCAGGAAGGGCCGCCAGGCGTCGGCGACACGGCAGATCAGGCGGTCCCACCCGCAGTCCTCCCACGCCTCCATCAGCGGCGGCAGGAGAACCAGCCTTTCCCGGGCCCAGCCCAGGCCGCAGGGTCGTCCCGGAACTCCGCGGGAAGCCACCACGCGGCCCCGTGGCCGGCCGGGCCGGGCCCGGTCTGCCGACGCGGGCCGGTGGCTCTGCCGGTCAGCAGGGCCCAGTGGGCCAGACGACGCAGGGGAGGGACGACGTCCTCGCCGGTGCACAACCGGCCGGCATGGTCGTGGGCGATGCCACCGGCCCGGTACCGCGCCGCCCGGCCGCCGGCTTCCTGGAGGGCTTCTTCGATCAGTCCCTGCTCGGCGAGGACTTCCAGGGTCCACGTCGCGGTGCCCGCGCTCAGGCCGCAGGCAGCGGCGGTGAGGTCGGAATCGGTCCACGGGCAGGGCAGGACACCGAGGATTCGGTAGACATGCCGCGTCTCGGGGTCGAGTGCGCGATAGAGCGTGTCGAGGGCGGCGGCACCGCTTCGGGTGGGTGTCACAGGTCTTCCTCCAAGACGGGTGATGGTCCGGGGCCGGGATCTGCCCTTGGGAAGGAGGGCAGGCGGCGGGTTGCCGTGTGGCCTGTCTGGCGGTGCTGAGGAGTTGGGCCCGGCTCGCCCGGGAACCCCGGTGCTCGTGTCGTCCGGCGGCAGCGGGCGGAGGCGTTGCGACTTGATGGCACCGGATGCCGGCGGGGCGGCGGGAGCGTGGGCTGTGGCCGTTGCCGGATGCGGGCCTGCCGTGCAGGGGTGCGGCCCGCACCGCGGCCTCCGGCTTAGACGAGCCGTGGCTCCCCATCGAAGTAGCGGTGTGCTGCCGAAGGATCCCCGGTCAGAAGCGCGCGGATGTCCCCGGCGGAGACGAGCGGGTGTGCGTACTGGGGAGCGTCCGTCAGACCGAGCCCGGGCCGGAAGAGCTTGTACCCCTGCCCCTGTGGATCCCTGTAGCAGGAGATCCGCACTCCCGCCGAATGGAGCCGGACAGTGAGCTTCCATTCCAGCTCTTCCGATGCCGTCACACGGCACCCCGATTCCCTCAAAGCCGGAATGATCTGGTGAAACGAGTGGTCCGACAAAGGATTCCCGGTCACGTCCACTTGCAGCAGATGCGGAATTCCCAGCAGGGAGCGGAGATCCTTCACGCAATTCCTCGGAAAAGAGACGCTGAGCAGCGGCAGGGACTCGATTCCCGAGAGGTCGGAGAATCCGCTGTCCTCCAATGTCAGCGTACGCAGCCCTTCGAGCATCGAGAACTGTTCCACCGACACCGGGTCGCAGCCGGTGATGATGAGCCGCTGAAGGGAGGGGAAAAGCCCCATGCAGGAAATCTTTTCAGCGTTTCTGATATTCAAGCTGGTGACGGATTCGCGTTCTTGCCGCGTCGCCGGGAGGCTGTGGCCGACAGCCCGGAGGATCGCCCGGTCTACCGCTGGGTCGATCTGCATACTCTCGGAACTCCTTCACTGTGATCCTTCTGCGGTCTCCGGAGCAAGAGAGGCACTCCGTTGTGCGAGAAACCGGGATCTAGCGGGGAAACAACGGGCCGGGATGGGTGGCGGCCCGGTCGGCGGCCGGTCCGGCGTCGAACAGGCCGCCCTGGCGGTGGTGGCGTTGGGGGGTGAGCCGGCGGTCAACCGGCCGTGCGTCAGGGGCTACCCCGGGCAGTGCTGCGCCGGTGCCGCGTTGCGGGCCGTTCGCCGAATACCCGGCGGGCGCGGCCGGTGTTGAGCCGGATGACGCTCGCTCGGCGGCATCGGAGTCCTCCTCTCGTGTGGACGGTCGTTCAGCGGGTGCGGGGTGAGGTCGAGGAGGCCAGCGGCGGCGCTGGCGAGGCGGGCGGTGTGCCATACCCGCAGATCGCACCGGGCCGGCGGGTGGTGGTGTGGGGGCTGGGTGCGGGTGTCAGGTCAGGTAGTCCTCGCGGCCGCCGGTGCGGATGGTGTCGAGGGTGAGGCAGCGCAAGTCCCCGAACCTGTGGTGCCGGTGGCGGACCGGAAGGACCGTGAGCCCTCGTTGTTTCTCCAGCAGGGTGATCAGTTCGCGGTGGTGTGCGGCGGCGATGACCGTGTGTTCGTTGACCGACAGCACGGGAAAGGGCCCTGTCATGGACGGCGGCGGGTGGAGCACGTCCCAGGACCGCATGGCCTGCGGCAGGCAGGGGAGATACCGCAGGGAGCGCAGCAGCATCAGCCCGGGGCGCAGCGGCAGTACGACGCTGTCGAGGGGGCTGTCCGTGGTGATGGGGTGGAACCGCAGGCCGCTGGTGTTGCGTTGGAGCCAGCGCAGGGTGCGGGCGTGGTGGTGGCCGGTCGCGGTCGCCAGGATGTCGTGGCCCAGGCGTATGAACTGGGAGCCATTGACGGGGAGCGGCATGCTCAGCCATGGCGAGCCGGCCGCGTAATAGTCGTAGACGAGGTCTGTCAGGTACGGGTCGCCCTCGTCGTCCCGGGCGCGCACGTGGGGCGAGCTTTCCACGATGGTGGTCCCGAGAACGAGCATCGCGTCGCGGATGCTGACGGGCGGGGTCGCGCGGGGGTTCCAGTACGAGGAGAGGGGACCTGTCTCCTGGCGCGGGGCCGCCGGCCGCACGACGGTCACCCCGCAGTCGCTCAGGGCATGGCCCAGAGCGCGCAGGTCCTCGCCCAGTTCGTCGGCCGTCCGCCGGTCGGCCGGCAGACGGGCCCTGCCCGTCCCCGTTGCGGCGGTGGGGACCGGATAGTGCCGGGTGTGCCCGACCACGACCTCGCGGAGCTGGGTCCACTCGTCGAAGGCGGATACGGGAAGACGGAGCGAGCTCATGGTGGTGTGGTGTCTCCTCGATGGTGATGGGGAGCGACGGGCCGGTGACCGGGCCCGGAAGCGGACATGAGGCCCCCACAGCGGCAGTACGGCAAGTTGCCGCCGAGCGTGTGTCGGCCGCATCAGCTGCGCCCGGGGTTGTGGGGGCGTTCATCGTCGGCCCGGTGCGCCTGGGAGCTGGTGTCCGGGCCGGGGCTGCGGGGATTCATCAGGGCAGGTGGCTGTCGGGGCCGGGGATCACCGGGAGGGCGATAGTGTGCAGGGCCGAGCCCGCCCACGAGGTGGACTCCCCGTGCAGTAGGTGAGGAAGGCCCGGTCATGCCGGAGCGGACCGCCCGCCGGGGTTCTGGTGATCGTGCTGGTGGAGGCGGTCATCGGCCGGTCCGCTCCGGTCCGTCGGCGCGGTCCGGGACGGGGTGGCCGCCGCTCGCGCTGTGGGGTGTTCCTGCTGCACTGTCCGGGCCTGGGTGAGCAGGGTCTGGGTCCGGGCGGGCCACGGGGAGGTGTCGTCCTCGGGGAACTCGTCCCGGGCGCGCTTCAGGTCGCCGGCCGCGGCGGCCGGGTCGCCCGCGAGGAGATGAGCGTGGCCGCGGATCGCGAGCGCCCGTATCAGGTGGTGATCGGGCCCGCTCTCGTCGCGCAGGGTGGTGCGGGCGCAGGTCAGCAGGTCGATCGCCTGCTGCGGCCGGTCGTTCATCACGCACTGGGCCAGCGTGATCTGGGCGAGCGCCTCCCCGCGCCGGTAGCCGCACGACTCCCACCGTGCCATGGCCTGGGCGACGAGCGCCGTGGCGTCCTCGGGCCGCTGTTCGGCCAGACAGCCCAGGGCGAGCCCGTGAAGGGCCTGCCCTTCGTCGCGCACATCCCTCTCGGCCCGCGCGCCTTCCACCGCCGCCGTGTTCCATTCGGCGGCCTCCCCATGCTGCCCGGCGTCCAGCAGACCGATCGCGCCGGACAGCAGCATCCGCCGCTCACCCGCACGGTCGCCGTCCGCGCGGGCGGCGACCAGCCCAACCCGGTGCACGCCTACCCACAGCGAATGCGGGCGCCGCCGCTGGAACAGCGGCCACCAGCCGTCAACAGTGCGCCAGATGAGATCGGACCGGCCCCGCTCCCCCAGCGCCGTCAACAACGGAAGCAGGTTGTTGGTCCCCTGGTGCTCCAGCCACTCCAGCATCGCGGCGTGGTCGGTCGGGCGGAACGGGAACTCCAGCCCGGCTCCGCCCGGATGCGCACCGGGCGGCGGCAGGGTGGGCTGCTCCTGGTGGGGGGCGAGTTCGCGCTGGACGGCGCGGGCGCAGACAAGGATCCATACGGCCAGCCGGTCCAGAGCCACGACCTCCTCCCCGTGGGACAGGACCGCAGCATGGGCCAGGGCCGCCTCGCCGAACCGGTACAGCGGTAACCGGTCCTCATCGCCCGCGAGATGCCCGACGCGTTCGACCAGCTGCTCCTCGTCGAGTATCTGGAGAGTCCAGTCGGCCTCGGCCCAGGGGAGGGCGCACGCCGCGGCGGCGAGATCCGCGTCGAGCACCGGAACGGGCAGCGTCCCGAGGATCCGGTACACCCGTCGCGGCGTCGGTTCCAGCTCCGCGTAGGCAGCGGCGAGCGCATCGCCCGCGCGGGCACCGGTCGTGACGGTGCTGTGGTCCATCGCGTTGTTCTCCTCGGTGGTTCGTGAACAGGGGGTGCAGCCGGTCAGGCCGCGGTGGCGGCGCGCGTCTGGGGCAGGGTGAAGGTCACCGTGATGGGCCGGTGGTCGGACAGCCGGTCCAGCTCGTCGTCGACGAGGGTCCGGTAGTCCAGAACCCGGATCCGGCCGGTGGCGTACGCCTGGTCCAGGCGCATGGGGACCTTTTCGTTGTCGTACCAGTGGCCGGTGGTGGGCGCCCGGACAGGGCCGGGCACCTCGTCCTGGGCGTCCCGCCACCCTGAGGCGATCAGCAGGTCGACGGCCCGGCGGTCGTAGCCGCCGAAGCGACCGCCGGGAAGGATCTCCCGGTAGCGGTGATGCAGATTGCGGGGGATCGCGTCCCAGTCCTCCGGTTCGGTGTCACCAGGGGCGGGGACGTTCATGTCCCCGACGAGCAGTGCGTCCGACGGCCACGGTCCGAACGCGGACCCGTAGTCGGACAGGTGGTGCGCCTCCTCCAGCCGCCGTTCGCCGGAGCTGTGGGCGAGGTGCGTCCCCAGCACCAGAAACCTCCGCCCGTCCGCGGTGGTGCACACCGCCCGCATCAGACCGTGGTGGAACGCGCCGACCGCACCCGGCGGCCCTGCCACCGCGTGCACGCGCGTCGGCCGGTGGAACAACGCGCTCTGGTTGTGACCGTCGCCGATGTAGGAGGGGACGGGCCTCAGGTACTCCATGCCCGTGGCCTCGGCCAGTTCCCTGAAGCGCCTCTCCCCGTGGAGGTGCCACCCGGTCGCTTCCGTGACCCACAGCAAGTCCGGCTCCCAGGAGGTGATCCGGTCGATCTGCGCCAGGCGCCGCTGCTCACCGTCCTCGTCGATTCCGCCGAGCAGCAGGTTCCAGGCGTAGAGGGTGATCGGGCTGCCGGTTTCGTTCATGTTCCGCCTCCGCCGTGCTCGTCGTAGTCGTATCCGGCCGGGGGAAGCGGCGGCAGGCCCGGCGCTGCGTCGGCCGGCGCCCATTCCGCTCCGAGGTTGTGCTGCTCCTGTGCGCCGGGCACGGTGCACAGGACATGACGGGGCGTACCCGCCGGGGTGTCGAGGTGGTGGGTGACGACCGCGGCGTACCCGGTCTGCTCCCACACCGCGCGGGCGGCGGCCTGGGCCACGGTCTCCCGTTCGGTGCGCACGGTCAGCGGCGGGCGAAGTCCCTGCGGGCCCGGAACCAGCAGCACGTCGTGCATGTGCCGGACGACGGCGACCACCGTCTCCTTCGCCGGCCGGCCGCGCGGGGCATCCGGGGTGGCGGGGCACCGGCAGCCCGCCACCGCCAGCCCGATGCCGGCACGCTCACAGGCCGCGGCAGTGTGCTCCTGCGCGGCGGCCCGCAGCGCGGCGACGGCGTCCGGGCCCCGGACCGTGGCGTCGAGAAGGTCGTTCATCGCGGCGCGCGTCGTGCTCCCGGGGGCGCGGTAGACGGGGTCGTACCCCTCGGTCACGTACAGGGTCCGACCGCCGGTCAGGGTGATGCGGGAGCCCAGTGCGCCCAGGGCGCTCGCCAGATGGGTCAGTTCCCGGCTGAGGAAAGGTGCGATGCGGACATCGAGGGCGGTGGCCTCGGCGCGGTCGGCGAGCGCGGTGAGCCGCATCGCGGCCAGCGCGGGGCAGCCGAGCCGCTGGTCGAGCAGCCGGTCCTGGAGGACCAGCGTCGTCAGCGCGTCCGGCCAGGGCCGGGGTTCGGGCCGCCCGGCGGACGGGGGAACCGGAGGGTCCCACGCCCACTGCGCGGGCCACAACGGTCCCAGGGCGACCGCGACGATCTCCGCGGCGATGGCCTCCACCCCAAGAAGCCGCTCCCGTGCCCCCGGGCGGCCGTCGGTGAACGACGGCTCGCTGTACTCCGCGAGGTCCGCCACGACGGCGAGCCGGGCCTTGTCGCCGATCCCGACCGCGCGGGCGACGGCGAGCGCCGCGGCGACGGAGAGCGGGGCGTGCCCGGCTTCCATGCGCTCCAGCCGCCCGCCCCTCAGCCCGCCCCCGACCCTACGGGCGACGTCGCCCGCGGAGAGCCGCCGGGCCAGACGCCGCTGGCGCAGCGACGCGCCGAGGACCAGGGTGCCCGGGTGGCGGTGCGGCATGCCGTCGCCCAGCGTCAGGACAACCGGGGCACGACTCCCGGCGGTCTCCGGGCCCGGCTGCGTGCCGGTGGGGTGCGCGGTCACCGGACCATCACCTCGGCATCGGGGTGCGCGTACGCGCTCGGAAACGACGGCTCCAGCGGAAGACCGGCCGCCGCCCGGCGCGCGTTGAGCAGCTCCGGCACCGGTGTCAGGTGGCGCGCGTGGTCGGGGGCGGGATAGGTCATGAAGAGCTGAGGCTGCCCCGTGGCCACACACACCTGGTCGTAGAGCCGCGCCCACTGCGCGCGGTCGGCCTGGCCGTGGCCGGCGGCGACGGCCATCGCGGTGAGCAGGAAGCATTGTTCCCTGGTCGAGGGGGCGTGGAGGGCCAGGAGCCAGGCCGCGCGGGATCCGGTACGGCCGACCAGATGGTCGCCGGGCCAGCCGTGGCGGTCCACAACGCCCAGGAGCCAGGCGGTGTTGACGCGGTCGGTCTCCCGCAGAGCGGCCCGCTGCGTCGCGGACATCTCGTCCGTCAGCAGGGCGGTCCACCCCGGCTGGGCGCTCGTCGCCCGCTGGACCAGGTCCCGCGCGAGGTCGGGGTGGGTGGGGGTGGCCAGATCGGTGTCCGGATCATGTAGGTCCGGCCGGCCCAGTATTCCGAGGGCGTGCCCGCAGGTCACCAGATGCGCCGGCGTCCGGGCGCCGGTCCGGCCGAGCAGGGAGTCGATGGTCTCGGCCACGGCGGCCTCGCCGCGGCCGAGTGCCTTCGCGATCCGGCTCACGTCCGGGTGGACGGTGAGCGCCTGCCAGATCCGCAGGTCCAGCGGACTCCACCCGCCAGTGTCCAGACGCCGGGTCGGTCTCGGCACAATTCCGCGCTCGTACGCGATGTGCACCGCCTCCGCCGGGCTCTGGGCACCCAGGGCCCACACCGCTTCCTCCACGAGGTTCGTCACCTGAGCCGGGGTCCAGTCGTGCGCGCGGGCCATGTCCTCATGGGCGACGCCCCAGCCGGTCATGGCCAGGACGGCGGCCTGATCCGGCGCGAGAACAGGCTCGGCGAGAGCAGCACCTGGTTCGGACCCCACAGTCGCTCCGGTCGCTGCTCCGGTGGGTGGGGTCGGTGCGGCACCGGGGGGTGTCGTGCGGGTCCCGGTCATGCGACCACCGCCGGCCGGAGCGACCGCTGGACTGCGGACGGGAGGTGGGCGCGCTGGCCGGGGACGAACGCCCCCGTGCCCCGAGCGAGCGCGACGGCACTGTCGACCAGCGCCCAGTGCGAAAAGCCCTGCGGGAAGTTCCCGACCTGCCGCCGCCGTTGGGGGCCCCATTCCTCGGCGAGGAGCCCGACGTCGTTGCGTAGCGCGAGGAGCTTCTCGAACAGTTCGCGGGCTTCGTCCGGCCGGCCGGTGAGAGCCAGCGCGTCGGCCATCCAGAACGAGCAGGCGAGGAAGGCGCCCTCCTCGCCCGCCAGACCGTCGACACCCGCACCGGGCCCGGCGGTGGGGTAGCGCAGGACGAAACCGTCGGGCGTGGACAGCTCCCGCCGGACGGCCTCCACGGTGCCGGTCACGCGCGGGTCGCCGGGCGGGAGGAACCCCACGACAGGGATGAGGAGGAGGGCGGCGTCGAGCTCGGCGGAACCGTAGGACTGCGTGAACGTCCCCCGTACGGAGTCGAAGCCCCGTTCGCACACCTCGCGGTGGATCTCGTCCCGCAGCCCCCGCCACCGCTCGGCCGGGCCAGTGGCGTCGCCGGACTCGATCAGCCGGATCACCCGGTCGAAGGCGACCCAGGCCATGACCTTCGAGTGGACGAAGTGACGGCGCGGACCACGGACCTCCCAGATCCCCTCGTCCGGCTCACGCCACCGCCGCTCCAGCAGCTCGACAAGCCGGACCTGGAGCGCGGCCGCGCGCGGGCAGGGCTCCAGACCGTGGCGGCGAGCGGTATCGAGCGCGTCGATCACCTCGCCGAAGACATCAAGCTGGAGTTGTGCGGCGGCGCCGTTGCCGACGCGGACGGGGCGGGAGTTCTCGTAGCCGGGCAGATGCGCCAGCTCCCGCTCGGCCAGGTCCCGTTCGCCCGCGATGCCGTACATGATCTGGAGCCTGTCCAGGTCGCCCCCGACGGTGCGCACCAGCCAGGCGCGCCACGCCCGTGCCTCGTCCAGGTATCCGTTCCGGGCGAGGGTGGTGACGGCGAGAGCGCTGTCGCGCAGCCAGCAGTAGCGGTAGTCCCAGTTGCGGGTGCCGCCGATCTCCTCCGGCAGAGAGGTGGTCGGGGCGGCGACCATCGCGCCGGTGGGGGCGTAGGTGAGGGCCTTGAGGGTGATCAGGGACCGGACCACCGCGTCCCGGTCCGGACCCGTGTACGTACAGCGAGCCGTCCAGTCCTTCCAGTAGGCGGCGGTGGCGGTGAGGTCGGCGCGGGGGTCGGGCAGCGGCGGGATGCCCGCGTGGGAGGGGTGCCAGGCGAGGGTGAAGGCGACCCGGTCCCCGGCGGCGACCGTGAACTCCGAGACGAGGGTGGAGTTCTCGTCGGTGGTGGGGGGTTCTGCGTCCAGCCACAGCGCGTCGGGGCCGGCGAGGGCCGCGAACCGGTCGCCCTCGGCGCGGATCCAGGGCACGACCGTGCCGTAGCCGGGGCGCGGGCGCAGTACGGAGCGGACGGGCACCCGGCCGTGGACACCCTCGACGATCCGGACCAGTCGCGGGGCGTCGCCGCGGACACCGACCGTGGAGGGCATGAAGTCGGTCACCCGGACCGTGCCGTCCGGGGTGTCCCATTCCGTCTCCAGGATCAGGGAGTTGCCCCGGTAGCGGCGCCGTACGGCCTGGGGCGGGTCCGTGTCACCGGCATCGGGGGCCGGCGCGGGGGTGATGGTCCAGTGGCCGTGCTCGGGCCCGCCGAGGAGGCGGGTGAACATGGCAGCCGAGTCGAAGCGGGGCAGGCACAGCCAGTCAGCGGTGCCGTTCCGGTCGACCAGGGCGGCGGTCTGGAGGTCGCCGATCAGGGCGTGGTCCTCGATGCGAGACATGCGCGGGTTCTTCCTTGACGGTGGTGACGACGGAAACGGTGTCTGAAGGGGCGGGCCGGGGCGGGTGGTTCAGTCGCGGGTGGCGGGGAACTGCATTCGGACGGTCAGGGTCCGGCCGGGACCGAGTTCGTAGTGCTGGCGCAGGGCCCCGGGGATCCGGATGGTGCGGGGCACGGACAGGGGGCGGGCGAAGTGCCCGGCGACATCGGTGTGGATCACGCCTGCCCGGGTGGCGAGGGTCACGGCGACCGGGGCCTCTGGGGAGGGCGGGTGGGTGATCGCCTGGCCGACCGCTTCTTCCACTGCCTCCACCAGCGCGGTGCCCTGCCGGGACGGAGTACCCCAGGTGAGGAAGCCGCGGGTGACCTCCGGGGCGGGCTCCAGCTGGGCCGGGGCGGCGGGAAAGGTGACATGGCACAGCGGACCGGCCGTCCTCGGCGGTTCGTGCCGCGGTGTTCTCGGCCGGCGGGGACGGGGCGACCGGGTCTCCTCCACCACGACCGCACTCGCCTTCAGCAGCCGCAGTACCGGCTGGAGCTGGGCGTCCGGGGCCAGTTCGCCGGCCGAGGCGACGAGCAGCCGGCCGCAGCCGAGCAGGGGCCTCAGCCGCTCCCAGCCGGACCGCCGGTCGAGAGGGAGACCGGTGCCGGTGTCGGCGACCGCTCCGAGGACCCGGTACCGGCGCCGTGCGGCCTCCTGGACCAGATCGGTCGGCGTGTGCAGACCGTCGCCGTTGCTGGCGCAGGCGTAGACGGCTACTGCGGGCCTGCGCGCGCTCACGACGGCTTCCCCGGTACTTCGGAGCCGTCTGTCTGGACGGTGGCGCCGGGGTACGCGACGGTGACGGCTTCGAGGAACCCGTCCATGGTCGCGGGGAGGGTGCTCTGGTGGTCCATGAGCAGGCTCAGCAGCGGCAGGGGGTGGTCGCCGCACGGAACGGTGACCTGGCGGCTGCCCGGGATTGCGCCATCTGAGGAGGCGGGCCCGGGGAGGGTGAGGCTGTGGATTCCTGTGCCAGTGTTGCAGGTGAGGCGGATGCGGGCGGGGCCGGTGCCGAACTCCATTGTCAGGCCCCTGGCGCGGGCGGTCCCGGACTCGGTCCACCCGGCGGTGGTGAGGACGGCGCGGACGGCGACGGAGAGGGGGTCCGGCCGGGGTGCCGTACGCGGGGCCGGTGTCCGTCGGTGTCCGGCGGGGGTTCGTGTGCCGGGGCTCTGGAGCGGGGTGGGCGGTGGGCCTTTGACGAGGCGTTCGGCGAGGGTGCGGGCCTGCTGCGGGAGGGCCTCGCCGAGGGTGATCTCGTGTCCCCGGGAGTCCTGGCAGGTGCTGCATGCCGGGTCCGCGGTCACCTGGATGCCCGGCGCGGCCTTGCTCAGCCGGTAGCGCAGCAGGCCGGCGAGCTGGTCGAGATGCCGCGGGTTGTTCTGGCGGAAGTGCGCGGTGGGGGTGCCCAGCAGGCGCAGCACGAACAGTGTCTGGGGGACGGTGAGGTTGCCGATCGCGACGCGGCCGCCGTCGGCCCGGGGGAGGACGGAGCGCATGGGGCAGCGGTGGAGTTCGCCGAGCCGGAGCAGGACGGTGCGCAGCTCGTGCGCGGCGCGGTGGGCGTCGGGCATCTCCCGCCACACCAGGGCCGTCAGCGCCCTGACGTCTTCGGTGGTGGGCAGGGAGATCCTGGCCTGGCGGAACACGTCCTCCGGGACGGTGACGCGGGCGGTGATCCGCCGCTCGCGCAGGGCCGATTCGAGGGCGCGGGCCTGATCCGCGGTGAACTGCCGCGCCGGATCTACGGGGATACCGGCGAGGACATACGGGGTCGAGGTGGCGAACGCCACCGTGTACACGGCGCCGTCCTGCCGGCCCAGTTCGACGGGGTTGAGCAGGCGCACGGTCAGTGCCTGGCGGAGCGCGAAAAGCGCGGTGACGCCGGTTACTTCGTGTGCGGCGGTCGGCTGGGGCATCGCAGGATCCAGAGGTCGGGGCCGGTGCCGGGTGGGTCGGGCGGCGTGCAGGGCGGGCGGGGTGTGGCAGGGCGGTGTCGGCCCGTGGGGGACGCCGCTGTTCATGCCGGGACCGGTGCCGGGGCGGGGACGCCGTCGGGCCACGGGCTGCCGTGGGCCGTGAGGTGGGTGAGGAGCCGGGACAGCGGCATCCGCACCAGCTCGCCGGTGCCCCTGCGGCCGGGGGCACCGGTGCGGACCAGTACCGGATCGGGCAGGGGTGGCTGGTCGAGATCGACGAGCCAGTACCCCCCGGCGTGGTCGTGGCCGACGGTCATCCACGCGCCCCCGCCCGGGACTTCCTGCGGGGCACGGTTGCGGCACGGCAGCTCGATGACGTCCTCGCCGTCGTACAGGTCCCCGGCGACGGTGCGCAGGGTGTGGCCGTCGGGCCAGGTGACGGCCATGAGAGCCCGGACGGGCAGGGGGACCGGACGGCGCCCGGACGGCGTGATGACGGTCTGGTGCTTGCGGGCGTAGATGTCCGGGATGATGCCGCCGAGGCGGGCGAGGTGCGCCCGGATGCCGGGGTGAAGGACAACGGTTCGTGTCATGAGAGGGGTCCGTTTCAATGTCCGCCGCGGCCGGCGGCAGTGGGGTGGAGAGGAGGGGAGGGGAGGCGTCGCAGGCTCCGCCCAGTACCGTCCGCGTCGTTGGCGTGAACGAGCGCCAGTTGGGCGGTCACCGTGAACCCCCGCGCCGCTTCGCACGGGTGGGTGCGGTGGTGAGGCGGTCGGTCAGGGCGCGGATGTGGTCGAGCGGGGCGGGCCCGATGCGGATCTCGTCCGGGCAGGCGTGCCGGGCGCACCCGGGTGTGGCGGTGACGGCGACGCCGGGCATCACCCGCCGCACCCGGCTCTGGACCAGCCGCCGCAGCTCGTCCAGCCGGCGCCAGTCCGTGTAGCGGAACGCAGGGCCGCCGAGCGTGCGCTGGAGGGCGATGGCCTGGGGGACGGTCAGGGGACCGATCTCGACCTGCCCGTCGCACACGCGGGGCAGCGGCACGGACCTGAACAGGAACGGACGGCGGCGGATCGAGCAGAGCGCGGCCCGGAGCTCGACCGCGGTCTGATGCTCCTGCGGCATCTGCGACCACACCAGGCCCGCGAGCCGTGTCATCGCCTCCGAGCGTGTCAGCGTGAAACGGGGGCCCCGCACGAACGGCCCGCCAATGTCGACCCGTACCTCTATGCCCCGCTGTCGCAGCGCCTCTTCGAGCGTGCCGGCCCGGGGCTCGGCGAAGTCGTCCAGAGGGATGCCGGCAAGGGTGCCGCTCGCCCGGGTCAGGGTGATGACGAGCGTCTCGTCACTCTGACTGGCGTCGTGGTGATGGCGTGGCATCGGGCTCCACTGCCGGACGTTCAGCGCGTCGAGGAGGGCTCGGCAAGGGGTCTCGTGGTCGGCCGGATCCGGCCCGGGTGCGGGCGTGGTCATCGGGATGCTCCTCATGGGGGACGGACGTGCGGAGCGATCCGCGGTGGGACGGCGGCGCGGCTCCGGCCGGGTGCCGCCGGTCCGACGGACGGTGGGGGTGGCGGGCGGCATCAGATCAGCCCTTTCCGCAGGGCCATGCCGACGGCGTGCGTACGGTTCCGGAGCTGATACCGCCCTGTTACGCCGTGGAGCGTGTACTTGACCGTGCGCACGGAGAAGTTCTGGCGTTCGGCTATTTCGGTGATTTCGTGCCCGTGCGACAGGTCCCGCAGGACCTCCTGCTCCCGATGGCTCAGTTTCATCAGGGCGAACACCGTCAGGGCTTCCGACTGGCGGTGGCTCTGGTACAGACGTCCGATCTGGCCCAGCAGGGCCCCCTGTAGATCCGCAGGCAGATAGCCCAGCCCCGCCCCGACCGTCTTCACGGCATCCACCAGTTGGTGGTGCGAGGTGATCTGTCCGCGCCGCAGAATCCCGAGAACGCCACACTCGGCCGCTTCCGCGATCTGGTGGGCCTCAAGATGCGTCACCACCAGCATCAGATGAGCTGACGTGGTACGCCGGATCGTGCGCAGCGCATCCAGCCTGGCGTCGTCCAGTGCGTCGACGACCAGCACGATCACAGCAGCCGGGCCGTCCGATTTGTTCTGGATCCGGATCTTGGGGCTGGAGCGCAGCAGGCTGGTCATCCCGGTCTGCGACACCAGGTCGTCGGCGCGGATCTCCACCGTGATGAGGTTCTCCGTCCCTGTCGGCTGACGGCGCTGCGGTGGTCCGGTGTCGGGCGGGCTGGATTCGGTGGTCGGGTCGGCCGGTTGGGGCATGAACACGGTCCTGACGGTCGGCGTCGGGGGTGTGGTGCCGGGGGCGGGCCGGGTACGGGTGGCCGGATCCCGCTGGCGGTCGTTCGGCGCCCCGAGGAGGGCAGGGGAAACCGAGCGTTCGGCGGGATGGCTCATCGCGCCGGCTCCGGGGCTGGTCGGGTGATCAGGACGTTCAGGGTGTGCCCGAGGGCGACGAGCTGGGCGTTGGTACGGGCCCCGGCCCGTACGCGGAGCCGACCGGTCAGGGACGGGAGATCGCGCGGGTCGAGCCCGGCGGCCCGGGCGATGGCCGGGGTCTCGGAGCGGGTCGCGAGCGCATGCCGCAGGAGCACCTCGCTCCCGCTGAACACCGGCCGGTTCCCGCCACGTGCGGGCGACGCGGGGGCGGTGAGGTCCCCGGCGGTGATCGCGGCGTGCACCAGCGCGGGCCGGGCACGGACCCCGTACCGGGCGGCGGCCTTGGTGAGGAGCACCTTCACGTCGCCGACCGGGATCCGCAGGTAGTTCGCCGCCTCGGTCGTCGTCATACCCGCCGCCAGGGTCATCAGCAGCTCCCCGGCAGTGGCACGGGTATAGACGGGGCGGGCGGCGGAGAGGCCGGTTCGGCTGCGGGGCATCGGGGTTCCTGCCGGTGCGAGGGCTGCGGGCGAACAGCCGGATCGGAAGAGGACAGTGAAGGGACGTGGAGGAGAAGCACGGCGGCGAGGTGCGCCCGGTGCAGGGCGGCGGCCCGGCGTTGAAGGGTGCGTACCGCGTCCGTGGTCTCGTCGGCGGTGTGGCCAAGTCGGCGGGCGATCTGGAAGTCGGGCAGCCCGCCGGTCACGAGCTCGGCCAGCAGCCGGTCCGTGCCGTCCAGGACCAGCGGGCCCGCAGCATCGGAGGGCGAGGGGACGTGCTCCGTGGTGATCAGCCCCCGGGCGACCGCGCGGGTCACGGGGCGGACGAGCCACCGCGGCACCGGAAATGGACCCGCCAGGGGCAGTTCCGGGCACAGACCGAGGGCTGTCCGGAGCAGCGTGTCCCGCACGTCCCAGTAGCCCGTTCCCAGGGCGCGGGCCGCCTCCCACAGACTCCCCCCGGCAGCCGTGTGCCGGAGCACCGCCAGCCCCAGGTCTCCGCCGGACGGCAGGAACAGGGCCGGGACCGCCCGCCCGCTCGCCGGTATTGGGGGTGCGGGCCCGGGTGGGCGGGCGGGAAGGGGAGGGCGGGGTCCCGCCGGGCCGGGCAGCATGCGCTGTTCGCCCCTGGTCCAGGCCGAGGTAGCGCCGTACGGGTCTGGTGACAGGGTCCGCCAGGTACCCGGCAAGGTCGGTGTGGGCGATCCAGGCTGCCCCGGCGATCTTGCGCGGGTCGGCGGTGTACGCGGCACGGCTGCCCGACGCGAGCGCGCACCCCACATGGACGGGACGCTCCGGGGTCCCGGGCCCGGTACGGTCACCGAGCACCCGGACGGCGACCGCGTCGACCCCGGTCACCTCCCGTACTCCGCGCACCGCCGCCTCCGCCAACTGCTCCCCGTCCCCGACGGGCACGGTGGGGAACTGCCACACCTGCTTACCCCTGGGCAGGCGGCGCAGGACGAGCAGCACCCGGTCCTGATGGCTGATGACCGCAGCGGCGTCGCACGGCGTCCGCGGCAGCGGAGCCGTGCGGGGCAGTGCTGTGTTCGTTGGCGCGGTGGGCATAGCGGCGGTTCGTCTCCGATGGCTGAGGGCGGCGGGCATCCGGTGTGGTCAGAGCTGGGTTTCGGGACCGGCCAGGTAGAGCCCGCCGCCGGCGGCCTGGATGCGGTCCAGCTGCTGGTTGCAGAGGGCGGTGTGGGCGCTGACGGTGACCTGGCTGACGGCGGCGATGGCGTGGGCACGGCCTTCGGCGAGTGCTCGGACGGCGCGGGCCCAAGCCGGGGCCCAGGGCGGGGTCTGTGTCGCCGCAGCCGTCCCGCTCCGTGTCGGTGAGCTTCCAGTGGTTACGGCCCGCTCACGAGGTGGTCGCGGACGGGTTCGTGGAGGCCGGGCAGGTAGCTGTCGAGCACGGCTGGCTCCCTCGATATCCACGCGACCTCGGCGATCTCCCGGGGGGAGGCCCGGTACGCGGTACCGCCCGCCGGGGTACAGGCGATGTAGGTGAGGTGCCGGCCCGTGCGGATCCGCTTGCCGAGCCGCTCGCCCGCGGTGACGGTGAGACCGGTCTCCTCCCGGGCCGCGCGCACGGCGCTCTGCTCCAGACTCTCGCCCGGCTCGGTCTCACCACTGGGAAAGCGCCAGCGCGGCCCGCCCGTGGTGGTGCGCGGCCGGATCACCAGGGTCTGTCCGCGGCCGCTGATGACGGCGACGACACGGACCGGCCCCGACGGCCCGGACGGCGCGGCAGGTTCGGGGCCGGAGCCGGGGGTGGTGGTCATGAGAGCGCTCCTGTCGTGCGGGAGGGGGAACCGTGGGCCGGGACAGGCGCGGCCCCGGGGTGCGGGGCCGGAGCGGGAGACCGGGCTGTGCGGAGGGCGGCGGCGAGGACCGCCAGATGCCACGGCCGCAGCCACACCACCTCCGGCAGCGCCGCCCCGGCCAGTTCCGTGAGCACCCGGATGCTGTGGCCGGCGCGCGTCCCGTTCGCGGCCCGGCGGTCGGCCGGTGCGAAGGCGGAGGCGATGGTCCGGAGCTGGAGCCACTGCGTGTGCACGTCCTCGTCGGTGACGGGGGTGCGGCGCAGCCACTGCTGGCGGACGGTGTGGAGCAGCCGGTCCGTGACCGGGACGGTGGGGTACGGGGTGCCGGGCGGGAGCGGGTCGGCTCGCGGGCCCGGGGGCAGGGCGCGGGCGGCGGGCAGGATCTCGGCCCGGCCCGAGACCGGGAGGTCGAGCAGGCGGGCGTCGGCGAGGAGGTGCAGGGCGGCGGTGACGGGAGGCTTCTGGCAGACGAACAGCCGGGTGAGGACATCGGCGGCAGGCAGCCGGCCACCGGGCTGGTGGAGGCCGGCGGCGATCTGCGCGCGGATCCGGCCGGCGAGGTAGCGGGCCTGGGCGGAGAGGGTGTCGTGTGTGGCGGGGACGAAGTACCGCGTGCCGCGCATCTCCAGCTTCCTGGTGGCGGTGAGGTCGTCGAGAGCGTCCTGGACGCGGCCGCGCGCCACGCCGAGTTCGGTGGTGAGCTGCTTGGGGGAGAGCGCGGCCCCGGCCGGGTACCGGCCGGAGGTGATCCCGGCGGTGAGGTGTCCGGTCACGTCGGCGATCGTGGGCCCGGGCACGGTGGTGAGGGTGATCGCGCGCAGGAGTTCTCGCAGCGCGGTGGCGAGGCGGATCACGCACTCGGTGGTCGGGATGGGATCCGGCGCGCGGTCCGCTTCGGCCAGCAGGGTGTTCCACCGGGCGGTCGCGGTCGGGGAACTTGTCTCGGTGTGGCGGCAGGCGCGGGCCACCGGGACCCAGTGCCGCAGGCGCGCGGTGAGGACGGCGGCGTTCCGGGCGAGCACGGGTGGCGAGGTGCGGCCGGGCTGGGGCAGCCGCCCGGCCCGGGAGAAGTCGGCCCGGAGCACCTTCCGGGTCTGCGTGTCCAGCACCAGAACGGAGGGCGTGACGCCGGTCATGCGGCGGCCTCCGGCTCGGTGGAGAGGGCGGTGGCGAGCTGGTGCGGCAGCAGGGGCGCGGTGAGGATCCGGCCCGGGAACGGCCGGCGGACCCAGCACCCGGCAGTGGCACCGGTAGCGACACGGGCAGCCGGTGCGGGGAGGGTGACCCGGGTCCCGGCCGCCCGGTAGTCGGCGCCGTCGGGCCAGACCGGTGTGCCGGAGCGGGGCGGCACCACGAACCCCCACACCGGGCCGTCGGTGAACACGGCCCCCAGCGGCGCCGCGCGGCGGGCGAGATCGTCCACGGCGCGGCGGGCCAGGTCCGCGGGCAGCAGCACCGCCTCCCACTCGGGGCCCACCGGCACGGGCCCGGAGGTGGCAGTCAGGTGCTGGAGGGCCTCCCGTACGGCGGCATCGGGCGGCAGGGCATCGGGTAACGGTGCGGGCGGGACGAGCAGTGCGGGCATACGGGTTCCAGGGAGAAGAGGGTTTGGCGGGGCGGGGTGGTCAGGGTGCGTGGAGGAGCTGGACGGCGACGGCCGCGATGATCAGGAGGGCCGGTCCGCCCAGCCACCAGCGCGGCATCCGCATCCCGGCCGCGAGCGCGGCGGTGAGCGTCACCGCGAACGCCTCGGTGCCGACGGTGACCAGGACGTGCAGGGTGACCGTTTGCCGGGTGGCGAGATGGCTGTCCGGTGCCGTGCCGGGCTCCGCGAGGACGGCCGTGAGCAGCGCGGTCGCGGCGATCAGATGCAGCGTGCCCAGGGTGAGGGCACCGGCCGCGGTCAGTGCGGCGTGAGCGAACGAGGCCGGTGGCCGCCCCGGGCGGGAGGCGGGTTCGCGGGTGTCGCTCACCGGCCCCGCCCCTGCGGGCGGCGGGCGAGGTCGGGCTGTGGGCGCACAGTGGATTGCGGGGGTACGGGGGCCGGCTGGGGCCGGGCCGCTGGAGTGGTGGGCACGGTGGTTCCTCTCCGCGCAGCGCGCGGGATCGGGTTCGGGGCGGCGGTGCGGGTGTGCAGCGGCAGGACGGCCGCCAGGTGCACGCGGGGGCGTGAGGCGGCCCGTTGCCGCAGTTCCCGCAGTGCCGCGTCGAGGTCCGGTAGCGGATGCCGCCCTGGCGTGGCGGCTTGGCGGTTGGCGAGATGGCTGAGGATCGCGCGGGCCGCCGCCTCGTGCGCGCCGGTGGGTTTCCAGGGTCTGCCCGCCGGGACGGGCACATGTTCGGCCGTGACCGGGCCGCGCGTCACGGCCACGGTCACGGGGCGGATCGGCGGGAGCCGGGAGGCGGTGGTGATGCCGGTCGGGGCCAGGTCGGGACAGAGCGTCTGGACGGCGCGGTAGCGGGCGTCTCCGTACGACGTCCCGAGTGCTCCCGCCGAATCCCAGAGTGTCCGTCCCGCCGCTCCGGGCTCCGGGGCAGGAGTGAGCGCGCCGGCGGTGGCCGTCCGGAAGGTGTCCACCTCGTTGCCGTCGTACCGGCGCCCGCTCTGCGGCCCGGGCGGGCGTCCGGCCCGGCCCGAACGGAACAGTTCCATTGCTTGCCCTGCTCCCCTTCATGTAGTGCGGTCTGCTGGTCGGTGTGGTCAGGCGGTGCCCGGTCCGGGTTCGGAGGCGGGGTGCAGGATGCGGTAGGCGAATCCCAGATGAACCAGATGCGGGTGGGACCGGGCGCCGGTCCGCGACATGAGGTCCTTGAGCCGGGCAGAGACCTCGCCCGGGAGCAGACCGGCCGCTTCGGCCACATCCGGCATCAGGGCACAGGTGGCGACCGCACGGATCAGCTGCCGGTCCTCGTCCGTGAGTCCTTCGGGTGGCTCGACCGGTTCCGGGGCGGGCAGTTGCCCGTTCAGGTAGGCGTTGTGGACTTTGGTGGGCGCGGACGCGGCATAGAGCTTGTTGCCCGCGGTCCGCATGTGCGCGTGGACGGTGAGGACCTTGACGCCCAGCTCGACGGCTGCCTCCTTGGCGCTGAGGCCGCTCGCGACTCTCATCAGGGCGGAGATCTCCGCCGGGGTCAGCGGGGTGGGGCGCGCGGGAGCGGACGGCGGGCGCAGCGGTCGGTCCATGGCAGTTGGTTCCCATCTGGGCAGGGCAGGGAATGGGAGATCAGGCGGAGTGGGCCAGCGCGACGGACGGCGGTGTGAGGGGCCGGGCGAACCGCTGCGACCACTGGACGTGACGGCTGGGATCGAGCGCTTCCTCGGCGAGGCGGTGGCGCTGGATGTCCGAGGTGCCGGCGGGGGGTTCGACGCACAGGGCGTCGCGGAGGTAGCGCTCCATCGGCATGCTGGTGAGCAGCCCTGCGGCGCCGTGGGTCTGCATCCCGAGGTCGGTGGCGCGGCGGACGGCTTCGACCGCCTGGAGTTTCGCGGTGATGAGGTCCATGTCGCAGGGCTCGGCGCGGTCGAGGCGGCGGGCGGCGTGGTAGACGGCGAGCTCGGCCACCCGCAGGTCCGCGGCGATCTGGCCGAGCCGGTCGCGGACAACGCCTTCGCCGGCGATCCGCGGACGGCCGGAGACAAAATCCACAGTCTGGCCGAGGACGGCGCGGTGGATCCCCAGCGCGACCGCCGCGAGGTTGAGCCTCCCGTACAGCACCGAGCTGGAGTAGGCGACGGCGAGCCCTTCCCCGACTTCGCCGACGCGGTGGCTTTCGGGGACGCGGACGCCGTCGAGGATCAGCTCACCGAAGGAGAACCCGCGGAGCCCGACGCGGGGTTCGTGCGGTGCGAGCGAGACGCCCTTGCGGTCGTGCTCGACGAGGAAGGCGGTCAGCCCGCGCGCGCCGTCGCCGGTGCGGACCACCACCCCGTGCAGGCCCCCGATGTGGCTGTTGCCGACGAACACCTTCCGCCCGTCCAGGATCCACCCCCTGCCTTTGCGGCGGCCTGTTGAGGCCATGCCCAGGACGTGTCCGCCCGAGGCGGCCTCGGTGACGGCGATCGTCGGCAGCACACTGCCGTCGGCGACCTGCGGCAGCCACTCCTCGCGCTGCTCCTCGGTCCCGAAGTGGTCGATCTTCGCCGTGCCGAGGATGGACGCCTGGACCGCGGCCCCCATCGCGGCGCTCACCCGTGAGAGTTCGTCGACGAGGGCCGTCTTGGCTTCGTGGCCGGCGCCCATTCCTCCGTAGGCGGCGGGGATGGTGACGCCGATCCAGCCCTGGCGGGCCATCTCGCGCACCAGGCCGTCCTCGATTGCCCCGCTCGCCTCCATGTGGGGTATCCGGGGGGCGATCTCGGCTTCGGCGAAGGCGCGGACGGCGGCACGCAGCTCGGGGTGTCTGTCGGGCATCGGCTTCCTCTCCAGGACAGGGCGTACGGCGGATGGTGGTCAGCGGGAGAGCCGGAGCAGCGGGAGGATCCCGGCGCAGTGCTCCGTGATGAGCGCGGCGAGTTCGTTCTCGGTGGACTCGGGCCGGGGCCGGGTGTCGACCAGGCAGACGGTGCCCAGGACCAGGCCGTCGCGGGGGTCGGTGATCCGGGCGCCCGCGTAGGCCCGGATGCCGATCTGGTCCACGACCGGGTTGGACTTGAACCGGGCAATCGCGTACACGTCGGGCAGGACGAGGTTCTTGGAGCGGCGCAGGAGGGAAGGGCAGTAGCCCTCCTCCAGGGTCATCGTCCGGGTCACGATCGGCAGATCGGGACGGTCCTCGGCCCGGTAGAGGCCGATGAACGTCTGGCGCTCCCCGATCCGGTTGACCATGGCGTAGGCGGCGCCGGCGGCACGGCCCAGAGCGGCGGCGGCCTCGTCGAGGTCGGGGCGCGGGGCGTCGGTGATCCCGAAGTCGGCGAGGCGCTGCTCGCGTACGGCGGCTTCGTACGCGGCGGTGTCGGGTTCCGCGGCCCGCAGGCCGGGCGGGAGGGGGATCGGGTCGAGCGGGGAGGTCACAGGAGCGCTCCTGATGCGGACGGGGTGGACGGGTGCGTCTGGGAGCGGACGCGGATGAGGAGCGTGGCCAGGACGTTCCGGGCGGAGTCGGGGTCGCGGGCGTCGCACGTCACCACCGGAACGTCCGGAGGGACGCCGAGGGCGTCGCGGACCTCGCCGGCCGTGTACCGGTGGGGGTCCTGGGCGAATTCGTTGACGGCTATCACGACCGGCAGCCGGTGCCGTTCGGTGAAGTCGAGCGGGGTGAAGGCGTCTTCGAGGTGGCGGGTGTCGACGAGGACGACGGCGCCGACCGCGCCGCGGGCGAGTTCCTCCCACAGAAGCTCGAACCGCTTCTGCCCGGGGGTGCCGAACAGGAACAGCTCCACCGTCATGGACGGTGCGGGGTAGGTGCGGCGGCCGAAGTCGAACGACACGGTCGTCGTGGCCTTGGTCTCGCGGCCGTTCAGGGAGTCGGTGCCGGCGCTCGCCTCGGTGACGGGCGCCTCGGTCGTCACCGGGGTGATCTCGCTGACCGCGGCGATCAGGGCCGTCTTGCCCGCTCCGAACCCGCCGGTGACGAGGATCTTCATCACCGCGCGCGCCGGGGAGGTGGGCTCACCGGCCATGGCCCGCCCCCGCTTTCACGCCGTCCTTGCGGAGCCCGGCCAGGACGGCGTCGAGCACCATCAGACCGTCCTCGGCCTCGTCGTGGAGATGGACCATACGCAGCACGCCCTGCTGCACCAGATCCGCGAGGAGGACCTTGACCACGTTGGTGGGCAGGGACACGGTGCCGGCCAGCTCGACGACGGACCGGGCGGCCCCCCGGGTGAGCGCGACGAGCTCCTGCTCCTCGGGAACCCGGACCTCGTCGCCGTGGCCGGGCACCGCCTCCACCTGGGATTCCATCCGCAGCGGCAGGTGCGGAACCGTCCGGCCGCGGGTGAGGGCGTAGAGACGGACCTTGGGGTCGGCGACCCACGGGGATTCACCGCTCATGGGTCACTCCCCTTTCACCGGCAGCCAGCGGCGCACGGCTGGGGGTGGCCAGCTGCTCGCCGAGCCGCTTGCCGATCAGGCCCATCTCGTGTCCGACCGTCCCGGCGTTGGCCTCGGTGTCGGTGATCACCGTCAGCAGCGTCCCGCTCCCGGCGCTCATCACGAACAGCAGGAACTCGCTGTGCTCCAGGAAGAACTGCCGCACGGCGGTCTCCGAGTTGTCCGCGCCCAGCACCCCGGCGGCACTGCGGCTGGAGGCATGGAACGACGAGCCCAGAGCCCCGATCCGCTGGGCGTCGTCCATGCTCAGACCGCTGGAAGAGCGGGTGATGCCGTCGAGGGACGCCAGCACCGCGCGGGTGTGGTGTCCCACCTGCTCGGCGAGGTTGTCCAGCAGCCACCCCAGGCCGGTCAGCCGGTTCGGGTTGATGCTCTCGCTGGTCATGAAGACTCCTTCGATCAGGGCGTGAGGTGAGAGGAAAGAGATCGGGGTCAGCCCGGATGCTGCGCGCCGCTGCCGGTGCCGGTGGCACGGCGGGCCCCGGCACGGAAGGCGTGCACGAGCTGCGGCGTCGCCGGTGCACTCGGGGGCGCGGTGGACGGCTCGATGGGTTCCGGCTCGGGTGCGGGTAGGGGGCGGGCGCGGCGCGGAAGCCGGGGCCGGTCCCCGCCCGGGGAGTTCTCGCCCGGCTCCGCCTCCCCGGGCGCGGGCGCCGTTGCCGGGGTGCGGTGCGGCAGGGCCGGGCGCTCGCGGTCCGCGACGACGCCGCCGGCGTCCGGGGCGGGGGCGAGCGGGCGCGGAGCCGGTCGGTGCGCACTGCGGCGCGGGGCCGGCGGGGCTTCGGGCGCGGTGGTGATCAGCTCCCTCGGCAGCCACACCGAGGCGGTGTGGCCCTCCTCCGGCGAGGGATTCGCGGACAGTTCGACCCGCAGCCTGTACGAATCGGCGAGCCGGGCGACCACGGGCAGCCCGATCAGCCCGCGGTGGAGCCGCTCCCGTTCGACCGCCTGGTCGGGAGACGCCAGCAGGGCGTTCGCCTCCGCCAGGGCCTGCTCGGTCATGGGCAGCCCGCGGTCCTCCACGGTGATGAGCAGCGCACCGCCGTCCCACCGGGAATCGACCCGCACCTCGTCGTTGCTGTAGCGCATGGCGTTGTCGATGAGGGCCGCCAGCAAGTGCGTGATGCCGGGGCCCGCCCACGGGACGAGCCACAGCTCCTCGCGCGGCCAGGACGGGGTCGCGCGCTGGAAGGACTCCGTCTCCGCGATGGCGGACCGCAGCACCGTGGACAGCAGGACCGGCTCGCGGCTGGACGCGAACGGGGTCCCGCTCAGCACCAGCAGGCTCTCGATGTAGTGCCGCACCCGGGTGTTGTGGTGGTCGACCCGGTAGGCCATCCGCATCTCGGGCCCGTCCAGCTTGGCCTCCAGCGAATCCAGTTCCGCCAGCGCCTTGGAGATCAGGGCGTGCAGCCTCGGTGCGATGCTCTGGATCAGGGCCTTCTCGCCCTCGACCGCTCCCTGCGTCCGGGCCCGTGCGACGGCCTCGACCGCCTCTCCCAGCACGGTGGCCAGCGCGTGGTCGAAGCCGGTGAACGCGTCGGCCGGCGCGGGCGCGGCGAGCTCCCCGGGACTGGGGGCCGGCGCGCCCAGCGCGACCGCGATGTCTCGGTGCCCCTGGATGAGCGCCGAGGCGTACCAGGTCATCCACTCGTGCACGAGGGCCATCTGACGGCGCAGCTCCTGAGCCTCCTCCCCCGCGGCGGCACGGTCGGTCGCGAGCCCTGCGGCCACACACGCGGCGTCGCGGCCCGCCCACCGGTGCCCCACCGCAACGACGGCGGCGCCTGCCACCACCGCCCCGGACACCGGCCAGGCCGACGACACCGCCCGGACCGTCTCGACGGCCGCCCACACCGCCGAGGGAACCGCCGCCCCGGCCAGCGTCACGGCGAGGTACCGGCGGCGCAGCCGCGACCGCCACCCGGCCAGGTCGCGGGCGACCGACGGCGACGCGCTCTCGCGCCTGCGGCGCGGTCCTCTGCGTAAGAACAGATACGACTTCATGAATCCTCAAACGTCGCAAACATCGTGAATCGGATGACTGTTGGGCAGGAGGGTGGGCGGACCGGCCGCCGCGGGGTCCCGAAGCCCCGCAGCGGCCGGGAGAGTGCGGCGCCGACATGCAGCGCCGCGGGCTCGCCCCGGCTCCCGAGCCGGGGCCCTTCGGCCCGGCGTGTCGATCACGGCGTTCGCGCCACCGTTCACGACCTGCCGGACCCAGACCGTCCCGGGGCGCCTCCGGACCCGTGACCACGGGGGGAGCCGCCGGGGCCGGAGTGTGCGCTCACCCCGGGACGGTCGTCTGATGGGCCGGGCGGGCTCAGGGCCCCCGGCTCCAGCCGGGCCTCTCGGCTCCGGGTTCGCCGGGGCCGAGCAGCCCGGCTTCATGGCCCCGCAGCACGGCGTGCGGTTCCGACCGGGCCCCCAGCCGCTCACACACCGACCGCTCCAGCTCGCGCAGCGCGCCCGGCCCTCCGGCGAGATCGGCGCTCCTGATTCGGGGTGCCCCGGACGCCCAGGCGTTGAGCAGGGCCAGCCCCGCCGGTCCCAGGCTCACCGGCCGCGCGGGCACGGCCGGAACCACGCCCCGGCACACCGCCGCGTGCACGAGGGCCGTCCACGTCATCCCCCGCCAGCCGGTCAGCACCTCACCCGCCGCGACGAGCCGCTCGTGCACCTCCCGCTCGTCCGCGGCGAGACCGCAGGCGATCAGCGTGCCGACCGGCGTACCGTGCGCGAGCGCGTCGAGCGTCACCGCGTCCCGCAGCGCCAGCGGACCGGCCATCCCGGCGGCCGGAGAGCCGCCCGTCCAGTCGGTGGCCGCGCCCCGGTAGAACCGGCGGCGCCCCGCACCGCTGATCCGGGCCGGACACGACGCGCCCCACACCACCCGGACCCCGCCCCGCCCATCGGGCACCGCCCGCACGTTCTCGAACCGGGGAAGGGCCGCGAGCACCTGGGCAACCTCCGCGACGACCGGACGCGGGACCTCAAGAGACCCGCCCAGCCGGCCCGGCCCCGAAGGAACCGCGAGCACCCCGTCCGCACCCGAGCCCGGGAACCGCAGCACCACCGCCCCCGCCAGGAGAGCCGCGTCGAGAGGTGGCCACGCCGCGGAGGCGACTTGGGGTACCTCGATCGACACCGCCATACCGGCCGCGCGCGACACGTCCGGCAGACCAGGGGCGGCACTCGTCGGCTCAGCGGTACAGACAAAGGGGGTCATGACCGATCCCATCGGAGGAAGGACAGAGGGGAGAGGGACGGTGGGGCGCTACACCCGGGCGGACAGCGCGCTCTCCAGCACCGGAAGAAGATCGGCCCCGCCCGGGAACACCGCAGGCCGCCGGTGGAGTGGATGCCACGGAGGGGTGTCCCACACCACGCCCCGGGTCGGCGGCAGCGGGAGCAGCTCCTTCCCGGTGACGATCCGCACGCCGCGCAGACCCTCCAGCGCGGCGGCCGTGCCCGCGCGGATCAGCAGGGTGACGCCGTCCGGACCGCGCAGGACCGGGACCGGCATCGCGCCGGGCTGAAAGACCGGGTGCTTCTCCAGCAGCCTGTTCGCCTTCCGGCCCGCCCTCGGCCCCAGGACGACCGCGTCCAGACCGGCGTCCCGGCACCGGGTGGCGACCACCAGGTCCGCAGCACCGACCAGAAGCCGAAGCACCCGGTCGACCGGCATCCCTACGCCGTCCGCGAGCAGCGGCCACCCGAGCACGTCGGCGTACGCCTCCAGCAGGGCGGCGGGATCGCTCGAACGAGGAGGCCAGAGCGAGGCGCGGTGGGAGTTGCTGTTCACGCGGCCACCCCCGCGAAGGCGGCACGGCGGGGCGCGATGACCCCTCCGGCCGGAAGGAGCTCCCCCAGGTCCTCGAACAGCAGTACCCCGTTGCAGAGCCTGCTCCACCCCTGTTCCGGATGCGAAGCAACCGTACGGGCCGCGTCGCGGTCGGCGTCGGCGGCGGCCGGGCACCGGGGCTGATGCGGGCACTCGACCGATCCGGCGCTCCCAGGGCTGGCGAGCACCGGACTGGACGGGTGGCTTGCGGGGAGCCGGGACGGCATCGGCACGACGTCCTCCTTCGACAGGAACGGAAGATGGAGCTGCGGGGGAACGGAACGTGTTGGTGCGCTTGCAGAGGGGCAAGCCAACCGGACTGCCGCCGTGTGATCCAGGGCTGACCCGCCGGGCGCATCACCGTACGCGCGAAGCGAATCAACTCCCCGCCACAGCGTGGGATGCTGCCTACCATGGGGAGCGAGACAGTCAACTGGTACGACTTCGGAGACCTCAAGGACGCTGCCCTGGAGGGGAATTACGGCGCGGTCATCCGCCGGGTCAGACAGATCCTGGGGATGGACCAACGGCAGTTCGCCGACCAGTGCGGGATGTCCCAGACGGCGCTGTGGCGACTGGAGAACCGGGGCATCGGCGGCTACGCGATAGACCCCCTCGCCCGGATCGCCACCACCGTCCAGCTTCCGCATGACCTGGTGGGGCTGGCCCACCAACCGACAGGGGGTGAAGATTCCATGCAACGACGAGGCTTCCTCGCCGGCGCGGTCGCGGCGACCGTCCCCCTGCGCGCCGAAGCCGTCCAACAGCAGCCGGACCCCGGAGCCGTCGAGCCCAACGGGCTGCGCCAAGTCACCTCCGCCTACCGCCGTCTGGACGCCACCACCCCCTCGCGGGACCTCGCCGACGTCGCGCACCCCCACCTGCGCCTCATCCAGACCATGACGGGCAGGACCACCGATCCCGTCCAGCACCAGCGGATGGCCGCCGCCGCGTCCGAAGCCGCCTCCTTCACCGCCTGGCTCGCCTGGGACATGGCCGACCACGGCTCCGCACGCCGCTGGTACGGCACCGCGATCACCACCGCCCAGAGCGCGCAGAACGAACTCCTGACCGCCTACCAACTCGGCAGCCTCGCCTCCTTCGACGCCGAAACCGGACACCCCACCACCGCGCTCCGCCGCCTCGATCAGGCCCGCCGCCAGTTCACCGGCCCCCCGCCGCCGCTCGCCGCCGCCTGGCTCGCCTCCATCGAGGCCCTCGCCCACGCCGCCGCCCACGACCCCGCCGCATGCGACCGAGCCCTCGCCGCAGCCGCCCGCCACACCGGCCGCATCTCGCACGCCGACCCCGTCGCCTGGCCGTGGATCTTCACCTTCGACGAACGCAAACTCAGCGCCTGCCGCCTCGCCTGCGCCGCCCGCCTCCCCGACACCCCCCGCATCCGCGTCACCGACCACGACCTCACCACCGCGGTCACCGGCGGACACGACAAACAGCGAGCCCTGATCACCCTGACCGCCGCCACCACCCACCTGACCCGCGACCGCGACCCCGAAGCCGCCTTCACCCTCGCCACCCGCGCCCTGCACACCGGACTGCGCCTCGCCTCCGGCCGGATCGCCGACCAGGCCCGCCAGTTCCGCCGCGCCGCCGGACGCACGACCGGCACGTACGCGGACGAGTTCGACACCCTCCTCCACACCGCATACCTGTAAAGAAAGGACCCGCCCATGCCCCTGCGAGTCGGCATCACCGGGCACCGCGGCCTGCCCGACCCCGTCGCCGAGGACGTACGCCGCCTCCTCGCCGAAAAGGCCAAGGCGTACGACCCGGCCGACCTGGTGGCGGTGAGCTGCATCGCCGACGGTCCCGACGCCTGGTGGGCGCAGGCCGTCCTGGCTGTCGGCGGGCGCCTGGAGGTCGTCATCCCGGCCGTTGAATACCGGGCCGGGCTCCCCGACTGGCACCACCCCGACTACGACACCCTGCTCAGCCAGGCCGCCGCAGTCCACCGGACCGGGATGACCGCATCCACCTCGGAGGCCCACCAGGCGGGGAGCGAAATCCTCACCGACCGCTGCGACGAACTGCTCGCGGTGTGGGACGGTCATCCTGCCCGCGGCTTCGGCGGCACAGCGGACGTCGTCGCCTACGCCCGCCGAACCGGCAAGCCATTCACGGTCCTGTGGCCGGAGGGCGCGAGCCGCTGACTCCGGCGAAGAGCCGAGCGCGACACCGGATCGGTCCCCGGCCGGGTGAGCGTCGGATCGCGCCAACCTTCTGCCATCGCGCCGGCGACAAGGAACGGGACGGTTCATCGGGCACCTCCCGGCATGCCCAACAGCGGGTTGACCGGCCGGGAGGCCAGAGTGGGGGTGACCAGGGCGGCGAGTTCGCGCACCGACTCCGCCGCCATGAGCATCGAGATCACCGCGCCGAAGCCGGTCTCCTCACCGGCCCGGCGGAGAAATCGCCGGGCCCGGTCCGAAGCCGCCTCGGCCTCCGCCGTGAAAGCCCGCTCCGCCTTCAGCGCCCGGGGCAGCGCCCGGGTGTGGGCGGCGAGGTCCCGGCACAGCGCCGCGAGCGTGTCCTCGTCGCGGGCAAGAGGTTCGTCGTCGGCCATGAGGCGGTCGACCACGGCCAAGGCCCGGGCACACAGAACCGGTGCGGGAAGGCACCGCAAGTCCTGCCCGGCTGCGGGCGGCGACGTGCTGATCCGGTGCCAGAGAGCCCGGGGCGCACCGCACCATCCAGTGGTCCGCCGGGGAGCGGCAGGGAACTGGCGTGCCGGAAAGGGCACGGTGGGCGCGAGCATGACGGGTACTCCAGGGAGTCGGGGCGGGTCGGAGTGGCCGGGAGCCGGGATGTTAGGCGGCGGAGTCGCAGCAGCGTTCACGGCGGTGAACGGCGTCGAAGCAGGCGCTCCCAGCCGGACCGGCCGGTGTTGTGCAGAGACGAGAATTCCGGATGGGCGCTGGCATCTCTACGCCAAACCATGGCCATACCGTGGCCACCTTTGCCGGCCGGCAGGCCCGGCCTCCCTCGGTCTTCGGGTCCCACGAGGGTGCCCGGTCTTCGCGGTGGAGGGCCGTCTTCAAGCCTCCTCTGGGCTGCACTTTTGCAGTCAAGGGCTGGTGGGCGGGTTGCCGTTGGTGATCTGTGCGGCGTTGGCGTCCGGGAGGCCGTTTTCGGGGTGCGGGGGCAAGGTGGCCATGGTTTGGCCGGGGTTTGGCGTAGAGATGCCGCGCGAGGGAGGGAAACGTGGGATCCGGCAGTCAGTCGTGACCGTGTGGAGGCGAGGATGGTGCCGACGGAAATGGGTCATCGGCCCGGGGACCTGGGTGTGCTGATGCGGCACGTGGTGGTCGCGCTCGCCGGGCTCGCTGCCGCAGCTGTCGCCCGGCGCCGCGTTCGCGAGGTCTTGGCCGGGAGCGTTTCCGAGGACCAGCTCGACGGTGCTCTCCTGGTGACGAGCGAGCTTGTGGGGAACGCGGTCCGGCACGTCGGCGGCCCGGTCACCCTGACCGTGGGCCTCTTCCCTTGCGCGGTGCTCGTCGAGGTGGCGGACACCGGCACGGATATTGACGCCGTCCCTGTGCTCCGGTCCGCCGCCGCGCTGGCCCTGACCGCCGGGTCGGGTTCCGAAGAGGAGAACGGCCGGGGGATAGCGCTGGTGGCGGAGGTCAGCTCGTCGTACTGGGTCGAGCCGACGTTGGAGGGCAAGAACGTGGTCGCGATGTTCCGTACGGCGGAGGCCCCGTGCTGATGGAAGGCATGACGCCGGCCCGGCCGGACCGGTGGCCCGACGTTCGGGTCGGGGTGCACTGCACCCTTCCGGACACGTGGCCGGGGGACCACCGTGGTGACGACCGGCTGCTGAGCGGGCTGCGCGACGCGGTGGAGCGCGGCGCGAGGTTCTTCGACACCGCCGACTCCTGTGGGGACGGCCACGGCGAGCGGCTGCTGGGCCGCCTGCTGCGCGAGTATCCCGATGCGGGGCTGGAGGTGGGCAGCAAGGTGGGAACACTGCGGGGCACGGCGCCGCACCCGTACGCGGGCCCGCGGGTGCGGCTTCAGTTCCAGCAGACGCTGGAGAACCTCTATGCGGAGCGCCTGGCGCTCTACACCCTCGCGTCGGGTGACTTCGGCCCGGGCGAACGCTATCTGGGCTGTGTCGCGGACCAGATGCGGACCCTGCGGGAGATGGAGATGGTCGGCGCGGTCGGACTGGCCGCCCCGGCCCCGGCCGCCGGGCATCTCGCGGACGAGCACCCGGGGTTCGTGCGGGCGTTCGAGGCGGTGGGGCCGGAGGTGATCTGGTGCCGTCTCACCTCGTTGACTCCCCTGGTGCGGGTCGGCCGGGAGGATCTGCTGTCCTTCGCCCGCCGCCACGGGGTCGGGCTGGTGCTCGCCCCTCCCAGCGCTCTCCGCTCCCCCGTCCCGTCCGGGGCCTCGCCGGAGGATGTGGGGCTGGGGGTGTTGCGGGACCGGTTCGACCCGGGACACGGAGGGCTGGAGAGGGCGGTGTTGCGATACTGCCTTGCACGCGTGCCGGGGAGCGTCGCCGTGCTGGAGACCGGCTCCCTCGTGCAGCTGGGGGAGCCGCTGAGCGAAGCCGATCTCCAGTTGCTGGACGCAACGTACGGCGCGCTCCGGTCAGCCGTCACCGGCGGGGACCCGGCTGCCGCCCGGGCCGGCGTGCCGAGGTGAGCGGAACGAAAGGGTCAGCGCCCACCGACTGGCCCGGTTGCTGCTGAACCCGGGACGGACGGCATCGAGGGAGCATCACAGACGGCCGGGCTCGGCCCGGTCCGGCGGCGCTGATGACCCACCGCGCCCCGGGTGTCGGCTCAGGCGCCCGGTTCCCCTCCCTGCGCAGCGGGTGAGTTGATGGCCGTGAAGGTGTCCTGGAACGCGCTCGTGAGCGCGGTGAGGACGGTCTTGCCCTTGGCGGCGGTGGCGAGGGAGGGACGGCCGACGACACCGGTGGGGGTGTAGGGGCGCAGGCCGTGGACGAGGAGGTGGGGGCGGTCGGCGAGGTGGTCGGCGTCCTGATATCCGTCGCGGACCAGGTCGGGGTGGAGGTGGAGGAGGAGGCTGGTCTCGATCTCCCCGGCGTGCATGTCCTCGTGGGCGGTGGTCAGCAGTCCTGCCGCCTCGCGGGCGGCGTTCCAGTCCTCGGGGCGGGGAAAGAGCGCCATCCTCGGTCCTTCGGGGCCCGGGTGGGTGTTGGCCTCCTGGACGATGTTGGACAGGACGTAGTTGCCGCCGTGGCCGTTGACCAGGACCAGCCGGCGGATCCCTGAGCCTTCGAGGGAGCGGGCGATGTCGCCGACCACGGCGGTGAGGGTGGTCGCGCTGATGCTCACCGTGCCGGGCCAGTCGGCGTGCTCGTGCGAGCAGCTGATCGTGACCGGTGGCAGGAGGAACAGTCCGTACGCGGCGGCGGCCGCTTCGGCGACGGCGGCGGCGACGAGGGTGTCGGTGGTGAGCGGTAGGTGGGCGGCGTGCTGCTCGAAGCTGCCGATGGGCAGCACTGCCACGTTCGCGTCGCGGGCGGCCTCGTCGGTCATGGTCGCGGTCGTTATTCTCATGGGCCCATCCTGTCGTGTGCCAGGCCCAGCGCCGATCGGAAGTGGACGACTTCACCCGGTGCGCTCCGCCCGGCGGGCATCCGCTGCTCCAGGGCGGTGAGGGTGTTCAGGATCCGGGCGGATCCTCCGCTCGCGGTGCGGGTGAGGACGGCCGCGGCGTGGACGGCGGCTTCGGCCGGCTCGCCGTGGGCGAGGAGGGCTTGGGCGAGCCAGGCACGGGCCAGGTGTTCGTCCTGCCGGTATGCCGCCGGCCAGCCGGTGAGGAGCGGCTGGAGGATGGCCACGGCCCGGTCGGGGCGGTCCAGGAGGAGCTGGCAGTACGCCTCGTAGGCGCTGATGTAGGCGAGGACGCAGTGGTGCCCGATGACGGCCGGGTCGCCGGTGTCGGTCGCATCCGCCCGCTCGACCAGGCGCCGTGCCTTCTCCAGCAGGGCCGCGGACGCGGCGGCGTCGCCGGCCAGGGCGTGGCCGTGGGCGAGCCGGACGGCGGACAGGGCCCGGTCCCGGTCGGAGGCCCCGTCGGCCGCGAGCGCGGCGGTCGCCAGGTCAATCGCGGCCTGGGCCTGGTGCTGTTCGGCGGCCCGCTGGGCCTGGCGCATCAGCACATACGCCTCCATCGGGCGGTCCCGCGCCTCGCGGGCGAGATCGAAGGCGTGCCCGAGCCACCGGGCCCCGTTGCCGTCACCGAGGTTGTCGGCCGTCCAGCCGGCGAACTCCGCCCACCGGCTCTCCACCCCCAGCAGCGCGTCGCGGGCCGGGCCGCTCGCGCGGGCACGGTAGTCCCGGATCACCACCAGTTCACCGGTGATCGTGGTGTGCACCAGCTGGGGGCCGGTGGTGTTGTCGGCGGCGGCGAGCACCCCGAGCAGTCCCGTCCAGTGCGGAGCCAGCCCCGGGTTCACCCGCCCCCGCGCCCCCGGGGAGATCGAGGGAGCCGCGTCCCCGTACAGGGTGTGCAGGGGCCCGTCCGCGTCGTCGGTGGTCTCGAAGAGCCGTTCGGCCGGCGCTCCGAGCAGGGTCTGGAGCACGAGGCGGGTGTCGCGCTGGGGCAGGCCGGTGAGACGTCCGGTCATCCAGCGGTCGAAGGTGCGCCGGGGGACCGCCATACCCCGCAGCCGCGGGTTGCCGGTGGTATCGGCGAGTTCGTTCGCGGTGCGGGTGTAGTGCAGGTTGAACGTCTCCAGCAGCGTCCACTCGCGCTCGCGCACCAGCTCGGCGAACAGGGTCATCCGTACCGGCACAGGTCATTCCTCCGACGGGGCGAAGGTGAGCAGCGGGACGTCGAAGAGGTCCGGGCTCCGGGGCCGGATGAGGGTGGGGCGCAGGATCTCCTCGATGACGAGTTCGGCGACGAACTGCACGGTCGCGCCGAGGAGGTGGCTGGTGCGGGCGTGGGCACCGTCGCCCTTGAGGCCGGTGGAGAGATGGATGTGCGGGGCGAGCCGGCCGGTCGCGGGGTCGAGGGCGAGGGTGCCGCCGCCGACCGCTTCCAGGTACTCGACCTCCACCGCGTCCCACAACGGCTCCCCGGGCCGCTCCAGCGGTTCGCAGGTGCCCACCAGACGGGCGTGGGAGAGGCCGCCGATCAAAGTGGGGATGTGCCCGGAGTGCACCTGGTGCTCGGCGCAGAACTTCTCCAGGGTGGGCAGGAAGTCCTCGCCGTGGTCCATGACCAGGACGAACCGGCGGCCGGTGGTGAATTGCGCAGCGCGCATCAGGTGTCTCCCAGGGGTCAGTGGTAGCGGGGGAAGGCGGAGGCGACCCCGACACGGTCGGCGCCGCCGGCGAGGAGCGCGAGCAGGAGCAGCCGGGCTTTGAGCGGGTCCAGGGTTCCGGCGCCGATCAGACCGCGGGCCAGCAGGTCGCTCTCCGAGCCGGGGAACCCGTACGTGCCGGTGAGGGTGCTGCCGCTGCCGGTGCGGGACGCCAGCACGACGGGAATCCGCCCGGCGATCCTCTCCAGCCGCGGGACCCAGTCGGCAGGGACGTGGCCGACGCCGAACGCGGCGACCACCAGCCCGTCCACCCGGTCCTCCAGGCCCTCCAGCAGGACGCCGGAGCTGCCGAGCACGGCCGTGACGACCTCCACCCGCACCCCCGACCTCGTCGGTGCCGGCACGGCGGGGGTACGGGGCGGGGTGGTGAACAGACGGGGGGCGCCTTCGACGACATGTCCCACCGGCCCGGCCCCGGGGGAGGCGAACGCGGCGATGCTGCTGGAATGGACCTTCCGGACCCGGCGGGCCGTGTGGATCTCGTCCGCGAACACCACCACCGCCCCCGCCCCCCGCAGCCCGGGGGCCACCGCGGTCTGCACGGCCGCCAGGAGGTTCGCGGGGCCGTCGGCGCCCGGCAGGGACGGGTTGCGCATCGCCCCGGTCAGCACCACCGGCAACAGCCCCCCGTACAGGAGGTCGAGCAGCCACGCCGTCTCCTCCAGCGTGTCGGTGCCCTGCGTGATCACCACCCCGGCCACGCCCTCCGCCTCCGCGGCCCGGATCCGCTTGGCCACCCCCACCACGGTCTCCACCGGCAGCGACGCCCCGGGCAGCCGCGACACGTCCTCCGCCACCAGATCGGCGACCCGGCCGATGCCGGGGACCGCGCCCAGCAGGTCCGCCGCCGTCAGCCGCGGCACCGCCCCGCCCTCCCCCTGAGTACGGGTCATGGCGATCGTGCCGCCCAGGGACAGCACCAGCACCACCGGACGGCTCGACGATGGGTCACTCATCAACACGCCACCTTTCACGAAATGGGGCGAAGCCAGGAACAGATACCGGCCACACGGGCCGTACTCGGTGTGGTCATCGGGCCGGATCGAGGGCGCCGACGAAGACGAGGGTGTCCTCCAGCGCGGACAGGGTGATCAGCCGGCTGCGGGGCACGACCATGCCCGTCACCCCGCTCGACCCCAGGTCCCGGCAGCGGCCGACCAGCCACCCCCACTCCAGCCCGAGAAGACCGGCCAGAGCCCGCAGCCGACCGGCCGGGCCCTCGCCCTGCTTCAGGGTGTCCAGCGCCGTCGCCTCGCCGACGGTGTCCCGGTACGCGGCCAGCTCCCGCCGCTCCGTCGTCGTCCGCGCGGCCCACACCTCCTCGGTACGGACCCAGTTCGCCACCACCACCCGCTCGCCCAAGACGAGTGCGAAGCCGTCCACCCCGGCGAACCCCTCGTCGACGACAACGCGGACCGTGATGCCCAATCGTTCCATCAACGCCACCGCCAGGAACAGCAGCAGCCGCTCATACCGGGGCGAGCGCCGCACCTGCTCCTCCGGCACCACGAACACCCGCACAATCGGATCCGGCGCCCCGCCGAACCGCGCCCCCAGCTCCGTCAGATAGTCCACCTTGTGCGCGAAGAACAACCACGGCGCACTCTCCTCACCGGTCTGCTCCCGCGTCCAGAACACCGGCGCCGCCGACACCCGCTCCAGCCGGCGGCCGATGTACCGGGCGCAGAACGCCGACCCCATCCACCCCGCCGCCGCCCCCGTCAGCCCCGGCAACGCCCCCCGGCTCAACGCCGACCGCTCCAGTGGCAGATACGCCTCCAACGCCCGATGCTCCTCGTCCAGCGCCCGGTCGTGCGCGAGGAGCCCGTCGTCAAGCTGAACCAGCGACCACAGGATCCCGTACGTCAGATCGTCGAGCTCGTGCGCGCCCGGCACGACGACGGCACCGTCCTTGCCGCTCGCCCCGGCCAGGCTCCGCCGGACGGCGGCCGCGTCCACCGCATACAGGCCGGACTCCCCGTTGCCGCGCTCCTCGACACCCACCACCACACCGCGGCGGGCCGGGCGGACGAAGCCGTGCAGCACGTCCTCCTCCGCAGGGTGCAGCCGCAGCCGGCCGCTCCGGTCCCGGACGGCGGGGTGGAACTGCACCGCGACCGTCGTGCCGTCCAGACTTCCCCGGCCGCACAGCTCCCAGGCGTCAGCCGCGCTCTCGGTCAGCGACAGGAACAGCCGCGACGTCGCCCACCGCTCGCCGATCCGCACGGAGGCGTCCACGCCGGGCCGCTCGTGGACCGCGGCCGAAGCGTGCAGGACATCGGGCGCCGGGAGGAACAGCTCCGCACACGAGAAGCCGAGCATCCGCTCCAACACCGGAACGGCGTGCCGCTGGGGGGATCCGAACCACGTGCCCGAGAACCAGCGGGCGAACGTCCGCTGCGGAACCGTCGCCGAGGAGACCGCCGCAGAGCCGAGCTCCGCGCCCACCTGCCGGGCCGTCTCCTGGAAGCGCGTGTCGAACACGGCCCAGTCGTCCCAGTGCCGCTGCTGGAGCAGCACTCGGAACAGCGTCGGGCGCGGCATCGTCAGCTCTCCTCTCACAAGGGGCCCGGACCCGTCACGGTGCGGCGAGCAGCGGCATATGCCAACACGAGGCAACAGTGCGACCACGCGCGGTGACCCTCGCCAGAATGCTCCTCCACCTGACAGTTGGCAACCGGATGGCGCAATCTGCGCCGTAACTTGCGCGGTTGACCGGTTGTCGCCCACCGCCGGACCGGGCAGACTATCGCCATGTCGCAGACCAACGAGCCCGCCGCCTCCCTCCCGGGCAGCCAGATCGGCAGCGCGCTCAAAGAGTTGAGAGACTCCTGCGAGCTGAACCTCACCCAGGTCGTCGCCCACCTCCAGGCGCGCGGCATCAAGTCCGACACCGGCACCCTCAGCCGCATCGAACAGGGCAAACGGCGCGTCACCAGAGAAATGGCCGAGGCTCTCCTCGACCACTACGGCGCCGGCCCCGACAAGACCGCCCAGGTCCTCGGCCTCCTCAGCGTCGACACCACCCGCCGCCGGCGCCCCGCCCTCTGGCGTACCCACAGCGCCCTCATCACCGCGATGAGCTTCGAGCCGTTCCTCAGCCTCGAACGCCGGGCCGACCACATCACCAGCTTCCAGACCGACCTCATCCCCGGCCTGCTCCAGACCCACGGCTACGCCCGCCGCCTCATCGCCCTCCTGCGCCCCGACCTCGCCCCGGAAGAGGTGGAGGGCCTGGCCACCCTGCGCATCAGCAGGCAGAAGGCCTTCGCCCAGGGCGACCAGCGTTTCCGCGCGCTGATCTGCGAACGCGCCCTCACCCGCTCCGTCGGCGACCCCACTGCCATGCGGGAACAGCTCGAACACCTCCTGGACGCCGCGGACGAACAGCGTCACGAGATCCGCATCCTGCCGTTCGAACCCGTGATCCACCCCGGAGCCGCCGGGCCGTTCGTCGTCTTCCACTTCGACGACGCGACCCCGGACCTGGTGTGCGTGGAGACCATGACCCACTCGGTGTATTTCGAGGGGACGACCGATGTCCGGGCCTACACCGAGGTCTACTCCGGACTGTGGGACCGGGCCCTGGTGCCCGGCCACCCGCGCATCGGTCTGCAGCACATGATCAAGGAGCTGCGGACATGACCCACCACCCCAAGCCCGACCCCGCCGACCTCGACCTCACCCAGGTCGCCTGGGTGGTCTCCTCCCACAGCGGAGGCGGGGGCGACTGCGTCATGATGGGCACCGCCGCCGGCCATGTCCTCATCGGCGACACCAAGAACCCCACCCACACCCCGCTCGTCGTCACCTCGCCGAAGATCCGCTCCTTCCTCCGCAGCGTACGAGAAGGACAGTTCGACCGTCGCACCCAGACCGGCTGACCCGAAGTACTCGGCACGGGGCCGACGTCATCAGGGGGTGTGCCGCGCGGCACACCCCCTGATGACTGCCGAGGTGCTGAACCCCTGTCGCTAGGGAGGCCCGGATGGTCCCCCGATCGTGTGAAGGAAGACCGATTCGCTCCTTTCCGGGCAGGTTCCTGCCGCTACGGTGGCTCCTTGACTTCCTTCACTGTCGGACTGGCCATCAGGGAGAAGAGCATGGAACCGGAGCCGTTCTGGAGCCTTCCGCTGGCAGGGGGCTCGGTGCGTGTGCCGTCGGCACCGGCCGGTATCCGGGCCCGCCTCAGTCCCGAGGGACTGTCCGCGTTCGAGGACCGGCTCGCGCGGACCCCGGGGCAGCACCTGGTCTTCGTCGTCCTTGAAGCCGCTGTGCCGCCCGCCGCCCGGCAGCAGGACCCGGACACCGTGGCCCGGCTTCTGGACGGCGACTTCACCGGCGTCACCGACGAGACCGGCGAGCAGGTCCACCTCCCCGACATTGAGGGCGACTCCCCGGTCTGGTTCATCCCCTACACCGGACAGGGCACTGTGGAGGTCCCCGCCACCATCGCCGGCGTCCACGCACGGCTCGAAGGCGACCGGCGGGCCGAGTTCGACGCGGAGGTCGCCTCCACACCGGCGCACCTGCTGCACTTCACGATCCTCCAGTACGCCACCCCCGATGCGGTGACGGCCGAGACCGACGCCGTCGTGGCCCAGCTCCGCGCCAACACCCCCACCGCCCGCGGCGGGCACGGCGACGAGGCGGTGGCCTGACATGGCCAAATACCGAGTCCAGTACGCCGGACAGGCGGAGAAGGTCCACGCCGGGATGGACGACGCCTACCGCCGGCGCTTCGACACCGAGCTGCAGCGCAGCCTGGGACAGAACCCGTATGGCCACGGCTCCAGCCCCGTCCGCCGGGGCCAGGAGGAACACCGCAGGCAGATCACCGTCGCCGGGTCGATCGTGCAGTACTACGTATCCGATGCCGTCGCCGTTGTCACCGCCGTACAGGTCGTGCGCGGCCTCTGGGGCTGACACTTCCCATCAGCAGGGTGGCGACAACTGCCGCCACGAAAACCCCTCACGACGGTAGGTTCATCCGGCGTGCGAGCCCGGAGAGGGCGCGCCGGTCGGCGGTGGTGCGGGAGCGGGTAATGAGGTGGGCGGCGGTGTCCCGGGCGACGGGGTCGGCGTGGATTCGCTGCGGCGCTGCCGCTTCCGCGTCCAGGAGGTGCCGGACGGCCTGCTCGTGGTGGCTGGGAAGGTGAGCGTACGCGCGGGCGAGGTCGGCGTGGAGGACAGCGCGCCGGCCCGCGGTGGCGACCTGCCCCGGGTGCACCCGCTCCCCGGCCTCGGCGGCCTCCGGATGGAGCCCGAGGGCGGCATTCAGACTGACATGGTGGACACCTACGTTCGCCGGCCCGAAGTTCAGGTGCCACGCGGTGACCTCCCCGGTCCGCGCCGCGAGACGCTCGGCCTCGGCGAGGTGACCACGAACGTCGTCGCCCTCCTGGCCCGTGCCGCGTCCGAGCTGGGTGAGCGCGGAGGCGGAGATCAAGTGGAGCTCGCCGAGGAGCGCCTCGGCGGCCGGCCCGCGTCCGAGACGCGGCTGGAGCTGGTCGGCCGCGGACCGGGCGCGGGCCAGGGCCTGGCCGGGACTGCCCGCCGCAAGCAGGATGTGGGCGTGGAAGAAGCCGGAAGAGGCGGTGCGGACCGGGTCGTCGAGCTCGGCGGTCACCTCGGCGGCCCGGGTGACCGCCATCCACGCGAGATCGACGTAGCCGAGCGCTTTGAGCAGCAGCGCGCACGCCGGGTGGTAGGCGTCGGCCAGCAGGCGCAGCAGCTGCTCCCGCGCCGGACCGGCCGCGCTGACGGCGGCCTGCTGGAGGTCGTCGAGCAGCACGGGCAGGCTGACCGCGAGTGCGTCGTACGCGGCGGCGTGATAGCGCCGGTTCGCCTCCCGCACCCGCCTGGCCAGCACATCCACCGGCACCGGATCCGCCGGCCGGTCGCCGCCGGACGGGTCGAGGGGAAGACCCATGAGCAGCAGCCGGAGCGCGGGGACGGCCTCATGCGCTGCTCCGGCCCGGACGCTGACCGGCAACGACCAGGTGAGCAGCTCCGACGGCGTGACACGCAGCGCGTCGGCCACCGCGGTGATGTGGCTGGTGCGGTCCAGGAGCCGTTGCCCGTTCTCCACCATCGACAGGTACCCCGTCGACAGCCCGGACAGGTCGGCCAACGCCCGAAGGCTCATCCCCTGCCGTAACCTCCGCGACTTCACGGCCCGTCCGATGACCGCCGCCCGTGCCCCGTCCGCCCCGTTCACGCCGAACCCCCGATCCCTCCAGTCCGAACCCTCACGGTAGAGGGACCGGTCACGGCGTGTGGTGATCTTCGGCCAGATCCGGCTGCGGGCCTACTCCCGCCCAGGCAGCCAGATTCCGCAGCACCATCCCGTCGTCCCCCAACGCCCGGGGGGCGAGAGCGGAGAGCAGTTCCCGGGCCCAGGGGTCCCCCAGGGTCCGCAGAGGAGATTCGCGTCCCGCGGTGGCCAGCGACCCGGCCGCCGCCGGGGTATCTCCCGACCGGGCCTCGGCGAGCGCCCGCACCACCAGCGCCTCCCACCACAACCCGGCACCGCAGCTCTCAACGCCCGGCAGCCGCGCGAGGTGTTCCAGAGCGGCCACCGGTCGGCTGGCCTCCAGCGCCGCGGTCGCCCGCGCCACGTCCACGACGGCCAGTTCCCGTACGGAGCCCGCCGCGACCGCAGCTGCCGCCAGCACCTCGTCCGCCTCGGAAGCCCGGCCGAGAACCGCCAGAGCCACTGCCGCAACGGGCCCAGTCACGGCGTCCACCGCAACGCCCTGGCAACCGGCCCGCTCCAGAGCCCGGCCCGGCCAGCCCCCGTCCAGCAGCACCCGCATCTCCTCCGCCACCAGCACGGACCTCGGGCCGGCGCGGACGCGCGCCCGCTGGAGCACCGACCACGCCAGATCCCGGTACCCCCACCGCCGCAACCACCCCGCGACCGCCATACCCCCCTCCACCAGGAGCTCAGCACCACGGCCGTCAGAAGGCGCACCGCCGAGCGCGGCAACGACCCGGCCAGCAGAGCGGGCGACCCCCTCCTCGTCACCCACCTCGGCAGCACGGAGGGCCTCACCGGCCGCGCCGCGCACCGCCTCCTCGCCTTCGAACGCGGGAGCTGGGTTCGACACCGGAGGGGACGTGATCACCCGTCGCACCCGCATCACAGATCCCCGTATCTCGGCGAGCTCGGCACCCGGCCCGTCGCCGTACGGCTGACCCGTCAACTCCTCCGCCTCGATCCGCAACACCCCCGCCGCCGCATGGAGACGGCCACGACGGTCCCACCAGCCCGACCCCTCCTCCACCGCCGCCAGCTCCCCGGCGCCTATCTCCAGGAGCCCGGCAAGGTCCGAGACCGTAACGCCCCGCTGCCGACGCCACGCACGCAGTCGGCGCCCTATCGGACTACCACCGACGCCCTCCTGTTCGTCCACCTGTGCACTCCCGTCCGCCGCCAGCTGCCCAGGAGTTCACGGTAACCGCGCCACCCAGAAGGGCGGCGGGGGCTGTTCCCCGCCCAGACCGGAGCTGTCGGGCACGGCAGGAGCGAGGATGTCGCGGTGCCCGGGTGGCGTCCTGAGCCGACCACGGCAGTCGTGTCTCGTTGGTTGTCCTCGCGGAGGTCCGTAGCACGCCCGTGATCGTCATTCCTGTACGCGGCCAGCTCCAGCTCGGCCACGGGCCCTTGGCCTGAGACGGGTCTCTCGGGCGGTCGGTGATCCGGCCACCACCCGACCGGAATCGGCCGCAATGTAACAAAGGAGCCCATCACGCCGCGGCCCGGTGTCTACCCTGCTCGTCATGACGACCGTGGAAGCGAAGAAGCCGCCCCGGGGACCCGTGACGCCGAAACCCGCTGGACGTCCACCGGGGCCTGTCACTCCGGACAAAAACCCTCCATTTCCACTGAATCCGCCCGTACCGCCCGTGCCCGGGAACTGACGGTGGCGTCCGGGCGCATCGGCTGGGCGCAGCTTCCCGAACCGGTGGTGGCTGCGGTCGGGGAGCGTCTCGGTGCATCGTTCACCGCCCGGGACACCGAGCACTCGGCGGCGGCCGGGATCGCTTCCCTGCTGGAGCTGAAGTCGGGGGAGCTGGTCTTCGTCAAAGGGCAGCGCGAGCGTGCTCCCGCGGCCGATATCGAGTTTGAGGAGGACGACTCGTGGTGGGGTGCTGGCTGGTCGCCCGTGGACGAGCTGGATCTCGAAGAAGCGGTGAACCCGCACCTGCCCCGGAGCGCGCCGCGGGTCCTGTGGCGCCTGGACGGCCACGGCTGGCATCTCCTCGCCTTCGAGGGCGTGCGAGGCCGGGACGCGGACTTCGTGCCCGGCTCACCGGACCTCGCGCCGGTCGTCGCGGCTCTGGCCGAGCTGGTGCCCCTGCCTGCACCGCCCTCGGTGCGGCTGCCCACCGCCTGGGACCGCTGGGGCTACTACTGCGGCGACGCCGACCGGGAACTCCTTGCTGGCTCGCAGCTGCTGCATACCGACCCGGCCTCGACCAACATCGTCATGGAGGACGACGGCCGGGCCAGCCTGGTCGACTGGTCATGGGCCACGGCCGGCCCGGCCTGGATCGACACGGCGCTGTGGGGGATGCGCCTGGTCTCCACCGGCAGGCACACCCCCGAGCAGGCGTGGCAGTGGGCGGCCCGGGTGCCGGGCTGGACGGCGACCGATCCGAAGACCGTAGCCGTGCTTGCGCGGGCCGAGGCACGGCGCTGGCACGACCTCGCCGCCGAGCAGACGGCCACGGCCGACTCGATCGCCCGGTCCGCAGACGAGTGGGCCGACTTCATCGCCGGCCGCAGCAGAGCCTGACCCTTCCCGCCTTCACATGAGTACGGGGAAGAGGAACGTCTCGATGGCGCGGGGCCGTCCAAGCTGCGGCTGAGGCCGGTGGGCCGCCGTCCGTGAACTCCGCGTGACCACCCACGCCGCACAGCACGCCGGACGCCGCGGGCTGCGGCCCTGGGCTGTGTGTGTCTGATCGTGTGAGCGGCCGGGGTCAGGCGGGGCCGAGTTGTTCGAGGACGGCGCGGACGGGGCGGGATGCCTGGTGGGGTGCGAGTTCTGTGGCGAGGGTGGTGAGGAGGGTGGTGCAGCGGCCGGATTCGACAGCTTGGGCGGCGTTGAGGCCCTGGGTGGTGGCGTGGGCGGCGGCGTCGAGGTGCCCTTGTCTGACCCGGGCGGTGGCGATCCAGACGTGGTAGAGGACGCGGTCGCGGTGGGCTTCGGGGGCCAGGGCCGTGAGGCCGTCGGTGAGGAGCTGCTCGGCGGTGGCGGGGTCGCCGAGGTCGAGGAAGGCCCGTCCGGTTTCTGCCATGTGTGTGGGGCGGACCATCCAGTAGGCCCAGGCGGGGTTGTCGTCGCCGGTGCGGGAGCGTTCGTACTCGGTTTCCGCTTGGGCGAGGAGGCGGGCCGCTTGGCGGGCGACGCCGGTGGCGGCGGCTCCGCGGACCTGCCAGGTGGTGATCATCGCGGCGACGAGGGGGGTGGTGCGGGTGCCGGCGAGGTCGCGGGCGGTGGCGAGCATCTGGGCGGCGGTGGTGGCCTGGCCGTCGTAGATGCAGGCGAGGGCGAGGTTGGCGAGGAGGTAGGCGCTGTGGGCGGGGTCGGCGACTTCGGCGGCGGCGCGCAGTGCGGTGTGCCAGGCGCGGTGGGCCGTGCCGGGGCGGCCGGCGTCGAATTCGGCCCAGCCGAGGAAGCGGGCGTACTCGGCGGCGAGGTAGTGGAGGTCGGTGGTGCGCTGTCCGGTGTGGCGGGCCTGGCGGAGGATGCGGGTGATCATGGTGAGGTCGGTGTGTGCGCTGTCGGTGCAGGGTGTGCCGCCGAGGGAGTCGTCGAGGTGCCACAGGGCGGTGAGGCGGGCGTGGAGTGCGGCGGAGACTTCCTCGCCGACGTATCCGCCGTTCATGCCTCTGCCGATGGTGTCCTGGACGTGGCTGGTCCAGCGGGTGGTGAGGTCGGTGAGTACGTCGGTGGGGAGGAGTGCGGCGCGGGCGGGGTCGGAGGTGAGGTCGTCGAGGGCGGACATGGTGGCCTCCGGGGTGAAGGGTGCCCGGATGTCGGTGCCGGGCAGCGCGAGCAGGAGCCAGCCCGGCCATCCTCGCGCCCACACCTGTTCGGGGTCGCCTCTGTGAAGGTCTGCCATGGCGAGCTGGGCTGGCATTTCGGGCTCTACTCCGGCTTCCCAGCGGGCGACCTTCTCCCGCCGGAAGGCCATCCCGGGATAGCCGATCGCCGCTGCCCGGACCGCGACGGCACGGGCGTAGGTGGGCAGTGAGTGCCCGGTGGTCTCCCGGACGGCGGCCAAGAGGTGCCGGGGCGGACGATGGTCGGGTGGGGACATGCGGCGTACACCCCCGGTGTGGGTGAGGGCCTGCGTCATCGGCTGTCGGGAGTAACCGTAGCGATGCCCCGGTCCCGGCCGCCGGGGAGCAGGGCGCGGAAGCAACACCGGGGCAACAGGCGGGAGTTCAGTGTGAGTCAGGCGGAGCTGTCTGTGCCGGGCGTTGCTGCTGGCTGTGAGACGGTTGGTCGGCTCTGCTCGGGGGAGCCCCGCTGTGCCGGACTTCTTTCGGATGGGCGGACTGGTTGTGGGGGCGGGTCCGGCGGGGGTTCAGAGCCGTGTGCCGGTGGCGATCGTGGCGGGTGTGTCGACGGCGTGACGGTCCTGCAGATTCTTCATTTCTGAGTTCGCCGAAGCGGTGCTGCGGAGCGCCGCCCCCGACGCCTATCTGCTCGATCTGCGCGCCGAGGCCCCGGCCCCGGTGCGGGCCTGGCCCGACGCGCCGACCAGGACGCGGCTCGTCGGCCCCGACTACGATCCCGCCGCCGACGCCGACCACCGTCTGTCCGGCGGATCGCTCGGCGACTGGTTCGACGCCGTGCTCCACACCCGGCGGGTCACCCCGGTCCGGCCGCTCCGCCGTTGAGCGCGGCGACTGCTCCCGGGGCGAGCGGTGCACTCCACCGGCTCCGCGGCCGGGCACCGCCCCGGGGCGAGCGGCCCGGTCAGCCCATCGACGTCGTCCACCTCTCGTACAGCTTGGCGAACGGGCCGTCGGACTCGGCCAGTCGGAGCGGCGGCCCGTCCTCCAGGATGCGTCCCTTCGCCAGCACGAGGACGCGGTCGGCGGCCAGCACGGTGGAGAGCCGGTGCGCGATGATCACCGCCGTGCGGTCCGCGAGGACCGCCGCCATGGCCCGCTGGACCGCGCGTTCCGTGGGGATGTCGAGGCTGGACGTGGCCTCGTCCAGCAGCAGCACCGCCGGGTCGGCGAGGAAGGCGCGGGTGAGGGCGACCATCTGGCGCTGGCCCGCGGAGAGCCGGTTGCCGCGCTTGCGCACCTCCGTGTCGTATCCCTCCGGGAGGGTCGAGAGCAGGGATGCCGCTCCGGTCGCCTCCGCCGCCGCGCGGATGTCGGCCCCGGTCGCCCCGGGCCGCGCCACGGCGATGTTCTCCGCGACCGTGCCGGAGAAGAGGAAGTTCTCCTGGGTGACCAGCACCAGTTCGCGGCGCAGCTCCCCGTCGGCCAGTTCGCGGAGATCCACCCCGTCCAGCAGCACCGCGCCGCCCGAGGGGTCGTAGAACCGGGCCGCGAGCTTGCCGACGGTGGACTTGCCCGCGCCGGTCGCGCCGACCACCGCGACGGTCTGGCCGGCCGGCACGGTCAGGTCCAGCCCCTCCAGGATCAGCGGGCTGCCGGGACCGTACCGGAAGTCCACCGAGCGGAAGCGGAGCGTGCCCCGGTGCGGGCGGTCGGGCGGCAGGGGGACGGGGACGGCGGGTTCCGGCACCGAGGAGGGCGTGACGAGGAAGTCGGAGATCTTCTCCAGCGCGGAGGCCGCCGCCGCGTACAGATTGGTGAAGGTGGCCAGCTCGTCCAGCGGGTCGTAGAACCGGCGGAGGTATAGCAGGAAGGCGGCCAGCACGCCGAGTTGGAGATCGCCCTCGGCCACCCGCCAGCCGCCGAGCGCCAGCACCAGCGCCAGGGCGATGTTCCCGGTCAGCCGGACGCCGGCCGTGTAGCGGGCGACCACGCCCAGCGCCTCGGTGTGGGCGTCCCGGAACGCCTCGTTGAGCCGGTTCATCGCGGAGTGCTTGGTCCGCTCCGCGCGGAATGCCTGGACCGCGCGGATCGCGTTCATCGTCTCGCCGAAGCGCACGATGATGTTCGCGACGGTGTCCCGGGCCTGTCCGTACGCCTGCCGGGACCGCCGTCGGAACCAGCGGGTCATCATCAGCAGGGGCGCGATCGACGCCAGCACGATCAGGGCGAGTGGCAGATCCAGCCAGAGCAGCAGCACGGTGATGCCGGTCACCGTGATCACGGAGGTCAGTAGCCCGTCCAGGCTTGCCTCGACCAGGTCCCGGACCGCGTCCACATCGGAGGTCAGCCGGGAGATCACCCGTCCCGAGGTGTAGTTCTCGTGGAACGCCACCGGCAGCCGCTGGGAGTGCCGGAAGATCCGCGTCCGCAGGTCGAGCAGCAGGGACTGGCCGACCGACGCGGACAGCCGGAAGAAGCCGTACCGGGCCGCGGCGGAGAGCACGCCGCAGCCGATCAGTCCGACGACGCACAGGGTCAGCGGGGTGGCGTCGCCAGCCGTCGCCCGGGGGACGCCGTGGTCGATGGCGCGCGCGATGAGCAGCGGCCCGGCCAGCTGGGCCAGATTCTCCACCAGCAGCGCGACGAGCGCCGCTGAACTGGGCCACACCCAGGGGCGGAGCAGCGAGTACAGCAGCCGCCGGGACCGCCGGGCCTGCTCCTTGGGCGGCTCCGGATGGTCTGCCGGGGCGTCGACCGCCTCCCATCCGGGTTCCGTCGCCGGATCGGCGCGGGGTTTCGCCAGCGGCGGTACGCGGGCCGGGCTCGCTCTGTCCGGCCGGGGTTCCGAAACGGTGCCTCCGGCGGTGGGCCGCGGCCCGGTGGGCTCCGGCACGGTCGCTCCGGTGGTGGGCTCGGCGGTCATCGGCTCATCACCTCGCCGTCGGCGGCCCCGGCCGTCCAGTGTGGGGAGACCGACATCAGGGAACGGTAGTGGTCCGAGGACTCGAGCAGCTCCCGGTGCGTCCCGAGGGCAGCGATCCGACCGTCGGCCAGCAGCGCCACCCGGTCCGCCATCCGCGCGGTGTTGGGCCGGTGCGCCACCACCAGCGCCGTGGTGTGCGACAGCACGTGGTGCAGGGCTTGTTCGACCTCGGCCTCGGTGTGCAGATCGAGCGCGGAGAGCGGATCGTCCAGCACCAGCAGCGCCGGGCGGCCCACGATGGCCCGCGCGAGGGCGAGCCGTTGACGCTGGCCGCCGGAGAGCGACAGGCCCTGCTCACCGAGGCGCAGATCCAGCGCCTCCGGGCCGAACGCGTCCACGAACTCCAGCGAGTGGGAGATCCGCAGGGCCTCGCGGACCTCGGCGTCGGACGCCCCGGGCGCGCCCAGGGTGACGTTCTCGCGGATCGTGAGGGAGGAGAGCATTGGGTCCTCGAAGGCACAGCCGACGACCGCGCGGAGATCAGCCAGCCGCATATCGCGGACATCCACGCCGTCGAGAGTGACCCGACCCGAGGTGACGTCGGAGAGCCGGGGCACCAGCCCCGCCAGCGTGGTCTTGCCCGAACCGGTGGCTCCCACCAGCGCGAGCGTCTCCCCGGGGTGCAGCTCCAGATCGATGCCCCGCAGTACGGGCCGGTCGGACCCCGGGTGGGTGAACCGGACCCCTTCCAGCCGCAGATGGCCGCAGGCGGGGCGGACCGGGGGACGAGGTCGGCGCGGGTCGGCGAGATCCGGCGGGGTGTCCCGGATCTCCCAGTACCGGTCGCAGGCCGCCGCCGCGGTGCTGGTCTCGGCGAGCGCCCAGCCGATGCACTCGGTGGGCCAGCGCAGATAGGTGCTCACCGTCACGGCGGCCACCAGGTCCCCGAGGGTGAGGCTGCCGTCGGCGATCCCCACGCCGCCCAGCGCGAGCTGCCCCGCGATGCCCAGCTCGGGCAGGATCAACAGGGCGGTCGAGAGCGCCGCCATGATGCGCAGGACCCGCACCTCCGCGTGACGCAGCCGCTGGGCCTGGGCCCGGAAGGCCCGCAGGCGCGAACCGCTCTGCCCGTAGGAGCGGATCACCCGCACCCCGAGCATCGTCTCCTCGACCGTGGTGGTGAAGTGGCCCGCCTGGTCCTGGGCCTCCCGGGCGGCCACCTTGTAGCGGGTCTCGAAGAGGTACGAGGCCAGCAGCAGCGGCGCGGCGCTGGCCAGGCCCACTGCGGCGAGCAGCGGATCAATGCTGAACAGCACCGCCAGGCCCACGACGAGCGTCACCGAGTTGACAAACAGGAAGACCGCGGCGAAGGCGAGGAACTTGCGCAGGATGATCAGGTCGTTGACGGTCCGGGAGAGCAACTGTCCCGACTGCCAGCGGTCGTGGAAGGAGACCGGCAGCCGCAGCAGATGTCCGAAGAGATCGGCGCGCAGCCGGGACTCCACCGTCGCCGTGGGGCGGGCGATCAATTTGCGACGGCCGTAGAAGAGCAGCGCCTCCGCCAGACCGAGCGCGGCGACGAGGAGAATCAGCCAGATCGCGGCACCCATATCGCCGTCGTGCAGAGGGCCGTCGATGATCCGCTGGGTGACCAGCGGAATGGCCAGTCCGCACAGCAGCGCCGCCAGAGCCGCGCCGATCGCCCCGGCGACGGGCAGGCGGACGGGCCGTAAATAGGGGGCGAGCCGCCACAGCACGCTGAATGAGGAACGTGGCGTCCTCGGACCGGCGGCATGTACGCTCAATGTCTGCTCCTCATCGTGTACATGATGTGAGTGCGGGGCTCTATTCGGAAAATACTTACCATGGCTGAACTGCACCCCGTGACACACATCTCGGCCGTGCTAGCCTGGCGGTAATTCCTGTGGACAGACGTCTTCTGTCCGGCATTTCGTGTTCGAACATGCATGCCGTGCGCGGTGCTGCGCAATCGAATTGAGGTTTCTTCGTGGCAGACAATTCCCCGGCGAGCCTGGACCGAATCAATTCAGACGAAGCCTATGCCGAGATCCGAAACGACGGTGAGTTCTGGGAGCCTTGGGTGCGGCGCGCGCTGGACGATCTGGGGCTTCCCTCGCCAGGGCGGTTGCGGGTGCCCGGCGAGAGCACCAATCCGGTGCTGCTCAGCGACACCGGCCTGGCGGTCAAGCTCTACGGCGAACACTGGTGCGGCCCGGAGAGCTTCGCTTCGGAGTCGGAGGCGTTCAAGGTGCTGCGGGACGCAGGGCTGCCGGTGCCGCCGCTGATGGGCCGGGGCGAACTCCTCCCCGGGCGGGACGGCTGGCCCTGGCCGTTTCTGGTGATGGCGAGGGTCCCCGGGGTGACCTGGCGGGACGCTGCGGCCGTGGTGGACCGCCCGACGCTGCTCGCGCTGGCGCGGGAGTTCGGCCGGGTGCTCCGGCGGCTCCACGCCGTACCGCTGACCGGGTCCGCGGTGCTGCGGCCCGACTCGCCGACCTTCCCCGACCTCCTGCGGGAGCGGCGCGCCGGGACCGTCGCCGACCACCGCGAGTGGGGGTATCTCTCGCCCCGGCTGCTGGACGACGTGGAGGGGTTCCTCCCCGATGTGGACAAGCTGCTGGCCGGCGGGGAACCGCGGTTCGTGCACGGCGACCTGCACGGCACCAATCTCTTCGTCGATGTGGACGAGAAGGCCGTCAGCGGCCTGATCGACTTCACCGATGTGTACGCGGGTGACCCCCGGTACAGCCTCGTCCAACTGCATCTCAACGCTTTCGGCGCGGACCGGGAGCTGCTCTCGGCGATGCTGGAGGGCGCGGAGTGGGAGCGCACCAGCGGCTTCGCCAGGGAGATGCTCTGGTTCACCTTTCTGCACGACTTCGAGGTGTTCGAGGAGACCCCTGTCGATCTGACCGGCGTCGAGGACCTCGACGAACTCGCCCAGGTGCTCTGGGGGCCCGCCTGAGCCGGCGCGCCCGGCGGCGCCGCCCGCCGCCGGGTCATGGGCGTCCGCCCCGGCGGAAGGCGTAGGCGTCCTCGATCATCTCCTCCAGCGAGGGGCGGCCCGGCTTCCAGCCGAGTTCCCGGCGGATGCGCTCGCCCGACGCGATCAGCGTCGCCGGGTCGCCGGGCCGGCGGGCCGCCGGGCGGTGGGGCACGGGGGACCCGGTCACCCGCTCCACCGCCGCCAGCACCTCCAGTACCGAGAAGCCCTGCCCATTGCCCAGGTTGTAGATCGTGTGGGTTCCGGCGACCGCGCCGGAGAGCGCCGCCAGATGGGCTTCGGCGATGTCCGCGACATGGATGAAGTCCCGTACACAGGTGCCGTCCGGCGTCGGGTAGTCGTCGCCGTACACCGCGAACTCCGGCCGGAACCCCAGCGCCGCCTCCAGGGCCAGCGGAATGATGTGGGTCTCCGGGGTGTGCAGCTCCCCGGCCCGGCCCACCGCCCCGGCGACGTTGAAGTAGCGCAGGCTCACCGCGGACAGCCCGTGCGCCCGCGCGTAGTCGGACAGGGCGTGGTCCACGGCCAGTTTGGACGCCCCGTAGGGATTGGTCGGCGCGGTCGGCGCGTCCTCGGTGATCGGCACGCGGTCCGGCTGGCCGTAGGTCGCGGCCGTCGAGGAGAACACGATCCGCCCGACGCCGGCCGAGATCATCGCGTCCAGCAGCAGCAGACTCTGCGCGGTGTTGCCGTGCCAGTACCGCTCCGGGTGGCGCACCGAGTCGTCGATGAGCGAGCGGGCCGCCAGATGGACCACCCCGTCGAAGGGGCCGGAGCCGCCGAGCACCCGGGCGGCCTCGGCCATATCGCCCCGCACGAACTCCGCCCCCTCGGGGACGGCGGAGGCGAAGCCGCTGGAGAGATCGTCCACCACCACCACACCGTGCCCCTCGGCCAGCAGCCGCTGGGCCACCACACTGCCGATGTAGCCGGCCCCGCCGGTCACCAGAAGTCGCATCACCGATCGCCTCTCATCAGGGTTTCGACCGCGGTCCGCAGGTCGGTCAGCACATGGTCGGCGGCGGACGGCGTCCCCGGGGGAGCCAGGCGCACCGTGGCGCAGCCCGCCGCGCGGCCCGCTCGCACATCGGATTCGGAGTCGCCGATCATCACCGCGTCGCCCAGGGAGACGCCGGGGATCTCCCGGGCCGCCGTCAACAGCAGTCCCGGCGCGGGCTTCCGGCAATCACATTCGCCCCTGTGGTGGATGCATGCATAGTAGGCGTCGACATATGCGCCCTCGGCCCACAGTAATTCAGCCAGATGTTTTTCCACCGATTCGAGATCGGCGCGCGACATCAATCCCAGGGCCACCCCCCGCTGATTCGTCACGACGACGACACGTCGTCCATGCCGGTTGAGATGCCGAATCGCCGCCGCCGCACCCGGCAGCAGCCGCAGCTCCTCGGGTGCGCACACATATTGACCGTCCGGCGCTTTCACATTCACCGTGCCATCGCGGTCGAGGAAGAATGTGGCCGGTCCTCTCGCTGTCATCCGTATTCTCGTCTTTCGTCATCTCGTCGGTGCTGTTACTGTCACCGATGTCTGCCGTCGCCGTTCGCCGGGACTCTCCCCGAATGGCGCGGAAATGGCCGCAGGCCTCTTTCGCCGCTCTTTCCTAAGGTGGTACGCACATGAGCGACACCGCATCCGCACGCCTCCGGGTTCTCTTCGTATCGGCCAACGAGTCCGCCCCCTGGGGGCCGAGCGAGACCAACTGGGCGCTGGCCGCCGCGCACTGGCTCGGCCAGGGCGCCGAGATCCACGCGAGCGTCAAAGGGTGGGACGAGGTCCCCGGCGAACTGGCCGATCTGGAACGAGCGGGCGTGATCGTGCACCGGCGGTGGGACCTTCCCCCCTACGACTCCCGGCCGGTCCATGAGCTGCCCTGGTCGGAGCGGCGGACGAGCACCCTGGAACAGATCCGTCCCGACTTCGTCGTGGTCTCCCAGGGCGACAACTACGAGGGCCTGGGCTGGATGGAGGAGTGCGCCCGGCGCGGCTACCCCTACGTCGCCTACTCCAACTCCGCCGCCGAGTACGAGTGGAGCCCCGACGACGTCGCCGAGCGCCTGGCGAACGCCTACCGGGGCGCGCGGGCCTCCTTCTTCGTCTCCGAGAGCAACCGCGAACTGACCGAACGGCAGGTGGGCGCCCCGATCGCCAACGCGCGGGTGGTGCGCTGCCATGTCAAGGTCGACTACGACGCCGCCCCGCCCTGGCCGGACGACGACACTCCCGTCCGGCTCGCTTGCCTCGCCCGCCTCGACCCCAACAGCAAGGGCCACGACGTCGTGTTCGACGTACTCGCCCAGCCCAAGTGGCGGCAGCGGCCGGTCACCCTCTCCCTCTACGGAGCCGGGGAGTACGAGGGTGTGCTGCGGGCGCTGAGCGAGCGGCTCGGTCTGGACAGCGTCGAGTTCGCCGGATACGCCAAGGACATCGAGACCGTCTGGCGCAGCCATCACGCGCTGGTCCTCTGCTCGCGGGCGGAAGGGCTGCCCACCGTGATCATCGAGGCGATGCTCTGCGGGCGGCCGGTGATTGTCAGCGATGTGGCGGGCAACGCGGAACTCCTCCAGGACAATGAGACGGGCTTCGTGGCCGCCGCACCGGTGGCTGCCTGCCTGGACGAGGCGATGGAGCGCGCCTGGCAGCGGCGGACCGAGTGGCGGGCGATCGGGCAGCGCGCCGCCGCCTCGGTGCGGGCGCAGATGCCCCGGGACCCCATAGCCCTGCTGGTGGCGCAGCTCAGCGAACTGGCCGCCTGACCCGGCAGCCGTTTCCGGGCGGGCCGAAGCCCGGAAACGGCCCCCGGCGGCCCGGGCGGGCAGCCGCCCCACCGCGCACCGGACACCCGTGCCGCGCTGAACATCCGTGCCACACCGAGCGCCCGTACCGTGCCGGAGGGCGCGCCCGCACCCGGGCGGGGCGGCTCCCGGTCGGGACGCCACCGTCCTCACGCCTCCCTCAGCCGCCGCGCGGTCACCTCCGGTTCCAGCGACGTGAAGTAGATGCCGCTGCCCAGCTCACCCGCCGCGACATAGCGGGGCACACCCGGCGAGCGCCACACCACGTCGATCTCCAGATAGAGATGGGCCGAGGGCCACACCCCGCCGTCCGTCGGCCGCTGGTGCACCCAGAGGAAGTACGGGGCGGGCCCGCCGAAGAACCGGTCGACCCGCCGCAGCACCGTCGTCAGCAACCGGGCCAGGGAGCTCAGCGCCTCCGGCCCGCAGGTCGGCAGATCCGCGATGTGCTCCCGGGGCGCCAGCCGCAGCGCGTACGGGTAGAGCGGGGCCTCGGGCACCCATGCCGACCAGTCGCCGTCCGTCGCCACCAGCAGCTCCCGCGCCGGGCCCGCGCACAGGGGGCACGGCCCGCCGTCCGCGCCCCGCCGCAGTTGCGCGGTGGTGGTCGGCGGCGGTTCCGCCAGCCCGAACGCCTGACCGTGCGGATGGTCGACGGTGGCCCCGGCCGCGGCCCCCCGGTTCTCGAACAGCAGCACATACCCGACCCCGGGCCGGGACCCCAGGTCAAGGGTGCAGTCACGCCACATCCCGACCGCCCGCACCGCCTGCTCCACGCCCATGGTGGCCCACGCGGCCTCATGGTCGGGCGAGTACAGCAGCACATCACAGCGCCCCTCGCCCAGCGCCGGCCAGCGATTGGGAAAGCGCCGCACACGGTACGGGTCCGGCGCCTCCGTCCCGCCGGGGCAGAAGGGACAGTCCGACTCGCCCGTCCGGGGCCGCCGCTGACGGCGGCCCTCGATCATGACGCGCGCGCCGGTGAGCGGATCCACCCTCAGCTCGGCCACGTCCGCGCCTGTCCGCCGGCCCGGATCGCGACCCGGACGACCTCGGACCCGGGGTCGTCCGCGAGCCCGAACGCCTTGTCCGCCTCCGCCAGCTCCACCACATGGGTGATGACGTCCTCGGTACGGAGCACACCCCGGGTGACCAGATCGGCGGCGGGAGCCATGAACCGGCCCGGCCCCATCACGCCGATCGTCTCCATCAGCTTCAGCGGCCACCGGGCCGACTCCAGCCGTACTTCCCTACCCACGCGGTAACCGACCATCCCCAGCCGGCCGCCCGGCACAACCAGTTCGGACGCCGTCACGATCGCCTCGGGCTCACCGCTCGCCTCCAGCACCACGTCCGGCAGCCGCTGCGGATCGGTGCCGGCGATCCACGCGGCCACCTCCCCGGCGTCGCTGAGCGCCGTCCCCGCGCCCAGCAGCGCCGCTCTGCGCGCCCGCTCCGGCACCGGATCCACCGCGAGCACCACCTCCGCGCCCGCCGCCCGCGCCGCCTGGAGCAGGGTGAGGCCGATACCGCCGCAGCCCAGCACGGCCACTCGCTCGCCGGGCTCCAGCCGTACCCGGGACAGCGCGTGCAGGGCCACGGCGAGCGGCTCCACCTGTGTGGCGGCCAGCAGATCTGCCTCCGGCTCCAGCCGGACCAGATTGGTCGCCGGGATCGCGATGTACTCGGCGCAGCCGCCCGGGTCGGTGAAGCCGAACTCCCGCAGCTCCGGGCACATCACCGTCTGGGAGCGGCGGCACCAGCGGCACCGCCCGCAGCCCAGGGTGAGGTCCGCGACCACCTTGTCGCCCGCGACGACGGCCCCCGGGGGCGCCTCCACGACGACGCCGCTCCACTCGTGCCCGGGTATCGCGGGGAAGGCGGTGCCGTGCCAGGCGTTGTTGTACAGCGAGACATCGCTGCCGCAGATCGAGTTGTACGCCACCCGCACCAGCGCCCAGCCCTTGGGCGGACGCGGGTCGGGCACCTCGCACACCGCGAGGTCACGTGGGCCGTTCAGTACTGCCGCTCGCATACCGAGACCTTTCCGATCGGTGATCCGGGAGTCTGTCGCCGCCGCACCCTCAGCGGACGGCGGCGCTGTCGCGCAGGCACTGGGTGACGAAGTGGAACACCATGCTGTGCATGGCCTCGGCCATCCCGATGTCGTGCGTCGGGGTGTTGACCTCGACGTCGGCCAGTTCGCGCATCGCGCCGCCGTCGCACGCCGTCACCGCCAGGACGCGCAGACCGGCCTCCCTGGCGTGCCGGGCCGCGGCCACCACATTGGGGCTGTTCCCCGAGCAGCTGATGGCCAGCAGCCGGTCGCCCGGACGGGCCATCAGACTAAGCGGCTCCACGAAGACCCGGTCGTAGCCCTCGTCGTTGGCATAGGCCGTGAGCATCGAGAGATTGTCGGTGAGGGCCACCGCCCGCAGCGGCGCGGAGCCGGTGTAGGTGCCCTTGAGCAGATCCTGGGCGAGATGGGAGGCGGCCGACGCGCTGCCGCCGTTCCCCGCCAGATAGACGGTCGCGCCGCTGCGGCGGACCTCGTCCAGTTCCACCACGAGCGAGCGCACCTGCTCGCCCATCGCCCCCAGCACCGGGGCCGCCGTGGCGAGGTACTCGTCCCACACCTTCGGTCCTGCCTGGAGTGGGGCGGCTAAGGAGTTGTGTGTCATCGTCATCTCTGTCTCCTGCGATCCTGTTCGGTGGCCGGGTGGCCGGGTGGCCGGGTGGGTGCGCCGGGCCGCGGCGGCGTCAGCGGACGAAGTCCTCCTCCACGTCGTGGTCGACGTAACCGGCCCCGCGCAGATCGCCGGTCTCCCCGTCCAGCTCGCGCCACTCGGTGAGATACGTCGGCCCGTAGCCGAACGCCGCCAGCAGCCGGTCGCCGTCCGTGAGCTTTCGCCGGGTCCCGTGCATCAGGGCCTCGTTGAGGACCAGCACGTCCCCCGCCCGGACGAACACATCGGTGAGGGTGGGGAACCCGTCGTCCACCAGCGACGTCGTCACCCCCCGCTCGGCGCGGGGCCGCAGCAGCGGGAAGTTGGCCTTGTGCGAGCCCTGCACATAGCAGAAGGACCCGTCGTCCGGGGACTGGATGTCGCTGAGATAGACCAGCGTCTTCACATACGGGCAGAAGAGCTTGCCGTCGTGGTACGTGTGGGTGATCGACAGGTCCCGGCCCACCGAACGCCCGCCGAGGTCCAGCAGCTCCGAGTTCCCGCCGTGCATGTACAGCACACTGCCCCTGCTGCGCCGCAGCGCGTACCCCTCCAGCAGCCGCAGCGGCTGATTGACGACATCGCGCACCGGGCCCAGCAGACGTTCGTCCAGCGCCAGCTCCGCGAAGAGCGGACTGACGGACGGCAGATCACGGTAGCGACGGGTCTCCGCGAAACCGGGATCGATCGTGTCCATCCCCTCCAGCTCCGTCCGGAACGCCGTCACCTCCTCGGAGCCGAAGACCCCCGGGATCACCAGGAACCCGGTGGTGTCGAACAGATACAGTTGCTCGTCGCTCAGTGCGGACACGGCTGCCGCCTTTCACGGTCGCGAGGGGTGGGTGAACGGACACGCGGTGCGCCGGGCCGGTTCAGGATCCGACCGCCTTCAGCGCCTCGCGCAGTGCGGTGAGGACGAAGCCGATGTCGTCCTCACTCATCCGGGTGTGCAGGGGAAGACAGATGTGCCGGGCACAGACCTCGTCCGCGACCGGATGACCGCCGGTCGTCACCAGACCGTCGAAGACCGGCTGGGCCGTCAGCGTCATCTCGTAGATCTCGCCGCCGAGCTGCACACCCGCCGCGCGCAGCTCCCTCCGCAGGGCGGCCCGGTCGATCGCCGGGTCCAGCAGCACCACGTACTTGTACCAACTGGCCGGTGTGTGGAGCGGCAGCACGGGGGTGAGCCCCGCCAGGTCCGCCAGCCCCTCGGTGTAGAGCCGGGCCAGCCGCTCGCGCACGGCGAGAAACTCCTCCAGCCGGGCCAGCTGTGCCCGGCCGACGGCGGCGTGCAGCTCGCTCATCCGGGCGTTCTCGCCCAGCGCCGTGTGGTAGCTGCGCCATGCCTCGGGCTTGCCCAGATTGCGGTGCAGCCGTACGGCGGCGGCGAGTTCGCCGTCGTCCGTGATCAGCATCCCGCCCTCGCCGGAGGTGATGACCTTGGTGGCGAAGAACGAGAAGGCACCGGCGGCACCGAAGGTCCCGGCGTGCCGCCCGCCGAGCCGGCTGCCGTGCGCGTGCGCGCAGTCCTCGAAGAGCCACAGGCCCCTCTCGGCGCACCACGCCGAGATCTCCTCCAGCTCGGGGGTGAGCAGCCCGCCCATGTGCACCAGGAGCACGCCGACGGTGTCCTCGGTGACCACCTCCCGCAGGGTGCGCACCGACGGGGCGAAGGTGTCGGCCTCCACATCGACCAGCCGGGTGCGCAGCCCGGCGAGGAGCGGGGCGGCGGCCGAGGAGTAGAAGGAGTTCGCGGGCACCAGCACCTCGCCGGTACGTCCGGTGGTGAGCGCCCGCAGACCGCAGACCAGGGCGGCGGTCCCGGTGGAGAGCGCCACCGCGTGGCGGGCGCCCGTGAGCGCGCTCATCTCCGCCTCGAACGCGGCGACCTGCTCGCCCTGGGCCAGTTGCCCGGTCTCCAGACTGGTGCGGATCGAACCGAGGATGCCCTCGATGTCCTCGGGCGAGAAGTCGGGGCGGACCGGCACCACACGGGGTTCCGTCATCGTCCGGCCACCTTCGCACCGTCCGTGCCGCGAGCCCCGCCGGCCGCCGCCAGCTCCGCGCGCAGCCCCTCGTCGATGCCGACCCGCGGGGTCCAGCCGAGCTGCTCGCGCGCCTTCCTGGTGGAGACGAGCCGCTGGGAGTAGACCAGCTCGCCGCGCCGGGTCGGCTCCTCCCGGTACTCGACGGGAACACCGCCGAAGAGGTCGGACACCTTGTGCGCCAGCTCCGCCGTGGTGAGGATGTCCGGGCCCTCCAGGTTGTAGACCTGGTTGGCCCCGACGGGCGCGGTGGCCCGGTAGAACGCCTCGGCCAGATCGTGTACGTGCAGGAACGCCCGGCGCTCGGTCCCGTCGCCGAAGACGGTCAGCGCACCGCCCGCCGCCGCCGCGCGCAAGAACGCGGAGACGACCAGTCCGGGCCACATGCCCGGCCCGTAGACGGGGCTGTACCGCAGCACGGTCGACTCCAGCCCGTGCAGCCGGGCGAAGTCGCGGGCCAGCAGCTCCTTGGCGATCATGGAGGTGGTGTAGGGGTGCCCCGCGCCGGACGGCAGGAACGGCTCGTCCTCGTCCACCGCCTCCACCGGCATCGCGTTGTAGACCCAGCAGCTCCCCGCGATGACGACCCGGGACACCCCGGTGGCCGCCGCGGCGGCGAGCACTGAGGCCGTGCCGGTGACATTGATGTCCATGGCGGTGACCGGGTCGGCCAGCACGGCGCGGGCGTCGGCCACCCCCGCGAGGTGCATGACCACGTCGGGCCGCCAGGAGTCGAACAGCTCGGCGATCACATCCCGGTCCGAGACGCTGGCCGCCTGCCCCGGAAACGGGTCGTCGGCCGTCCAGCGGGTGTCGACGACCATGACCTCGTGGCCGCCCTCGTGGAAGCGGCGGGCGACATGACCGCCGATGAAACCGGAACCGCCGGTGACCAGGCAGCGCATCAGGGCCTCTTTCCCGTGCCGTAGGAGGGGAGTGCGGAGCCGGGAGCGGTGGGCTCGCCGGCCGGGGCGGACAGCCCGGCGCGCCATGCGTCGGCGTCCTCGACGGCGCATCCGTCGTCGGCGTCCGGCCGGTTCTCCAGAAGGGCCAGGAAGCGGCGGTCGGTCAGTTCCTCGGAGGTGTGCTCCTGAAGCTCCCGGAAGGTGCGCCGGTTGCGCTGCTGGTGCTCCATCCGCAGACCGACGCTCCCCATGCAGTTGCGGCAGGCGTTCAGCGGTTCGGTGCTGCGCAGATACGCCAGCAGCCGGTCGGCGAAGCCGGGGTCGTCGCTGATCCGCAGCCCGTCCCTGGTGGGGTTGAGTCCGCCGTCGAGGACCTGGGGGAGGAAGACAGACTGCGGGCATTTGTAGAAATGACCCTCGTACACGGTGTGGCAGCGCCAGACATGGGCGATCTGGCAGGTGGAGAAGATCCGCCGGACGAGCCCCTCGTCCTCGGTCCCCTGCTCGGAGTAGGAGTACCGGAAGTGCGAGTAGTACGAGATGTTGAGCCGGGCGCCGTGCTTGTCCGCGAGGGTGCGGACCCGCTCCATCTTCTCCTCGGGCAGTTCCCGGCCGGGGTAGACGGAGATCTCGACCTCGTCCACCGCCGCGTAGAACTCCTCGCCCATCCGGGGCAGCAGGATGCCGTTGGTGCAGACCGTGATGTGCGGGGCGATGCCCGAGGCGCGCACCTGCCCCAGAATGGCGACGAGTTCCGGGTGCAGCAGCGGCTCGCCGCCCAGCACCTTCACGAACCGGGCCCGGAAAGACCGGGCCAGCAGTGCCAGATCCTGCGCGGCGGTCCTGGGATCGACCAGGGAACGCCGGAAGACCGGCGAGAGATGGCTGCAGGAGGCGCAGCCCAGATTGCAGTGGTGGGCGACGTTCAGCTCGCAGCCCTCCGGGCTGACGACCTTCCCGTCCTCAAGGTGATAGCTCATCGGGTTCCCTGTTCTCGCCAGGAGAATGTCGGGTCGAAGGTGCGGGAGAAGTTGTTGGAGTAGCCGCCGAGGTAGTAGCGGAGCGTCGGCAGACCGGTGCAGGAGACCGGCTCCCGGCTCTCCCGCAGCGCCATGGCGAGCTTGTCGTCCTCGCCGACGCGGCCGGCCTCGTCATGGGCGTCGAAGTCGTCCCGGAAGGGAATCCGCAGCAGCAGCTCCCGGGCGAGCAGCCATTCGCCGGTGTCCACGGAGATCACCGGGTCCGGTACGCCGAGTGGGTCGAGCCGGTCGCGGCGGACACAGGTGCCCCGCTCCACCACCCCCTTGGCCAGCATCCGTTCGTACTCGGCACGCCCCTTCTCGTGGTCCTCGGACCAGGGGTCGCGCGGGTCGAGAAAGGGGCTGCCGTCGGGGTGGACCATCCGGAGCTGGGAGTGGACGGCCCGGTGCCCGGTCCGCTCGGCGCACTCCAGCAGGCTGGCGAGGTGTCCGGGCTCCCATTCGTTGTCGTCGTCGAGGAAGGTGATCCACGGGCTGCGGCTGATCCGTACGGCCATGTTGCGCAGCCGGGAGGAGCGGCCGGGGCCGGAGACGTCGTGGGGTCCGCGCGCGGCGAGCAGCCAGCCGGCGTGGGGCGGCAGTGCGCCGGGCCTGCGGAGGAAGGCGTAGGTCTCGGGGCAGTCGTCCACGACGATCAGATGCTCGAAGCCCTGCGGCAGGAGCTGCCGGCCCGCGCTGTCGATCGCCCGGCCAAGCAGCCCGGGCCGGGTCCGGGTGATCGTCACGACCGTGATCGCGGGAGGAGCGCTCCCGGTGCCCGCGCTCACAGCGGCAGCCGGCCGGAACGGGATCCGCTGTCGGTGAAGCGGAAGGAGAGTTCCGGCAGGCCCTGCTCGTCCATGGCGCGCCGTACCTCGGACTGCCGGTTCCGCGGGCAGACCAGCAGGAGGAAGCCGCCGCCGCCGGAGCCGAGGAGCTTCGCCCCGGCCGCGCCCGCCTCCAGCGCCGTGTCGTGCAGGGCCTGGAGGCGCGGGCTGCTGACCCGGGCGCTGAGTCGCGCCTTGAGCGACCAGTGCTCGTTGATCAGACCGGCGACCGCGCCCATGTCGCGCGACTCCAGCGCCCCGGTCATCTCATCGGCGAGGGACCGGATGGCGTGCAGTCTCCGTAGGGCGTCGCTGTGCCCCTGGAGGGTGCGCTTGTTCTGGTCCGCGAGGATCGAGCCGGCGTCCCGGCTGGTGCCCGTATGGAAGAGCAGCAGCTGGGACTCCAGCTCGGCCCGGAAGGCGGGAGCGAGGACCAGCGGGTCGGGGTCGACGGAGCCGGACGGATGGAAGCGCAGCAGCCGGATGCCGCCGTACGCCGCCATGTAGTGGTCCTGTTTGCCGACCGGGCGGCCGAGGTCGCTGATCTCCACCTCGGCGGCCGACTCGGCGAGCGTCCGCGCGGGCGGGCGGGCCCCGCCGGACCCCGCGTGCAGCACGGAGACGGCGAAGGCGCCGGAGCCGCCGAGGCCGCAGCCGCTGGGCACATCGCTGAACGCGGTGAGCTGGTAGCCGCTGTGCAGTCCGGCCCGCAGCAGACAGGCGCGGGTCATGGGGTTGGGGTGCTGATCGGTGTGGTCGTGCTCGCTGTACCCCTCGACGACGACCCGCGCCCGGCCCCGGAACTCACGGGGGAAGACGGTCACGCCGACATAGCGGTTGATGGCGCAGCTGATCACCAGCCCGCCGTACCGCGACGAGTAGCTCGGCAGATCGGTGCCGCCGCCCGCCAGCGAGACGCGCAGCGGGGAGCGGGCCGTGACGACGGCCGGGAGCTGCCGTCCGGTCGGCTCCGCCGGTGCCGGTGCGAGTGGTTCTGGCAGGGTCCAGCGGATGTCGGTCATGACGTCCCGTGCCCTTCCCGGCACTGGCGGCCCAGCCTCAGCAGCTCGTGCACGGCCGCCGCGACATCCGTGTACGGCACCGGGGTGAGGTAGTGGTCGTCGGGGTGGAGCGGGGAGCCGATGCCGTCCAGGAGGACCATCGACACCTGGTTGTCGTCGCCCCGCCGGTAGCCGCGCTTGTTGTCGAACGCGATGTGGTGCAGCACCGTCTCGGCCTCGATGCCCACGGTGAGACACCGGCAGACGCCGACCCGGCCGATCATCTCCTCGTGGACGGCGACCGCCTCGGCGTCCAGCAGGCCCAGTCGGTGTGCCACATCGGCCGCGGCGACCATGCCGAGGGCGACGGCCTCGCCGTGCTTGAGCGCGGCCTCCTCCGGGCCGTGTCCCGCGCTCGCCAGCTCCAGGGCGTGGCCGATGGTGTGGCCGTACTCCAGCAGCAGCCCGGAGTACTTCTCGTACGGGTCCTCCCGCAGCAGCCTGCTCTTGACGGCCAGGCTCAGATCGAAGATCTCGCCCAGGTCGGCCGGGGAGTAGTCGGCGTCCCGGCGCAGCAGCCGGCGCAGCCGGGGGATCTGGGCGGGCTCGATCGCCAGGGCGTTCTTGACCGTCTCGCAGGTGCCGGAGCGCAGATCCCTGGGCGAGCCCATGGCGACCACCGCGAGGTCGATGAGGATCATCTCGGGGGTGTGGTAGAGGCCGACCATGTTCTTCGCGTGCGAGGTGTTCACGGCCTGTTTGGCCGAGATGACGGAGTCGCAGGCGGCGATGACGGTGGTGGGGACGTGCACCAGACGCACGCCGCGGAAGATCAGACCCGCGAGCACGCCCGCGATGTTTCCGGGGATGCCGCCGCCGACCGCCACCACGACGGACCGCCGGGTGACGCCGAAGTCGAGGGATAGGTCGACGAACCGCGTCAGCGTCGTCAGGTTCTTGTGCTCCTCGCCGGGCGGGTGCGACAGCAGCAGCGTCGGAGCGGTCTGTTCGAGCAGATCGGCGAGTTTCCCGGCGGCGATGTCGGCGACATTGTCGTCGGTGACCACGATGAAGCGGTCCGCCCCGAGGCCGCTGAGGCATTCGGCCATCTGATCGTGGACGTTCTCGCCGATGAGGACGCGTATCCGCTTCTCCGCTATGTCGAAGGACCACTCCTGTAATCGCCGGTCGTGCGGGGAGGTGGGAGCGCCTGCCGGATGGGGGGTCTGAAGACTCATCGCCGTCACTTTCGGAGATTGTCGATGCGCTGCTTGGCGATGGTCATCGCCTCGACGGAGAAGTCATTGCAGGACCAGGTGCGGCCGGCGGACTCGGCCGCCAGCGCGGTGGACCCGATGCCCGCGAAGGGATCGACAACATGTTCGCCCTCCTCGGTGAGCAGGCGGATGAAGTACAGCGGGGCGGCGACCGGGAAGCGGTCCCGGTCGGCCTGGGTCTCCGGGCCCCGCACCGCGTCGAGGTAGTCGTGGTCGGCCGCCGAGTCGCCGAAGGTGAGGAAGTTGCCGAAGGGGTGGGTGAGATGCCCCTGGAAGCCGCGGACCCGCCGGGTGTCCGCAGGCACGTCGGGGGTGCGGGAGAGCCAGTACCAGTTGGTGACACAGTCGTGGAGCCGCGACCGCCGTCGTTCGACGTACTCCTCGTTCGCCGTCAGCAGCTCGGGGTTGTACCAGTGGAACTCCTGGAGCAGATGCCATTCGCCGCCGGCCAGTAGCCGGCTGAGCGCGGCGTAGTGCTGTACGGTCCGCACCGGACGGTCGACCGCCCAGGTGCAGCCCGCCTCGAAGACCACGCTGCCGTCGGGCAGCAGGACCCGGGCGATGTCCTCCAGATGGCCGTTCAGCCAGTCGCCGAACGCGGGGCTCGTCGGGTCGTCGGACGATGGCTCGAAGGGGCCGGTGAACCATGGCGAGGTGACGACCAGCCGCGCGCTCTGGGCCGGCAGGGATCGGAGGAAGGCGGTCGCGTCGCCCTGAGTCAGGGTTCCCAGGGAGGTCGACGCGATGGTGCTGATCGTGGATCGCGTATCGGCGGTGCTGCTCATCGAGGGCCTTTCACTCGGCAGATGCCCGGCGGGCGGGCCGGGCCGTCGGGCGCGCTGTGTCCCCGTGCCGCGGGTGCGGGCGGGTGAGGTCGTTGCCGGACCGGGCGGCACGGGGACACGGCGGCGGGCGGGACGGTGGGAGCGTCGGGGATGAGAACGGGTCGCGCTGGGGCCTTCTCCGGCCCCGAATTCGGGGCGTCGGGATTTTGTCGGACCCCGGGTGCGGCGCTCGTGGCCCGCTCCGGCCCGGGGTTCAGGACGAGACGGCCTGCGCTCTGGCCTTCTCCAGCCCGGAGAGGACCAGCTCCATGCGCTCCGGGGGAGCGAGGAAGACCCGGTGCGGGATGACCACCGCGTTCTCCCCGGCGAACTCGGCGTGCGGCAGCTCGAACCGGGCGGGGTCCAGCTCCCGCGCCCGCCCGCCGTCGGTCCGGCCCGCCCAGCCGGAGGTCAGCGGCTGGTAGAGGACATTGCGGTGGAGCGCGGAGTCGATCGGCTCCACCTGCACACCGAGTTCGCGGGAGAGGGAGGCGGCCACGGCGTCCTTGGCCCCCGGACCGAAGACCGCCGGATCGAGCCGCACACAATACTGGTAGGCGGCGTCGGCGGTGAGCCCGTCGGGCCTGGTCAGCGGCCGTGCGCCGTCGAACCCTTCGAGGAGTTCCTCCAGCCGGCGCATCGAGCGGCGTCTGCGCGCGTTCTCCTCGTCCAGCCGGGAGAGCCCGTCCAGCGCCACCGCGGCGTTGAACTCGCTCATGCAGTAGTTGTAGCCCTGCACCCCGGGCAGCTCGACCAGCTCCAGCTCGCCCACCGGGGCATCGGCCCGCCGTCGGCGCCCATCCACGCGTTTGCGGTAGAGCAGATCGTGCACAGCCGGGTCGGAGGTCACCGCCACCCCGCCCTCACCGCAGGTCAGCAGCTTGGTCTGCTGGAGGCTGAAGGCCGCGGCGTCCCCGAAGGAACCCAGCCTGGCCCCCCGCCAGGTCGCGCCGTGCACATGCGAGCAGTCCTCCAGCAGCGCTAGGTCATGACGGCGCGTCAGCGCGGTCATCGCGTCCAAGTCCACCGCCGAGCCGAAGAGATGAACAGCCATCACCGCTCTGGTCCGCGGTGTGATCGCGGCCTCGGCCGCCGCCGCCGACATGCACAGGGTGTCCGGGTCGACGTCCACGAGCACCGGCACCGCGCCGACCCGCAGCACGGTCGAGGCACACGCCACCCAGGTGAGACCGGGGATGAGCACCTCGTCCCCGGCCCGCACCCCCAGCGCCTCCAGTGCGATGGTCAGCGCCGCCGAGCCATTGCAGGTCGGCACCGCGTGGGACACCCCGAGGAAGTCGGCGAACGCGGTGGCGAACGCCTGCTCATAGGACTCCCCGCCGGTGTGCGCGCCGCTCACCGCCCAGCGGCCGGAGCGCAGCGCGGCGAGCAGATGTCGCTCCGTCCGCGCGGTGTGCGTTGGCCATGCTGGCCATGGTCGGACATCGGTCATGGTGAGCCTCCTACAGGATGACCTCAGGCTGGCTTGAGCATGCGACGACGTACGTGGAGTGAGGGGTGCCGGAAGCGGTAGCGTCGCCCCCTCATGACGTGTACCGGACATGAGGGGACCGCGTAGGCCGGCATCGTTACTGTCCGCGACCGGAGCCGACCCGTTCGGCAAGGAGCGTACGCGGGCGGGCCGGGGCAGTCGACGTACTGCAGTTGGCATCTGGGTGACCAACCTGGTTGTGGGGTGCAACGTTACGCCTGGGGGCATTGGCACTGTCAACCACCACTGGCGGCTGAGCCGATTACCGTGTCCCGTATTCATCTCTCCCCGACCCTGCCACCAGGTAGAACACGGAAACGCCGGTCCCGGGGATCTCGCCTTGTGGCCAACTGTCGATGGTGGCAGCGCAGTTGACCCGATTCTGGGGAGAGGCGCTGTTGTCACTGCCGGACGGCGGCGGTTTCATGGAGCACATGCCCGTTCCCCTTCTGTCGCCGGCGGCCCGCTCCCCGGTGGAACCGGCCCGGCGGACGGCCGGGGCCCCTCACGGACAGGAACGAGAGATGACCGCAGACGACGTCGTCGCACACCTCCCCGCCCGCCGATGTACGACGCCGGGAGGCTGACGCGCGGTGACGGCGCCCGCCGTCGCGCCCACGTGCTGACCCGCACCGGGCCGCCCCGGTGAGCCGCCGATGGGCCGACAGGGGGCGAACCCGCGCCCGGTTGGGACCTCGTCGGCGCGCCGGAGCGTGAACCGGGCCATGTCCTTATAGCAATGACGTCGTGCCTTCTGTCCTGAGTGTGGTGACCGCCGACGTCGGCGGGTCCCCGACCAGGTCCCGATGGCAGCGCTGATCCTGGGACACTTCCTGCTCGCGGCCTGCGCGGGGCCGCTCGTCGGGCGGCTCGGCGTCCGGGCCTTCCCGGTGCTCGCGCTCCCCCGGCCGCCGCGGTGGTGTGGCCTGCGGCTCACTGGGGCGAGGCCGCCGCAGGCGGCTCGGCGAACTGGTCCCTCGCCTGGCTCCCCGTGTACGTCTAGCTCGCACTGCGCCTGGACGCGCTCTCGCTGCTCATGGTGTTCCTCGCCGCCGGAGTGGGCGCGCTGGTGCTGCTGTACTGCGTACGGTACTTCTCCGCCGGGGACCCGCTGCTCGGCCGGTTCGCCGGCAATCTGCTGGCGTTCGCCGGGGCGATGCTGGGGCTGGTGCTCGCCGACGATCTGGTGCTGCTCTATGTGTTCT
>NZ_BAAASB010000013.1:0-258879 GCF_039532665.1 Streptomyces amakusaensis | reverse complement strand
GGCACCTGGAGTGCTCCGCGATGGCCCACAAGTACCTGGGCGAGGCCTTCGACATCCACGGCGGCGGCCTGGATCTGATCTTCCCGCACCACGAGAACGAGATCGCCCAGGCCAAGGCCTTCGGCGATGAGTTCTCCCGGTACTGGGTGCACAACGCCTGGGTCACCATGAGCGGCGAGAAGATGTCCAAGTCGCTCGGCAACTCGGTGCTCGTCTCCGAGATGGTCAAACGCTGGCGGCCCATCGTTCTCCGCTACTACCTCGGCACCCCGCACTACCGCTCGATGATCGAGTACAGCGAGGAGGCACTGCGCGAGGCCGAGTCCGCCTTCGCCCGGATCGAGGGTTTCGCCCAACGGGTCGTCGAGAAGACCGGGAGCGCCGTCGCCCCCGCCGGAGAGGTCCCGCCGGCCTTCGCCGAGGCCATGGACGACGACCTCGGCGTGCCGCAGGCGCTCGCGATCATCCACACCACCGTCCGCCAGGGCAACTCGGCGCTCGCCGCCGACGACAAGGACGGTGCCGTCGCCCGCCTCGCCGAGGTCCGCGCCATGCTCGGCGTCCTCGGCCTCGACCCCTTCGCCCCGCACTGGGCCGGCGACGCGGTCCGGGGCGACGACCTCCACGGCGCGGTCGACACCCTCGTACGCCTGGTCCTCGAACAGCGCGAGGCGGCCCGCGGCCGCAAGGACTGGGCCACCGCCGACGCCATCCGCGACCAGCTCCAGCAGTCCGGACTGGTCATCGAGGACAGCCCGGACGGTCCCCGCTGGAGCCTGGGACCGGCCTGACGAACCGAACCGAACCGGCCCGGCCCGTGCCCCGGGTCGGTCAATCGGTGCCGCCGGTCAGGGTCTCGGCGGGTGCGGGCCGTGCGGCCCGTGCGCGCCGGGCCGAGGAGGTCCGGACCGCGGTCACTTGCAGGATCAGAGCGAGCAGGGCCGCGCCCGCCGCCCACAGCGGCAGCACCGAGCCGCTCCGGCCGAGGGAGAAGGCGAGGCCGCCGAGGCCCGATCCGACCGCGCTGCCGAGATAGAGGGCGGACTCGTTGAGGGCCACGGCCACCGGACCGCCCTTCTCTCCCCGGGCCTCCAACAGGTCGTTCTGCTGCGGCACTTGCAGGGCCCACCCCACCGCACCCCAGATCGCGATCGGCGCAAGCGCGATCAGCGGATGGATCGAGGCGGTGACACGGAAGGCGAGCAGGGCCGCGACCAGGAGCACCAAGATGCCGACGACCAGGAAATACGGACGGCGGACCCGGTCGACCAGGGTGCCGATCAGAACGCTGCCGACGACGCCTCCGATGCCCCAGGCCCACAGATAGGGAGTGATGCTCTCCACCTCGCCCATGGCGTCGGTCGCCATCACCGGCGCGATATAGGTGTACAGGCCGAGACTGGCGACGGCGGCGAGGAAGGAGACGCCCACGATCGAGGCGACCCGGGGGTCGGTGACGACCTGGGCGCGCTCCCGCAGGGAGAACGAGTGGGTGGCGGGCAGCGTCGGCAGCCGGAGCGCGAGACCGGCGAAGGAGATGAATCCCAGCACGGTGACCAGCCACAGGGTCGAGCGCCACCCTGTGTGCTCGGCGATGAAGACCCCCGCGGGCACCCCGATGACCGTGCCGGAACTCATCCCGCCCATGATCACGGCGAGTGCCCGGCCCCGTCGTTCCTTGTCCACGAGGGACGCGGCGGCGGCTGCGGCGAGGGCCAGATATAGACCGGCGCCGACACCCGCGAAGGCGCGGGTCACCAGCAGCACTGGCAGCGAGTCGGAGAGCGCGCTGCCCGCGTTGGCCAGGGCGAAGACGGCGAGGGAACCGAGCAGCCCGGCCCGTACTCGGGAGGCGGAGAGGAAGGTGGCGAAGATCGGCGAGGCGATGGCATAGGCGAGCGTGAAGGCTGTGACCATCTGCCCCGTGGCCGATACGGACGAGTTGAAGTCGTCGGCGATGACCGGCAGCAGGCCGGCGGTCACATAGGCGTCGAGCCCGAGCGCGAAGGCCCCGACCCCAAGAAGGTGGACGAGGTTCACGGCGTCCCTAATGTTCGATAGTCGCGGTCCATAGGTACATGATGCTGATGTGACTCTTGGGGGCAAAGGCGGAGGGGTATTTCCAGCCGATCACTCGTGCCGGACTGTGCGAGGCTGGAGGGGTGCGCCGATACTTCCATCCGGACCCCGAGGACATCCGCCTCCCCGAGGTGCTGTTCGCGCTGAGCGACGCCACCCGGCTCGGGATCGCCGTCGCCCTGTCGCGCGGCGACGAGCGCACCGCCGGGGAACTGGGCGGGGGGATCGCCAAGTCGACCATGACCCACCATCTGAAGATCCTCAGAGAGGCGGGCCTCCTCCATGTCCGCTCGGAGGGCACCCGCTGCTACAACTCCCTGCGCCTCGGCGAGGTGGAGGCCCGCTTCCCCGGCCTGCTCGATCAGCTGCTGGGCTGCGCGATGGAGTCCGGCTACACCTCGGCCGACGCCCGCCGGTAGCGATTGACGAACCGCACCCACCGGTCGGATCGTCGGACCAGCCTTGTAGATGCGAGCCCATTCGGCCTAACGTATGGCATATGCAGTCGTACACCATTGGTCAGGCCGCCCGTCTTCTCGGCGTCAGTCCCGACACGGCGCGGCGGTGGGCCGATGCCGGGAGGGTCGCGACGCACCGGGACGAGAGCGGGAAGCGGCTGATCGAGGGGCGGGATCTGGCCGCGTTCTCCATTGAGGTGGGGCAGGGGGGAGGCGAGGAGGAGGCCTCGTACACCTCGGCCCGCAACGCCTTTCCGGGCATCGTCACAGCGGTCAAGCTCGGGGACGTCGCCGCGCAGGTCGAGATACAGGCCGGGCCGCACCGGCTGGTCTCCCTGCTGACCAGGGAGGCCGTCGAGGAGCTGGGGCTTGAGGTGGGCATGCGGGCCACCGCCCGGGTGAAGTCGACCAATGTCCATATCGACCTGGCGTGAGCGGGCCCGCCTCCCTCTCGCGCCGACCCGCCCGATCCGTCCCAGCCGAGGAGTCCCGTCCCATGACGTTCCGTCGCCGCGCCGCGGCCGCCGCGTTCACCGCCGCCCTGCTGCTGCCGCTCGCGGCCTGTGGCGGTGACGACGGGGGGGACGGGCCGAAGAAGGTGGACCTGACCGTGCTCGCCGCCTCCTCGCTCACCGATGTCTTCGCGACGGCGGGCGCGGCGTACGAGAAGGAGAACCCGGGGACCAAGGTCGCCTTCTCCTTCGCGGGCTCCCAGGAGCTGGCCGCGCAGGTCCGGCAGGGCGCTCCCGCCGACGCGCTGGTCACGGCCGACACCAAGACCATGGACGGGCTGCGGGCCGAGACCGGGAAGCCGACGGTCATCGCGAAGAACAGGCTCGTCATCGCCGTCGCCGAGGGCAACCCCGAGAAGATCGACGGGCTCGGGGACCTGGCCGACAGCAGGCTCAAGGTCGTCCTCGCCGCGCCCGAGGTGCCCGTCGGCCGCTACGGCGAGCAGATCCTGGACCGGCAGAAGGTCGAGGTGAAGCCGGTGTCCCAGGAGCCCAACGTCCGCGCCGTGCTCAGCAAGGTCGAACTGGGCGAGGCCGACGCGGGGCTCGTCTACAAGACCGACGCGGCGGCAGCCGCCGGCAAGGTCGACGCGATCGAGATCCCGGACGCCCAGAACGCCGTCGCGCGATACCCGGCGGCGACCCTCAAGGACAGCGAGCACTCCGAGGCCGCCGCCGCGTTCGTGACCTGGCTGAGCGGCCCCGAGGCTCGGAAGATCCTCCAGGACGCGGGCTTCCAGCAGCCGTAGACCGCGCCCGTGTCCGGTGCGCGGGGGCGGACCGCCCGCGCACCGAGCACCATGGACCTCACGTGCATCGCGTACACCAGGAACCCCGATGAAACGCCTTCGCCTCCAAGGGCCCACCGGCACCCGCGTGCCCCTCGCGCTCGCCGTCCCCGCTCTGCTCGCCATCGCGTTTCTGCTGCTGCCCCTCCTCGGCATCCTGGTCCACACCGAGTGGACCGAGCTGGGTACGCATCTGAGCAGCCCGGCCGTCGTCGAGGCGCTCCGGCTCTCCCTCCTCGTCTCCTTCGGCGCGCTCGGCCTCTCCCTGCTGTTCGGGGTGCCGCTGGCCTGGCTGCTCGCCCGGGTGAGCTTCCCCGGCAAGGTGTTCGTACGCTCCCTGGTGCTGCTCCCCATGGTGCTGCCGCCCACCGTCGGAGGCGTCGCCCTCCTGCTGGGCTTCGGCCGCCGGGGGCTGCTGGGCCCCTGGCTGGAGTCCACCTTCGGCATCACCCTCCCCTTCCACACCTCCGGCGCGGTCGTCGCCGCGACCTTCGTCGCGATGCCCTTCCTCGTCATCAGCCTCGAAGGCGCGCTGGGCGGACTGCGGCCCGGTTACGAGGAGACCGCGGCCTCGCTCGGAGCCTCTCCGGTACGGGTGTTCCGCACCGTCACCCTGCCGATGGTGGCTCCCGGGCTGGCCGCCGGGGCGGCGCTCACCTGGGCCCGAGCGCTCGGCGAGTTCGGCGCGACCATCACCTTCGCCGGGAATCTGCCCGGCGCGACCCAGACCCTGCCGCTCCAGGTCTATCTGCTCCTCCAGTCCCGGCCGGAGGCGGCGACCTCCCTCTCCCTGCTGCTCCTGGCCATCGCCCTGGGCGTGCTCATCGCCCTGCGCGGACACTGGACCGGCGGCGGAGCGGGCGCGACAGCCGTACGGGCGGACCCGGGGAGCGGGAAGGCCGAGCCGGAGCCTGAGCCGGGTGCCAAGGACGGGCCCTCGGCCCCGGCGTCACCGCGGGGCGGCGAAGCCTGGTCCCTGAGCGCCGAGCTGACCGGCTTCACCCGGCTCACCCTCGAAGCCGCCCCCGGCACCACCATCGCCGTCGTCGGCCCCAACGGCGCGGGCAAGACCACCCTGCTGCGCGCCCTCCTCGGCCTCACCCCCCGCGCCCACGCGGTCCTGAGCCTCGGCCCCGACGAGGTCACCGAACTCCCCCCGCACCGCCGGGGCGTCGCCTGGGTTCCCCAGGACGGCGCGCTCTTCCCGCATCTGAGCGCCCTCGGCAACACCGCGTACGGGCCGCGGGCGCAGGGCGTGCCGCGCGCCGAGGCGCGCCGCGACGCGCGGGAGTGGCTGGACCGGCTGGGGGTGGGGCAGCTCGCCGGGCGCAGACCCGCCCAGCTCTCCGGCGGCCAGGCCCAGCGGGTGGCCCTCGCCCGGGCGCTGGCCGCGCGCCCCCGGCTGCTGCTGCTGGACGAGCCGCTCGCCGCCCTCGACCAGACCACCCGGGCCCGGGTGCGCCACACCCTGCGCACCCATCTCGAAGGCTTCGGCGGGGTCTGTCTGATCGTCACCCACGACCCGGTGGAGGCGGTCTCGCTCGCCGACCGGGTCCTGGTGCTGGAGGAGGGCCGTGCGCTCCAGGACGCCTCGCCCGCCGAGGTCACGCGCCGTCCGCGCTCCCCGTGGGTCGCCCGGATGCTCGGCCGCAACGCCTGGGCCGGCACCGCGACGGAGAGCGGGCTGAGCCTGCCCGGCGGCGGCGCTCTGACCGTCGCGGAGCCGCTGCCCGCCGGTACGCGGGCCCTCGCGGTGATCGCCCCCGAGGCGGTCTCCGTGCACCGGCTGAGACCGGGCGGCAGCCCGCGCAATGTCTGGCCGGGCACGGTCCGGGAGATCACCGCGAGCGGCAGCAGACTGCGCATTCTCATCACTTCGGCGGGGATTCCCGATCTGGTCGCCGAAATCACTCCGCAGGCGGCGGCCGAACTCGGACTCGCCGACGGTGTCGCCGTGTGGGCGAGTGTCAAGGCGACGGAGATCTCGCTCGGTGAGGTCTGAGCGGGGAAACGTCGGGGCAGGCCCTAAGTACCCAGTACAGGAGGGGAGTCGGCCGGTCCCGGCGCTATGGCCGGCGGTTCTTGAACTCTTGTTCCGCACCGGTGGTTGTGCGAAAGTGAGCCACTCCACGTCCGATCACGGTCGGTTTTGTTCAACCGTTCGTTGAGTTTTGAACAGCCCCACGACGACTTCATCGAACCGAATCCTCTGCCCGCTCGCCCCGGGCCGGACGGCACTGCTCACCCCCCACCGCAATGCCCTGGACGGAAAGACGTCTTATGGCCAATCCCCAACACCAGGATTCCTTCCCTCCCTCACGCACCGGCCTCGACTCGGGGGCCTCCGACGAAGGTCTGGCGGCCGCCCTGCGGGCCTCGGACGCCCCCCACGACTCCCGGCCCGTGGCCGCCCTGCTGGCCAGGCACTGGCAGCCGGTTCTCGACTACGCGGCCATCGGTGCCCCCTCCGCCAAGGCCGCCTCCCTGCTGACCGCCGCCGCATTCGCCAGAGTGCTGGAGAATCTCCGGCGCGCGCGGACGACCTCCGCAATCCGTCCGCTGCTTCTGACGACCGCCCGCCATATCGCCAAGGCATGGGCGTCCGACACCCGTGTCACCGCGCTGGCCGAACTCCAGAATCCCCGGACCGGCCGCACCGCGCACGCCGACATGTTCACCCTCCCCGCGAATCGGGCCCTGGTCGCCCGCGCCTTTCTGGAGCTGCCCGGATCCGCCCAATGCCTGCTCTGGCACAGCGAGGTGGAAGCCGAGGACATATCCGTACCCGCCGTTTTGCTGGCGATGGACCCGCGCGGCGCGGCGCTCCAGCTGGAACAGGCCAGGGAAATGCTCAGGTCGGGGATTCTCCGCTGCCATCTGGAAATCGCACCACAGTGCGAATGCCGTTATTACAACCGGCTGCTCGATCTCTCCGCGCGCCGCGGCGGCGAGCCGCCCCCCGGCGTACGGGCGCATCTCGCCGTCTGCCGGCACTGCCGATTCGCCGCCGATCAACTCGACCACCGCGAGGGCCGGCTCTCCCCGCTGCTCGCCGAGGGGGTGCTCGGCTGGGCCGCGCAGTCCTACCTCGACTCCCGGCCGGCCCGCCGGACCGCCCGCCACCAGCCCAGGGCCGCGACCCGCCGTCCGCGCCGGGCACGGCCCCGTACACCGCCGTCCCTCGTGCCCCTCGCGCTCCGGGGCCGGACGCTCTCCCGGCGCGGACGCACGGCCCTCTTCACCGGGGTGGGCGCGGCCACCGGGCTGCTGATCGCGGCCACGGTCGTCACCGGGCTCCGGGGGGACCACCAGGGGCACCGGGAGGACACGGCCGCGTCCGCCGGGGCGTCCGCCGCGCCGCTGCCCGAAGGCGGGGCCGAGGCCTCCTCCGTACCCGCCGCGCGTCCCTCGGCGACCGCCGCCGTCCGTCCCTTCGCCCCCCTCACCACCCAGTTCCGCCACGCCGAGTCGGGCCTCTGTCTGGATCTGCGCGGCCGCCGGGCCGAGCCGGACACCGACGCCACCACGGCGGCCTGCGCCCACCGGGCCACACAGCGATGGGTGTACGAGGAGGACGGCCGGCTGCGCTCCGCCGTCGAGCCCGGGCTCTGCCTCAACTCCCGGGAGTCGGCGGGCGTGCTCAGCCTCACCGACTGCCCGCCGGCGGACGGGGGCACGGCCGACGCGACGGGCGTACGGTACGACCTCACCGTCCAGGGCCAGATGGTCCCCCGCTGGCACGGCGGGCTCGCCGTCGCCCCCGGCTCCGCCCGGGCCGGGGCCGATGTGGTCGTCGAGCTGCGCGACGACTCGGCCGGCCAGCGCTGGCTGACCGGCCGCGCCCCCGCCGCGACGGAGCCCGGGAGTACGCCCAAGGCCACGCCGGGAGGCGGGAGCGCCGGCCCCTCACGGCCCGCCGCCGCCGAACCGCCGACGCCGCCGGGTCTGCCCGGCGGCCGGACCCCGGCCGACGGAATGCCCCGGTCCGCCCGCTCCGACCGGGTGTGGGGAATCAGCGACCGACAGGACCCACCCCCGGAACAGCCCGCTCCGGCACTGGTGCGGGGGGAGTGAACGCCCGGGGGCGCGCGGTTCCGCGCGCCCCCGGGACCGGTCCGGGAGCCGCCTCAGGAGAAGGTGGGCGTCTCGCCCTCCTTGTCCGCCGGATCGATCAGCGTGAAGACCGCGCCCTGCTGGTCCATCACCGGGGCGAACCGCCCGAAGGGGCTGGGGTGCGGCCCGTACAGCAGCTGTCCGCCCAGCCGTTGGACGGTGGCGACCGCCGCGTCCACGCCCGCCACGGCGAAGTACACATTGATGAACGGGGGCGCGTCGGCCGGGAAGTTGTCCGTCATCCGCAGCCGGCCCGCCACGGGCTCGCCGCCGATGCTCCAGACGTGGTAGTCGACCTGGTCGCTCTCCATCCTTTTGACCTCGAAGGGGAAGACCGAGGGGAAGAACGCGTCGGCCTTGCGCACCTCCCGGGTGCACAGATCCGCCCAGGCGTAAGCCCCCGGCGTACCCGTCCGCTCGAAGCCCTGATGGGACGCCGGCTGCCAGGCGCTGAAGTGGATCCCGCTGGGGTCCTGGGCGACGACCATCGTGCCGAAGCCGCCCACCTCGACGGAGTCCGCGATCAGCGTGCCGCCGTTCTCACGGATCTTCGCGGCGGTCGCTCTCGCGTCCGGGGTGGCGAAGTAGAGATTCCAGGCGGGGGGCCGCTCCGCCCCCGGCTCCTGCGGCATCAGGGCGGCCACCGTCCCGCCGTCCACCGAGGCCTGGGTGTAGTGCCCGAACTCCTCGGAACTCTCGCCGAACGTCCAGCCGAACAGCTCGCCGTAGAAACTCTTCGCGGCGGCCAGGTCGGGAAACATCCCGTCCGCCCAGCAGGGTGTGCCTTCAGGTCGTACGGCCATGGGGCAGCGCCTCCCGTCGAGAGGGGGCGGCCGGGGTGCCGGCCGCTCCTCTCACGCTAGGCGTCGCTGCTTCCACCCGCGCGCCGAAGCCGCGCCCGGAACGAAAACCGCTGGTGGGAGCTATGAAGCCGACAGGGACCGCTTCATGATCTTGCCCATGTCATTGCGCGGCAGCGCGTCGAGGAAGCGGACCGTGCGGGGGCGCTTGTGCGGGGCCAGCTGGGCCGCCACATGGGCCGCCAGCTCCTCCGGGGTGGGCCGGGCCCGGTCGTCGTCGGCGACGATCCACGCCACCACGCGCTCGCCGAGATCCGGGTCGGGCTCGCCGGTCACCGCCGCCTCGCGGACGCCGGGGTGCTCCAGAAGGGCGTTCTCGATCTCCCCGGCGCCGATCTTGTACCCGCCGCTCTTGATCAGATCGGTGGCCCGGCGGCCGACGATGCGCACCGATCCGTCCTCGTCGCGCACCGCCATGTCGCCGGTGCGGAACCAGTCCCCGTCGAAGGCCGCCGCCGTGGCCTCCGGGCGGTTCAGATACTCGGTGAAGAGGTTCTCGCCGCGGACCTGGACCTCGCCGATGCTCTCCCCGTCGTACTCGGTGAGCACCGAGCCGTCCTCGGCGACCAGCCGCAGCTCCACCCCGCGCAGCGGCACCCCCACCGAGCCGGGGCGGGCCCGGCCGTCCACCCGGACGCTGGTGTTCATCAGCGTCTCGGTCATGCCGTACCGCTCGATCACCCGGCGGCCGGTCGCCGCCTCGATGCGCCGGTGGTCGTGGAGGGGCAGCGCCGCCGAGCCCGAGACCAGCAGCCGCGCGCCGGCCAGCGCCCCGCGCAACTTCTCGTCGCCGTCGAGGGCTTCGGCCAGCCGGTGGTACATCGTGGGCACGCCGAAGAGCATGGTGCCGCCGCCCGCCAGCTCGCGCGCCACGCCGTCGACGGAGAATCTGCCGAGGTGCCGCACCTCACCGCCCCGGCGCAGCGGCCCGAGGACGCCGAGGATCAGCCCGTGCACATGGAACAGCGGCAGCCCGTGCACCAGGACGTCGTCGGCGGTCCACTCCCAGGCGTCCTCCAGCGCGTCCAGGGTCACGGCCAGGGCGCGCCGGGGCAGCACCGCGCCCTTGGGCGGGCCGGTCGTCCCCGAGGTGTAGACGATCAGCGCGGGGGAGAGCGGCCCCGGTTCGCCGGGCGGCGGCGACGCGGGGCCGCCGGTCGCGGCCACGGGTGTCACCGGCACGTCGATCCGCTCCAGCCCGTCCAGCGCGCCGGGCAGTTCGTCGCCGGGGGCGGCGAGCACCGCCGCCGGGCCGCTGTCGGTGACGATGTGCGCCAGCTCGCGCTCGCCGGTCTTCGGGTTGAGCGGCACCACCGGGACCCCGGCGAGCAGCGCGGCCACCACGCCCACCGCCGTCTCCAGCGTCGGCGTGGCCCACAGGGCGACCCTCGGGGCCCCGCCGATCCGGGCGGCCAGAGGGCCGGCGGCCTGTGCCAACTGCCCGTAGGTCAGGGCGCGCTCCCCGAAGCGCAGGGCCGTCCGGCCGGTCGCGGTGTGCAAGGCGGGGAAGAGGTCACTCACTCGTCGTACTCCAAGTCTCCGTCCGTACGGCCCTGGCCGCGGCCGTGTCCCCGCCCAGTACATCAGCACGCGCGGGATGCTGCTCCACCCTGCCCTGCCGGGGTTCGAAGACGGCGGAGCGGTCCACCTTCAGCCACCACGCCAGGGTTCCGCCGAGTGCGAGGGCGAGCAGGACCGCCAGCAGGACGGAGCCCGTCAGCAGCCATCCGAGTACGGTGAGCGCCCGGGGCGCGCGCCGGGGCGCGGGGGTCTCGGGCGTCATAACAGGGGCCGGTGAGTCCGGGTCGTGCCAGGTGTCATGCGCATCTTCGAAGGGTAGCCAGCACGGGCCTCCCGGAAAGGGTGTTGGCACCCATCGGCCACAGCAGCTTCTTACGTCCGGCGGCGCCGGAGAGCGGCGTGGGCCCGCACCTTTCCAACGCGGGCCCGCACTTCTCTGACGCGGGCCCGCACCTTTCTAACGCGGGGCCTCCCAGCCGAACGTGGTCCCCCGTCCCGCGCCGTCCTCGCGCAGGCCGTCGTCCGCGACCGTCAGCCGCACCCCCGCCGTGCCGTCCGGCAGCCGGGCGGTGGCGTCCACCTCCACCTCCACCGAGGTGACGTCGGGCCGCCGGTGCGCCGCCGCCAGCGCGCCCCGGAGCGCGGCCAGCAGCCGCTGGTCCACCGGCTCCCTCAGCAGCGCGTCGACCGGCCCCCGGAAGCGCACCGACGGCCGGAAGCCGAGCAGCGCGGCCGCGCCGCCCGTCTCCCGGAGCACCCGGCCCCGGAAACTGGCGGGCGCGTCGGCGGGCGGCTGCTGGAGTGCGAAGATCGCCGTCCGCACCTCCTGGATGGTCGAGTCCAGCTCGTCCACCGCCCGGCCGAGCAGCTCGTCCGACTCCCCGCCCGCCGCCCTGCGCCGGGTCGACTCCAGCATCATCTCCGTCGCGAACAGCCGCTGGACGACGAGGTCGTGCAGATCGCGGGCGATCCGGTCGCGGTCCTCGTAGACCGCCAGCCGCTCGCGGTTGTGCTGGGCGTCGGCGAGCACCAGCGCCAGCGCGGCCTGGGAGGCGAACTGCGAGGCCAGCAGCCGTTCCTCCACGGTGTACGGGTCGCCGTGCCGCCGCCGGGGCAGCGCCAGGGTGCCGATCAGCCGGCCCCCGCTCTGGAGCGGCAGCATCATCGAGGGGCCGAAGCGGGTGCGTACGGGGGTGGTCATCCGGGGGTCGGTCGCCGAGTCCTCGATGAACACGGGCTCGCCGCCGAGCAGCTGCTCCAGCACCGGGGAGCCGGGCGCGATGGTGGTGCCCACGATGTCGCCCGGGTCGTCCACCGCGGAGGCGGCGACGATCTCCATCCCGCCCTCGTCGGTGGGCTGGAGCACCACCCCCGCCGAGGCCCCGGCGAGGATACGGGCCTGCTCGGCGACGGTGGCCAGGGCGTCCTGCGGGCTCTTCCCGGTGAGCAGGGCGGTGGTGACGGCCGCCGCGCCCGCGATCCACCGCTCCCGCTGGCGGGCCGTCTCGTACAGCCGGGCGTTGCCGATCGCGATCCCGGCCTGGGAGCCGAGGACCCGCAGCACCGCGAGATCCTCCTCGGTGAAGGGGCCCTCGCGCTTCTCGGAGAGATAGAGATTGCCGAAGACCTCGCTCTGGACCCGGATCGGCACCCCGATCAGCGAGCGCATCACGGGGTGGCCCTCGGGCACGCCCGAGGAGCGGGGATCGGCCGCGAGATCGTTGATCAGCAGCGGCTGCGGATCCCGGACGAGCAGCCCCACCAGCCCGGACTCCCCGCCGGGCAGCGGGCCGATCCGGTCCCGCTCCTCCTGGCTCAGCCCGGAGGTGAACAGCTCGGTGAGGATCCCGCGCTCCGGGTCGATCACGCCGAGCGCGCCGTAGCGGGCCCCGGCGAGTTCGGTGGCGGTGTCGACGAGATGCTGGAGCGTGGCGGGGAGTTCGAGGTCGGTGCCCACGCTGAGCACGGCCTCCAGCAGCAGCGGAAGCCGAGCCTCCGCCGCCCCGCCGGGTTCGCCCACCGCCGCCGCCTCGCCTCCGTGCTCAGCCGACCTCGGCCAGCGGGTTCAGCACCAGTGGCTGGATCTTGCCCTCCAGCATCGCACCGAGCCCCAGTACCGCGCAGATGTCCGGCCGGTCCGCGATCTGCACCGGCATCCCGGTCGCGTCCCGCAGCATCTGATCGAAGCCGGGCAGCAGCGCGCTGCCGCCCACCATCATGATCCCCCGGTCGGCGAGATCGGCGACAAGGTCGGGCGGGCAGTCCCGCAGCACCTTGCCGATACCGTCGATGACCGAGGTCAGCGGGGTGTGGATGGCATTTCGCACGGCGGCGGTGTCCACCTGCACCGAGCGGGCGAGACCGGTGGCCACGTCCCGGCCGTGGATCTCGGTCGACTCGGGGCCGTGCGAGTGGAGCCCGTTGCTCTGGAGCGCCAGCTGGAGCGGCCGGACCGACTGGCTGGGCAGCATCAGCTCGTGCTGGGTGCGCAGATGCTGGATCACCGCGTGGTCGATCGCGTTGCCGCCGACGGGGATGCGCTCGGCGGTGACGATCGCCCCGAGGGAGAGCACCGCGATCTGCGTGGTGGCCGCCCCGCACACCATGATCATGGTCGCAGTGGGCTGCTCCACGGGGAGTCCGCAGCCCACGGCGGCGGCGATGAGCGTGTCGACCAGCTCGACCCGGCGCGCCCCGAGCCCGACCAGCGTCTCCACGGCGGCGCGCTGCGCCAGCGGATCACTGAGGTGGGGGGTGCAGGCGGCGGCCCGCAGCCGGGGCTTGCGGCGCAGCTGCCTGCGGAGCTTCTCGCCGAGGAGATGGCGGAGCATGCGCTGCGCCATCTCGATGTCCACCACCGTCCCGCCGGACACCGGGCGGACGACCTGGATGTAGCCGGGGGTGCGGCCGGTCATCTTCTCCGCGAGCGCGCCGACCGCGATGAGCGCGCCGTTACGGGTGTTCACGGCGGCGACGCTCGGTTCGTCCACGACGAGCCCCACGCCCTTGACGAAGACTCTGGTACGGGCTGCGCCCAGGTCGACGGCGACATGGCAGCGGCGCAGCCGCTCAAGACTGACGGTCACGGCGGATCCTCCCGGGTGCGGTACCTGAAGGCATCGTCCGGCCGGGCCCCGTCCGGCGCGCGCTGGGTGAGCCGGTCGGGGGGCCGCCGGGGCCCGCTCGGCCCCGGGGCCTGAAAAGGCTCAGCGCGTCCCGCCGGGCAGCGACAGCCGCTGGAACAGACCCCAGGTGAACTCCGCGACGCCCCGCTCCCCGCCGGGCAGCGTCAGAGCGAGCCGCCATCGCCCCGGGGCCGACCCCTCGGCCGGAACCGCCGGAGCGAAGGCCCGCGCCGCCTCGTCCACGGTGCACGACCACGGCGTCAGATCCTCCGCCGCCCTCAGCCCGGGCGAGGACCGCAGCAGTACGAGCCGGAAATCGAGGGGCCCCAGGGGCGCGACCGCGTGCATGGCACCATCCTGCCCGGCACCGGACCTCAGACGGCGGGTCCGGCGGGGCCCTCGCCCGGCGGGGTCTCGCCCAGCATGCGGCGCAGCAGGTCCCGCAGGGTCTCGCGCTCGCCCTGCGTGAGCCCGGCCAGCGGCTCCCGGGCGAAGTCCAGGGAGTCCCGCAGCCGGCAGATCGTGCGCACGCCCTCGTCGGTCGCCGCCGCGATCTTCACTCGGCGGTCGTTCGGGTCGGCGCGGCGCTCCACCAGGCCGCGCTGTTCCAGCCGGTCCACGATGCCGGTGACATTGGACGGCTCGCACTTCAGCTTCCGGGCTATCCGGCGCATCGGGGTGGGCTCCAGTGTGAGCAGCCCCAGCAGCTTGGCCTGCGCGCCGGTCAGCGAGTGCTGGGCGGCGGCCTGCTCGTACTCCGCGTGGTAGCGGGCCACCACATCGCCGATCAGATCGATGACGTCGAGGGTCACGGGGTCGGGGCGGGAGTGGTGAGCCATGGCGACATCCTACGGTAAATATTTGACAATATAAAATATTCTCAGCATGGTTGTTTCAGTAAGTGAAGCATCTTTCAGGAGGCAGCGAGCCATGTCCGTACTTCCCGCCACCAGCCGCGAATGGCAGCTCGTCGCCCGCCCGCTCGGCTGGCCCAAGAAGGAGGACTTCGCCCTCCGCGAGGTCCCCGTGACCGAGCCGGGTCCGGGCAGGATCCTCGTCCGCAACCTCTACTTCTCGGTCGACCCGTACATGCGCGGACGCATGAACGATGTGAAGTCCTACCTCCCGCCGTTCCAGCTCGACCGCCCGATGGAGGGCGGCGCGGTCGGCGAGATCGTCGCCTCCGCCGCCGAGGGCTTCGCCGTCGGCGACCATGTGGTGCACAACCTCGGCTGGCGCGAGTACGCCGAGGTCCCCGCCGAGCAGGCCGTCAAGGCCGACGCCTCCCTCGCCCCGCTCTCCGCCTATCTGGGCGTGCTGGGCATGACCGGCCTCACCTCGTACGCGGGACTCCTGCGGTCCGCCTCCTTCAAGGAGGGCGACGCCGTCTTCGTCTCCGGCGCGGCGGGCGCGGTCGGCAGCCAGGTCGGCCAGATCGCCAGGATCAAGGGCGCCTCCCGGGTCATCGGCTCGGCCGGCTCCGACGAGAAGGTCAAGCTGCTCACCGAGGAGTACGGCTTTGACGCCGCCTTCAACTACAAGAACGGCTCCGTCGCCGAACAGCTCCAGCAGGCCGCGCCCGACGGGATCGACGTCTACTTCGACAATGTCGGCGGCGACCACCTCCAGGCCGCGCTCGGCTCGCTCAGGCTCCACGGCCGGATCGCCCTCTGCGGAATGATCGCCCAGTACAACGACACCGAACTGGCCCCCGGCCCGAGCAATCTCCCCCTGATGATCGGCAAGCGGCTGCGGATGCAGGGCCTGCTGGTCACCGATCACTTCGACCTCCAGCCGGAGTTCGTCCGCGACACCGCCGGCTGGATCGCCACCGGTGAGCTGAAGTACGCCGAGACCGTGGTCAAGGGCATCGAGCACGGCTACGACGCGTTCATCGGAATGCTGCGCGGCGAGAACACCGGAAAGATGCTCGTCTCGGTCTGAGCCGCGCACCCGCACGGCGAAGGGCCGCACCCCCGGCGGTACGCGGGGGTGCGGCCCTTCGCCGCTCGTCCGAATCCGGCTCCGAATCCGGTCAGTGACTCAGTGGTTCAGCAGCGCGCGCCCGATCTGCGCGAACACACCCTTCGGGTGCGCGCGGAACAGCGGCTCCGTGCCGAACAGCGCCACCTTCGCCCCCGTCGCCGAGGTCCCGCTGACGACCGACGGCTTGCCCGCCGCGTCCGCCGGGCCGCCCGAGCCGTCGGCGGTCGCCCGCCAGTGGCCCGCGACCAGCGGATTGCCGCCGCCGTACGACTGGTCCACCCGTACGCCCGAACCGAGCCCGGTGAACCACACCGGCGAGTAGACGAAGGTGTGGCCCGGAGCGCCACCGGTGATCACACCGCCGGCGTTCGAGACCCGCACCACGCCGTTGGCGTCGCCGTTGCCCTCCACGGCGGTGGCCTGCAACAGCCCCGCCGCGCTGGTGAGCGCCGCGCCGTCCGCGCCCAGACCGACCACCGCGACCCCGCTGTCCCGGAAGGCGTCGCGCGCCGCCGGCGTCAGAGCCGTGTGGTTGAGGCCCGTCGACACGAACAGCGCGTCGACGCCCCGCCAGTCGAAGCCCGCGTTGAGGATCGCCGTCGACACCGGCACCACGTCGAAGCCCATCTCACGCAGCGCGAACTGCTCGCCCGCGGTGCCCGCCGCGGCCACCCGGGTCCGCTCCAGCGGCGCGACCCCGCGCTCCCTCGTCGAGCCGAACACCACCGAGAAACGCTCCGCGACCAGGGCCGCGTGCTTGCGTGCCGAAGCCGGCACGATCGCCGCCCCGTCCGCCGTCCGCCGGATCTTGACCCCCTGCGCCAGCAGCGAGTTCACCGCCGCCAGCTCCCGGGGGTCGTCCAGCCGCAGCCGCAGATCGCCGTGGCGGGCCACCGAACCGGTCGGCGCGGCGGCGCGGACCGGACGGCCCAGCACCCGCAGCTCGCCGCTGACGGCCTTGTCCACCGTAGCGCCCCACAGCAGCCCCAGGCTCCAGCCCGAGATGTCGTACATCGCCGACACATCGGGGCTGATGTCGCGGCCCTCGGCCAGGATCACATTGGCGATGCCGCGCTTGGGCTGGCGCATGTCCACCACGTACGAACCCGCCGGATACGTCTTCCCGGCCAGCCGGAACGACATCAGCGCACGCTCCACGCGCACGTCATTGGCGACCAGATGGTCCACCAGCCGGCCCGCCGCCGTGGCGCTGCGCTGACCCCGCCCGGCCGGAATCACATAGGCCCGGGGAAAAGTCGTCGTGTAGACGTCCTCGGGACCGATCCCGGGCACACCCGGAACCGTCTCCTCCGACACTGGCCGCTGCGCCTCGCCCGCCGCGCCGCGCCGGAAGGTCTCGATCTGGTCGGCGATCACCGAACCCCGGTTGGCGTGGGTGTAGTCGAGGGTCGCGCGCATCGCCGCGCCCGCGATGTCGGTGTTGATCGCGGACCGCCGGCGCAACTCCTCCACCGGCAGCGTCTCGTACGACTGGTTGTTGACCCGCATCGGGAACTCGATGGTGTGCGAGGCCACCGCGCCCTGGAACGGCATGTACTGCGGGGTGAAGATCGGCGGCCAGTCGTCCCAGCCCTCCGTCTGGTCCCGGAAGGGGATCTCGACCGGCTTCACACCGTCCTTCTCGGCGGTGTACCCGAGCCCGTTGACGGCCTTCTCCATGCCGAGCGCGTTGGCGTACGAGTTCTTCAGGAAGAGGTCGTACTCGTAGTTCTCGCCGTGCGGCGGGGTCGTCGGCTCGATCAGGGTGCCGTTCACATAGCCGTGCAGATCGAGCATGACGGCCGGCTGCTTGTCGATCGCCAGCTGGCGGATCGCCCGGGACTCGGGCTGGGAGGCGGTGATGAAGTCGCGGTTGAGGTCAAAACCGTTGGCGTTGGCCCGGGTGCCGGCGACCCGGCCGTCGGGGTTGGCCGTCACATTGAGATAGATCCGGTTCTTCGCCAGCAGCCCGGCCGTCTTGGCGTCCTTGGCCTTCGCCAGCTCCTCGATGAGCTTCAGGGCCGCGTCCGTGCCCTCCCACTCATTGCCGTGGATGTTGTTGTTGATGAAGACCGGCGTCTTGTACGCGGACTTCAGCTGCTTGTCCCGGGCCGCCGAAGCGGGGGAGTTCTCTATCCGCTCCCGCATCCGCTCCTGCTCGCGGACCTTCCCCGCGCTCTCCGGCGCGGTCACGGTGACCAGATACAGCTCACGCCCGTTGGCCGACCTGCCCGCCACCTCCACGCTGACCCGGTCGCTCAGCTTCTGGAGCTCGTTGAGGCGGGGCGCTATCGAGTGGTAGGGAATCAGACCGAGCTTTATCGACTTGTCGGCAGGATTCGCCGCCGGGGACTTGAGGGTCGTGCGCCGGGGGTAACCCCGGTCCTTGACGAACGAGTGCGTCCCGTGGCGGAGCGCCTCCGCGGTGGCCGAAAGTGGCGCTCTGGAGAGCGCGGAGTCGCCGCCGCTGCGCTCGCGCGAGGGGCCGGGGCCGCCGGGCGGCCCCGGTTCTCCCGGGAGCGGGGCGGAAACGGGGAGCGCGGTCGCCGGGGCCGGTGCCAGAAGCACGGCGACGGCGAGCGCGGCGGTGGTGACCAGGACGGGTCTGGAAATGCCCATGCGTGAGTCCCTCCGGGGGGAGCGGGGGTCGATCGCCATGACATGTATGCCGCAACGATCAGTACGCAGGGTTTACCTGGTGCGGCCGGAAACAATCAAGGGGTGTTTCCTACGAATCGCTCCCGGCAGGGCGCGCGACCGGGCCGGATAGGGTGGTCCCATGCGTGATTTCGGGGCGGGTTTCGGCTACTTGATGAAGGGCCAGCGCTGGGTCGGCGCACACGGCCGATGGTTCGGCATCGGGCTGCTGCCCGGGCTGGTGACCCTGGTGCTGTACGCGGGCGCGCTCATCGGCCTCGCCTACGGCGCGAACGATCTGGTCGGCTGGGCGACGCCGTTCGCCGACGACTGGTCCTCGCCGTGGGACGGCCTCTTCCGGGGCTTTCTGACCGCCCTGCTCTTCGTGCTCGGCCTCTTCCTCGCGGTGATCACCTTCACCGCGGTCACCCTGCTGGTCGGGCAGCCCTTCTACGAGTCCCTCTCCGAGGAGGTCGACCGCAGCGAGAGCGGCCACGCCCCGGAGTCGGGACTGCCGCTCTGGCGCGATCTCTGGATCTCCGGGCGGGACTCGCTGCGGATCGTGCTGCGGGTGACGTTCTACGGAGTGCTCCTCTTCGCCGCCGGTTTCATCCCGGTCGTCGGCCAGACCGTGGTGCCGGTCCTCGGCTTCTGCGTCACGGGCTACTTCCTCGCCGAGGAGCTGACGGCGGTCGCCCTCCAGCGCCGGGGCGTCGAGCTCAAGGAGCGGCTGGCGCTGCTCAAGGGCCGCCGGATGATGACGCTGGGCTTCGGCGTCCCGCTGGCGCTGGCCTATCTGGTGCCGTTCGTCGCCGTGTTCCTGATGCCGGGCGCGGTGGCCGGCGCGACGCTGATGGTCCGCGAGCTGCGCCCGGACGCCCCGGTCGCCCCGGAGCCCCCGGCGGCGGGCGCGGGCCACCCGGTGGTCGGAGACCGGCCCCAGCCCCAGGTCTGGCCCACCCCGCAGCAGGGCCACGGCCCGCCCCAGGGCCAGGCGTACGGCCAGGGCCAGGCGTACGGCCAGGGCCAGGGATACGGCCCCGGCACCCCCGCTCCCGGAAACCCCTACCTCAACGGCTGACGGGCACCGGCTCCACCACCGCCACCGCCAGCCCGGGATCCGCCCGGGCGGCGGTGGCGAGCGAACTCCCGTCCGGGCCCCAGACGCCGCTGTCGCCGGGGCAGACGCCGATGTCGCTGGGGCCCACCTGGTTGGCCATCACCACATACAGCCCGTTCTCCCGGGCACGGACGGGATAGACCGACTCGAAGGAGTCGTTCCCCTCCTCCAGCACCGAGCTGGCCAGATACACCTGGCAGCCGTCCTTCCGGGCGCGCTCGGCCAGCTCGGGGAAGCGGTTGTCGTAGCAGACGGCCAGCGCGAAACGGACGCCGTCGAGCGTGAACCGGCCGTCCTCCGTGCCCGCCGCGCAGACATCCAGCTCCACACCGTGCAGATTCCGCTTGTCATAGCGGGCGAGCAGCTCCCCGTCCGGCCCGATGACCAGCGAACTGATCCCGGGCCGCCCGCCGGCGGTCAGCACCGCCGCGTTGACCACGGCGGCCGTCCCCGTCTCCCGGCACGCCTCGCGCACCGGCCCGAGCCGGGGATCGTCCTCCGTCAGCCACAGCCCGGGATCCCGGGCGATCAGATCCATGCCGTACCCCGTCACCGCCAACTCGGCGAAGACCACCAGCCGCACCCCCTGCCCGGAGGCGGTACGCACCAGATCCCGCATGGTCTCGGCATTGGCCCCGACATCGCCGGGCACGGAGCCGAACTGAGCAGCCGCTATCTTCATGGGCCCATCATCTACGCCACGTCGTCCACGGGATCCATGGGGTCCGCGGGGTCCTCGGGAGGCGTGGGCAGCCGCGCGCCCCGGCTCTGCGCGATGCGGTGGACATTGCGGAGCGCCTCGGTCAGCTGCTCCAGCGTCAGCCTCAGCTGATCCGGGGCGACACCGCCCTCCGCGAGCAGATCGTCGGCGTGGACGAGCAACTCGCCCGCCATGCCGAGCTGGACGTTCTCTATGGTGTCCGCGACCCGCGAGATGTAGCCCGTGCCGTCGCCGTCGAGATAACACGGCTTGCCCTCGGGACTCGACCACGGCAGCAGCCGTGCCTCATACGTTCCCCCGCCCATCACCGTGCTCCCTTCGAGACGCCTGCCGGCGTCCGTCGTTCGAGCCTGTGTGCTCGGCCGGTACGGGGGACCCTGGAGCCCCCCCCGTACCGCCGTGGCATCAGAACGCTACCCCTGGCCGACCCCCCGGCAATCATGATCGGCCCATGCGGTGATCACCGGTCGGGCCGCCGCTCCGGCCGCCGCCCGGTCACGACCCGGCCGACACCCGGATGATCTCCCGCACCTGGGCGATGATGTCCAGCCGGTTCCTCACGAAGACCGGGTCGGTGATCTCCGTGGTGTTCCCCGGCCCGAACTCCAGCACCGGGGTGTGCACATGGCCCCCGGGGACGTCCAGCCCGAGCCGGTCCCGCAGCAGCGTCGCCCGGTACGCGATCTCGTTCGAGAGATAGTTGCCGCCGCCGCCCTCACGGGCCGTCGAACCCGGCGTCGGACCGGCCGGGTTGGTCACGACCGCCGTGCCGCCCGCCGGGATCTCCTTGACCGAGGTGTTGTCGTAGACCGGGAAGCGGCCCGTGGCCGCGGCCAGGATCGCCGTGTGCGGCAGCGTCGAGGACGTCCACTGCGGCTGCGAGGCCGGATCGCCCACCGGCACCGTCTCCGTGCGCGAGACCGTCTCATTGTCCGGGAAACCGCCCCGCCAGGCCCCGTTCGTCCGCTCGATGTCGATCCGGCCCGGCCGCCCCTGGCTGACCGTGGTGAACAGATCGGCCTGCGGCAGCTGTCGGCGCAGCGTCCGCTCCACCGAGCCGTCCGCGAAGTCCTGCCAGCGGACCGGGAAGACCGCCGTCTCGATCCTGGCCGGGCCGTCCGCCGTACGGATCACGGTCCCGTCCAGCGCCAGCGCCGTCGCCCCCGACGGATTGCTGATCCGGACGTCCCGGTCCAGGGTGAACGGGTCGAAGCCCGTCATCACGATCCGCTTGATGTTCCGGTGGCCCTTGTGGCCGCCGTCGCGAGAGCCCTCGTGCATCGAGTCCTGGCCGCGCGAGGCGCGCTCCAGCCGGTCCAGCAGCCGGGCCCGCCGGTCCTCGCTCACCCCGAAGGCGGGCTGCCACTGGCGCAGCTCGCGGGTCATGCCCAGCCGCGCCCAGTACAGCGGTCGGTCGTCGTCCCGGCTCAGATCGCCCACCGAGGGCCCGCGCCCCTGCGCCCGGTCCACCGCGCGCTCCCACAGCGCCGAGCCGTGGCGTGCCACCGCCCGCTCCGCCTGCCGGTGGTTCCGCGCACCGCTCAGCGCGTCCGCGAACGCCGGAGCGACGGTGTCGAAACCGCTCCGCCGCAGGATCTCCCGGGGTACGGCCTGGTCGAGCCGCGCCTCCTCGACGGTGACGGCCGGAGCCGGTGCCCGGGACTCGCCCGCGGCCGAGGCGGGCAGCGGGGCGGTCAGGGTCAGCGGCAGCAGCAGAGTGCCGATCACGGCGACTCGGGCGCGTATCGGGGACATGGGGCGATCCTTCCGTCGGGGGGTGGCGGAAGTATCGCCCCATGATCATGTCCCTGGCTAGCTCAGGTCCCGCTGATCCGAGGGTCAGAGCGGCGGCCGGGCCGCCGTGATGTTCCGGTGGGCGATCTCGGCGAGCGTGCTCTGTCCGTCCTTGCTCGGATGGAACCAGTCCCAGCGGCTCAGCAGCTCTTCGGTGAAGTGGTGCTCGAAGACCGCGCCGCCGTCGTACCGGCAGCGCTCGTCCTTGGCGCAGACGTCCTTCAGCACCTTGTTGTACGCGACGACCCGGTCCTGGACCAGGGCCCGCCGGCGGTCGGCCTTGGGGCTCAGATCCCCCGCGTCGCCCAGCATGGTGGCGCAGATGCCCAGATCCCAGACCGCCCGGCCGAGCGCGTCGTCCCGTCCGGTGGACCAGAGCCGTTTGAGATTCGGCACGCTGGATACGTACACATGAGACTTGGGAGCCGCTCGCCGCAGCTCCCGCAGCGCATCCTGGAACGAGGTCCGGAAGTCCGCCACCGGTGTCATCAGCTCAGTCGAGTCGGCGCACGCGTCGTTCGCGCCGACCATCACCGTGACCAGATCGGGTTTTCTGGCCGCGGCCCTGCTCATCTGCCCGCCGAGATCGGCCATCTCGGCACCCGTCCGGGCGTAATTCCAGGCCCGCTCGGCGACGGCCGCCGGCTCGCCGATCAGCCGGCTCGCGAGGCTGCGCACCGTCTCGTCGGTGCCGGTGGCCCAGGAGGCCTCCGGGCAGTCGGAGAGCACCGCGCACGCGTCGAAGGCGCGGGTGATGGAGTCGCCGACGGCGGCGATGGTGTCCGGGCTGCGGTCCCAGGGCGGGGCCGGAGCCGGGGGCTTCTTGGCGGGCGCGCCATTGGCCCGGGAGTCGGACGACATGTCACATCCGGTGAGTACACCGGCCGTGAGCAGTGCGGCGGTGGTCAGTGCGACGGCGGTCCGCCGCGCCCCCGTCCGTCTGATGGCATGGGCTTGGCGCTTCTCGCGCATCCCCGTTCCCCTTCGAATCCGGCGCCCCCGAGGTCCTGCCGAGTGAAAGCTTGGTGCGTACGGCCCCAGGACCGACATTACGTCACCCCCCGGCCGCCTACGCACGGTAGCTTTTCCCCGTCGCCCCAGAGCATCGTGCCCAGACGCTCCGGTTGTTTCGGTAAATTACATCACGTCACATGCTGTCCCTTTTGTGGAGATTAACTCCTGATGCTGTTTACTGAGGCCGCTGGGAAGGCGATCCTCGTCCCACACTGGAGGTCCCGGTGACGACACGCGGCGTTCTGTACATCCACTCCGCACCGCGCGCGCTGTGCCCGCACGTCGAATGGGCGGTGGCGGGGGTGCTCGGGGTGCGGGTCCAGCTCGACTGGATCCGCCAGCCCGCCTCCCCGGGCACCTGGAGAGCGGAGTTCTCCTGGCAGGCCCGGGTGGGCACCGCGTCCAAACTCGCCTCGGCGCTGCGGGGCTGGCATCTGCTGCGCTTCGAGGTCACGGCCGAGCCCTGCGCCACGGCGGAGGGCGAGCGCTACAGCGCCACCCCCGAACTGGGCATCTTCCACGCCGTGACGGGGATGCACGGCGACATCCTGATCCCCGAGGACCGGCTGCGGGCCGCGCTGCTCCGGGCGGCCCGGGGCGAGACCGATCTCGCGGCGGAGATCGAGAAGCTGCTCGGCAAGCCGTGGGACGACGAGCTGGAGACCTTCCGTCACGCGGGCGAGGGCGCGCCGGTCCGCTGGCTCCACCAGGTGGTCTGACCCCGCCCGCACAGGAACGACAGGGCCCGCACCCCCATCGGGGATGCGGGCCTCAGCTGTCCGCGCGTATCAGTGGACGGATCGGACGGCCGGTCAGACGGTACGGAACGCGAGAACCACGTTGTGGCCGCCGAACCCGAACGAGTTGTTGATCGCCGCGATCGTGCCCTGCGGCAGCGGCCTCGGCTCGCCGCGCACGATGTCGGCGTCGACCTCCTCGTCCAGCTCGTCCACATTGATCGTCGGAGGCGCGAGCCGGTGGTACAGCGCGAGGACCGTCGCGACGGTCTCGATGCCGCCCGCGCCGCCGAGCAGATGGCCCGTCATCGACTTGGTCGCGGAGACCGCGACATGGTCGAGGTCCTCGCCGAGCACCTGACGCAGCGCCTTGATCTCGGCGATGTCGCCCAGCGGCGTCGAGGTGGCGTGCGCGTTGAGGTGCGCGACCTGGTCCGGCTTGAGGTCCGTGGTCTCCAGCAGATGGCGCATCGCCGCCGCGATGCCCCGGCCGCCGGGCTCCGGCTGCGCGATGTGGTGGCTGTCCGCGGAGAGACCCTGCCCCAGCACCTCGCAGTAGACCCGCGCACCGCGCCGGGCCGCGAACTCGGCCGACTCCAGGACGACGACGCCCGCGCCCTCGCCGAGCACGAAGCCGTCCCGCCCCTTGTCGTAGGGGCGCGAGGCCTTCTCGGGCTCCTCGTTGTTCTTGGACATCGCCATCATGTTGGCGAAGGCCGCCACCGGCAGCGGGTGGATGGCCGCCTCGGTGCCGCCGGCGATCACCACATCGGCCCGGCCGTTGCGGATCATCTCCACGGCGTAGCCGATGGCCTCGGCGCCCGAGGCGCACGCGGACACCATGGCGTGCACGCCCGCCTGGGCGTTCACCTCCAGGCCCACATTGGCCGAGGGGCCGTTCGGCATGAGCATGGGCACGGTGTGGGGGGAGACCCGCCGCGAGCCCTTCTCCTTCAGTACGTCGTACTGGTCGAGCAGAGTCGTCACACCGCCGATGCCCGACGCGATCACCGCGCCGAGCCGCGCCGGCTCGATCTTCTCGTCCTCGCCGGCCGGAGCGGTGTAACCCGCGTCGGCCCACGCCTCCCGGGCCGCGATCAGCGCGAACTGCGCCGAGCGGTCCAGCTTGCGGGCGAGCGGACGGGGCAGAACCTCGCTCGGGTCGACCGCCGCACGCGCGGCGATCTTGACCGGGAGGTCGGCGAAGCGCTCGTCGTCCAGGAGCTTGACTCCGGAGCGTCCGGCGAGCATGCCTTCCCAGGTCGATGCGCTGTCGCCACCCAACGGTGTGGTTGCGCCGATACCGGTGACGACCACGATGCGATTGGTCGAGTCCACAGGAATTCATTCTCCACGTGTAGGGGGTGCTGAATGTGCACGACGCCACCGGAAGGTGGCGACAAGCGCGCCTGAGAGGTCAGGCCGTGCCGGGAACCGGACCGGCTACTTGGCGACCTGGTTCTTGGCGATGTACGCCGCGGCGTCGCCGACGGTCTTCAGGTTCTTGACGTCGTCGTCCGGGATCTTGACGTCGAAGCGCTCTTCGGCGGCGACGACGACCTCGACCATGGACAGCGAGTCGACATCCAGGTCATCGGTGAAGGACTTGTCCAGCTCAACGTCCTCGACCGGGATGCCGGCGATCTCGTTGACGATCTCGGCGAGACCGGAAACGATCTCTTCCTGCGTGGCGGCCATAGTGGCGCTCCTTCGATTCTGTAACAGAGAGTGAGGCGTCCGGAGGATCCGGCAGCCACTCCGGGGTAAACCGGAACGGAATCCGCTCGGGAGCGGGAGACCGGCCCGGAAGATCCGGTTCGACTAGGGGAGGGTAACGACCGTTGCCGCGTAGACGAGACCCGCCCCGAAGCCGATGACGAGCGCCGTGTCGCCGCTCTTGGCCTGCCCGGTCGCCAGGAGCCGCTCCATCGCGAGCGGGATCGAGGCGGCCGAGGTGTTGCCGGTGGTCTCCACATCACGGGCGACCGTGACATGCTCCGGCAGCTTCAGAGTCTTCACCATCGAGTCGATGATCCGCATATTGGCCTGGTGCGGAATGAAGACATCCAGGTCGTCCGCGCTGATTCCGGCCGCGTCCAGCGCCTGCTGGGCGACCTTCGCCATCTCGAACACGGCCCAGCGGAAGACCGCCTGGCCCTCCTGCGTAATGGCGGGGAACCGGTCGACGGTGCCGTCGCGGTACTCGGTCCACGCCACGGTCTGCATGATCGTGTCGGACTTGTCGCCCTCCGAGCCCCAGACCGTCGGGCCGATCATCGGCTCGCTCGCGGGACCCACGACGACCGCGCCCGCGCCGTCGCCGAAGAGGAAGGCCGTCGCCCGGTCCTCCAGATCGGTCAGATCGCTCAGCCGCTCCACGCCGATGACCAGGACGTACTCCGCCGAGCCATCGGTGACCATGCCCTTGGCCAGGGTCAGCGCGTAGCCGAAGCCCGCGCATCCCGCCGAGACGTCGAACGCGGCCGGCTTGATCGCGCCGATCTTGTCCGCGATCTCGGTGGCCACCGCGGGGGTCTGCTTGAAGTGCGAGACCGTGGCGACGATGACGCCGCCGATCTGCTGAGGGGTCACACCGGCGTCGGCGATCGCCTTGCCCGCCGCCTCCACGGACATCGCGCTCACGGTCTCCTCCTCGGAGGCCCAGTGGCGGGTGGCGATGCCGGAGCGGGACCGGATCCATTCGTCGGAGGAGTCGATCGTTTCGAGGATCACCTCGTTCGGCACGACCCGGACGGGACGGTAGCCGCCCACACCCATGATCCGTGCGTACGGAGCGCCCTTGCTGGGCTTGATCTTCGCCATCTCTACGGCTCTCCTTGTCAGGCTGCGTCGGCGGCTGAGTGCTCGGCGACGAGCGCCCGCGCCGCGTCGAGATTCTCCGGGGTCTTCAGCGCCAGCGTGGCCACACCGGGCAGCGCGCGCTTGGCGATTCCGGTGAGCGTGCCACCGGGGCAGACCTCCAGCAGCGCGGTGACGCCGTGTGCCGCGAACGTCTCCATGCACAGGTCCCAGCGCACCGGGTTGGCCACCTGGCCGACCAGCCGCGCGACGACCTCGGCGCCGGAGGAGACGACCGCGCCGTCCTTGTTGGAGATGTACGGCACGACCGGGTCGGCGACCGTGAGCTGTGCCGCACGCGCCTGAAGGGCGGCCACGGCCGGTGCCATGTGGTGCGTGTGGAACGCGCCGGCCACCTTCAGCGGGACGACCCGGCGTACGCCCTGGGGCTTGTCCTCGGCCAGGGCGGCCAGCTGCCCGGCGGTTCCCGCCGCCACGATCTGGCCCGCGCCGTTCACATTGGCCGCGGTCAGACCGAGCCCTTCGAGATGCGCGACGACCTGCTCGGTCTCACCGCCCAGCAGGGCGGCCATGCCCGTCTCGGAGACGGCGGCGGCCTCGGCCATCGCCAGACCGCGGGCCCGGACGAAGCCGAGCGCGGACACCTCGTCCAGCACGCCCGCGAGGACGGCGGCGGTGATCTCTCCGACACTGTGCCCCGCGACGGCGGCCGGGGACAGCTCGCCGAACTCGGCGGCGGCCAGCAGACCGGCCGCGACCAGCAGCGGCTGGGCCACGGCGGTGTCACGGATCTCGTCCGCGTCGGCCTTGGTGCCGTAGTGGACGAGGTCGAGATCGATGGCGTCCGACCAGGCCTTGACACGGTCGGCCGCGCCGGGCAGGTCGAGCCAGGGAGTCAGGAAGCCGGGCGTCTGAGCGCCTTGGCCGGGAGCGACGAGTACGAGCACTCTCACACTCTCTCTTGTGTACGGCCTCGGCCGCCCGTGAGGACAGGGACGAAGAACCGTCAGGGGAATTGTTGGTGTCCCACAAAAGTCTAGGTCTGTGAATCTCCGTCGGCCAAGCGTCCGAGGATGAGCGCGATTCGCAGAGTGAACGCGGAGCGTACATCGGAAGGTGACCATCCGGTGACGTCTGTCACACGTCGTAGCCGGTAGCGCACCGTGTTGGGGTGAACAAACAACATTCGTGCCGCGCCTTCGAGGCTGCTCGCCTGTTCCAGATAGACACTGAGGGTTTCCAGCAGCGCCGATCCGGCTTCCTCCAGCGGTCTGTAGATCTCCTCCACCAGCTGCTCGCGCGCCGCCGGGTCGGCGGCGATCGCCCGCTCCGGCAGGAGGTCGTCCGCCAGGACCGGTCGCGGAGCATCCTGCCACGCGGAACAGGCCTTCAGCCCGGCCGCCGCCGCCTGTGCCGATTTGGTGGCGGCCAACAGATCGGGCACCACGGGCCCCGCGACCACCGGACCCGCCGCATACGGGCCGATCAGAGCCTTGGCGACCTGGAGCGGGCTGTCGCTGCCGCCCGCGATGACGACCAGCCGGTCGCCCAGCACCCCGGTCAGCACCTGGAGCTTGGCGTGCCGGGCGGCCCGGCGGATCGCCTCGACCGTCAGCTCGCTGTCGCCGTCCGGCGCGGTGCCGAGGATGACGCTGACATTGTCGGGGGAGTTCCAGCCCAGGGCGGCGGCCCGGGAGATCGCGCCCTCGTCGGCCTCGCCGGAGAGCACGGCGTTCACCACCAGCGACTCCAGCCGGGCGTCCCAGGCCCCGCGCGCCTCGGCGGCCTGCGCGTACACCTGCGCGGTCGCGAAGGCGATCTCCCGGGCGTAGACGAGCAGCGCCTCCCGCAGCACCGACTCGTCGCCCGGGGCGGCGACCTCGTCGATGGCCGTCTCCATCACCTCGATGGTGGTGCGCACCATCTCCACCGTCTGGCGCAGGGTGATCGCCCGGGTCAGCTCGCGCGGAGCCGTGCCGAAGACATCGGTGGAGATCGCCTGCGGGGTGTCCGGATGCCGGAACCACTCGGTGAACGCGGCGATGCCGGCCTGGGCGACCAGACCGATCCACGACCGGTTCTCCGGTGGCATCGCCCGGTACCAGGGCAGCGTCTCGTCCATGCGCGCGATGGCATTGGCGGCGAGCCTTCCGGAGGACTGCTCCAGGCGGCGCAGCGTCGCGGAATGCGGGTGGGCGTCGTTCGTTGCGGGTTCGGGCACGGGGACAAGAGTGCCTTATCCGGACGGTGGAGCTAAGTGCCGGTCCCCGGAGCGTACGGCGGACGGGGCCGGAGGCGGGGCCGTCGCGGGCGCTGGCCTACGGTGGGGGAGTGATTGACGTACGCCGCTCGGCGGACCGCTACCGGGGCGGGGAACCGGACTCGGGCATCGACACCCGGCACGCCTTCTCCTTCGGGCCCCACTACGACCCCGACAACCTCCGTTTCGGCGCGCTCATCGCCTGCAACGAGGAACGCCTCGCCCCCGGCGCGGGCTTCGCCGAACACCCGCACAGCCACACCGAGATCGTCACCTGGGTGGCCGAGGGCGAACTCACCCACCGCGACTCGGCGGGCCACGCCACCGTCGTACGCCCCGGGGACCTCCAGCGCCTCGGCTCGGCCTCCGGCGTCCGCCACGAGGAGCGCAACGACGGCCGGGAACCGCTGGTCTTCGTCCAGATGTGGCTGGTCCCGCCGGAGCCCGGCGGGGAGCCCTCGTACGAAGTGGTGCGCGGCCCCGGCGACGGCTCGGCCTACCGGCTGCCGGGCACGGGGGCGCTGCTCCATGTGCTCCGCCCGGCGGCGGGGGAGCGGGTCGCGCTGCCCGCCGCGCCCGCCGTCTACGTCCATGTGGTCCGCGGTGAAGCGCGTCTGGCCGGGGAGGACTTGGCGCCCGGGGACTCGGCGCGGATCACCGGCGGCGAGGCCCCGGAGCTGACCGGGTCCGGTCCGGGCCCGGCCGAGGTCCTGGTCTGGGAGATGCGGGGCTGACGGCCCCGCCCGGCCCGGGTCAGCGCAGTTCGGCCAGGACCGCGTCCGTGAACGGGGGCCAGGCCTCGATCGCCCAGGGCCCGAAGGGCCGGTCGGTCAGCGCCACACAGGCCGCCCCCGCGTCCGGGTCGATCCACAGGAAGGTGCCCGACTGGCCGAAGTGCCCGAAGGTGCGCGGCGAGGACGTGCTCCCCGTCCAGTGCGGGGACTTGCCGTCCCGGATCTCGAAGCCCAGCCCCCAGTCGTTCGGCCGCTGCCGCCCGTAGCCGGGGAGCAGCCCGTCCAGACCCGGGTGGACGACGGTCATCGCCTCCAGGACGGTACGGGGGTCGAGCAGCCGGGGCGTCTGCACCTCCGCCGCGAACCGGACCAGGTCCGCCACGGTCGACACCCCGTCCTTGGCGGCCGAGCCCCGCAGCGTCGTGGACGTCATGCCCAGCGGGTCCAGCACCGCCTGGCGCAGATACTCCTCGAAGGGGATGTCCGTCGCCTTCGCGATGTGGTCGGCGAGCGCCTCGAACCCGGCGTTGGAGTAGGTCCGCCGGGCCCCGGGGGCCGAGGCCGCCCGGTGCTCGTCGTACGCCAGCCCCGAGGTGTGCGCGAGCAGATGACGGACCGTGGACCCCTCGGGCCCGGCCGGCTCGTCCAGCTCGACCGCGCCCTCCTCGTACGCGACGAGCGCCGCGTACGCCGTCAGCGGCTTGGTCACCGAGGCGAGCGGGAACCGGTGCCCGAGGGGCCCGTGCGAGCCGGCGAGGGTGCCGTCCGCTCGTACGACGGCGGTCGCCGCGGTGGGCACGGGCCAGTTCTCGATCATCGCCAGGCTCTCCATGCGTACGAGCCTAAAGCCTGCCGCCCGACCCGCTGCTACGAGGGCCTCAGAGGACGAGCCGCATCGCCGGGTCGGGGGTGCGGACGAAGCCCAGGGAGGCGTAGAGCGGCTCGGCCTCGGGCGAGGCCCGCAGATTGACCTGGCTGACGCCCCGCTCGCGGAACCAGCCGAGGAGCCCCTCCACACAGGCGCGGGAGTGGCCCCGGCGGCGCATGTCGGGGTCGGTGGCGACACTGAAGAGATACCCGCCGACGCCGTGCGGATTCCCGGGGCCGCCGATCCGGTAGCCCACGCTCCCGATCGCGCAGGCCGCGAGCCCGCCGCCGGGGCGGTCCACGACGTACGCGCCCAGCTCGTCGGGGCGCTCGGCGAGTCTGGCCCGCAGGGTGGGCACGGCGAGCGGCTGCCAGTCGGTGTCGGTCCCCTTCCCCCAGTAGGAGTCGAGCATCACCTGTCGCAGGCGGATCAGTTCTTCGGCGTCTTCGGGCGTCGCGAGGCGTGCGTGGCTCATGGGGCGCACGCTAGAACAGGGACGGTGGAACCGGCCATCGGTTTCCGCCGTATTCCGCCGGACCCGCGCTTCCGCTTGCTTCGAGCGCACTCCAAGGTTTTAGCGTTGGCGGCATGACGCTGACCGAGAGCAGTAGCCGTGCGCTCCCTCGCCCGGAAGGGCAGGACCGCTACACGATCAGCGAGGTCGCCGCCCACACCGGGCTCAGCGCGCACACCCTGCGCTGGTACGAGCGGATCGGGCTGATGCCCCATGTGGACAGGTCGCACACCGGGCAGCGGCGCTTCACCAACCGCGACCTGGACTGGCTGGCCTTCGTCGGCAAGCTGCGGCTGACCGGGATGCCGGTCGCGGACATGGTCCGCTTCGCCGAGCTGACCCGTGAGGGCCGGCACACCATCGGCGCGCGGCGCGAGCTGCTCGTGCGGACCCGGGGCGATGTGCTCAGCCGCATCGCCGAGCTGCACGACACCCTCGCGGTGCTCGACCACAAGATCGAGGTCTATTCGGACGCGATGCAGACATCGCCCGACGAGGAATAGGAGCGGACATCCGATGAGCGAGGACACGATCGCCCGGGCACGACTGGGCACGGACGGACCCCTGGTCGGGGTGCAGGGCCTGGGCTGCATGGGCATGAGCGAGTTCTACGGGCACACCGACGAGTCCGCCGCCCGCGAGACCCTCGAAGCGGCGCTCGACGCCGGAGTCACCCTCTTCGACACGGCGGACATGTACGGGCGCGGGGCCAACGAGGAGTTCCTCGCCCCCTTCCTCGGCGCGCACCGCGACCGGATCACCATCGCCACCAAATTCGCCATCGCCCGCGGTGAGGACGACCAGTTCCGAGGCGTGCGCAATGACCCCGCGTACATCCGCCAGGCCGTGGAGGGCAGCCTCCGGCGGCTGAAGACCGAGGTCATCGACCTCTACTACATGCACCGCCGCGACCCGGCCGTGCCGCTCGCCGAATCGGTCGGCGCGATGGCCGAGCTGGTACGGCGCGGTCTGGTGCGGCAGCTGGGCCTCAGCGAGGTCACCGGGGCCGAGCTGCGCGAGGCGCACGCCGTGCACCCCATCGCCGCCCTCCAGTCGGAGTGGTCGCTCTTCAGCCGGGACGTGGAGCGGAGCGCGGTCGGCGCGGCGGCGGAGCTGGGAGTGGCCTTCGTGCCGTACTCGCCGCTCGGGCGCGGCTTTCTGACCGGCTCGTTCCGCGCGGGCGCGGTCTCCGACGGCGACTTCCGCGCCGATCTGCCGCGCTTCTCCGGGGCGAACGCCGAGACCAACGAGGCGCTCCTCGAACCCGTCCGCCGGATCGCGAAGGCCCACGGCGCGACCCTCGCCCAGGTGGCGCTCGCCTGGGTGCAGCAGCGCGCCGAGGTCCACGGCCTGGTGGCCGTGGTGCCGATCCCGGGCACCCGTAAGCCCGAGCGCCTCCGCGAGAACGTGGCGGCGACCCGGCTGACGCTCTCCCCGGCGGAGCTGGCGCTGCTGGAGCCGATCGCCGGGCAGGTGGCGGGGGAGCGCTATCCGGACATGTCCTCGACCTCGGCGGCCCGCGAGTAAGGGGTCACCCCAGGGCGAAGACGGCGAACCCCGCCGCCAGCACCCCCGCCGCCGTGCGCCGGGCGGCGGCCGTTCCCGTACCGCTCGGCCACGGGGCCTCCAGCACCCGCGCGTACCGGCCCATGGCCACCAGCAGGACGGCGAAGACCGGCAGCCACGCCGCGCGGGCCGCGAGCCAGCCCAGGGTGTCGGGCGCGGTGGTGAGGCCGGGCACCGCGCCCACCTGGGCGGCGGGAACGGCCGCCGCGAGCATCGCCGTCTGGTGCCAGCACAGGATGGTCATCGCGGAGAGATTGACGACCACGACCGGGGCCCAGAGCGCGGGCCCGGCCAGCAGCCGCGCGATCCTGTCGCGCAGCAGGATCGCCGCGCCGCTCTGCGCGGCGGCGAGGGCGAGGACCAGCAGCGAGGGCGGATGGGAGTTGGTGCGCTCCGCACCCGGCACCCCCACCATGGACGCCGGGTAGCCGAACACCGCCAGCAGCAGCGCGAACAGCGCGATCCCCCCGGCGAGCAGCGCCCGGGCGTGCCGCGCGGTGACCCGGCCGACGCCCCAGGCGACGCCCAGCTGATAGGCGAAGAGCCAGCCGGGCAGGATGTTCAGCAGACTCAGCCAGGACGGCACGGCATCGGCGTACGGCCCGTACCGCAGCAGATCCACGACGGCGACCGAGCCGAGCAGCGGGGCCGCCGACCACACGCCGAACCGGGCGGCGGCGCGTACGCAGTACGGGGTGAGCGCGGTGATCACCGCGTAGACGCCGACGAACCACAGCGGCTGGACGACCAGGGTCGACCCGGTGCGCAGGGTGGTGACCGGCACCCCGAGCCCGTACAGCGCGAGCGCCAGCACCGCCCACACGGCGGCCACGCCGAGCACCGGACGGCCCAGCCGGGCGACGCGCCGGCGCAGCCACTGCCCGGTGGGGCCGTCGTGCCGCCGGTGGGAGAGGGCCGAGGCGTACCCGCCGACCAGGAAGAAGACGCCCAGCATCTGGAGCACCCAGCTGACGGGCGCGAAGAAGCCGAAGGAGGCGAGCGGACTGGCGTTGCGGAGCGCGCCGTCCGCGCCGAGGGGGAGCCCGCCGAGCAGCCAGTGCCCGAGGGGCACGGCGAGCAGGGCGAGGGCGCGCAGCCCGTCGATCGCGCGGTCGCGGTGGGCGGGGGTCCGCGCCTCGATCCGGGCGGCGGCCCTGGCGTACGCGCTCCTCATCGCACCTCACCGGTCCGTCCCCGCGCGATGGCGGCGAAGGCGGCCAGCGAGTCGGTGCCGGGGGCGAAGTAGCCGGTGTGCCCCTCGGCCCGCTCGGCCGGGACGCGCCGTGCGCCGAAGCCGGGCTCGGCGGGGTCGCGGCCGTGGCCGAGCCCGAAGAGCCGTACGCCCGGCACCTTGGATATCCAGTCCGACGCGTTCTTGGCGACCCAGACCCGGGCCCCGGTCTCCAGCCCGGCGACGGAGTCGGCACGCATCCCGGGGGAGCCGAGGGCGACGATGTCCGAGGCCCCGGCCCCCTTCGCGGCGAGCCCGCAGACGACCGAGCCGTAGCTGTGGCAGAACAGGCTCGGCCGCGGGGCCCCGACCGCCCGGAGCCCCTTCGTGAACCGGACCAGCCGCGCCGCCCCGGCCTCGGCCAGCTCCCCGGACGCGGCGTCCGGACCGATGCCGACGGGGGTGGTGTAACCGGTCCACGCGATGACGGCGGTCCGGTCACCGGTGGCGGCACGCAGCGCCCGGGCCATTCCGGCGGGGGTGCCGTACGGGTCCCTCGCCCGGTCGAAGCGGGCGGCGTCCATGTCCGCCCCGGGCACCACCACGGCCACGCTCCCGGCGCGCTCCAGATCCCCGTACACCTCGGCGACCTGTCCGCGCCCCCGGGGGTCGAAGGCGAGGATCCGCCGGCCGGGGGCGGCGAGCCGGGCGTGCCCAGTGCCTCGCACCGCCCGGGCGTTGGCCTCGTACCGCAGCTTCACGGGCACCCCGTCGAGATTGCCCACCACCAGCGGATGCCGCCGGAGCAGATACTCCCGCTCCGTCTCGCTCAGCCCGGCGAAGAACTCCGTGACCCGCTCCGGTGGCGCGCTCCCGGCGTCCGGCAGCTCCCGCCCGAGCCCCCGGTCCCGCTCCCACGCCCCGGCCCCCGGCGGCGGCCCGGTCACCGCCGACTCCCCGCTCCCCGACGCCCACCCCACGCTCCCGCCCACCACCGTGACCGCGAGCGCGAGCGCCGCGAGCGTCCTCCTCCTGCGACGGCGCATGGTCCCCGCCCCTTTCCTCCCGTACCGGTGTGACGGGGGGAAAGTAGGAGGCGGACAGGTGAGGGGGCGTCACCCCGGGGAGCCATCTCCCGGGTACTACCGGGGTACGGGGGGTGCCGCCGGGGCTCTCGGCCCTTCGCCCCGGGTCAGCCCGTCCCGGGCCGCACCAGCCCCGACTCGTACGCGAAGATCACGGCCTGGGCGCGGTCGCGGAGGTCCAGCTTCGCCAGGACGCGGCCGATGTGGGTCTTGACGGTCTGTTCGGCGACGACGAGATGGGTGGCTATCTCCTGGTTGGAGAGGCCGCGGGCGATCAGTTCGAGGACCTCGGTCTCGCGGGGGGTGAGGCCCTTGAGACGGAGGGAGGGGTCCTTGCGGGAGGGGGCGGGGCGCTGGGCGGCGAACTCGGCGATGAGACGGCGGGTGACGGAGGGGGCGAGGAGGGCCTCGCCGGCGGCGACGACGCGGACGGCGGCGATGAGGTCGGCGGGCGGGGCGTCCTTGAGGAGGAAGCCGGAGGCGCCGGCGCGGAGCGCCTCGTAGACGTAGTCGTCGACGTCGAAGGTGGTGAGCATCAGCACCTTGGGGATGTGGACCACCCCCGGCGGGGGCTGGAGGATCGCGCGGGCCGCCGCCAGACCGTCCATCTCGGGCATGCGGACGTCCATCAGCACCACGTCGGGGTGGGCCTCCCGGGCGGCCGTCACACCCGCGCGGCCGTCGGCGGCCTCGCCCACCACGTCGATGTCCGACTGCGCCGACAGCAGCGCGGCGAATCCGGCCCGCACCATGGCCTGGTCGTCGACGATGATCACGCGGATGGTCACTCGGCGTCCTCCGGGGTCGCGGGCGTCGCCATCGGCAGACGCGCGGCCACCCGGAAACCGCCGTCCGGCAGCGGACCGGTGTCCAGCGTGCCGCCGGTCAACCGTACGCGCTCCCGCATGCCGACCAGCCCGTGCCCGGTCCCGGTGGACTCCAGCGGCGACCGGGGCGACTCCGCCGGGCCGTTGACGACCAGCACCACCAGATCCTCGCCGATCGAGGAGACCGACACCCGGGTCACCGCGCCCGGCGCGTGCCGCACCACATTGGCCAGCGCCTCCTGGGTGATCCGGTACGCCGACAGATCCACCGCCTGCGGGACCACCGCCGGATCCACCGCGAGCGACAGCTCGGCCGGCACCCCCGCCCGCACGGTCGCCTCCACCAGCTGCTGGAGCCGGGAGAGCCCGGGCTGCGGGGCGAGTTCGCCGTCCGTGCCGTCGCTGCGCAGCACCGTCAGCAGCCGGCGCATCTCGCCGAGGGACTCCCGCGCGCCCGCCGCGATCGCCGCGAACTCCTCGCGGGCGGCGTCCGGGAGGCCCTCGATCCGGTACGGGGCCGAGTCGGCCTGCACCGTGATCACCGACATGTGGTGGGCGACCATGTCGTGCAGCTCCCGCGCGATCCGGGCGCGCTCCTCCAGCAGGGTGCGCCGGCCGCGCTCCGCCTCGCTGATGGACTCCTGCGCCGTCAGCCGCCGCTGGGCCTCCCGCTGCTCCCGCAGCGCGCCCGTCACCAGCAGCACCACACCGCTCAGCACGAACAGCAGCACATCGGAGGAGTTGGTGCGCTCCGAGGAGAGCAGCTCGAAGACCAGCCCGGCCAGGCCCGTCATCAGCCAGACGGCCAGCAGGGTGCGATGCCGCTCCCGCACCCCCAGGGCGACCATCAGCAGCAGATATCCGACGATCAGCGGCGGGGTCCACGGCCAGCTGTCGCCCGGTGTCCCCGGCGCGCGCATCAGGGCGACGGCGCCGATCACGGCGGCGGCGAACACGATCCACCAGGCCTCCAGCGGCCTGGTCACCGCGAGCAGCAGCGGCGCGGTCTGCCCGACGGCCAGCAGGGTCGCGGCCCCGCCGGCCATCCCGTAGGTGTTGGTGAGCACCTGGATGGTGATCGGCAGCAGGGCGGAGACCGCCGCGAAGGCCAGGGCATGGGGGACCCGCCACAGCCAGCGCCTCGGGGACGAGCCGAGGAGCGGTCCGGTGTACTCGGCGGGGGCGCGGAGACCGTCCGCGAGGAGCAGCAGATTCCGCCGGGCGGCGCGTGACAGGGGAACCTGTGGCGTTCGCGCAGGTGAGGAGGGTGATGTCTTGGTCATGGCCCGATCAGGGTAGGCAGCGGGACCGTCTCCGGGCGTCATACCCCGGAGCCGCCCCGCTGTCGTACCCGGGTATGACACACGCACCCTGCCGGGGCGGCGGCTCACAGCTCCGCGAGCAGCTCCGCCTTCTTCGAGCTGAACTCGTCGTCCGTGACCAGCCCGGCCTGGTGCAGCTCCCCGAGGTGGCGTATCCGCTCCGCGATGTCCGCCGGATCGCGCCGCCCGCCCGACCGCAGGGCCATCGCCGGGGTCCTGGCCGATTTCTGGACGGACTCCAGCACGGCGGCGGCGAACGGCAGCGACTCGTGCAGCGGCCCGCCGCGCGGCCCGAACACCACCGCCGCCGGGTCCTTCTCCGGCTGCGCGGGCCGGCTGGGCTCGGAGCGCAGCAGCAGCCGCAGATGGCCGTCGGCGGCCTCCGGGGTGCGCCACTCGACCCCGGTCAGCTCCTGGACCGGGAAGTTCTGGTCACCCACCTTCCACTTCGCCGACGAAGCGCCCGTGCGCGACCAGCGGAAGCCGACGTGCCGGCCGTCGAAGGACGCCCGGCCGTCGTACGCCTTGAACTGCAGCGGCGCGTCGGGCACGGCGTACGGCGCGGCCACCGCGTAGCGGTCGGCGGGCTGGTCCGCGTCGCGCGGGAGCACCGCGCGCAGCTCGTCGGCCCAGCGCAGCGCGAGCGCCGCCCGGTCGGCGGGGATCACCAGCCGGTACGGATCGGACTCTTCTCTCAGCTGTCCGGCGGCGGCCTCCATCAGCGGATCCGCCCCGGCTCGGGGTGCCACGCGCAGCACCGTCGTTCCCCGCTTGCCCGGGGAGAGTGTCACCGATGCCAACGCCTCGTGGGGGATGCGGCGTTCGCGGAGCGCCTGAAACAGCTTCGGCGTGCGGTGTCCCCGTTCAAAGCGGATGAGCACGGAGTCTGACTCGAACTCCCATGTGGCTTGAATTCCCGCCAGTACATCACCCATACGCATCATCGTAGGCGTCACGCGCCCGCGCGTCGCCCCTCAGTTTCAACTGTTGTTCATGAGGTTCTACGCGCGTCAGGCCGCCGCATCTCCGTAAATATCACGGTGGCACGAGTCGTCCTCGCTCGCGCAGCTCACACCGCCGTACGCGCCCACCCCTATTTCGGCGAAGTTGACCACGCTCTCGGTACCCGGCTCGAAATATCCGCTGTGGCCGACGGCGCCCGCCGCCGACATCACCCGGGCCCCGAACTCGGGGGCCACCGGGTCCTCGCCGTGGCCCAGCCCGCCGACCTCCAGATGCGGTACGACCTCGATCCAGTCGTCCCCGTCGCGCATCGCCCAGACCCGGGCGCGGGCCCGCAGCCCGGCCACGTTCTCGGCGCGCATCCCGGGGCTGCCCGCGACCGCGATATCGGTGACCCGGGCCGGCAGCCGCCGCGCGGCGACCCCGCACACCACCGAGCCGTAACTGTGGCAGAACAGGGCGACTTCGGACGTGCCGGGCAGTGCTTCGGTGAGCGAGGTCAGCCGTACCGCGCCCTTGTGGGCGAGCCGTCCGGTGGCGGAGTCCATCCCCACTCCGGCGGGCGCGGTGTAGTCGGCCCAGGCGATGACGGCGGTACGGGTACGGGGGGAGGCGGCCCGCTGCGCGGCGTACAGCGACTCCGCCATGCCGGCGGGGGCCGAGTATTTCCCGCTGGTCCGCTCGAAGGTGAGCAGACGGGTGTCGACCCCCGGGACGATCACCGAGACGCGCTCGGCGCGTTCGAGGTCGCCGAAGACCTCGGCGGCCCGGCCGCCGCCCGCCGGGTCGAAGGCGAGGATCTGGCGCTCGGGTCTCATCAGCGTCTCGTAGCGGTGTATCAGCAGCCCGGCCTGGTGGCGGCCGTCGGCGCTCAGTCTCGCGGTGAGGGCCCGGCCGCGCTCCAGCCGCAGCGAGCGGGCGATCGCCAGCCGGTTGGCGCGGTAACGGAGGGCGATCGGAGCGCCGTTGAGATTCCCGACGACCAGCGGGAAGCGGGTGGCGAGCCGGGTGCGCTGGACAGTGCCGAGCGAGGCGAAGAAGGCGGCGAGGCGGCCCGGCGGCTCGGTGGTCCCGGGGAGGGGCCGGCCGCCGATCCGGACCTCGCGCCAGTCGCTCAGTTCCGCCTTGAGCAGCTGGGGCGGGGTGCTCGGATGACGTACGGCGGTCCAGCCCGTGGTCGCCAGCATCAGGAACACCACGGCCAGCGCGAGCAGCATGCGCCAGAAGGCGAGGGTGGGGGAGGAGTCGAAGGAAGTCACTGCGGGACACCCTAGGAGAAGCGCGCGCGGGCTCGCCCGGACCGTGAGGCAGATCACGTGTTCAAGGGTGAAGGGAGGGGAAGGGGCGAGCCCTTGCCGCCCCGCCGCCGGGCTCGTCGCGTCAGGGGGCCGGGCTCCGCCAGTCCGGGGCCATCGCCGGGCCGAAGCTGTCCAGGGACGCCACCATCAGATCCCGCAGCGCCTGCACACTCGGATCGTCGCCCTGGCTCCACAGCCGCCCGGCCACCTTCATCACTCCGCTGAAGGCGGCCACCGCGAGCCGCGGCCGGGGGTCCGAGGGGTCCAGCCCCTCCCGCTCGGCGATCAGCGCGGCCATCTCCTCCTCCAGCTCCATGGAGCGGCGCAGATGGGCGGCGATCAGCGCCGGCGTCGACTCGATCAGCAGATAGCTGCGCATGTGGAGCGAGACCGGAAAGGACTCCCCGATCGCCTCGCCGAGGGTGTCCCAGCCGGCCAGCACCGCGTTGCGCATCGCCTCGAACGGCCTCTCCTCCGGCGGCCTCGCCCGCATCAGAGTCTTGACGTGGGTCTCGATCCGGTTCTGGGAGGCGAGGGCGACCTCCTCCTTCCCGGCGAAGTACCGGAAGAAGGTGCGCTGGGAGACCTCGACCGCTTCGGCGATCTCGTCCACGGTCGTCCGCTCGTACCCCTGGGCGATGAACAGCTCCAGCGAGGCCCGCACCAGCGCCTCACGGGTGAGCTGCTTCTTCCGCTCGCGCAGCCCCTCGCGCACTCCTTCGCGCGGCACTGTCGCCTCCGGCGCCGACCCGACCGTCACACGGTCCCCACTTCTCGTCTCGGCACGAATGCCTCTCCGCACGCCCGGTCCGAACCGGGCGCATATGTGACAGTTACCGACTACTGAAACAGTTTGTCAACTGTCAGTGGCTGACATTAGCCTGACGGCATGACTAGTCAGACCGCCGTCGCCCCACCGCCGAAAGACCCCAAGTCCCCGTCCCCCGCACCGCTGAAGGGGCTCAGGGGCCACCCGTGGGTCACCCTCGTCGTCGTGGCCGTCGGCGTGATGATGGTCGCGCTGGACGGCACGATCGTCGCGATCGCCAACCCCGCCATCGCGGACGACCTCGACGCCACGTTCGCCGACGTCCAGTGGATCACCAACGGATACTTCCTCGCGCTCGCCGTCAGCCTGATCACCGCGGGCAAGCTCGGTGACCGCTTCGGCCACCGCCAGACCTTCCTCATAGGCGTGGTCGGCTTCGCCATCGCCTCCGCCGCCATCGGCTTCTCCGAGACCATTCCGATGGTGGTCGTCTTCCGGGTGGCCCAGGGCCTCTTCGGCGCGCTGCTGATGCCCGCCGCGCTCGGCCTGCTGCGCGCCACCTTCCCCGCCGAGAAGCTGAACATGGCGATCGGCATCTGGGGCATGGTCATCGGCGCGTCCACGGCCGGCGGTCCGATCGTCGGCGGTCTGCTGGTCGAGCACGTCAGCTGGCAGTCGGTCTTCTTCATCAACGTCCCGGTCGGCGTCCTCGCGCTCGTCCTCGGCCTGGTGATCCTCAAGGACCACCGCGCGGAGAACGCGCCGCGATCCTTCGACATCCCCGGCATCCTGCTGCTCTCCGGCGCGATGTTCTGCCTGGTCTGGGCGCTCATCAAGGCCCCCGAGCCGAGCTGGGGCTGGGGCGGCGGCAAGACCTGGGGCTTCATCCTCGCGTCCGTCGTCTGCTTCGCGCTCTTCGCCTTCTGGGAGAGCCGGGTCAAGGAGCCGCTCATCCCGCTGAAGCTGTTCCGCTCGGTGCCGCTGTCGGCCGGTGTGGTGCTGATGGTGCTGATGGCCATCGCCTTCATGGGCGGGCTCTTCTTCGTCACCTTCTACCTCCAGAACGTGCACGGCCTCAGCCCGGTCGACGCCGGACTCCATCTGCTCCCGCTCACCGGAATGATGATCGTCGGCTCCCCGCTGGCCGGTGTGCTGATCACCAAGGTCGGTCCGCGCATCCCGCTGGCCGGCGGTATGACGCTCACCGCGGTCGCCATGTTCGGCATGTCGACCCTCTCCACGGACACCGGCAGCCTCACCATGTCCCTCTGGTTCGCCACGCTCGGCCTCGGCCTCGCGCCGGTCATGGTCGGCGCGACCGAGGTCATCGTCGGCAACGCGCCCATGGAGCTGTCGGGTGTCGCCGGCGGGCTCCAGCAGGCCGCCATGCAGATCGGCGGCAGCCTCGGCACGGCGGTGCTCGGCGCGGTCATGGCCTCCCGGGTCGACACCGACCTCCCGGGCAACTGGGCCGACGCCGAGCTCCCGCCGCTCACCGAGGCGCAGCTCGACGAGGCGTCCAAGGCCGTCGAGATGGGCGTGCCCCCGGTCGCCCAGGGCACCCCGCCCGAGATCGCGGCCAAGATCGGCGATGTCGCGCACGAGACCTTCATGTCGGGCATGGGGCTGGCCAGCCTGGTCGCCGCCGGAGTCGCGGCGGCGGCGGTCTTCATCGCCCTGCTGACCAAGCGCGGCGCCAACGCCCAGGCGGGCGCGGGCGCGGCCCACATCTGACCCGCTCCACCACCGGGCACACCGCGCCCGAACCACAGCCCCGCCGGGCCTGCCCGGCGGGGCTGTCCCCTATGCGGGTGATCTCCCTCCGGAGCCCTTCCGGCCGCCGGGCCGCGCCCGCCAGAGTGCGGTCACATCATCCGTACGACATACCGGAGCCGACCGCCATGCGCACTGCCACCACCACGGCCGCCGCCGCTGCCGCCGTCCTGGCCCTCTCGGCGCTTCTGCCGACAGCCGCCCACGCCGCCCACGCCACCCCCGCCGCCCCGGCCGCCGCGGCTGTTGCCGCCCGGCTCGGCGAGTGCCCTCCCGGTGCGCTCTGCCTCTGGGCCGGGGAGTCGTTCACCGGCCCCCGCCGGACCCATGAGCTGTACGAGACCGGCACCGACGGCTGCGTCCCCCTCCCGCCGGGCGACACCGCCCTCTCCCTCGCCAACCGCACCGGCCGGCCCGTCACCGTCTACCAGTCCCCGGAGTGCGAGGAGGCCGGCGAGTTCGACACCTACCCGGGCTCGGGCGTCTGGACGCCGAACACCCCGTTCCAGGTAAGGGCGTTCATGGTCCGGGAGAGCTGAGCGGCGTCGACCGGGCCCGGGGGAAAGGGTGTTAGCCTGACCCCGATAACTAGATAGAACGATCAATCTAGTCCCTCGGGGCGGCAGGAGCCGGAATGAGCGAGCAACCGATCACCATCATCGGACTGGGCCCGATGGGACGCGCCATGGCCGGCGCGTTCCTCGCGAAAGGCCACCCGGTGACCGTGTGGAACCGAACCGCGAGCAGGGCGGACGACCTGGTCGCCCGGGGCGCGGTCCTGGCCGCCACCCCCGCCGGGGCCCTGTCCGCGGGCGAACTCGCCATCCTCAGCCTCACCGACTACGACGCCATGTACGCGATCCTCGAACCCGCCGCCGCCGCGCTGCCGGGGAAGACCCTCGTCAACCTCGGCTCGGACACCCCGGACAAGGCGCGCGCGGCGGCGGCCTGGGCGGCCGGCCACGGCGCGCACCACCTCACCGGAGGGGTGCAGGCGTCCCCCGAGGGCATCGGCCGGCCGGAGTCGTTCACCTACTACAGCGGCCCGAAGGACGTCTTCGAGGCCAACCGGGCCGTACTGGAAGTACTCACCAGGGCCGACTACCGGGGCGAGGACCCGGGCCTCGCCGCGCTCTACTACCAGCTTCAGCTGGGCCTCTTCTGGACCACCTCACTGGCCTTTCTGCACGCCCTCGCGGTCGCGGAGAAGAGCGGGATCAGCGCCGGGGAGATACTGCCCGATCTCTCCGGCACGGTCGCCGGAATGACCGGCATCTTCGGCTTCTACGCCTCGCGCGTCGACGCCGGACAGCACACGGGGGACGCCGACAGGCTCTCGATGGGCGCCGCCAGTGTCGATCATGTGGCACGGACGGCGAGGGACGCCGGGGTGGACGACTCGCTCCCCGCCGCCGTGCTGGCGGTCTTCGAACGGGGCATCGCGGCGGGCCACGCGGACGACGGCTTCACCCGCCTGATCGAGCACCTCGCGAACCCCGGGGTGGCTGACCCCGGCCCCTACGCGTCGCCGCCCGCCGGGCCGGGGTCGGCCGCACGGACGTCCAGCAGCTGGTAGCGGTCCACCGCCTGCTTCAGCGCCGAGCGGTCGACCTTGCCGTCCCGGGCCAGCTCCGTCAGGACGCCCAGGACGATCGACTCCGCGTCGATGTGGAAGTAGCGCCGGGCCGCGCCGCGGGTGTCCGCGAAACCGAAGCCGTCCGCGCCGAGCGACCCGTAGCGGCCGGGCACCCAGCGCGAGATCTGGTCGGGCACCGAGCGCATCCAGTCCGAGACCGCGACGAAAGGACCCTCCGACCCGGCCAGCTTCCGGGTCACGAACGGCACCCGCTGCTCCTCCTCGGGGTGCAGCAGATTGAACCGCTCCACCTCGACGGCCTCCCGGCGCAGCTCGTTCCAGGACGTCGCCGACCACACGTCGGCGCGTACGTCCCACTCCTCGGCCAGGATCCGCTGGGCGTTCAGGGCCCACGGCACCGCCACCCCGGAGGCCAGGATCTGCGCCGGGACCGAGCCCGCCGTACCGGCGCTGAAGCGGTGGATCCCCTTGAGGATGCCGTCCACATCGACGTCGGCGGGCTCGGCCGGGTGCTGGATCGGCTCGTTGTAGACGGTCAGATAGTAGAAGACATCCTCGGGGCTCTCGCCGTACATCCTGCGCAGACCGTCCTTGACGATGTGCGCGATCTCGAAGCCGTAGGCCGGGTCGTACGCCACACACCCCGGGTTGGTGGAGGCCAGCAGCTGGGAGTGGCCGTCCGCGTGCTGGAGCCCCTCGCCCGTCAGCGTCGTGCGCCCGGCGGTCGCGCCCAGCACGAAGCCGCGCGAGAGCTGGTCCGCCATCTGCCAGAACTGGTCCCCGGTCCGCTGGAAGCCGAACATCGAGTAGAAGACGTAGACCGGGATCAGCGGCTCGCCGTGGGTGGCGTACGCGGAGCCCGCCGCGATCAGCGAAGCCGTACAGCCGGCCTCGGAGATGCCGTCGTGCAGCATCTGCCCGGTCGGCGACTCCTTGTAGGCGAGCAGCAGTTCACGGTCGACCGACTCGTACTGCTGGCCGAGCGGATTGTAGATTTTCGCGCTCGGGAAGAACGAGTCCATGCCGAAGGTGCGGTACTCGTCCGGCGCGATCAGCACGAACCGCCTGCCGATCTCCTTGTCCCGCATCAGATCCTTCAGCAGCCGGACGAACGCCATCGTGGTGGCGATCGACTGCTGGCCGGAGCCCTTCCGCACGGAGGCGTACGTCTTGTCGTCCGGCAGCGCCAGTGGCTTCGCCCGCACCACCCGGGTCGGCACATAGCCGCCCAGCGCGCGCCGGCGGTCGTGCATGTACTGGATCTCCTCCGACTCCGGGCCCGGGTGGTAGTACGGCGGCAGACCGCTCTCCAGCACGGCGTCGGTGACGGGGATGTGCAGCCGGTCGCGGAAGCCCTTGAGGTCGTCGACCGTCAGCTTCTTCATCTGGTGGGTCGCGTTGCGGCCCTCGAAGTTCGGCCCCAGCGTCCAGCCCTTGACGGTCTGGGCCAGGATCACGGTCGGCTGGCCCTTGTGCTCCTTGGCCGCCGCGAACGCCGCGTACACCTTGCGGTGGTCGTGGCCGCCGCGCCCCAGATGCAGGATCTGCTCGTCGGTCATGTTCGCGACCATGGCGCGCAGCCGCTGGTCCCCGCCGAAGAAGTGCTCGCGGATGTATCCGCCGGTCTCGGTGGCGTACGTCTGGAACTGGCCGTCGGGCGTGGTGTTCAACTTGTTGACCAGCAGGCCGTCGCGGTCCTGCGCCAGCAGCGGGTCCCAGGAACGGTCCCAGACCAGCTTGATCACATTCCAGCCCGCGCCCCGGAACTGCGACTCCAGCTCCTGGATGATCTTCCCGTTGCCGCGTACCGGACCGTCCAGACGCTGGAGATTGCAGTTGACGACAAAGGTGAGATTGTCCAGATTCTCCCTGGCGGCGATCGACAGCTGACCGAGCGACTCCGGCTCGTCCATCTCGCCGTCGCCGAGGAACGCCCAGACGTGCGAGGCGGAGGTGTCGGCGATGCCCCGCGCCTGGAGGTAGCGGTTCATCCGGGCCTGGTAGATGGCCCCGAGGGGGCCGAGGCCCATCGAGACGGTCGGGAACTCCCAGAAGTCCGGCATCAGCCGGGGGTGCGGATAGCTGGAGAGGCCGTCGGGGGCCTTGGACTTCTCCTGGCGGAAGGCGTCGAGCTGCGCCTCGCTGAGCCGGTCGAGAAGGAAGGCGCGGGCGTAGATGCCGGGGGAGGCATGGCCCTGGAAGAAGATCTGGTCGCCGCCGTCACCGCCGTCCTTGCCCCGGAAGAAGTGGTTGAAGCCCACGTCGTAGAGGGAGGCGGAGGAGGCGAAGGTGGCGATGTGCCCGCCGACCCCGATGCCGGGGCGCTGCGCGCGCGAGACCATCACGGCCGCGTTCCACCGGGTGGCGTTGAGGACCTTGCGCTCGATCTCCTCATTGCCGGGGAAGAAGGGCTCGTCCTTGGTGGCGATGGTGTTGACGTAGTCCGTGCTGCGCATCTCCGGCACGGCGACGCGCTTCTCCCGGGCCCGCTCGATGAGCCGGAGCATCAGATACCGGGCCCGCTCCCGCCCGCGTTCGTCGACGGCGGCGTCGAGGGAGTCCAGCCACTCCTGGGTCTCTTCGGGATCGAAGTCCGGGACCTGGCTGGGCAGGCCGCCAATGATGATCGGGTTGCGATCTGATCCGGAAGCCACGCTGTTCCTTCGCTGCTCGGAGGTTCCGCGGTTCCGCGCGGGAGCGTCCCGTAGGGACCCCGCGGAAGCGGAGAGGGTCGGGCGGTGCGGCACCGCCTCCATCGTGTACCCCGGGGAGGCAAACTTCATCTCTACCGAGGGGTAACCCGTGATCTCTCCGGCATCCGGACCGGCTCCGTGTTGACGCGGGCGATCGCGTCCGGGGTTCCTCCGGGGTCCGTCGGAGGTCCGTCCGAGGCCCTTCCGGGGCTCGCGCGCCCGGGGCAAAGCGTAATGTTACGCCCATGCCCGTAAAGCGTTCCGTTTGGGTGTTCGGTTCCGATCGCGCCGCTCTGTGGACGTAAAGTGGCAAACAAGTCCGAATGGTGTGGCACATTGCACGGGTCGTGGCCGAACGTGTCTGGAGTTGCGTCGAGACGGGCGCAAACATCACCGTTTCGGCGGTCTGGACGGCCGGGTACTTGCGCGATCCGCCCCGCCCGTGTGGACTACGGCCAACGCCACGCGTACGCGCGGGGCCGCAGCATCTACCGAACATGATCAGGAGGCAAGCCGTGAGCGCGACCGCGGACCACGCGGAGGAGCGGACCAACCCAGCAGCGAGGCTGGGGTTCGAGCCCGGACAGGTGGTCCAGGAGATCGGCTACGACGACGACGCCGACCAGGATCTCCGCGAAGGCATCGAGTCCGTGACCGGCCAGGATCTCGTGGACGAGGAATATGACGACGTCGCCGACGTGGTCGTCCTCTGGTTCCGCGACGAGGACGGAGATCTGACGGACGCACTGGTGGACTCCATCGGTCTTCTGGAGGACGGCGGTCTCATCTGGCTGCTGACTCCGAAGACCGGCCGGGACGGGTACGTCGAGCCAAGCGACATCAGCGAGGCCGCCCAGACCGCCGGGCTCTCTCAGACCAAGAGCATCAGCGTGGCCAAGGACTGGGCCGGCAGCAGGCTGGTGGCCCCCAAGCGCTGAGCAGTCACAGAGAGTGAGTCCTGGATCCTGAACCGGGACATGAGTTCCAGGCCCCCTCCGGGCATCGCCCGGAGGGGGCCTCGGCACACCCCGGAGTGCCCTGTGGGTCCCCTAGGGTGGACCCATCACCCGAACGGACTCATCGAAGGGATCCACCCGCCATGGCGATCGAGGTCGGCACCAAGGCCCCCGAATTCACGCTCAAGGACAACCACGGGCGCACGGTGAGCCTCGCCGAGTTCCGCGGCGAGAAGAATGTGGTCCTCCTCTTCTACCCCTTCGCCTTCACCGGCGTCTGCACGGGCGAGCTGTGCGAGCTCCGCGACGAGCTGCCGAAGTTCGTCGGCGAGGACGCCCAGCTCCTCGCCGTCTCCAACGACTCCATCCACACCCTGCGCGTCTTCGCCGAGCAGGAGGGTCTGGAGTACCCGCTGCTCTCGGACTTCTGGCCGCACGGCGAGGTCTCGCGGGCGTACGGCGTCTTCGACGAGGAGAAGGGGTGCGCGGTCCGCGGCACCTTCGTCATCGACAAGGAGGGCGTCGTCCGCTGGAGCGTCGTCAACGGCCTCCCCGACGCCCGTGACCTGAACGAGTACATCGCCGCGCTCAAGGCGCTCTGACCGCCCCCGGATCCTTCGGCCGGCCCGGGGCCGCCACGACCGCCCGCGCCAAAGCCTGTCTCGCGCGGGAACCGGTCACTAGGATCCACTCGTTGATCCGAACACCGACGCACCATGGGGGCGCTGCCCCTGAACACCAATGGAGGGACTCGTGGGAGTCAGCCTCAGCAAGGGCGGCAACGTCTCGCTGACCAAGGCCGCGCCCGGTTTGACGGCCGTTCTCGTGGGCCTGGGCTGGGACGTCCGTACCACCACCGGCACGGACTTCGACCTGGATGCCAGCGCTCTGCTGACCAACGCCGAGGGCAAGGTCGCCAACGACGGAAACTTCGTCTTCTTCAACAATCTCAAGAGCCCCGACGGCTCGGTCGAGCACACCGGTGACAACCTCACCGGCGCCGGCGAGGGCGACGACGAGCAGATCAAGGTCAATCTGGCGGGTGTCCCCGCCGATGTCGACAAGATCGTCTTCCCGGTCTCGATCTACGAGGCCGAGAGCCGCAGCCAGTCCTTCGGCCAGGTCCGCAACGCGTTCATCCGCGTGGTCAACCAGGCCGACAATGTCGAGCTGGCCCGCTACGACCTGAGCGAGGACGCCTCGACCGAGACCGCGATGGTCTTCGGCGAGCTGTACCGCAACGGCGCGGAGTGGAAGTTCCGCGCCATCGGCCAGGGGTACGCCTCGGGCCTGCGCGGCATCGCGCAGGACTTCGGGGTCAACGTCTGACCGGACGGTCCCCGTCGCGGGGTCCGGCACCGCCCGCCGCCGCGTCCCTCACCGGGCGCGGCGGCGGGCATCCGGCGCATCTGTCGTCACATCTGTCGTCGAGGAGGATCCAGATCATGGGCGTCACGCTCGCCAAGGGAGGCAATGTCTCCCTCTCCAAGGCCGCACCGAACCTCACACAGGTGCTGATCGGGCTCGGCTGGGACGTCCGCACCACCACCGGGGCCGACTTCGACCTCGACGCGAGCGCGCTGCTCTGCGGCGGCGGCCGGGTCCTGGGCGACGAGTACTTCGTCTTCTACAACAATCTCAAGAGCCCCGAGGGCTCCGTCGAGCACACCGGCGACAATCTCACCGGTCTGGGCGACGGCGACGACGAGTCGCTGCTGGTGAACCTCACCGAGGTGCCGGCCGGGGTGGACAAGATCATTTTTCCGGTTTCCATTCATGACGCCGACCGAAGAGGCCAGGCATTCGGCCAGGTCAGCAATGCTTTCATCCGGGTGGTCAATCAGGCGGACGGCCAGGAGCTGGCGCGTTATGACCTGAGCGAGGACGCTTCCACCGAGACCGCGATGATCTTCGGTGAGCTGTATCGGTACGGCTCCGAGTGGAAATTCCGCGCGGTGGGCCAGGGGTACGCGTCGGGCCTGCAGGGCATCGCTCTAGACTTCGGGGTCAATGTTTCATAAATCCGCGCACGGAGCGGGAAACCCGCACTCGGCGCGGGGGAGTCCCTCCCTTGAGGATCCGTCAGGGAGGGCCCCCACGGAAACGATTGGGTGCCAGTGGTTCTGAAAACCTTCGGCTGGTCCTTCGCGGTCACCGCGCTGGGTTTGGTCGCAGCGGTGCTCTACGGCGGATGGGCGGGGTTCTGGATCGTCGCGATCCTGTCCATCCTCGAAATCTCACTCTCCTTCGACAACGCGGTCGTCAACGCCGGAATCCTGAAGAAGATGAATGCCTTCTGGCAGAAAATCTTCCTCACCATCGGCATTCTCATCGCCGTATTCGGCATGCGGCTCGTCTTCCCCGTCCTCATCGTCGCCGTCAGCGCCCAGCTCGGCCCCATCGAGGCTGTTGAACTGGCGCTGAACGACAAGGACAAATACCAGGAACTGGTGACCGACGCCCATCCGTCGATCGCCGCCTTCGGTGGCATGTTCCTTCTGATGATCTTCCTTGACTTCGTCTTCGAGGACCGGGAGATCAAGTGGCTCGCCTGGCTGGAGCGGCCCCTCGCGAAGCTGGGCAAGGTCGACATGCTCTCGGCCTGCATCGCCCTGATCGTGCTGCTGATCAGCGCCACCACCTTCGCCAAGAGCGCCCATCAGCACGGCGGCGGACACGCCGACAAGGTGGAGACGGTACTGCTCTCCGGCGTGGCCGGCCTGATCACCTATCTCGTCGTCGGCGGACTCTCCGGATACTTCGAGAAGAAACTGGAGGACGAGGAGGAGCGCGAGCACGAGGAGGAGGAGAAGGCCCGGCGCAGCGGCAAGAAGGTCACGGCCGTCGCCATCGGCGGCAAGGCGGCCTTCTTCATGTTCCTCTATCTCGAAGTCCTCGACGCCTCCTTCTCCTTCGACGGGGTCATCAGCGCGTTCGCCATCACCAACGACATCGTCCTGATGGCGCTCGGCCTCGGCATCGGCGCGATGTACGTCCGTTCGCTCACCGTCTATCTGGTCCGCGAGGGCACCCTCGACGACTATGTCTATCTGGAGCACGGCGCGCACTACGCGATCGGCGCGCTGGCTGTCATCCTGCTGGTGTCCATCCAGTACGAGATCCCCGAGGTGATCACCGGTCTCGTCGGGGTCGCCCTGATCGGCTGGTCCTTCTGGTCCTCGGTCCGGCGGAACCGGGCGATCGCGGCCCGGCAGAAGGTGCTGGAGGAAAAAGCCTGAGCCACACTCCGTCGCCGGGGTGTGACCGGCCGTGGAATGAGGAACGCTCTGAGCGGGGCGGGTTCGAGGCGGCGTCCTCGGGCCGCCCCGCGCGGCGCGCAAGCGTTCGGGTGGGGTTCGACGAGAGGACTGGGGGCGGGGCATGGCCTTCTGGGACAGCCTGTGGCAGAGCAGATCGGCGCAGTTCGACATGGGTGTCGGGGCCAACTCCATCGCCCTGACGCGGCGGCGGCCCTCGGTGTCGCTCACCAAGCAGGGGGCGGCCACCGGCCATCTGCGCGTCAATCTCTCCTGGCGGATGCGCGCCTCCGACTTCGGGGGCAAATCACGGCAGGGCGGACAGCTGCTGCGGCACCCCTTCAAGCTGTTCAAGCCGGAAGTGGTCCAGGCGCACACCCAGGGCATGGTCAATGTCGACCTCGACCTCGGCTGTCTCTACGAGCTGGCCGACGGCAGCAAGGGCGTGGTCCAGCCGCTCGGGGACTTCCTCGGCTCGGCCAATGAGCCGCCGTACGTCCGGCTCAGCGGCGACGACCGGTTCGGCTCGGGCACCGGCGAGACGATCTACGTCAATCTCGATCACCACGCCGAGATCAAGCGGCTGCTGTTCTTCGTCTACATCTACGACCAGACGCCGGCCTTCGACCGCACCCACGCCCTGGTGACCCTCTACCCCAGCAGCGGCCCCCGGGTGGAGATAGAGCTGGACGAACAGGCCCCGCAGGCCCGTTCGTGCGCGGTGTTCTCCCTGGAGAACATCAAGGGGGAGCTGGTCGTCCGCCGCGAGGTCAAATTCGTCTACGGCTTCCAGGCGGAGCTGGACCGACTCTACGGCTGGGGCCTCCAGTGGGGCCGCGGTTACAAGACCCGGGCGTAGGACGCGCCCGTGTGATCCCGCCCGCCGGGGCTCCGGGCCGATCGCGGCCGGACGGCTCGCGGCCGGACGGCTCGCGGCCGGACGGCTCGTGGCCGGACGGCTCAGGGCCGGATGAACTGAGGCCCCATCGGCGGCAGCCGGAAATCCGGATCGGGGACGAAGGCGGCGGCCGGCTGCGGATAGCCGTAGCCGGTCCGGCCCCGGCCCGGGTCCGGCTGGGGATATCCGTAGGCGGGCCGCGCCGGATCGGCGGCGGGCCGCTCGGGCACGGCGGGCGGATGGCCGTACGCCGGGGCGGGCGCGGCCGGCGGCCGTGCCGGGGGCGCGGGCATCGGGCCCGGCTCCTCCGCGGCCCCCGCGTTCTCGTCCACCGAGATGCCGAACTCGGTGGCGAGGCCGACCAGACCGGTCGGATACCCCTGCCCCACCGCGCGGAACTTCCAGCTGTCCCCGCGGCGGTACAGCTCGCCGCAGATGATCGCGGTCTCCTGGCCGGTCTCCGCCCGCACATCGAAGACGGCCAGTGGCTCGCCCTCGGCCAGGGCCGCGTCGTACAGCAGTATCCGCAGGTCGTGCACCTGCCGGAAGGTGTCGCCGTCCGAGGAGGCGGCCAGCACCACCTGGTCCACGGAAGGGTCGAGCGAGGCGAGATCCGCCTCGACGGTGTCCGTCAGCTGGTCGCCGACCCGCTTCTTCGACAGCCGTCGTACCAGCCCCGAGGGGTGGCGCGGCTGGTTGTAGAAGACGAAGTCCTCGTCGGATCGCACGCGTGCGTCGGGGCCGAGGAGCAGGGCCGAGGCGTCCACATCGGGGAGGCCGGGGCCCGGGGTCCAGCGCAGTACGGCGCGTACCGCGGTGGCGTGGAGCGGAACGTTCGAGCCCTTCATCATCGCGTGCGTCATGCCCGTCATCCTGCCTTCTCGGGGGTGGCCCGGACAATGCGGCGCACGTGCCGGGGGCCGCCGCTCCCCGGCGGGCGGGGTGAGCGGTCCCCGGCTCCCGTGGGGTACATATGGAGAGCATTCAGGTGTTACCTGGAGTTCACGGACTCCGGGAACTGATGACACACATCTGTACGTACTATTACCGGCCACGTCAGTAGGGCGGGCCGCCCGGCAGCACGGGGGAGTCATATGCATCATTTCGGGCAAATCTCGCCCACCGTTCGCGAACGGCTGTTCCATCGCCAGCCCGGCGAGTTCACCGCCGCCTCCTCGCCCCGGATACTCGCGGCGGCCCTCGGAGCCACGCTCTACAGCCCCGCCACCCGCCCGAGGCTCGCCGACGACATCCGCAAACAGATCGGCAGCGGAGTGGTCTCCATGGTCCTCTGCCTGGAGGACTCCATCGCCGACGCCGAGGTGGCCGACGCCGAGGAGAACCTCGTACACCACTTCGCCGACCTCGACGAGCGCGGCGGGGAGCTGCCGCTGCTCTTCATCCGCGTCCGCGAGCCCGCCCAGATCCCCGATCTCACACGGAGACTCGGCCACACCATCCGAAGACTGTCCGGTTTCGTCCTTCCCAAATTCACCGAAGAGCGGGGCGTCCCCTTCCTGGAGGCGCTTACCGCCGCCGAGGCCACCGCCGGCCACCGGCTCTTCGCGATGCCGGTCCTGGAATCCCCCGAACTGCTCCACCTGGAGTCCCGCGCCGAGACCCTCGCCGGGATCGCCCGCACCGTGGACAAGTACCGCGACCGGGTACTGGCCCTGCGGCTCGGCGTCACCGACTTCTGCTCCGCCTACGGGCTGCGCCGCTCGCCCGACATGACCGCGTACGACGTCCAGATCGTCGCCTCCGTCATCGGCGACGTGGTCAATGTGCTGGGCCGGGCGGACGGCACCGGCTACACCGTCACCGGACCGGTCTGGGAGTACTTCCGCCGCCAGGAGCGCATGTTCAAGCCCCAGCTGCGGCGCAGCCCCTTCCTGGAGGTGAGCGCCGAAGCCGTGCGCAACACCCTCATCGAACACGACCTGGACGGTCTGCTCCGCGAGATAGAGCTGGACCGGGCCAACGGGCTCACCGGCAAGACCTGCATCCACCCCTCGCACGTCCTGCCCGTGCACGCGCTGTCGGTCGTCAGTCACGAGGAGTACAGCGACGCCCAGGACATCCTCCGCCCCGAACAGGGCGGCGGCGGGGTGCTGCGCTCCTCGTACACCAACAAGATGAACGAGGTGAAGCCGCACCGGGCCTGGGCCGAGCGCACCCTGCTGCGCGCCGAGGCCTTCGGCGTGGCCAGGGAGGAGATCGGCTTCGTGGAGCTGCTCACGGCCGGTATCACCGGCGAATGACCATGGTGCCGGGCGGACGGCGGTGACCGGCCGATGACGGCGGCCGGAGAATGGCAGTGACCGGCGGACCCGCGAGCGGGCCGCCGGCGAGGACGACGGCCGGGCGGACGGACCCCCGGCCGACGAAGAGAGAAGAGAGCGCCACGGTGGTCTGGTCGGGTACATGGGTCGCGGAGCGGCTGGGGATCGGCCTGGAGGGCGACGAGCGGCTCCCCGAGCTGCTGGGGCTCGCCCTGCGCCGCAACCCCAAGCGGGCGCATCTGCTGGTCTCCCAGGTGCTGGGCAAGCATGTGCCCACGTCGCCCGCCGTCGTGCACGCGGCCGGCCACGGCCTCGGCCTGCGGGTGCGCGCCCTGCTGGGCGACGGGGACGCCGCCCGCGCGGTCGTCGTCGGCTACGCGGAGACCGCGACCGCGCTCGGCCACTCGGTCGCGGACGGCGTCGGGCTCGCCCCCTACCTGCACTCCACCCGCCGCCCGGTCCCGGGCACGACGGCCGCAGGCGGCTTCGAGGAGGCCCACTCCCACGCCACCTCGCACCTCCTCCTCCCGGCCGACCCGGGCCTGCTGACCCGCCCGGGACCGCTGGTCCTCGTGGACGACGAGTTCTCCACCGGGAGCACGGTCCTCGGGACCGTCCGGGAGCTGCACCGCGTCTTCCCGCGCGAGCGCTATGTGATCGTGGCGCTGGTCGACATGCGCTCGGCGGCGGACCGCCGGCGGCTGGAGTCCTTCGCCGAGGAGATCGGCGCGAGGGTCGATCTGATAGCCCTGGCCTCGGGCACCGTCAGCCTCCCCGGCGACGTGCTGGCCCGGGGCCAGGACCTGGTGGCCCGGTACGAGCCCGCTCCCGAGCCCGCCCCCGCCTCCTCCGCCGGCGCGTCACCCGTGCGGCGGGTCGACCTGGGCTGGCCCGCAGGCCTCCCCGACGGCGGACGGCACGGCTTCCTCCCCGCCCACCGCGACCGGCTGGAGGAGGCCCTCCCCGCGATGGCCGCCCGCCTCGCCGAAGCCCTGAGCCTGAGCCCGGGACCTCGCCAGGGCCAGGGCCAGGGCCAGGGCGGCCGGGTCCCCGGCGGGAGCCCCGGCACACCCCCGCCGCGCCGCGTCCTCGTCCTCGGCTTCGAGGAGCTGATGTACGCCCCCCTCCGCCTCGGCACCGCCCTGGAGCGGCTCACCGACGCCGAGGTCCGCTACTCCACCACCACCCGCTCACCCGTCCTCACCGTGGACGACCCCGGCTACGCCATCCGCACCCGGCTGGCCTTCCCGGCCCACGACGACCCCGCCGACGGCCCCGGCGAGCGCTACGCCTACAACGTCGCGGGCGGCGGATTCGACGCCGTCGTCGCCGTCGTCGACTCGGCCGCCGACACCCCCGCGCTCCACGCCCCCGGCGGTCTGATCTCCCGGCTCGCCGCCCATGTGCCGCGGGTGCTGCTCGCCGTCGTGCCCAGCCACGTACCCGAAGGGCCCGCCATGAAGCCCGAGCCGACCCCGGCCCCGACACCTTCGAGGTCCACGTCCGCCGCGCGCCTCCCCGCCCCGCTCCGGGGCCCCGGCTTCTCCTCCTACGCCCCCGCCGAGGTCGGCTGGCTGCTCCAGGACCTCTCGGACGCCGAGCTGGAGGCCCCCACCGAGGAGCGCGAGGAGGCGATACAGAGCGGTGGCGCGCACTACGCCGAATCGCTCCCCGTCGAGTACCAGCCCAGCGCCGAGTACCAGAAGCTGTTCCACACCGCGCTGGACGGCTCCGCCGCCCGGATCGCCAGGGCCGTCGGGGCCGTCACCGAGACCGTCCTCGCCGAGACCGCCTCCGCCCGGCCCGTCCTGGTCTCACTGGCCCGCGCCGGCACCCCCGTCGGCATCCTGATGCGCCGCTGGGCCCAGTGGCGTCACGGCCTGGACCTCCCGCACTACGCCGTCTCCATCGTCCGTGGCCGCGGCATCGACGCCAACGCCCTGCGCTGGCTCCGGGACCACCACGACCCGGCCGACGTCGTCTTCGTGGACGGCTGGACCGGCAAGGGGGCCATCACCCGCGAACTGACCGCCGCGCTCGCGGAGTCCGCCGAGTTCAAGGGCTTCAGCCCGGAGATCGCCGTTCTCGCCGACCCCGGCGGCTGCGTCCGCACCTACGGCACCCGCGAGGACTTCCTCATCCCCTCCGCCTGCCTCAACTCCACCGTCTCCGGGCTGATCTCCCGTACGGTCCTCCGCTCCGACCTCGTCGGCCCGGACGACTTCCACGGCGCGAAGTTCTACCGCGAGCTGGCGGACACCGACCTCTCCGGCCACTTCCTGGACACCGTCGCCGCCCGCTTCGCCGAGGTCGCCGACGCCGTGGCCGCCGACACCGCCGAGCGGCTGTCGGCGGACCGCACCCCCACCTGGGAGGGGTGGGCCGCCGTCGAGCGCATCAGCGAGGAGTACGGCATCCACGACATGAACCTGGTGAAGCCGGGCGTCGGCGAGACCACCCGGGTACTGCTGCGGCGCGTCCCCTGGAAGATCCTCGCCCGCGCCGGGGCGGGGGCCGACCTCGACCACGTACGGCTGCTGGCCGCCCAGCGGGGCGTCCCCGTCGAGGAGGTCGGGGAACTCCCGTACAGCTGTGTCGGACTCATCCACCCCCGCTACACCCGGGGCGCGACCGGCGCGGACGGCACGGCGGTGACGGCCCTGTGAGCACCCCCGCCACCCTCGGCACTTCCGGCACCCTCGTCGCCAGCGATCTGGACCGTACGCTCATCTACTCCGCCGGAGCCCTCCACCTCACCGGCCCCGACGCGCTGGCCCCCCGGCTGCTCTGCGTCGAGGTGTACGAGTCCCGACCGCTCTCGTACGTCACCGAGACCGCGGCCGGGCTGCTGCCCCGGCTCGCAGCCGAGACCGTCTTCGTGCCCGCCACCACCCGCACCCGCGAGCAGTACGGCCGCATCCGCCTCCCCGGCCCCCCGCCCGCGTACGCGGTCTGCGCCAACGGCGGGCACCTCCTCGTCGACGGCGTCTCCGACGAGGACTGGCAGCGCCGGATCGCCCGCCGGCTCGCCGGCGAGTGCGCGCCGCTCGCCGAGATCCGCGCTCATCTGAGAGCCGTCGCCGACCCGGCCTGGCTGCTCAAGGAGCGCACCGCCGAGGATCTCTTCGCCTATCTCGTCGTCGAACGCGCGCGGATGCCCGAGGAGTGGCTCGAAGAGCTGGCCGAGTGGGCCGACGGCCGGGGCTGGTCGGTCTCGCTCCAGGGCCGCAAGGTCTACGCGGTGCCCCGGCCGCTCACCAAGAGCGCCGCCGTCCGCGAGATCGCCCACCGCGTCGGCGCGGACCGGGTGCTGGCCGCCGGGGACTCCCTCCTCGACGCCGATCTCCTCCTCGCCGCCGACCGCGCCTGGCGTCCCGCCCACGGCGAACTCGCCGAGACCGCCTGGAGCGCACCCCATGTGGAACTCCTGGCGGAGAAGGGCGTCGCGGCGGGCGAGGAGATCCTCCGCCGCTTCCTGGCCGCCTGACCTCCGGGGTACGGCTGAGGCCCGCCTTCCGGAAAGCCGGAGGGCGGGCCTCGGGGTCTGTCCCTCAGCCGGGGATCACCTGCGCCGGCTGCCCGCGCCCGGCTTGAAGACCCGCAGCCCGATGAAGGCCAGCACGCCGAGGACCGCCACCACCAGCACCACCTTGGAGTAGGTGGAGACGTACTCGGTGACCTCGGTCCAGTTCTCCCCGAGGAGATATCCGGCCATCACGAAGATCGTGTTCCAGATCGCGCTGCCCAGCGTCGTCAGCGCGAGGAAGATCGGGATCGGCATCCGCTCGACGCCGGCCGGCACGGATATCATCGATCGGAAGATCGGGATCATTCGCCCGAAGAACACCGCCTTCGTGCCGTGCTTGGCGAACCACGCCTCCGTCTTCTCGATGTCCGAGACCTTGACCAGCGGCAGCTTCGAGGCGAGCGCGATCGTACGGTCGCGCCCCAGCAGCGCCCCGATGCCGTACAGCGCCAGCGCGCCGACCACCGAGCCCGCCGTCGTCCACAGCAGAGCCGCGTACAGATTCATCTGCCCGGTGCTCGCCGCGAACCCCGCCAGCGGCAGGATCACCTCGCTCGGCAGCGGGGGGAAGAGATTCTCCAGCGCGATGGCGATACCCGCCCCCGGCGCTCCCAGGGTGTCCATCAGGTTGGTGACGAAACCCGGAGCACTGCTCTCGTTAGCCGCAGCGCTGCTCATGATCATGGAATGCATGCCTCTCACGGTAGAAGACCGCAGCTGAAGAAAGACTGAAGTACGCCACAGGCTTCCCTGCGGTGCACCCCAGTGTGCGGACCGGGGCGACCGGCTAGCGTGACCGGTCATGGACAAAGCAGTGGACCGGGTGGCCGGCCGAGCGGTCGCGGCACGGAGTGCGCGCTACGCGGCAGGGCTGACCGTCGGGGCCGCCACCGCCGTGCTTGATCTGATTCTCGCACTCTTCGCGGGGGTGGCCCTGCTCCCGGCCCTGGCCCTGCCGCGCGGACGCCCGGCGGCCTCCCGCGTCCTCGCCGCGCTCGCGACCCGGGTGACCGGAATCGAGCTGCGCAGACTGGAGAAGTTCTACGGGGACCGCCTCCGCGAACTGCCGCCCGCCGCGCCCCACGATCCCGCCCGCGCCGCCCGCTACGCCGCCGCCCGCATCCCGCTCGGCCTGCTCGGCGGCCTCATCCTCGGCTGCGCGCTCACCGGGCTCTCCTGGGTGCTGCTCGCCCTCTTCGGCTGGTTCGTCACCACGATCGACCACCCCCTGGCGGTCGTCGGAGCCGGTTTCCTCGGCCTCTTCGTCATGATCCTCTCCGCGCAGGGCGTCTACGGGACCGTCCTCCTGGAGAGCGCGCTGGCCCGCCGCTTCCTCGGCCCCAGCCGACAGGACCTGCTCGAACGCCGGATCGCCCAGCTCGCCGCCAGCCGGTCCGAGGTCATGGACGCGGTCAACGACGAACGACGCCGCATCGAACGCGACCTCCACGACGGGGTCCAGCAGCGGCTGGTGGTCCTCGGGATGCTCCTCGGCCGCGCCCGCCGGGGCCGCGACCCCGAACGCGCCGACGCCCTCCTCCTCCAGGCCCACGAGGAGAGCCGCCGCGCCCTCGCCGAACTGCGCGAGGTCGCCTGGCGGGTCTACCCCACCGTGCTGGACGAGGCCGGGCTGCGCGCCGCCCTGGAGACGGTCGCCGAGCGGACCCCGCTGCCCGTCGGGGTGGAGTACGAGGTGACGCCCCCGGCCGCCCGGCAGGTGGAGACCGTCGCGTACTTCGTGGTCTCCGAGGCGGTCACCAATGTGGTCAAGCACTCCGGAGCCACCCGGATAGGAGTGAGCCTGCGGCGCGAGGGCGCGACCCTGCGGCTGAGCGTCGAGGACGACGGCTCGGGCGGCGCGGACCCCGCCGGCGGCGGCCTCACCGGACTGGCGAGCCGGGTCGCCGCACTCGACGGCCGGTTCGGGGTGCACAGCCCGCCCGGCGGACCCACCACGATCACCGCGGAGCTGCCGTGCGCGTAATACTGGCCGAGGACTCGACCCTGCTGCGCGAGGGCCTGGTGCGGCTCCTCGCCGAGGAGGGCCATGAGGTCCTGGCGGCGGTCGGCGACGCCGAACAACTCCTCGAAGCGGTCGAGGCCCACACCCCCGACGTCGTCGTCGCCGACGTCCGCATGCCCCCCACCCACACCGACGAGGGCCTCCGCGCGGCCCTGGAGATCCGCCGCCGGCGGCCCGGGGTCGGGGTGCTGGTGCTCTCCCAGTACGTGGAGAAGCGGTACGCCACCGAGCTGCTGACCTCCGACGCGGGCGGCCCCGGCACGGGCGGCGTCGGCTATCTCCTGAAGGACCGGGTGGTCCAGATCGACGAGTTCCTCGACGCCCTGGACCGGGTGGGCCGGGGCCGGACCGCCTTCGACCCCGACGTCGTACGCCAGTTGCTGACCCGGGGCAGCCGAACGGACCCGCTCTCCCGGCTGACGGCGCGGGAGCGGGACGTACTGGAGGAGATGGCGCAGGGGCACGCCAACGGGGCGATAGCGCTGCGGCTGTCGGTGTCGCGGAGCGCGGTGGAGAAACACATCAACGCGATCTTCGACAAGCTGGGGCTGACCGGGGGCGGGACGACGGGGTATTCGCGCAGGGTGCTGGCGGTCCTCCGTTATCTGGGCGGCTGACGGCTCCGTTCCCACGGAGCCGTCATGCCGTCTCGGCTCGGCTCAGCTCGGCTCAGCCGCAGCAGCCACCCCCGCAGCAGCCACCGCCCCCGCCACCGCCCGGAGCGGGGGAGGGGCCGGACGCGGACGCGGACCCGCCGACGGCCACGGCGGACAGCAGCTTGACGGTGTCGTCATGGCCCGAGGGACAGACGGCGGGGTCGGAGGACTGGGCCATCGGCCGGTTCACTTCGAAGGTGTCGCCGCAGCTGCGGCAGCGGAAATCGTATCGGGGCATGCCCTCAGGCTACGCGCTCCGCGCCGAACTCTCCCTGGGTCGCGGAGGCTTGCTCACGGCCTCCGGCGGGACTGCCTACACCCCGGCCGCGCCCCGCTCCTCCCTGATCCGCTCCACCACCCGGGCGGCGTCGGCGCGGACGGCCTCGTTCTCGGTGAGGAACTGCCAGTAGTCGGGGTGGCGGCCCTCCAGGGCGGCCACGGCCCGGTCCAGCCGGGCGACCGCGTCGTCCAGCGGCCCGGCGTGCCGGGGGTCCGGGGTGTGCCGTCCCGCCATGGCGAGCCGCTGCGCGTCACGCAGGGCGAACCGCGTGCGGTCGATCTCCCGCTGCGGATCCTTCGCGACGGCGTTGAGCCGCTGAAGCCGGTCCCCGGCCGCCGACACGGCCTCGTCGGTGCTGTTCAGCAGCGCCCGTACGGTGCCGAGCAGCGCGGTCGCGTCCGGCCACCGCTGCTCCTCGCGCGCCTCGGCCGCCTCCCGGAGCTTCTCCACGGCCTGCCGGACACCGAGCGACGCCTGCTCGGGCACCGGCTGAAGATCCTGCCAGCAGGCCGCGCTGAAACGGCGGCGCAGCTCGCTGAGCACCGGTTCGACGGAACCGGCGCGCGTGGTGAGCGCCTCGGCGCGGGTACGCAGGGACACCAGCCGCCGGTCGATCTCGGCCGCGCGCTCGGGCAGCCGCTCCGCCTCCGTCCGTACCGCCTCGGCGTCGCGCAGCACCCGGTCGGCGCGGTGCAGCGTCTCGGGGACGCCGTGCCGGCCCGCGCCCTGGTTGAGCATCGTCAGCTCCGGGGCGAGCGCGGCGAGCCGGGCGGCGAGCGAGTCCGCCCGCATTCCGGAGCTCCGCACCGAATCGAGAGCATTGCTCGCGGCGAGGAGCGCCGCTCTCGCCCGCTCCACGGCCGGCGCGAGCCGGGCCAGCTGCGACTCCGCCGTGTCCAGCAGCGGCCTCAGCCCCTCACCGAACCGGTCCAGCTCCGCCTTGACCCCGGCCAGCTCCCCCTCGGCCCGATTCAGCTCGTCCCGCGCCCGCGACGCGACCGCCGGCTCAAGGTCGTCCCGGTCGAGATCATGCGCGTCGACCGCCGCGATGTACCGGTGACTGACCTCGTCGATCCGCCGCCCCAGCGCCTCAAAACCCTCCACCGCCCGGCGCGCCCCCGCCGAGCTGTCCACCGCCGTGATCGTTTCGATCGAGATCCGCAGATCCCGCTGCGCGGAGTCCAGCTCGTAGAAGGCCGCCGCCGCCGCGTCCTTCGCCGCCTGCGCCTCCGCCCGCCGACTCTCCCCACGCCCCCCGAACCACCGCCGCGACCCACCCCCGGTGAACGCCCCCGCCACCACGGCCGCCACCAGCGGCACCGGCAGCAACACCAGCGCCAGCACATCCCCGACGGCACTCGCTGTCGCTCCCGCCCGCGGCCGCGTGTGTGTCGCCGTCACATCCCTCTCCCGTGCTGCGTCGCCGTACCCGGTACATTCTCGCACCTGGCACCTGCGAACACACGGGCCGAGATCCCCCGGCCGCCGTCCCCCTAGTCGGCGGCGCGCACCTTCACCCACCCGTTGTCACTCCGGGCGCTCACCACCCGCGTCCCACCCGAGCCGACCGCCGGGTCGACGTCGACCGTCCCGTTGTCGCTCTTCGCCGTGACCGCGTACGGAGCCCCCGCGCGCGGCAGATCGATCCTGATCCCCCCGTTGTCACTCACCGTCTCCACCCGCTCCGGCACCGCCCCCGCCTTCAGCCCGATCCTGACCTCCCCGTTGTCGGACACCGCCCGCACGGTCTTCGCCGTGACCCGCTCCGTGGTGATCGTCCCGTTGTCACTCGTCAGGTCGAGCGCCCCGCTCGTGTCCCGCACCGTCACATCGCCGTTCCCCGAATTGATCTTCAACGGCGTACTGAACCCGGACGCCGTCACGCCCCCGTTCTCATCCACCACCGTCACCGCGACCCCCCGCGGCACCTTCACCGTCTGCCGCCCCGCACAGTCACTGGCGATCGCCTTGCAGCTCATCCGCAGCACCAGCCGCTCCCCGTCCATCCGCCACGAGGCCTCCGGCCCGCTCCCGACGAACACCCACCCGTCGATCTGCCGGCTCACCTCCACCTTCTCCACATCGGCCGCCACCACCTCCACCGCCGAATGGTCACTGTCCACCGTCAGCCGCTCCCCCTCCAACGCGAACGCCTTCCGCTCCACCGGCGCCTCCTCCGCCTCCGCACTCCCACACCCCACCAGCGCCCCGACCAACATCCCCCCACCCCCGACCCCCACGGCGACCCGGACGAGCCACCCGCGCCGAGCGGCAGCACGGTCACGGTCAACGGCGGTGCGGACGGTGTTCGCGGCCATCAAGATCATTCCCCCAGCAGTTCCCCAACCAATGTCCCCCCACGCTACGAGCCCCCCACCCCCACCACGATCCTGCCGCCCACCCTCCCCGTGGTGGGGCTATCCCCACCTCACCTCCGCCCCCTGCCCCCTCCCGCCCCTGACCCGCGAGAACGGGTTTGCGAGGCAGGGCCCTCCGCCATGTACGCTGTTCTCTCATCCACGGGTGCGTAGCTCAGGGGTAGAGCGCTGCTCTTACAAAGCAGATGTCGGCGGTTCGAAACCGTCCGCGCCCACCAGTGCAAAGGCCCCCCGCCGATCATGGCGGGGGGCCTTTGACATCCACTTTTGACATCAACCGGGGCGATCACTCACGACCGGGGACGCCTCCTGAGCAGCCGGTCCATATGACTGACGGCCTCCCGCTGCGTCTCCTGGACCACATGCGCGTACACATTCATCGTCACCGCGATCTGACTGTGCCCGAGGATCTCCATCACCACCCGGGGCGCGACCCCGGCGGCGGTGAGCAGCGTCGCCGTACCGTGCCGGGCGTCGTGCAGCCGGATGACCCGCAGGCCCGCGTTCTTCGCGACCCGGGTGAACGAGCGGTACAGATTGCGCGGCTCGACCGGCTTCCCGCTGCGCGTGGTGAAGACGTATCCACTCTCCTCCCACGTCTCTCCGGCCCGCTCCCGCATGGCCGCCTGTCTCATGCGCTGCCAGCGCAGGGGAGCCACACAGATGGCGGGAAGGGGAAGCGTCTGCTTCCGCCGCCGCCCCTTGGGATCGTCCTCGTACGCCTCCCCGGCGACCCGCTGACGCTGCGTCCTGACCCGGATCTCCCGTCTGTCGAGGTCGACGTTCTCCCAGCGAAGACCGACGACCTCACCCCGGCGGAAGCCGAGCGCGACGGCGAGCACGAACGCGGCATAGAGAGGGTCCTCGCGGGCGGCGGCGAGGAAGTCGAGCGTCTCGTCCAACGACCAGGGAGAGATCTCGTGCGTGGCGACGGCCGGCGGCTCGACGAGCCTCGCGACGTTCCGGGACACGAGTTCCTCGCGGACGGCGGCGGTGAGCGCGGTGCGCAGCACGCGGTGCGACTCCTTGGCCGTGGCGGCGCTGCTCTTCATCGCCACCAGGGCGAGCAACCGCCGCACGTCGGCGACGCTGAGGGACTCCAGCCTCTTGGTGCCGATCATCGGTACGAGGTACAGCCGGACGTGCACCTCGTACTTGGCGACCGTGGTCCTCTTCCGGTGCGGCCTGACGATGTGGTTGAGCCAGTACGGCAGCCACTCGCTGAGCTTCATCGAACGGGTCGGTACGGGGATGCCGTTGTCGACCTTGTCGAGCAGCGCGCGGCGCTTGGCGTCGCACTCGGTCCAGGTCTTGCCGTAGGCGAACTTCCGGGCGCGAGTCCCGTCCGGCTGGAGGACGTAGACGGCGGCCTGGTAGCGGCCGTCCTTGCGCACGGTGATGGTGCCCGCGCCGTTGGGATTGCGCTTGCGCGAGGTGGCCATCACGCGGCCTCCTCCATCTCGTGGTTGATGAAGTTCCGGACGGCTTCGACGGGCACGCGGCGCGACCGCCCGATGGTGATCGAGGTCAGTCGGCGCGAGCGGATGAGGTCGTAGACGGTGGAGCGTCCGATCCTGAGTCGTGCCATGACCTCCGGCACGGTCAGCAGCTCGGCGGTGGCGACGGGGGTCATGCCGCGACCCCTTCCAGGGGGAGTCGGTCGCGCAGCGCCTCGCGGGCGGTCTCGCGGTTGAGCCGGATGCCCCGGGCGATGGAGGCGGCGAGGGCTGCCTCTCCGGCGGTGTGGCCCTGTCCGGCGTACTGCCAGGAGGCGAGTACGAGCACGGTGTCCGGTTCGGTCCCGTCGCGCCCCTGGGCTTCGGCTTCCTGGGCGGCGCGGTAGTCGGCGCGGGCCCGGCGGAGTTCGGTCAGGGTGGTGGAGTACCGGCGGGACTTGGTGGAGAAATGGCCGCGGAAGCCGAGCATGTGCGCCCAGGCGAGAAGCCGGCGATCGGGGTGGAGCGGGTCGAGGTCGAAGCAGGCTTCGACGAGGCGGCGGGTGTGGTCGGGGACGCCGAGGAGGAGCAGGGCTTCGCGGTTGCCGATGCGCCGGTCGACACTGCCGGTGGTCTCGGCGGCTTTGGTGGCGTACTTGGCGATGTAGGAGGCGACGGCCTGTTCGGTGGTGTCGGAGCCGTCGCCGAGGGTCGCGATGGGCCGGGTGTCGAGCTGGGTGCCCCAGCGCAGTCGGCGTAACGGCTGATCACCGGCAGCGGGGACGGCGACGGTCGTGTACGCGTGGGCAGCCGCCGCCCGGATGGCGCGGGTGAGGAGTTCGGCGGTGGCCCAGGACGGAGGCGGGGTGGCGGGGCCGCCGGGCCCGTCGAGGCGGATCACGGCGTGGAGGTGGACGGCTCCGCGCTTCTGGAACTCGGCGACCTTCCCGTACGAGAGCCGTACGGCTTCCTTCAGCGCCGCCTGTGACAGACCTGCCGTGGCGGCGATCTCCCGGCGGAGACGGGTGGTGAGGCGCTGCCAGAGCTGACCGACGTGGTTGTTGAAGAGCACGGTGCCCGCGTAGTCGTACGACGCGGGGTCGAGCGGAGTCCCCAGCTCGGGCGCGTCCTCGGCGTGCCGGACACCGCAGCGGCAGGGGCGAGCGCCGGGGCGGTTGTGGACCGGTCCGAACGAGGGCGCGGTGAGGGTGAGGAAGACGCGGGGGCGGTCGCGGACGGCGGTCGGGATGTCACGGCGGTCGTCACCGGCGAGGCCGGCGCGGATGAGGTGGTAGGTGTCGCCCGCGTACGTCCAGGCGCAGGCCGGGCAGCGGGAGGCGCGGCGGTTGCCGCACGCGATGCGGAGCCGTCCGCCGGGCTCGGTGCCGGTGGAGTAGCGGTGGAGGGTCTCGCCGGTGGTCTTGTGTTGGGCGAGGGTCCAGCCGGTCAGATGGATGGGGTGGGAGCAGCCGCCGGTGCGGTGGATCTGCTCGCGCCAGCGGTCGAAGCCGGGGGACGCGGCGACCTGGAGCATCTCGTTCAGGGTGGCCGGGTCCAGGCTGGTTATGGTCGTGGTGCCTGTTCTGTGGTGGTGGTCGGTCATGATGTGCGAGTGCCTTCCGGTTCTCTGGACTGGGCGGGTGCGGGGCTCCCGGGCGGCGGAGACTTGGCGGTTGAGCCGCCCGGGAGCCTGACTAGCGGTGCCTGCGCTGCCCGTTGAGGAGCGAACGCAGGACGACGGCGCAGACGGCGACCGAGGTCGCGCTGATCGCGACGGCGAGAAGCATGGAGACCAGGACCGTGCCGACGATCAGCACGAGTCCGGTGCCCCCGGCGGCGAGGGTGACGAGGCCGGCAGGGGTGAGGCGGGCGGGCGGGGTGTGGTCGCGGGCCGAGGGCTCGATGTCGGTACGGGTGAAGTGGCTGGTCGGGAGCGGATTGACCGGGACACGCGGTCGGAGCATGACGGTTCTCCCTACTTGGTGATCGGGTCGATGAACGGGGCGAAGACGCTCCCGGCGAGGAGATAGCCGCCGAGGAGGATCACGGCGACGAGCCACCAGGGCGGGCGGATCAGCTTGATGCCGAGGACGGCGACGACGATCAGGGCGAGCCAGAGCGGGACGTCCATGACGCTGTTCTCCTTGTTCTCCTTCGGATCGGCGAGTCAGCGAGGCGTGCAGCGGTGGGTGCGGGCGGCGAGCTGGGCGGCCGAGGAGCTGGAGTAGTCGGCGGACCAGCCGCAGCGATCGGCGGTGCACACGGCGGCGTGCTTGGCGCGGCCGTGGCGGTCGCGGTGGGTGCCGATCTGTACCGGTCCGATCCGCATCACGGAGTGGAAGTGAGCACGTGCGGGCATGAGGCGTTTCTCCTTCAGGTGAGTTGGGCGGCGATGGCATCGGCCATCGGGGGCGGGACACCGAGGCGGGCGCGCAGAGTGTCCGCGTCGATCGGCGTCCCGGTGCGGGCGCGGTGGTCGTCGGCGACCTTGCGGGCGTGAGCGATCAGCGCGGGAGGGACGGTGACGGCGGTGGGTACGGGCTCGGATTCCGGCTCCGGCTCCGGCTCGACGGCTGCGGGCTCCGTGTCCTGTGGTGCCGTTGGTGTGTGGACGAGGAGGGTGCCGCCGAGAAAGGCGAGGGCGGGCCATCCGGCGACGAGGACGCGCAGCCAGTCCGGCACGTCGTTGAGGTCGAGGAGCCCGGCGGTGGCGATGTTCGCGCCGAGCGACGCGGCCAGGGCGATGATGAACCAGACCCAGGCTGAGCGGGCGGATTCGCCTTCCGCCCGCAGGCTCCGGAGGCGGTGCCAGGCTGCGACCAGGAGAAGGTCTACGGAGACCGGGTAGGCCCACGCCTTCCAGCCGGTCTGCCCGGCGGCTTCGGCGAGGTCGTGAAGGTGGGCGAAGGACAGCGCACCCGCGATCACGGCCTGTACGAGAACGGCGTCCGGTCGCGGTGTCGAGCGCATCGAGGGGCCTCCTTCCGGTTTTGGGCATGGGAGGGGCCGGGACGTGGCGTGAGGCGGTCGCGCCGACCGTGGAGCGGGGGATGTCAGGCGATCGCCGGAGCCGTTTCGCCGGCCGGTGCCGGGCTCTTGGCCAGGGGCGGCAGGACGGGCCGGAAGGCGTCCAGCACGGGAATCCCCGGGGTGCGATGGGCGTGGGCGTTGCAGATGTTCACGGCCCGCCGCAGGGTCAGGTGCGGCGTACGGACGCGGACCCAGCCGCCGGAGGAGTCGCCGACGACGGCGGTCCCGGGCCGGTCGGTGGGGATCTGGATGGTGGCGAGCACGGCGTCCGGGGCGATGTCCCCGAAGGCCATGTTGGCGGAGGTCTCGTCATTGACGCGGTGAGCGGTACGGCCGGTGAGCTGGGCGCGGAGCATGGTGATGCCCTTGCCGAGTTCGGAGCCGAAGCGCTGCCCGCAGATCTCCAGATAGACGCCGGCGGCCCGGCCGAGCTGGGAGAGGCGGACCAGGGCGGTGATGATCCGGTCCCGGCGCTTCTCCTCCTCCTTCGTGGCGAACAGGGCGAGTTCGGCGACCTCATCGACCAGCAGCACGATCGGGGTCGGGCGGAGGTGATCAGGCAGGTCCCAGATGTCGGCGGTGATCTCCGCGTCCGGGACGTCCGCACTCAGCCGCTGTTCACGCCGGATGAGCTGGTACACCTCCTCCATGTGCCCGACAAGCGCGTCGAGGAGTTCGGCGGCGGTGCCGGGGGTGTCGGCCAGTGCGGTGAACCGGCGAGCCAGCGGGGCCAGTTCGACCCCCTGCTTGCAGTCGATCCCGACCAGGGCGACATCGAGAGCGGCGAGGGCCGCGACCAGGTTGCGCTGATAGACGGACTTGCCCGATTGGGTGGCACCGACGTTCAGCGCGTGCGGGCTCTGCCGGTAGTCGCGGTAGTAGATCTCCCCGTCCTCCCGCATGGCGACCGGAACCCGCATCACCCCGCTGTCGGGCGCGGTGGGCATCCGCACTCGCTTGAGGACGTCGTACCCGGTCATCCGGAGCTCGACCACCCCTGAGCGGATCTCCCGGGCGATGACGTTCCGCATGACGAACGAGTGCCGCAGCCGGTCCGACGCCGCCGAGAAGTCGAACGCGTCCTGACCGGGCCGGAGTTTGATCCGCAGCACCAATCCTGTGCGCGTCGGCCGCAACCGCAGAATCCGAGGAGCCCGCGACTCAGGAACCGGTCGGCCGGTCATCCGTGCCAGCGTCAGCCGCCAGCCCGAAGGCGGGACGGTCAGCCCGCACGCGTCCATCACGGAGACGTACCGGACGAGGACCCGCACCAGCGCGAAGAGGATGCCGAAGGTCATCCAGTACCAGGCCGGACGCTGCCATCGAAGCAGCAGCGCGACCGAGGCGACCAGGGCGAGGGAGACCATTAAGGCGGTCATCGTCAGGCCGCTTTCGCGGCGGTGAGGGAGGTGACGGCGACAGCGCGGAAGCTGATGCCGTGGCGCTTCTGACCGTTGAACTCGTTCTCCCACGGCCGGGCGACCACACCGGTCAGCGCGACCGGGGTCCCCATCGCCAGCTCCTCGGAGACACCGGTCTGGGGCACGGTCAGGTTCAGGATCTCGGCGTTGCCGTCCATCACGAACATGACGTCGACCGTCATCAGCGTCACGCCGGTCTCGCGGTCCGTGGCGATCTCACCGGTCTGCCGGTTCGCGATCTTCGGGGCCGGAGGCTGGGCGACCATCACCATCGCGGCGGACGTGTCGACAGGGATCTGACGCACAGTGAATCACTCCTCTATAGAGGTTGAACTCCGCCACTCATGTACATGAGTGACATGAAGAAGAGTGCCTGACTCCTGTGCATGAGTCAACCCGCCGCGAAGAAGAACCTGCGGCGGGCTGTGGGGAGTTGAGCGAGCGTCAGTCGGTCGCGGGGATCCTGTACTGGAAAACGAACTGGTCAGCGGCCATGAGGGTGTCGCAGACCTCCACGACCCTCCCCTCCTCCGTCACCGCGTTCCGCAGCAGATGAATCACCGGCGCACCCGGGCTCAGCGCCAGCTCCGACGCCTCCGCCTTCGTGGCCGACCGTGCCTGGAGCGTCTCCACGAACTCCGCGAAGGTGTGACCGTGCCCTTCGAGCCGGGCATAGATGCCACCGGGCCCCGGGTTCTCCGCGAACAGCTCGGGGATGTCCTTGACCACGTCCCACGGCAGATACGAAGACGCCGTCTCCACCGGAGTCCCGTTCCGGAAGTACAGCCGCCGCCGCGCGAGCACCTGCGTACCCACCTCGACGTCGAGCCGCTCCGCGATGGCCGCCGGCGCTTCGACCGGCCCGATGTACAGCACGCTCACCTTGGCCGTGGCACCCGACTGCTCTGACTCCGCCAGGTACGCCGCCTTGCCACCCCGCCTGTGCGACGCCCGAAACCGATCCGAGGCCCGCAGCCGCACCGGCGGCCGATCCTTCACGATCGACCCCTTGCCGTGCCGAGTCTCCACGAGCCCACTCGCCCGTACCTCGACCATGGCCTTCCGGATCGTGCCACCCGCGACGCCGTACCGCTCGACCAGCTCCGACTCACTGGGCACCATGTCCCCGGCCTTGAGCACCCCCGCCCTGATCTGCTGAACAATCTCGTCCGCGATCTGAACGTACCGAGGTACCGCCCTACCGCCTCCCACCGGAGTCCCCACAGTCTTTCCCACTCTCCTATGCTCCTCTACATGAGTAACAGCGTCCGCGAACCCCAGTCAACGCCACTGCACTCCGTGTCCGTGGCCGGAGCAGTGGTCCGCGACGACGGCTGCCTCCTCGCCATCCGCCGAGCCGACAACGGAACCTGGGAACTCCCGGGCGGCATCCTCGAACTCACCGAAGCCCCCGAAGCCGGCGTCGCCCGCGAAGTCCTGGAAGAGACCGGCATCCACGTCGAGGTCGACGAACTGACCGGCGTCTACAAGAACACCACGCGCGGCATCGTCGCCCTGGTCTTCCGCTGCAAGCCCTCCGGCGGAACCGAGCGGACCTCGGACGAGTCCACCGCGGTCGACTGGCTCACCCCGGCGGAGGTCGAGGAGCGCATGGCCGAGGTCTACGCGATCAGGATGCTGGACGCACTCGACGGGAACGGGCCCCATGTCCGCAGCCACGACGGGCGACGGCTGATCGCACAGCAGTGAGGTGAGCCCCCACCCCAAGAGGCCAGCGCGGTAAGACTTTCCCTACTCCATCAAGGCGGCTCGCTCCGCTCCCCGCACGCGGCCCCGGCTCCCCGCCGGGCCCGACGCTCCTGTCTCCGACCCGCTCCGGGCCCGGCTACGCCAGCCGCGCAGGGCGACGGAACGCATGAACGGGGGAGAAACCCTCTGTGGCCGGGTTGGTCGGCTCCACGGCTTTACGGAGCCACTTTGGCGCGAGCCTCGAAGATCATGGCCCCAACGTCGTGCTTTACCGGGCAGGTCCACAGACTGCCCGACGCGCCGGAAGCTTACGGGGCCATGATCACTCGCGCCAAAGCAGCGCCACCCCAAAGCCGCTACGCCGACCTATTTACCACGCTCGCGAACATAAGTCTGGCCGGGGCGAAGTCCGGGACCTACTCGTTCTCCTTGAGCCAATAGCTTGCGTCCATCTTAGGATCGGGGATTAGTAGAGTTTCTTCGATCCTCATCCGCATGGCCTTCATGCGCCATTCCTCAATCGCTTCGCGAGCATCATTAAGAGCGTTGCACTGCTCAGCAGAGAGATAAAACCGGAAAGCTTTCACGGTGTCCCAGAGTCGGTTAATCCGCTCCAGCTCGGGAGGGGACCGTAGCGCCAGAGCAAGGTAAGCGGCTACAGCCCCATTAACTTCGCTTTTCAGAACGCGACGGTGAAGATGCGGCAAAACATCAATCCCGCCATCGGCGCTGTATACCACCACGATAGTTGCCGCTCGGCCGCTACCAAGATAGCGCACTGCGTTATTAAGTCGACTTCCCCGAGCAGGATCGCCTTCACCCTTGGCTGCACCGTCAAGGATCACACCGATCGCATGACAATTTCCCTGAGGGTCAAGCAGTACAGCGCCATCCATGTCTGTGAGCTGTGTAAGCAAGCTCGGTGAGAGCAGAGACGGCTCGACCGCCCATGACTGGGGAGACAGTCGCTCTGCTTCCTCTTCTGCGTCTGCAGAGATTACAAGCATCGCGCCATGGCGGTGTTTACCAATGGCACGAGCTGCCTGCACCAAAACGTCGCCATCTGAGTCAGCAAAGAGCCGATCGCATAGGTCAAGGAAATATCTCTCATCGAGTACATACTGCGGCAAACTTGGAATTCCGTCACGGACAGCGAGCAAAGCTGTGCCGGCATGCAAAAACTCCCAGTAACCCCGCCTCAAGAACCTAACGCTGAAGACTGACTCGGTAGTGGGGTCATAGTCAGCGCGCACTGTTCCGAGCCCGTAAATTCTCTCTCCATCCGAAAGTACGTCAGCGGTTGGCCCACCCCCTTCCAGTAGTTTGCGGATAGCGAGTGTATTGCGACTGTTGACTGGACTGGCCAACTTCACACTTACATCAATGGCTGGATTATCCGCTTTAGCCAGCACCAAGCGTCCGGCACCTTCACGACCTTCATACGGCAGCGCCGAAAGCTGATTCATGAGCAAGTGAAAGTCACTCGCAAACCAATAGTGTATGCAATACATGATAGTGCGCAACATGTGTTCTGTGGCTGTTCGCACGATCTCACCTGTACTCGCACCCAAGACACTCAGACCGGCACCGGCCTCCGGCAAATACAAGGCTTTCGCCGCTCGCCCGAGAATCTCCCAGATAACTGCGTGGACGAGTGATTGAAGCACTGGCATTCGATCACTCATGGTAGTGGAAATCTGCGGCACGCGAGCAATCGCCTGCTTTTCGGTTCCAATAATTACGTGCACATCATAGTCACCGACTTGCACAGAGTTACTAGCGAAAAAGACTCGCTCAGATTGCCCTTCCAATGACCCTAGGGTTTCTTCGAGAACCTCTGCCCGCATCCGGTTCATCAGAGACTCCTGGCGGAGCTTGCGCACCCTCGGATGGCTATGTAGAACGCTGCTCTCGGGATTATTTCTGTACTTCTCAACCGCGAGCCGCTGCACGTCAGAGAAATCCTCTGCCTTGTAGAGACCATCTCCCTGCTCTACGCAGATCGGAAACCTGTGTCCGTCAGTCACCTCAAATCCAACGAGGATGCAGCGACCATACGCCTTAAACCCGATCTCCTCGAATGCGCGCTCCGCCTCGAGTTCGACCGAAGATCGAAAGATATCCTGGAAGCCCCACATGAATTGTTCGATGACGCGCTCACTCATGGCGACCCTTATTTGTCACCCACAAAAGGGCTCGTGTGGTTGAAGCCATCAGCCGAAAAGGCTGAGTCGGCACTGCTATAGCGGACTGGAGACCATTCAGCAAACCGCAACTCGCCATCCGTGCGACGGTCAGTGAAGTATGCACCTTCCAGCCCCTCCCCGAGCTGCGCACCGATATAAACTTCAGCAGCCCCCTTGTGGCGCTCGCTGCGGTCACGCACGCCAGGCCGAGGGGTATTGACGTACTGCCAACTCAACCGCCAACGGCCGTCGGGATCATGAATGAGATTGGCGTGCTCAGAAATCGACTTCGACTCTCCGGTGAAGAGTGTTACCGTCCACTTGGACGCCGACTGTGAGACATAAATAGCCGTAGGAATCGGTGGCACGTTCGAACCATCCGGATGCACGTAAGAAGAAACCAGCTCGCCACGCCATGTTCCGGAAATCAATGGCACCCCCGTAAAGTATCGCACAATTTTCCACTTCCAGATGTATCGCTCCCACAAGGCAAACGCTAGGGCGGCGGTCGTTCCGGCAATGGCGTAAATGCGCAGTGGTACTTGCGAGAAACCCTGGCCGGCAAGCAGCGCGAGCACTAGCCATACTAGTGCTGCGATACCGATACCAATGCGAGCCTTAATGTTCTCCATTACTTGAGCCCCAGATTCTGCCAGGTCTCCAACGCGAGGGTGTGAGCGTCGTCCATGGACCACTTCTGTCCCGGGCCGAACAGAGGCTTGATACCATTCGGCTCGTACCAATCCTTGGCGAGGCCGTGAGGTTTCGTCTGGCTCCATATATGCGCGATCACCGCTGTAATGTCGTCTGTCAACGGTGTAAGTCCGCCGTGATTGAAACGGTCATTAGGTACGCAGTAGACGAGGCACTCCATGAAGTAGCTCGGCAAAGCTTCAATTTTGCCCGCAGCAACTAGGTCATTTTCTACGCGCTTTAGGATGCGCGTCATGCGCTTGTAACGGCGGCCCGTGCCTCGCTCGTTCTTCTCCACCCCGTTGCCATACTGTTGTTCGGGATAGTTGATTACCCACTCGCCGTTCGTGCGCCGAGTTGTGGTGCCCTCGAAGTATCGAACTCTTCCCTGTGCATCGTAGTAGTACTTCCGATGCTCGAAGGACGGCACGACGTCAGCTTTCACGCGACCGCCGTTTTCGGCAATCTCGATGGCCGTAGAGCCTGACGTATCACAGTCACTGCCATATGCGTTGCGCATTGCCGCCTCAAGCTCCGCACGGAAATCAGCTCCCTCGTAGCGCTTGCTGGTGAGGGGATGCCGCACGATCTTGTCCGAAGGACGCAACGCGTCATCGTTTAGATAATGGAATCCCTTATGGATCACAGCAATATCGACGTCACTGTCGGCGCGGACATTGGTGTTGTTCTTGTACGATCCCTTCGGCAAGAATCTGATGCCGACACCGTCAAATCCACTCCACCCTTCGACGGCCTTGCGCACCATGCGCTCAGCTCGTTCTTGCTTCTCTTGTTCGGTATCACTGGACGGCGCCGCGTAGCGTCCCAGCTTGTTTTCCAGTGCTGTCATAGCAACTCCCCCTTCTTACGTTCGTGCGCTGCGGCCGTGTCTCGGGCCTGGAGGCTCAGGACACGGCACGCAACAAGCTAGCCCTCAGCACTGACAGTTGCTCACGCCCCGTTAGGCGCGGGCTGCCCGCCGCCGTGACCATTCGTGTTCACTTCAGTCCCTTCTTGGCGGTCTGCATCTCCCAATCCAGCACCCACACGAACACCACATCTCCCCAGGAAACCTCCAGCCTGGGTAGGCCACTTGTACGCTCGGCGACGGCTCGATCGCGTGCGGTTGCGTGATCTGCGGTTACGGCGATCAGACAGGCAGTCCAAAATGCTCATCTAGCTGATACCGCAATCGTCGTACCAAACGTCAGCCGTGAAGCCATTGGTCGGTTGGCTCAGATCCGGGTGCAACACATGTCCGTACTGCTGGACGAGGGCGCGGTAGGTCTACGCGGAAGACCAGCAAGCCATCACGGACCTGGTCGCCGAGGCCATCACTGACCGAACCGGCTAGAACTACGGATCAGAAGGGGTTTGTGCTCATGGCCCCCACGGCCGCACCGCAAGCGCACTCGTTCGCTGATCCTCACTGCTGCAGCGGCGTCGTCCGGACCGCTGCGGCCTGTACCGGCGTTGAGGGCGGCGATGAGCGTCTAACTGCGTGACAACGCCGACGAACAACGGCGGACGAGCGCGAACTCCAGCGGACCATCAGCGCTGTTCAGAGCCGGACCGGCTCAAGGCGGCACCGGTGCCCGAGTTGCTTCGGGACGAAGCGGTCGAAGGGGTATGGACGGCAATCACAAGCGAGTTAGCCGCAGATCCAAGCGGTCGTGTTCTCGCTGCCGAGCGCCAGCAGAGGAGCCCCAGACCCAGTCTGGGGCTCCTCTTTCGCTGGTTTTGTGGTGCTGCTAGTCGAAGATCGCAACCGGTAGCTGCGGCCCCTCGTCGTCCTGGTCAGGGCCGGCGAGATCCGGTGTCGGCAAGCGATGTCCCCGACTCTTCGCCACCCGGAGCCCGTCCCGCAGCGCCCCGGTCAGGTCCGTTACCAGCGCCCGGAGTTCGTCCGGCTCCGCGTCCTTGTCTCGGAGCACGATTGACGCGTGCTCAAGGAGTTCGGCCGCCAGGCCGAGCTGGACCGCTTCGGTGTTGTCGGCGAGGCGGGACAGGTAGCTGTCGGTGTCGTCGGCGCTCAGGTAGCAGGGCTGACCGTCGGGGCCCGACCAGGGGAGGAGGCGGAGTTCGTGGTGGGCGGTCATCCTGCGGGCCTGCTTTCTGTGGTGGTGGGGTGGGTGGTGAAGATGGCGTGGGCGCGGTTGCCGGGGAGGGTCAGGAGGGCGGCTTCGGTCACGCGGCCGGTGGGGGCGGTGGTTACTCGGGTGATGGAGAGGACCGGCAGGACCGGGCTGATGCGAAGGGTTGAGGCTTCTTCTGGCGTGGGGACACGGGCGGTGACCGTTTCCTGGATCTCGGCCAGCTCCTCGTACTTGGGCGGCGGAAGGTCGCGTGGGACGTAGATGCGGGTCAGGCTGCGCGGCGACTGGCCCTCGTAGGCGATACGGCGGAATTCGGTCAGGGGGCTGCGGGCCGAGACCTTCAGCAGGGTGGCCAGGTGCCCCTGCGCCAGGCGGTTGATGGTGTGGACGCTGACGCGGAGGGCCGGATCGCTGGGGAACTGGGCGAGGGTTGTGCGGCTGCCGCCGAGGTAGGTGATGTGGCGGAGGGAGTGGCGGACGAAGTTGCCCTTGCCGTGGATCTTGTTCACGAGTCCTTCGGCCTGGAGGAGGGCGAGGGCGTTGCGCAGGGTCGGGGTGCTCACCGAGTAGTGGGTGGCGAGTTGGGTCTCCGCCGGGAGGCGTTCGCCGGGCTTGAGGCGGCCGGTGGTGATCTGGGTGCGGAGGTCGTCGGCGATGGTGTGGCGGTGAGAGGGCACGGGGTGGGTCACCGCTTCTCGGCGTGCGTGGGGCGAGGGGCGTCGGCCGGGTGGCAGGGGCAGGCGCAGGACTCGTAGACCACGGGGATGTCGGCCGGCGACGCGACGGGGGCGGAGTGAGTGCAGCCCTCATGAGTGCCGATGAGGCAGGCGCTCGACTGGTAGGAGACGGCGGCGTGGGTCACGCGGGGCAGCGGCATCAGAGGGCCTCCGCAGGGGCGAGCCAGGTGTGCGGGGCCGAGCGTTGCCGGGTGCGGGCGCGCTCTTCGCTCGTGAGGACGTACGGGCGGATGAGTTCGACCTCTTCGCCGATGAGGACATCCGTGCGGTCCCGGTACCACCCCGTGGGCGGCGTCGGCCGGTCGCGGAGGTCGAGGCGAGGGAACGCGGGCCGGACGGGTGTTGCGGAGCGGCGGTGCCGGCCTTTCGGGAGGTGTCGTTCTCTGGTGCGTGAGATGGCGCGGCGGATACGGTTGAGCATGCTGATCAGCTCCTATCGCTGACGGCCAGGTCCCCGGACGTCGCCCGTCGCGGGGACCGCTTTGTGTACGGCGGCCCATAAGGTGCGGCCGTGCACGTCGCTGGCGAGAAGGCCGAATCGGTCGGCCTCCGCCACCACTTCCAGGGCCTCCCGCCATGTCTCGGCCGGGAGGGATTCCGGTACCTCCGCTTCGATCGTGGTGCGGCGGGTGTGTTCCTCCACGCGTGTGGTCAGTCCGAGGGCGGACAGCCGGGCGGCGATGTCCTCCGCGCTGGGTGCCGAAGCGGGCACAGGGGAGCCTCCGTTGCCAGGTGATCACATTGCGTGAAGCTAGTTAACTAGATTAGAGCTAGTGGACTAGATTTTCTACATGCCTGAGCAGCCGCCTTATCTCCGCATCGCGGATGTCCTTCGACAGCGGATCGCGGAGCAGGAGTGGACACCGGGCGATCGGCTGCCCTCCCGCGCCCAGATCGCCCAGGAGTGCGGCGTCGGCGAGAACGTGGTCCGCAGGGCTCAGGAGCTGCTGATCTCCCAGGGACTACTGGAGGGCCGCGCGGGCTCCGGCACGTATGTCGCCGAGCCGGGGCAGCGCGTACGAGTGGTTCGTTCATCGGCGCGCGAACACGGCGAGGGATCCCCGTTCCGGGCCGACATGAGGACCCTGGGGAAGCAGGGGGACTGGGAGAGCCGGACCGAGGCCAAGGTCCCGGCTCCGGCGGAAATCGCGGCGCGTCTCGGCGTCGCCGACGGCGACCTGGCCGTCCGGACCGTGTACGAGTTCCTCGCCGACGGCAGGCCCGTGCAGCTGTCGACGAGCTGGGAGCCGTACGAACTCACCGCCGGCACCGTTGTCGTACTCCCCGAGGGCGGGCCGCACGCCGGGGCGGGAGTGGTGAACCGGATGGCCGAGATCGGCATTACGGTCAGCCATGCCGTCGAGCAGCCGGAGCCGAGGCGGGCGACCGCCGAGGAGGCGTCGCTGCTCGGGATCCAGAAGGGCTCGCTCGTCACGCACATCCGGCGGACGTACTACAGCGACCAGGGCCGGCCCGTGGAGACGGCGGACATCGTCGTGCCCGCCTCACTGTGCGAGATCGTTTACGAGATTCCCATCAGCCGGTAGCGGCGGCCTGGTCGGAGGGCGAATCTGACATCCACGGTTGACATCAACGGCAGCGGATCCGGGCGGTGGGGAGCGGTCGGCAGTGGAACCCCGACCTGCGCCCGGACGCTGGGGGACGGCTTCCGGGCGAACTTACAAAGCAGATGTCGGCGGTTCGAAACCGTCCGCGCCCACCATGGAGAAATCTCAGGTGAGAGCCTGTTTCGGCCTCTCGATCGATCACGATCGGGGGGCCTTTCCCATGCCCGGAATCCACAGGGAGTCCACATCCCCACGTGATCATCACGGAGGGCCCTCGGCATCCGTTTCCGACATCGACCGGGGCGGTGTCCACGGGCTGGGGGAGAGGGTCATTCGACCGTGCCGCAGGTGTGGTTGGAGCAGACGTACTGGGGGGCGCCGGTCTGGTTGCCGTCGGGGTCGGTGTCGATGGTGCGGTACATGGTGCCGCCGCATTTGGGGCAGCCGCGGGTCTGGATGGTCTGTCCCATCTGGGCCTCCAGGGCTCGGGTGATGTGGCGGTCGGCGGCGCGGGTGGGGTGGAGGGTGTCGAGGACGTGGTCGAGGGCGGCGAGGACGGTTTGGAGGCCGGTGGTGTCTTCGCGGGGGTGGGGGAGTCCGCAGCGGGGGCAGATCATTTGTCTTCGATGTGCCCGCAGGAGGCGCAGACGCGGATCTCGCGCTGGAGCCACATGGTGCCCGCGCATGCCGGGCAGCCGGTGGTGTGGATGCCTTGGGGGCCCATGAGGGGAGGGTCGGGGGTGCTGGCGGCGTAGGCGATGATGCGGGCGCGTTGGAGGGCGTCGTCGGTGCGGGCCATGCGGAGTAAGTGGGCTGCTCGGGAACGGGCTTCGTCGGCAAAGTCGGTCATGTCCCGCGCAGGGTATCGGCGCTGGGCGCGGTGGTGGCGTGAATTCACTCTGACGGGTTATGGCCGGCGGATCGAGCGGTGGGTGACCCGGTCCCCGCGTTCACCTGCCCGTTCAGTTCGAACATGATCCATTCGAGCCGGGAGGCGTCCAGGGACAGGGGCTCGGCCCAGGCGTGCATGGACTGTACGTAGGTGACGTACCGGAGGGATCGGCGGCGGCTTCCGGCCGCTGTCGCGCTGGACCAGCCGAGGCGGTTGAGGGAGCGGAGGACGCGGTCGTCGAGGATGAGGGCGCGGGGGGAGGCGGCGTCCCGGTCGTCCGCGGCGGCGAACCACTTGGTGAAGAAGGAGCGGCCGACGCCTCGGACGGCGAAGCGTTCGTAGGCCCGGCGCAGCTCTCCGGCCCGGACGGCGTCGCGGGTGGTGCGGAGGGCGAGGGGGAGCCGGGGGTCGGAGAGGGCGGCGGCGGTGTGGCGGGGGCCGCGGCCGTTGCTGGTGCCGGAGCCCCAGATCATGGTGGCGGTGAAGAGGTCGCGGAGGCCGTCGGGGCAGTCGTCGGCGCGGTCGCGCAGGGTGGCCAGATCCATGCGGGTGATGAGGCGGTCCCCGGCGGGGAAGCCGGGGGCGGGGGTTCCGGCGGAGAGGACGCGGGTCGCGCCGTGGGGTTCCAGCCAGGGTCGCCAGGTGGCCGGACGGAACCGTACGGCTCCCTGCTCGCGGTCCTGGCAGGCCTCGACCAGCGGGCGCAACCGCTCGACCATGTCCCCCTGAGTCGTCATGGGGCAAGGATGCCCCGGCGCGGGCGGGCGTCAGGCGTCCAGCCAGACGCGCCGGTCGCGGGCCACGTCGAAGACCCGCTCGACCTGGGCGGCGGTGAGCGCGCCGGACAGCGGGCCCAGGGCGGCGACCTGGCGTTCCTGGTAGACGCGGACGTCGAGATCGGGGGCGGCGACCTCGAGCCGGGTGACGCCGACGAAGACGAGGACCGGCTGGACGGGGACGTCGAAGGGGCAGAACCGCTCCAGGACGGCGCGGACCCGGCGGGCCTCGGTGCGGCTCTTCACCAGATGGGGGCGGGGCGGGCCGTTGTCGACCTTCACGGTGTGATCGCCGACCCAGACGGACTTCCGCTCGTGGTGCTTGGTGTTGACGCAGAAGACCCCGCCGGGACCGATCAGCAGATGGTCGATGTCGACGTCGCGCGGGAGCGGCACCGAGTGCAGCACATGCCAGCCGTGCCGGGTCAGCCGGTTCAGCTCGGCTCCGACCCGGCGCTCGCCGATCAGGCCCTGACGCCAGGAGTCCCAGTCCGAGCCGCGCCGGAGCACCCGGTCGAGGAGGCGCTCCAGCAGCCCGGGGCCGGAATCGTCGAGCAGTTCGCGCAGCGCGGTGCCGGGCCGGCGGGAGCTGAGGTCGTCCTCCGGGGTCAGCGGCGGCAGTGCCGGTACCGGGGAACGGGGGGCGGCGGCCGGGTGCTCGGGTGGGTCGCCCGGGGTGTGCCGGGCGAGGGCGTCGAAGACCGCGTCGCGGTAGCTCGGCCGCAGAAAGGTGACCTCGCCCTTGGAGCAGTCGGCCCAGGCGACCGTGGTGCCGTCCGGAAGATTCACATAGAGCCGGTCATGTCCGAATCGCTGCCACGAGGTGACCCTCAGCTCTTCCACCCGGACCCCTCCCGCAGCAGCGCCGACCGTGCCGCTATGGCAGCAGCCCGTGCGCCGCGCGCGCAAGACTGCATCGGGTCGCGGAGGAGTCAACCGTCCTATGATTCCCGGTACTTCGCTCCGGTCCGCCGGGAGGACGAGTGCGCAGGGGGCAGATATGAGCACGGTCGATCCGGCCGCCGAGCGGCGGAGACGAGAGCTCGCCCGGAGCCGGAGCCGGAGCCGGAGCCGGGGCCGGATCCGGGGCCGGGACGGGGGCCGGGGCCCGGCCCTCGGCCTCGGTACGGTGCTGGGGCTGCTGGTCTTCGGCGGGGCCTGGTGCCTGTTCGGGGTGGGGATCGCCGACATGGCCGCCTACCCGGTGGGCACCGGCTATCTCACCGAGGACACGGAGCCGGCCAACGACCTGCCGGGGTTCTTCTGGGCGACCTTTGCCGGCGCGTTCGCCGGGGTGCTCAGCGGCCTGGGGCCGAGGGGACGGCTGGCCGCCCGGATCGGGCTGAACCTTCAGGGGGCCCTCTCGACGGCGGTCGTCGCCGTGGGCATCTCCCTCGGCTTCTTCTTCGGCGCGCGCTCGTTCTGGACGCCCGCCCCGGAGCCCGGCGTCTTCGTGGACGCGACCGGGCTGCCGGGCGAGGAGTGGGGCGCGGCGGCCTGGCTGGCGTGGACCTCGCGGTACTGGGTTCCCGCGCTGCTGCTGTGCGTCGCCGTCCTGCGGATCGTCCTCTCGCTGCTGTACGAGCGGGTCCGGCGGCGTCGCGAGGCGCGTACCAGGGAGATCCTCGCGACGGGGCGGCGCACTCGGGGCGAGGTCACCGAGGCCGCCGCGACCGGGATCGAGGTCATGGGCCGGCCGCAGGTCCGCTTCGTCGTGAAGTTCACCGATCACAGGGGAACCGACCGCTGGGTGACCAAGACCGGGCTCTTCGACCGGGCCGCCCCGCCGCGCCCCGGCGATCGCGCGGTGATCTGGTTCGACCCGGCGGCCCCGGGCGACGAGCGGGCGATCCCGGTGGCGCTGGCGGGCCTGGACGGTGTGGATCTCGACGCGACGGATCTGGACGAGGTGGTCGCCGGAGGCGGCCTCACGATCCACTAGGCCGAGCGATCCGCAGGTAGGCCGAGCGATCCGCGGGCCCGAGCGATCCGCCGGTCCACGCGATCCGCCTGACCTCACGATCCATCGGAACAGCCCCGGAGCACACCGGGCGGGTGCACACTGAAGGCATGTGCCGCAGCATCAAGACTCTCCGTCCGCCGGTCCTCCCCGAGCAGGCCACCGAGGAGGATTTCCACGCAGCAGCCCTTCAGTACGTACGGAAGGTGTCCGGCTTCCGGGCCCCCGCCGCGCACAACAAGGAGGTGTTCGAGCGCGCCGTCGAGGAGATCACGGAGGCGACTCGGGTGCTCCTGGAAGGGCTGGAGGTCCGGGGTACGGCAAAGCCCTGAGACAGCGTTCTCAGGGCGGGCGGTTCCCGGCCGGTTCAGGCTCTTCAGGCCTCGGCGGCGGCCGGGGCCGAGGCGGCCGTCGGTCTTCTGCGCATGACGTACGCGGCGAGCGCGCCCGCGCCGAAGAGGGCCAGCACCGAGACGGCCGCGCCGACCCAGCTCGCGCCCAGCCACTGGCCGCCGAAGTAGCCGAGGCTCACGCTGTAACCGGCCCAGGCCACTCCGGCCAGGGCCGACCAGGGCAGGAAGTCCTTCACCTTGCGATGGGTGGCCCCCGCGCTGAGGGAGACCACCGAGCGGCCGGCCGGGGCGAAGCGGGCGATCACGACGAGCGCCCCGCCGCCGCGGCTGAGCGTCGCGCCGAGCCGGGCCTGTGCGCTGGTCAGCCTGCGCGACTTGGCGATCGCCCGGTCGAAGCGGTGTCCGCCGCGCCGGGCCAGCCGATAGGCGATCAAGTCGCCGAGCACGGAGGCGGTGGCCGCGCACAACACCAGGATCAGCAGCGAGGGCACCTCGCGCGGCACCTGCTCGGCCGCGCCGGCGACCGTGGTGGCGGTGGCCGAGCCGGCCGCGGCGGCGGTCGCCACGGCGATCACCAGCACACCGCTCGGCAGCACCGGCAGGAAAACGTCGAGGAGTACGGAGAGGGCCACCACTGCGTAGATCCAGGGGCTGCTGGTCAGCGACCCCAGACTCTCTAGCACCTTGACTCGCTCCGTTTCGTGGACGTGCCGCGACGCGGGAGGCGGTCGATTTTGGCGGCAGTATCAGCTGTACAGCGTACGCCGGAGCTTTGCCGAGAGATCACCCAGGGGTCAACAATGTTGTGATCATCACTTCTGTCCTGAATTCCTGCGCGGCACCGGCCGGCTCCTGAACAAGTGCCCGGGGAGAGAGCGGAGCGCCCGGCCCTCCGGGAGGAGGATCCGGGCGCTCGGCCGGGGTGATCAGGCGGCGACGGTGGCCGAATCGCGCCCCTTCTCCCGGGTGCGGTCGGCACCGCGAGAGCCGAAGAGCTTGTCCAGCGCCAGCGCTCCCGGGCCGGTGAAGACCAGCAGCAGGAAGGCCCAGCAGAACAGCGCCGAGGCCTCGCCGCTGTTCTCCAGCGGGAAGAGGCCCGCCGACTGGTGCTCCACGAAGTACGCGTACGCCATCGAGCCGGAGCAGATGAAGGCGGCGCTGCGGGTGCCGACGCCGAGCATCACCAGACCGCCTCCGACCAGCTGGATCACCGCCGCGTACCAGCCCGGCCAGGCGCCGGTCTCGACGGTGCCGCCGCCGTGCGCGCCGCCCAGGACGCCGAAGAGCGAGGCCGCGCCGTGGCATGCGAAGAGCAGGCCGATGACGATGCGGAACGCTCCTATGACATACGGCTGGGACTGGTCGAGCTTCGCGGGCAGAGAGGTGTTGGCCATGGGGGACTCCTGCTGTGTGGGGGACAGGGAACCAATGAGCCAAAGCTAGGGAGACGCGATTATTGCTTGCAAGTTCAACATTCAATCGGAGGGTGTTTCTCATGGGAATCTCATGTCGAATATCCGATTAAACGCGGCCCTGCCCTATTCCGGCCCGTCCCTCTGCGGCCGTCCCGTCGGCCGGCCGGTAAGCCGCCGGTCAGTGGAGGGTCATCTGTCGGCCACTGACCGGTCGGCCGCCGGTCGGCCGGTCAGCAGCCGGCCAGCGCGGACTGGAGGGCGCTCTTCTCCGCCGTGTCGACGCTCAGGCCGTAGGCGTGCTTCACCTGCACCCACATCCGGACGTAGGTGCAGATGTACGAGGTGCGCGGGGGCAGCCACTTGGCCGGGTCCTTGTCGCCCTTGGCCTGGTTGACGTTGTCGGTGACGGCGATCAGCTGCGGCTGGGCGAGGTCGTTGGCGAAGGTCTGGCGCTTCGCCGTGGTCCAGCTGTTCGCGCCCGAGCGCCAGGCCTCGGCGAGCGGCACGACGTGGTCGATGTCCACGTCGGAGGCCGCGGTCCAGGTCGCGCCGTCGAACTCCGAGTACCAGCTGCCGCTGACCGCCGCGCAGCTGGAGTTCTGCACCACGCCGACGCCGTCGCGCTTCAGGACGACCTCGCGGGTGTTGCAGGTGCCGGACTGGGTCGACCAGTGGGGGAACTTGTCGCGGCTGTAGCCGCTGGAGGATCCGTCGGTCCGTACGGTCAGCTCCGCCAGGTACGAGCGCGCGGTGGCCCCGTCCACCGGGGTGGGCGGGGCGGCCTGGGCGGCCGGGGCGGTGGCGAGCAGTCCCGTGAGGGCGAGCGCGGCGGTGGCGGCCAGGGCGGTGCCACGGCGGACGGTGGCGCTGCTGCGGGGGTGACGCGCGTAGCGGCTGAACATCTTCAACTCCTGGTCGGTGGCGGGAGCCGGACCGCCGCCGGACGTCCGGGCGGCGGGGCTGGACCATCGGGCCGGCGGTGTTGGCAGGCCCTCGACAACAGGGTGACGACATGGACACGACAGATCAAGTGTTCTGACGGATCAACACATTCCGGTGAAGTGCCCGGGGTTGCTGATGGGGTGTGTACGGATTTCGGAGGCGCGTGGTTCTGACACGTGTTCGGGTACGGGGTGGACCCATCCGCCGGCCGATCGGCGGCCGGACGTGGGCGTAGGGTTGCCGGGTGCTGCTGACGGTCGATGCCACCTTCGGCGCGGTCCTGGCCGTGCTCCTCGCCCTGGCCGCGACGGTGGTCGCGCTCGCCCACCTCGGACGGGCCCGGGAGATCGTGATCGCGGGGGCGCGGGCCGCCGTCCAGCTCGCCGCCGTCTCCCTCGTCATCGGCTGGGTGATCGGCTCCCTGCCGCTGCTGCTCGGCTTCGTCCTGCTGATGTACGCCGTCGCCGTGCGCACCGCGGGCCGCCGGATCACCCGCGGCGCGAGCTGGTGGTGGGCCGCCGCGCCCATCGCGGCGGGCGTCTTCCCGGTACTGGCGGCGCTGCTGCTCACCGGTCTCGTACCGCTCAAGGGCATCGCGCTGGTCCCCGTCGCCGGGATCCTCATCGGCGGCGCGCTCACCGTCACCGTGCTCGCGGGGCGGCGCGCGCTGGACGAGCTGAAGATCCGGCACGGGGAGGTGGAGGCCGGTATGGCGCTCGGCCTGCTCGACCGCGACGCCCGGCTGGAGGTGGCGCGCGGCTCGGCGGCCGACGCCCTGCTGCCGGGGCTCGACCAGACCAGGACCGTGGGGCTTGTCACTCTGCCGGGGGCGTTCGTCGGGATGCTGCTGGGCGGCGCGTCCCCGCTGCTCGCCGGGGCCGTGCAGCTGTTTGTGCTGGTCGGACTGATGGCGGTGCAGGCGGTGGCGGTCGCGGTGGTGCTGGAGCTGGTGGCGCGCGGGAAGCTCCGCCGCGACGGATGAGGCCGGGCGCGGGGAGGGCGGGCCGCGCGGGGGTGGCGTACCCTGAACGGAGCAGAAGGGGAGTAGCTCTTCGCCGGACCGTCGACATACTGCTGGACCCTCGGGTCCGGCCGGCGCCCGGAGGCGGATCGTACTGATCCGCCAGCGAGACCTTCGGCCGCAGTGTCCTATTGACGCTGCCGTGCCGAAGCGACCCCTCTTTCACGTTTGGTCTCTCGGTGCGGCAGCCCCGATCGATTGAGGAATCCCAACCGTGATCAGCTTCACTGTCATGGCGATCACCTTCGGCGTCGTCTTCCTCGCCGAACTCCCGGACAAGACCGCCCTCGCCGGTCTGATGCTGGGCACCCGCTATCGCGCGTCCTATGTCTTCGCCGGTGTGGCCGCCGCGTTCACGGTCCATGTGGCGCTGGCGATCGCGGCCGGCAGCGTGCTGACCCTGCTGCCGCACCGGCTGGTCCAGGCGGTGGTGGGCGCGCTCTTCCTGGCGGGGGCGCTGGTGCTGCTGCTGAGGAAGCACGACGACGACGGCGAGAACATCAAGCCCCCGGCCGACCAGTCCTTCTGGAAGGTCTCCGGGGCCGGGTTCATGCTCATCCTGGTCGCCGAGTTCGGCGATCTGACCCAGATCATGACGGCGAACCTGGCGGCCCGCTACGACAACCCCGTCTCGGTGGGGCTGGGAGCGGTGCTGGCGCTGTGGACGGTGGCGGGGATCGGGATCCTCGGGGGGCGGACGCTGATGAAGTACGTGCCGCTGAAGCTGATCACGAAGGTGGCGGCGGGGTTGATGCTGGCGCTGGCCGGGTTCAGCCTGTACGAGGCGATCACGGGGTGAGGCCGGGGGCTCCGGGGGCGGGGTGCGGGTCTGTTCTCGGGGCGCCGCCCCGAACCCCGCTCCTCAAACTTCCCCTGGCTTCGCCGGGGTGACCCCCAGAGGGGCTGAATCGGCTAGGAAGCCCTCCGGCGGAAGGTGATCAGGCCGTCCGGGGCGGTGGTGATCTCCAGGTGGGTCAGGTCCGGTACGTGGAGGTCGGGGGCGTGGGGGAGGGCGCGGGGGCCGACGCCGATGATGAGGGTGCCGGCGGCGCGGGCGGCGGTGATGCCGGCGGCGGAGTCTTCGAAGGCGACGCAGTCGGCGGGGGCGAAGCCCAGCTCGGCCGCGCCCTTGAGGAAGCCCTCGGGGTCGGGCTTGCTCGCGCCGACGGACTCGGCGGTGATGCGGATGCCGGGCATCGGGAGGCCGGCGGCCGTCATCCGGGCCCGGGCGAGGGCGGCGTCGGCCGAGGTCACCAGGGCGTGCGGGAGATCCGCGACGGAGGCCAGGAAGACGGCCGCGCCGGGTATGGGGACCACGCCCTCGACGTCGGCGGTCTCGCGGGCCAGCATCTCCGCGTTCTCCGCGTGGTTCAGCTCCATCGGGCGGTCCGGGAGCAGCTCGGCCATCGAGGCGTACCCCTGCCGCCCGTGGACGACCTTGAGGGCCGCGTCCGGGTCCAGCCCGTGCCCCTCGGCCCACTGCCGCCAGATGCGCTCCACCGCCGCGTCCGAGTTGACGAGGGTGCCGTCCATGTCGAGGAGGAGGGCGCGGGCGGTCAGGCTGGCTTTCGGCATCGAGGTGCTCCGTACTCCGTGGCGACCGCGGACACTCCTCGAAAACCGCGCGGAAGGAAAGAAAGAGAAGAGAGGGAAAGAATCAAGCGGCCTCGCCCGCCGGTCAGGGAGTACGGACGAAGCCACTTTGTTTCAACAGGATACAAACCAAAGCGTCACAACGCCACCCCCGCGCCCGCCGCCCCCACCCCCGGCCCCTCTCCGCAGGCCATAACCGCCCGCACCCCACACGATGGAGAGGACGCGGACCCGAGGAGATCGCCCATGGCGCTGGAAGCGAGCGGCAGCCCCCCGAGCCCGGCCGGCGGCCCGGCCCCGGGCGAGGGCCAGAGCCCCCGCTCCGTCATGGTCGCGATCGGGGCCCTGCTGCTCGGGATGCTGCTCGCCGCCCTCGACCAGACGATCGTCTCCACCGCCCTGCCGACCATCGTCAGCGAGCTGGGCGGCCTGGAACATCTCTCCTGGGTGGTCACCGCCTATCTGCTGGCCTCCACCGCCGCCACCCCGCTGTGGGGGAAACTCGGCGACCAGTACGGCCGCAAGAAGCTCTTCCAGGCCGCGATCGTCATCTTCCTGATCGGCTCCGCGCTCTGCGGCATCGCCCAGAACATGCCCCAGCTCATCGGCTTCCGCGCGCTCCAGGGCCTGGGCGGCGGCGGGCTGATGGTGCTGTCGATGGCGATCGTCGGCGACATCGTCTCGCCGCGCGAGCGCGGCAAGTACCAGGGGCTCTTCGGCGCGGTCTTCGGCGCGAGCAGTGTGCTGGGCCCGCTGCTCGGCGGCTTCTTCACCGACAATCTCAGCTGGCGCTGGGTCTTCTACATCAACCTCCCCATCGGCGTCGTCGCGCTGCTCGTCATCGCCGCCGTGCTGCACATCCCGGTCCGCTCCACCCCGCACACCATCGACTACCTCGGCACCTTCCTGATCGCCTCCGTCGCCACCTGTCTGGTCCTCGTCGCCTCGCTCGGCGGCACCACCTGGGCCTGGGGCTCGCCGCAGATCATCGGACTCGCCGTGCTCGGCGCGGTGCTGCTGGCGGTCTTCATCCGGGTCGAGCGGCGGGCCGCCGAGCCGGTGCTGCCGCTGCGGCTCTTCCGCATCCGCACCTTCACCCTGGTCGCGGTCATCAGCTTCATCATCGGGTTCGCCATGTTCGGCGCGATGACGTTCCTGCCGACCTTCCTCCAGGTCGTCCACGGCATCAGCCCCACCCTCTCGGGCGTGCACATGCTGCCGATGGTGATCGGGCTGCTGCTCGCGTCCACCGTCTCCGGGCAGCTCGTCAGCCGCACCGGCCGGTGGAAGATCTTCCCCATCCTCGGAACCGGGATCACCGCGATCGGGCTGGCGCTGCTCCACCGGCTCACCGAGACCAGCTCCAACTGGCAGATCAGCGCCTACTTCTTCATTTTCGGCACCGGTCTGGGCCTGGTCATGCAGGTGCTGGTGCTGGTGGTGCAGAACGCGGTCCGCTACGAGGATCTGGGCGTCGCCACCTCCGGGGCGACCTTCTTCCGCTCGATCGGGGCGTCCTTCGGCGTCGCCATCTTCGGCACGATCTTCTCCAACGGGCTGCGGACCAAGCTCGCCGACGCCCTCCGGGGCCGGCCCGTTCCCCCGGGGGCGAACGCCGGGGAGCTGGCCGCCGACCCGCAGGCGATCTCCAAACTCCCGCCGGGACTGCGCCAGCCGGTGATCCACGCCTTCTCCTCCGCGATCACCGACGTCTTTCTGTACGCGGTGCCCGTGGTGGTGCTCGCCTTCGTCGTCGCCTGGTTCCTCAGGGAGGACCCGCTGCGCGGCTCGGTCACCGCGCCCGACCCCAGCCAGACCCTCGCCTCCAACCCGGTCGAGCGCTCCTCCCGGGAGGAGTGCGCCCGCGCGCTGTCGGTGCTCGGCTCGCGCGACGGCCGCCGCGAGGTGTACGAGCGGATCACCGCCAAGGCGGGGTACGACCTGCTCCCGGCCGCCAGCTGGGTGCTGCTGCGGATCCGCCGCCACGGGACCGTCGAGCCCGGACTGCTCGCCGACACCACCCCCGTACCGCTGGAGGCCATCACCAACGCCTCGCGGCAGCTGGAGGAACGCGGGCTCGTCCAGCGCGAGGGGGTGCAGCTGCTGCTCTCCGAGACCGGACTCCAGGCCGCCGTCCGGCTGGCCCAGGCCCGGGAGGACTCACTCGCCGAACTGCTCGGCGACTGGTGGGGGCCGGACCGGCCCACCGACCTCGTACAGCTGGTGGAGGAGCTCAACGCGGAGCTGTGCGGATCGGACGGCGAGCGGCCGGGCGGCCCGGGGCCGCCCCGGGACCACCGCGCGCCGTGAGAGCCCCCGAGACGCCCACGGCGCTCACAGCTCCTTGGCGTACCAGACGTCCATGTACGGGCCGGTGCAGTACGCGGGGGTCTCGGCGTAGCCGTGGCGGGTGTACAGCGCACGGGCCTCGACCAGGTCGAGCCGGGTGTTGAGCACCATGCGCCGGGCCCCCAGCCCGCGCGCCCGCTCCTCCAGCGCGCCGAGGAGCAGCCCCGCGCCCCCCTTGCCGCGGAACGCGGGCCGCACATAGACCCGGGTCAGCTCGGCGCGGTCGGCGTCCAGCAGCAGGACTCCGCCGCAGGCCGCCGCCTCGCCGCCGTACCGGCCGACGAGGAACTCGCCGGTGGGCGGGGTGAGCAGCTCGACGCCGTCCCCGGCGAGCCCGCCGGCTATCTCCTCGGCGGTCGCGGGCCGCTTCCAGTAGCGGCTCGCGACCTCGTCGTAGTAGTCATGGCGCAGCAGGCTCGCGTCGGGGGTGCCGACGGCCTCGGGGGCGAAGGTCCAGTGGTTCACATGACCCTCTCTACCTCAGCCGCCAAGCCGCTGACCAGCGATTTTACGGGTCGACAGGTCAGACGGGTCGGGCAGGTCGGGCAGGTCGTCAGGCCTTGGGGGCGGCCGACTGGACCACCTCGAACGACCACACCGTCGAACCGGTCGCGGCGGGCTTGGGCTTCTCGCCGCCGCCCTCGCCGCCCTGCCCGGGACCGCCCTGCCCGGAGCCGGCCGCCTGGCCGTGCGATCCGCGCATGGAACCGGCCATCCACGCCTCAAAATCAGCCTCGCTGCGCCACCTGGTGTACACGAGGTAATCGTCGGTGCCCTCCAGCGGGCGCAGCAGCTCGAACCATTCGAAGCCGTCGGCGCTCTCCACGGATCCGGCACGGGAGGCGAAGCGCTTCTCCAGCACTTCGCGCTGCTCGGCGGGGACGGTCAGAACATTGATCTTCACCACGCTGGCCACAGGGACATCCTTCGCATAGAGGTGGTCCCGACGGTACCCGCCGCGCCGCCGCGGACGGTCGCCGGGACCACCCCTTCAGAAGACGGCCGGGTCAGGACAGGACCCGCGCGATCAGGAACCCGTCGTGCCCCTTCGTCCCCACGGTCTGGACCGCCGTCGCCTCCAGCCGCGGCTCCCGGGCCACCACCTCGAACATCTCCCGGGTGCCGGTGACCGCCTCGTCCGCGCCCTCCCCGGAGAGCACCGCGCCGCCGCGGATCACATTGTCGACAATGATCAGGCTGCCGGGCCGGGAGAGCCTGAGCGCCCACTCCACGTAATGAGGATTGTTCTTCTTGTCCGCGTCGATGAAGAACAGATCGAACGGACCCGCCCCCGGCTCCGCCGCCAGCTTCGGCAGCGTCTCCAGCGCCGCCCCCGTCCGCACCTCCGCGATCCCGTCCAGACCCGCCTGGGAGAGATTGGCGCGCGCCACCTCCGCATGCGCCTCGCTGTACTCCAGAGAGATCAGCCTGCCGCCCTCCGGCAGCGCCCTGGCCAGCCAGATCGTGCTGTAACCACCCAAGGTGCCGATCTCCAGCACGGTGCGCGCGCCCTGCGTCTTCGCCAGCAGATACAGCAATTTGCCCTGATTGCCCGCCACCGCGATCTGCGGCAGACCCGCCTGGTCGCTCGCCGAGAGAGCCGAGGTCAGCGCCTCGTCGTCGGGGGCCAGCAGATCGGTGACATAGCCGTCGACCGCGCTCCACACATCAGGGTTCCGCGCCGGGGGCTGCTGAGGCTTCTGATTCATACGTCAAACTTATGTCAGTGAGGGGTTCCGGGCCCGGGCCCGGCAGCCGTGACGGGCGAGTGCGCGCCACGGCTTTCCCAGGTTCCCCCACGGCTCCTTCAGGCATGTTCAGGCAGGTCGTGCCGCGTCACGCCGTCCGCCGCGCGGTCATCGGGATCCGATGGCTGTCAGGCAAAGAGGGGGTTGCCCGAGTCTCCTCGACCGGGCAGTGCAAGGCTCTGGGGCAAGGCTTCGGGACACAGAGCAGAACCGGACACAACGGAACGTAGGGGAGGCGCGGCGCGACGTGGCGAACGCGGAGCACAGCGTGCGCGGGAGTGCGACGACGGATTCGAGGATGGGTGCGGCAAGGATCGCCCTGTGGCTCGTGGCCGCCGTTCTCGCCATACGGCAGACGGCCGCCGTCCTGAGACAGCCGCCCGGCGAGCGCTTCATGGAGCTGGACGCCTGGATCGGCGAGAACGGCGTTCTGCGGGTCGAGGGCTCGCTGTACGACACCGACCGGTTCACCGGCACCCCCTTCGCGGGGCTGGTGCTCAAACCGCTGACCCACGCCGCCGAGCAGACCCTGGGCATCGCCTGGGCCCTCGGCACCCTGCTGCTGGTCGTCGGCATCGCCCTGGTCGTGGCGCGCGCCCTCCCCGGGCCCGTCTCGCACCGCAGCCGACTGCTCGCGGCCCCGGCCGCCCTCAGCCTGCTGATGCTCTCGCTCCCGGTGCGCAACAGCTTCCACCTCGGTCAGACCAGCATCATCCCCGTTCTCCTCGTCCTCCTCGGCTGCTTCGCGGCGCGCGGCGAGAGACGGTCCGGCCTGCTGATCGGCGTCGCCGCCGCGCTTCAGCCCACCGTGCTGCTCTTCGCCCCGCTGCTCTGGTTCACCGGCCGCCGCCGGGCCGCGATCGCCTCGGCCGCGACCTTCGCCGTCTGCTCGGCGCTGGCCTGGGCCGCGATGCCCGGCGACTCCCTGAAGTACTGGGTCGACCACGCCGCCGGGGCCGGGCTCGGCACCCACCCCGAGGGGCTCGCCAACCAGTCGCTGCACGGCGCGCTGCTCCGCTTCGGCCTCGAAGGGCCGCTGGAGATCGCCCTCTGTCTGGCGCTCGCCGCCGCGGTGGTCTGGCTGGGCCTGCGCCGCGCGGTGCGCTACGCCCAGGACGGTCAGCTGCTGCTGGCCGTCGCCGTGACCGGCTGTGTCGCCGTCGCGGTCTCGCCCACCACCTGGCAGCACCAGCTGCTGTGGGTGCTGCTCGCGGTCGTCGGCCGGGTCGGCAAGAGCTGGTCGGACCGGATGCTGTGGCCGGTGCTGACGGTGCTGGCGCTCACCCTGCCGGCCAAGATGCTGCTGCCGAACATCGCCGTGCTCCACCCGGTGCGCGACAACGCGGTGCTGATCGCCGCCCTGGCGGCGGCCTGCGCGGTGCCGTTCCTCCTGCGGACCTCGCCGGGCTTCGCACAGCCCGTCCCCACCGAGTACCGCAAGCCGCTGCCGTCCCGCTGGAGCCGGATCCCGCTGCTGCCGTTCTGGCGGCGCGTGGTCAGCCGGCCGAATCTGCTGCTCGAACTGATCGTGATCAGGGTCGGCTACTCCGTCTACTCGCAGATCCGCCTCGCCGCGACCGGCGGTGTGGAGGCGGCCCGGGAGCACGCCCGGCAGATCATCTCGATCGAGCAGGCCATCGGCATCGACATCGAGCACTGGGCCAACCAGGCGGTGGTGCGGACCCAGTGGCTGGAAGCCGTCTTCAACTTCTACTACACGTCGTTCCACTTCCCGATCCCGCTGCTGATCCTGGGAGTGCTCTACGTCCGCCGTCCCTCGGACTACCGCTGGGCCCGCTCGGCGCTCGCCTTCGCCACCCTGCTGGCGCTGCTCGGGTTCTGGCTCTACCCGCTCTCGCCGCCGAGGCTGATGCCCGGCATGGGCTTCATCGACACCGTCCACCGGACCGAGGATCTCGCCAATCCGGAGTTCGGCCCGCTGACGCAGGTCACCAACCAGTACGCGGCGATGCCGTCGCTGCACTTCGGCTGGTCGCTGTGGTGCGCCGTGGTGGTCGTGCTGCTCGCGCCGAAGCTGTGGATGAAGCTGCTCGCCACGCTCCACCCGCTGATCACGCTGGTCGTCATCGTCGGCACGGCGAACCACTGGATCCTGGACGCGCTGGGCGGCGCGGTCGTCGTCGTCTCCGGCTTCGCCCTGACGTATCTGCTCTCCGGCCGGCGCGAGCTGCGCAAGGAGGGTACGGAGGAGTCCGCCGCCGTCCCCGAGGCCGTTCCGGTTCCGGTCCAGGTCCCGGCCGCGGTCCCGGTCCAGGTCCCGGCCGCGCGGGAGCCCCGGGGGGCGGGGGAGCCGCAGAAGGCCCTCCACTCGAAGGACCCGGGCGATCCCCAGGAGCCCCAGGCGGCGGTCCCGGCCGGCCCTCCGTCGTAGCGCGTGCTGCCCCAGGGGGTACGGGAAGGTTCCCGCACCCCCTGGGGTGGATCGCCGCGTTCCGTCAGGATCCGCCCGCGCGCCCGATTCCGCCACTCGGCACACTCGGGCCGCCGCCCCTGATGACCCGGAGTTCCTTGATCCCGTTCAGCCAGGCCGAGCGCAGCCGGCGCGGCTCGCCCGCGAGCCGGAGATCCGGTGCCGCGTCCGCCAGCGCGTCGAACATCAGATTGATCTCCATCACCGCGAGTGACTTGCCCAGGCAGAAGTGCGGGCCGCCGCCGCCGAACCCGAGATGCGGATTGGGATCGCGGGTGATGTCGAAGACCTCCGGCCGGTCGAAGACCTCGGGGTCGTTGTTGGCGGACGAGTAGAAGAGCCCCACCCGGTCCCCCTCGCGGATCTCCCGGCCGCCCAGGGTGAGGTCCCGGGTGGCGGTGCGCTGGAAGGAGACGATGGGCGAGGCCCAGCGCACGATCTCCTCCGCCGCCGTCTCGGGGCGCTCCCGCTGGTACAGCTCCCACTGCTCGGGGTGGGTCAGAAAAGCGTGCATCCCATGAGTGATCGCGTTGCGGGTGGTCTCATTGCCCGCCACCGCCAGCAGGATCACGAAGAACCCGAACTCGTCCGAGGACAGGTTGCCCGCCCCCTCCGCCGCCACCAGTTGGCTGACGATGTCCTGGGCGGGGCACTTCTTGCGGGCCGCCGCCAGATCCATCGCGTACGAGAGGAACTCCATCGTCGCCTCGATGCCGGCCGCCGCGGTGACCGCGAACTCGGGATCGTCGTACGAGGCCATGGTGTTGGACCAGTCGAAGATCCGGGCCCGGTCCTCCTGCGGTACGCCGATCAGCTCGGCGATGGCCTGGAGCGGCAGCTCCACCGCCATCTCGCTGACGAAGTCGAAGGAGCCGTCCGCCGCCGCGCCGCCGGCCGAGGCCACGATCCGCCGGGCGCGGTCGTGGAGCGCGGCCCGCAGCGAGCCGATCGCGCGCGGGGTGAATCCGCGCTGCACGATCTGCCGTACGCGGGTGTGCTCCGGCGGGTCCATATTGAGCATGATCAGCCGCTGGACGTCGATCTGGTCGCGCTCGATCGACTCGTTGAAGCGGATGACCGCCGTATTGAGGAAGGACGAGAACAGCTCCGGGCGCGTGGAGACGTATTTGACGTCCGCGTGCCGGGTCACCGCCCAGTAGCCCTCGTCGTCGAAGCCCGAGGAACCGCGCCGCTGGGGGACCCAGCACACCGGAGCGGTCTGTCTCGTCAGCGCGAACTCGGGGTGCGGCACACGGGTCCCGAGCAGCTCGGGATCGGTGAAGTCGAACCCTTCCGGCAGATGGGGGCAGGGCATCGGCAACTCCAGCTCTGGCACGGGCGGCAGCATCTCTGACGACCCATCAGAAGTTGCCCGAAAGTTAGTGACGAGTGCTTCAAGAGGCAAGGGGCGCGGCGGAATCCATCGCCCCGGGCGGCACCAGTAAGGGCTTGCAAGGCCCTTGTGCATCGGGGGTGGTCCTTATGAGACTGGCGACAGAACTAGAACGTGTACCAGGTCCGCCCTGGAGTGCCGGGATGCCGACGAGGTCGGGCGCCGGGACGCCGACGCCTGTCAGGAGAGGACGAGCCATGGCCGCGGAACCCGTCATCGTCGAAGCCGTACGCACGCCGATCGGCAAGCGCGGGGGCGCGCTCGCCGCCCTGCACCCCGCCTATCTGCTGGGCGAGACCTACCGCGAACTCCTCGGCCGGACCGGGATCCAGCCCGACTGCGTGGAACAGATCGTCGGCGGCACGGTCACCCACGCCGGCGAGCAGTCGATGAACCCCGCGCGCACCGCCTGGCTGGCGATGGGGCTCCCCTATGAGACGGCCGCGACGACCGTGGACAGTCAGTGCGGATCCTCGCAGCAGGCCTCGCACCTGGTCGCGAACATGATCGCGGCGGGAGTCGTCGACGTGGGCATCAGCTGCGGGGTCGAGGCCATGTCCCGGGTGCCGCTGGGCAGCGGCTCCAAGCACGGCCCCGGCAAGCCCTTCCCCGACGAGTGGAGCGTGGATCTGCCCAATCAGTTCGAGGCGGCCGAGCGCATCGCCCGCCGCCGGGGGCTGACCCGTGAGCGGGTCGACTCGCTCGGGCTGCTCTCCCAGGAGCGGGCCCGCGCGGCCTGGTCCGAGGAGCGGTTCAAACGCGAGACCTTCTCGGTCCAGGTCCCCACCAGCGAGGACGAGCAGCTGGCGGGGCAGGGCATGTGGCGGCTGGTCGACCGGGACGAGGGGCTGCGCGACACCAGCATGGAGGCGCTCGCGACGCTGAAACCCGTCATGCCGACGGCGGTGCACACCGCCGGCAACGCCTCACAGATCTCCGACGGCGCGGCCGCGATGATGTGGGCCTCCAAGCGGATGGCCAGGGCGCTGAAACTGCGCCCCCGGGCCCGGATCGTCGCTCAGGCGCTGGTCGGGGCCGACCCGCACTTCCATCTGGACGGGCCGATCGACGCGACCCGGGCCGTGCTGGGCAAGGCGGGGATGTCGCTCCGCGACATCGATGTGGTCGAGATCAACGAGGCCTTCGCCTCGGTGGTGCTGAGCTGGGCGCAGGTCTTCGACCAGGACCTGGAGAAGGTCAACGTCAACGGGGGCGCGATCGCGCTCGGCCATCCCGTCGGCGCGACCGGCGCGCGCCTGATCATCACGGCCCTGCACGAGCTGGAGCGTACGGACAAGGAATTCGCCCTGGTCACCATGTGCGCGGGCGGCGCACTGGCGACCGGGACGATCATCCAGCGGCTCTAGGGCTCCCGCAGAGTCAGTACCAGCCCTGGGTCTGCCAGGTGGTCCAGGCCGCGCACGGGCTGCCGTAGCGGTCCTTCATGTAGTCGAGACCCCATTCGATCTGGGTCTCGGGGTTGGTCTTCCAGTCCGCGCCGGCCGTCGCCATCTTCCCGGCGGGCAGGGCCTGCACCAGCCCGTACGCGCCGCTGGAGGGGTTCTGCGCGTTCACGTCCCAGTTGCTCTCATGCGTGACGATCCTGCTGAAGCAGTCGAACTGCGCCTTGTCCTTGATCATCTTCTGCGCGACCGCCTTCGCGGAGGCGGTCTCGGCCGCGGTGGGCGCGGCGGAGGCCGACGGCGCGTTCACACCCAGCACCATCGCGGCGGAGGTCGCCACGAGGGCCGAGCCGAGCAGGGCGGTACGGGGACGCAGGGAGACACGGCTGAGGACGGAGCGGGACACAGAGAGCGCCTAACGTCGGGAACAGGTCGGGTCGCACCCGGGCAGGCCGGATCCCGCGTCGGTACGAGGGAGTCCGCCCGGTGGCACGGCCCCGGCCCGGTCCGGTCCCGCCGGGTGGCGGGTGGGGCGGGCCGCCGTGCCCGGCGACCTGATCAGTTGTACGGGCCCGCCGGGCGGGTGGCAACGGCATCCGCTACTAGCCGGGCTCGTACCCGTACCCCCACCGGGGGAGGGCCGCCGGGGGTACGGGTGCCCCCGGCCGCCCCCGTACGGCTACGGCCCCGCCTAGTGGAGGACCAAAGCCCTGTGGGCCGCCTCACCCGCGAGGGCCCCGCGCGGGGTCCTCGAAAGTGATCCGCGCCTCGAAGGCGGCCCGCCGGGTCGCCCTCCGCAGCGCCTTGAGGACGGTGGCCCCGAGGACGAGCGTCAGTACGAGGGTGAGCACCGCCCGTCCCAGGTCCCAGCCGAGGGAGGTGGCCAGGCAGTAGGCGAGGAAGCGGACCAGGTTCTCCTGGACCGGGTCCCCGGGGTGGAAGGAGATCCCGGAGGAGAGCCCGCCGACGAGGATCCAGCCCTGGAGGTTCATCACCGTGCCGTACGCGAAGGCCGCGACGACTCCGTACGCCCCGAGCATCAGCACCTCGGCCCGGCCCCTGATCCGGTCCGCGCCCGGCAGCAGCCCGGCCCCCATGGTGAACCAGCCCATGGCCAGCATCTGGAACGGCATCCAGGGCCCCACCCCGCCCGTGAGCAGCGCGGACGCGAACATCGTGACCGAGCCCAGGACGAAGCCGAACCCCGGGCCCAGCACCCGCCCGCTCAGCACCATCAGGAAGAACATGGGCTCCAGGCCCGCCGTGCCCGCGCCGAGCGGGCGCAGCGCGGCCCCGACGGCGGCGAGCACCCCGAGCATGGCCACCGCCTTGGCGTCCATGCCGGTGTCGGCGATCGTCGCGACGACCACGGCCACCAGCAGCGGCAGCAGCGCGGCGAAGAGCCAGGGGGCGTCGGCGCGGTGCGCGATCAGCCCGGAGCCGGGGTCGGCGAGCAGCGGCCAGCCGAAGGCGATCACTCCCACGGCGCTGACCAGGGCCAGCGCGGCCATGGAGCGCGGGCCCAGCCGGATGGGCCGAGCGGCGGGTGTGGAGCGGCTCACAGCGCCTCCCGTACCTGGGTGACGGTCAGCCAGTGCTGCGGGGCGAGGATCTTGGCGATCTGGGGGGCGAAGGCGGGCGAGGAGACCACGACCTCGGCGGTCGGCCCGTCGGCGACGGTCTCGCCGTCGGCCAGGATCACCACCCGGTGCGCCAGCTCGGCGGCGAGTTCCACGTCATGGGTGGCGAGCACGATGGTGTGCCCCTTCGCCGCGAGCCCCTTCAACACGGTGACCAGCCGGGCCTTCGCCGCGTAGTCCAGTCCCCGGGTCGGCTCGTCGAGCAGCAGCAGCGGGGGGCGTCCGGTGAGGACGAGCGCGAGGGCGAGCGCGAGCCGCTGGCCCTCGGAGAGATCGCGGGGGTGGGCGGTGCCCGGGACTCCGGGCAGCAGCTCGTCCACCAGGGCGCGGCAGGTGCCGGCCGGGGCGTTCGCGTCGGCGTCGGCGGCCTCGCACTCGGCGGCCACGGTGTCCGCGTACAGCAGATCGCGCGGCTCCTGCGGCACCAGGCCGACCCGCCGGATCAGCTCGGCGGGCGCGGTGCGGTGGGGGGTGAGTCCGCCGACGGAGACCGTGCCGGAGGTGGGTTCGAGGAGGCCGACGAGGGCGGAGAGGAGGGTGGACTTCCCGGCTCCGTTACGGCCCATGAGCGCGACGGTCTCGCCGGGGGCGAGGGTGAGGTCCACCTCGTGGAGGGCGGTGATCCGGCCCCTGCGGACGGTGAGACGGTCCACGGCGGCGGTGGCCCCCGTACCCCCGCGCGTACCCCCGCGGTGGTTCGGTCCGACGGTGGCGGTCTGTCGTCGGAACCATCCCTTCCGGCCACTGGGCACCGGTGCCGGTGCCGGTGCGAGGACCGGTTCCCGAGCTGCCGCCGGCGAGGGTACGGGTACGTCTGCCAGCCGCTCCCGCAGCGCCGGGGCCCGGCGGCGGGCGTCCCGCACCGACAGCGGCAGCGGGTCCCAGCCCGCCAGCCGGCCCAGCGCCACCACCGGCGGATGCACCGGCGACAGGGCCATGACCTCGGCCGGGGTCCCCAGCACCGGGGCCTGCCCCGGCCCGGGCAGCAGGATCACCTGGTCCGCGTACTGCACCACCCGCTCAAGCCGGTGCTCGGCCATCAGCACCGTCGTCCCCAGGTCGTGCACCAGCCGTTGCAGCACCGCGAGCACTTCCTCGGCCGCCGCCGGGTCCAGCGCCGAGGTCGGCTCGTCCAGCACCAGCACCTTCGGGTGCGGGGTGAGCACCGAGCCGATCGCCACCCGCTGCCGCTGTCCGCCCGACAGAGTCGCGATCGGACGCTCGCGCAGCTCCGCCAGGCCGAGCAGATCGAGGGTCTCCTCCACCCGCCGGCGCATCACGTCGGGGGCGAGGCCGAGCGACTCCATGCCGTACGCCAGCTCGTCCTCGACCGTGTCGGTGACGAAGTGCGCCAGCGGGTCCTGGCCGACCGTGCCGACCACATCGGCCAGCTCGCGCGGGCGGTGGGTACGGGTGTCCCGGCCGGCCACGGTGACCCGCCCGCGCAGGGTGCCGCCGGTGAAGTGCGGGACCAGCCCGGAGACCGTGCCCAGCAGAGTCGACTTGCCGACCCCCGAAGGCCCGACGAGCAGCACCAGCTCGCCCTCGGGCACGGTGAGATCGACACCCTGGAGCGCGGGCCGCGCCGCCTCGTCGTAGGTGACCGACACCGCGTCGAACCGGATCACGGGGACTCCTTCAGAGCGGGTGCGGGTGCGGGTGCGGATACGGGTGCCGGTGCGAGGGCGGGCACGGGCGCGACGAACGCGGGCAGCAGCCCCACCGCGATCGCCAGCGCGGGCCACAGCGGCAGGACGGGCGCGACCAGCGGCACGACGGACGGGTGCAGCGCCTCGGGGTTCACCGAACCGGCCCAGATCATCAGCGCCGCGACCGCCGCGCCCGAACCCGCCACCACCCAGGAGCGCGCGCCGAAGAGATCGGGACGGTAGCGGGTGCGCAGCGAGCGCCGCCCGCCCAGCCGCAGCCCCGCCACGGCGGCGGCGAGCCCGGCGGCCAGCAGCGGGAGCCCGTACCCCGCGCCCTCGGCCGCGAGCAGCCCGTAGGACCCTGCGCAGATGCCCAGGAGCCCGCCCAGGGTGAAGACGGTGGTGGTGCGGCGCACCGCGCGCGGCACGTCGGCGCTCCGCCCGTACCCCCGCGCGTCCATCGACGCGGCGACGGCCACCGAGCGTTCGAGCGCGCCTTCCAGCACGGGCAGACCGATCTGCGCGATCGCCTTGATCCCGCCGGTGGGACGGCCGCGCAGCCTGCGGGCGGTACGGAGTCTGGCGACGTCGCCGACCATGTTCGGCGCGAAGGTCATGGCGACGACGACGGCGACGCCCACCTCGTACAGCGCGCCCGGCAGGCACTTCAGCAGCCGCGCCGGGTTGGCGAGGGCGTTGGCCGCGCCGACGCAGATGAGGAGTGCGGCGAGCTTCGCCCCGTCGTACAGCGCGAAGACGAGCTGCTCGGCGGTGACCGGGCCGCCGATCCGGATGCCCTGCGCCCACGGGGGCAGCGGGACCTCGGGGAGGGTGAGGAGGAGATGGGCGCCGGGGACGGGAGAGCCGAGCAGGGTGGAGAAGAGCACCCGTACGGCGATGACGAGCAGCCCGAGCTTGACGAAGGCCAGATAGGAGCGGGCCCAGGGCGCGTCGGTGCGGCGGGCCGAGACGACATAACCCGACACGGCGACGACGAGCGCGAGCAGCAGGGGGTTGGTGGTCCGGGAGGCCGCGACCGCCAGCCCCAGCGCCCAGAGCCACCACGCCCCCGGATGCACCGCGTTGCGCCGGTCCGCCTCGGGCGCGCGCCACCGCTCCCACCGTGGCGCGCCCGGCTCGCGGCCGCTCGTGTGGCCGGAGGCGGGCCGGGGGACGACGGTCTCCTGCGGGTCTGGAGAAACACGCCTGGATGTTCCAGACGGGAGGCGCCGGGCCCGGGGCCGGACGTCGGCCGTCCGGCCGCCTGCCGGTTCGGCGGACTCCGACGGGGGGCGTGGGCGCGGTTCGGTGCTCATCGGCCGCGGCGGCGGGACTGCCAGAGGGCCCCCGCGCCGAGCAGGGCGACGGCGCAGACCCCGGCGATCGCGCCCAGGGCCGGGCCGCCGCCGGAGTCCCCGCCGGGGTTTCCGTCGGCCGCCGGCTCGGGCGCGGCTGTCTCCCGGGCGGCGGATTCGCCGGACGAGGACACCTGGTCGCCGCAGCCCGTCCTCGGGTAGCCGGAGATCCCGCACAGCAGCGCCTGGCTGTTGTAGCGGAGCGGCTTCGCCACCGCGGCCAGGGCGTCCGCCGAGGTCGCGGCGGTGGGCACCTGGGCGCAGGCGGCGCGGAGCGGCGGCGGGGTCTCGCCCGCGGGCGCGTCCTCACGGGTGCCCGGGTCGATGACCAGGGCGACGCGCTTGGCGCCGGGCTCGGCGGGGGTCGTCCCGCAGATCTCGGCGAAGTCGGGGGCCCGGCGTGGGCGCGCCGAGTCCGAGCTGTTCTCGCTCACGGAGAAGCGGAAGCCGTTGACGGAGCCGTCGGCCGGGCGGGCCGTGGCGGGGCCCTCGGTCGCGTACGTCCAGGCCGTGCCGTCGCCCTGCCAGAACGACCAGTAGCGGTAGCCCGCCGCCTGTGCCGGTCCCGCGCCGAGCAGCGTCAGCGCGGCCGCGACGGCGAGGGCCCACGACACCAGGGGCCGGGCGCGCCTCACCGCTGGGACTTGCGACGGCCGCCGAACAGCACGCCCACGCCGATCGCCGCCGCGAAGAACGCGCCGATGAACCACCAGGTGCTGGAGTCGGTGCCGGAGTCGGAGTCCTCGGCGGACTTCTTCTCGGCCCGGGGCTCCGGGCCCGTCGCGTTGAGGCCCGCCACCAGGTCGGTCTCGCCGAAGCTCGCCGGGTCGGCCCCGGCCGCGTCGGCGGCGAGGATGAGCTGCGCGTACGCCGCCGGGCCGGACTCCTTCGCCCAGTCCGCCGCGTTCGCCTCCAGCCAGGCCAGCGGCTTCTTCGCCTGCTCGGTCATGCCCTGGGCGGTCAGCGCGACCACCGCGTCGGCGGTGTTGCCGTAGTCCGGCTTCTCGGCCGGGTCGGTGGAGCCGGGCATCGGCGGGGTGAGGAGATGGCCGGTCTTGGCGAGCGCGGTCGCGAGGTGGGCCGCGCCGTTGTGGGCCGCGCCCTCGATGGTCTTGGCGGGCTCGCAGTCGGTGCCGCCGGAGTCCTTCGGCCCGGCCTTCACGACCAGGCCCTGTCCCTTCGCGCCGACCACGGCGGCGGCGGTGGAGTCGGCGACGATCCCGGGCTGCTTCGGCTGGAAGACGAAGGCCCCGCGCTCCTTGCTGTCGCACGGCGTGGCGAAGGTCAGCAGCGCGTCGTACGGGGACTTCCCGTCCTTCGAGGTCACCTCGGCGGGCTTGGCCCCGGCCGCCGCGAGCGCGCCGATCACGATGGAGGTGGAGTTGGCGTCGCTGGCCCCGCCGGGGTTGTAGCCCCAGCCGCCGTCGGCGTTCTGCACCGAGGTCAGCCAGTCCACGGACTTCTCCACGGCCTTGTCCTGCCCGCCGAGCGCGGCGAGCGCCTGCACGGCCGCCGCCGTGGCGTTGGAGTCCAGCGGCAGTTTCGCGGCGCACGGGGCGGCGGTGTCCGCGCGGTAGGAGAGGAAGCCGCCGCTGTCGCACTGCTGGCCGGTGAGCCACTCGACGGCCTTGTCCGCGGGCTTCACCCCGACGGTGTCCTGCGCGAGCAGTGCCAGGGACTGCCGCCAGACGCCGTCGTAGGTCGGGTCGCCCGTGCCGTACAGACCGGCGGGCAGCGCGGCGGAGGGCGAGGGGGTGGGCGCGGCGACGGCGGCGGGCACGGCGGCGGAGGAGATGGCCACACCGAGGACGGCGGAGACGGCGAGCGCGGCGGCGCTGCGGCGGCGAACGGTGGTCATGAGCGGGGCTGGCCTCTCCTGCGGGAGCCGGGCACGGGCACGCTCAGGCACCAGGGCTCCGGTTCCGTATTCCTCGACGGTGCCGGTCACCGGCGGGCTGCCGGTGGCACGAGCCGTTCACGGTCGCGTACGGAGCATTCCGGCTCGCCGCTTCCGACGGGTCGGGGAACGGCTCACGGCTGCGGGTCAGCGCCGGATTCGCACCGGCTTCCCCCCGTACGGGTGTGATGACGACCTGCCCACTCTACCGGCCGCCGGGCGATTATCCGGAGGGTGAGCCCCCGCTTACTGCCGCCGCCGCGGCGTCTCCCGGAGCGGCCGAGGGCATTGCCCGTCACCGCGAGAGGTGATATCAGTTCTGACACACTGTCAGATACGTTCGGGCGACGCGGAGGGCGGCGGCCATGGCGGAGCTGGTGGAACACGGAAAGCTCTTCATCGGCGGGAGGTTCACCGACCCGCTCGGGCGCGCCACCATCGAGGTCGTCTCGCCCCACACCGAACAGATCATCGGCCGGGTCCCGCACGCCTCCCGCGCCGATGTGGACCGCGCGGTGGCCACCGCCCGCACCGCCTTCGACCAGGGACCCTGGCCCCGGCTCCCGCTCGCCGAGCGCGCCGCGGTGATCGGCCGGATCAGGGACGCCATCGCCGTACGCCATGAGGAGCTGGCCCGCTCCATCAGCTCCCAGAGCGGCTCCCCGTACTCCTGGAGCGTGCTCGCCCAGGCCCTCGGCGCGATGATGGTCTGGGACGCCTGTCTCACGGTCGCCCGGGACTTCCCCCACGAGGAGACCCGCGCCGGCGCGCTCGGCCCCCTGCTGATCCGCCGCGAGCCGGTCGGCGTCGTCGCCGCCGTGGTGCCGTGGAACGTGCCCCAGTTCACCGCGGCGGCCAAACTCGCCCCCGCGCTCCTCGCCGGCTGCACCGCGATCCTCAAACCGTCCCCCGAGTCGCCCCTCGACTCCTACCTCCTCGCCGAGATCACCCAGGAAGCCGGACTGCCCGAGGGCGTCCTCTCGGTCCTCCCCGCCGACCGCGAGGTCAGCGAGTATCTGATCGGCCACCCGGGCGTCGACAAGATCTCCTTCACCGGCTCCGTCGCGGCCGGGAAACGCGTCATGGAGGTCGCCTCCCGCCATCTCACCCGCGTCACCCTCGAACTGGGCGGCAAATCCGCCGCCGTCATACTCCCCGACGCCGACCTCGAGACCGCCGTCGCCGGAATCGTCCCCGCCGCCTGGATGAACAACGGCCAGGCCTGCGTCGCCCAGACCCGCGTCCTCGCCCCCCGCTCCCGCTACCCCGAGATCGCCGACGCCCTCACCGCCGCCGCCTCCTCCCTCACCGTCGGCGACCCCCTCGACCCCGCCACCCGGATCGGCCCCCTCGCCACCCGCCGCCAGCGCACCCGCTCCCTCGACTACATCCGAACCGGCCTCCGCGAAGGCGCCCGCCTCCTCACCGGCGGCACCCGCCCACCCGCCCCCGACCACGGCTGGTACGTCCAACCCACCCTCTTCGGCGAAGTCGACAACACCATGCGCATCGCCCGCGAAGAGATCTTCGGCCCGGTCGTCTGCCTCCTCCCCTACGACGACGAATCCGACGCCGCCCGCATCGCCGACGACTCCGACTACGGCCTCAGCGGCAGCGTCTGGACCTCCGACACCGACCGCGGCATCCGCTTCGCCCGCCGCATCCGCACCGGCACCTACAGCGTCAACACCTTCAGCCTGGACATGCTCGGCCCATTCGGCGGATACAAACACTCCGGCATCGGGCGCGAGCTGGGACCCGAGGGTTACGGTGCTTATCTGGAGCACAAGATGATCCATCTGCCCGCTGGACACACGAGTGACGGAGGCGACTGATGGGGGATCGCTGGCACATCGAGGTCGACCGGAGTCTCTGCATCGGCTCCGGCATGTGCGCCGGGGCCGCGCCGGACGGGTTTCGGCTGGACGGTGCGAGGCAGGCGCATCCGGTGGGGGCGGAGGCCGAGGCGAGTGAGGCGGTGCTGGACGCGGCGGAGAACTGCCCGGTGGAGGCGATCGCGATCACGCTGGTGGGGAGCGGGCGGCCGGTGTTCCCGCCGGAGGACTGAGGCCGGGGCGGTTCAGGACCGGCTGGGGCCGGGTGTTTCAGGACCGGCCGGGGCGGTCCGGGCGGTCGGGGGCGGGGAGGTCGATCAGGCGGCACGCGGTCTCGATGTCCATCCGCACCTGGGCGATCGAGGCGCGCCCGGAGAGCCAGGTGATCAGCGCGGAGTGCCAGGTGTGCTCGATCACCCGGACCGCCGACAGCTGGTCGGGGGTGGGGCGGGTCAGGCCCGTCGCGTCGAGGATGATGGCCGTGGTCTGGCGGGAGACGGTGTCCACTTCGGGGCTGACGCTCCGGTCCGCGAAGGTCAGCGCGCGCACCATCGCCTCCGCGAGATGGGGTTCGCGCTGGAGGGCCCGGAACGCGCGCATCAGGGTTTCGGTCACCCGTTCGGCGGCGCTCTCCCCGCCCGGGGGGCGCTTGCGCAGGGTGGTGTGCAGATGCTGAAGCTGGTCCTGCATGGTGGCGACCAGGAGATGGATTTTGGAGGGGAAGTACCGGTAGAGCGTGCCGAGCGCGACCCCGGCCGCCTCGGCCACCTCGCGCATCTGCACCGCGTCGAAGCCGCCTCGGCTCGCCAGTTGGGCGCTGGCGTGCAGGATGCGGCGGCGGCGCGCCTCCTGGCGCTCTGTCAGCGGTGGCGAGGCGGGCCCCTCAGGCCTGGCTTCGGCTGTCATATGTCCCGTTCCTCACGAGGCGGATCGTCCCGTTCCGTGTCTGTGCGCCACCCGCTCCGGGCTGCTACCGGGCGAGTATCGGACACGGGACGGCCACGCGGCACGAGAGCGCGCCCGCCGTGGTGCGAATCACCTGTTCATGCCCTTACACCGGCGCTACCTGCCGGTAGATTCGAAGCTCGTTGAGCGACCAAGTCTGAAACTTGTTCTAGATTAGCGCGAGCGGTTACGCTCCGGCGAAACGCAGTGATGAAGGGGGCCGTGAGTGACCGCTGAGGCCATCGAGGCCGGCCCTCACGCGAGCCCGGAAAAGGGCCTTCGCGCCGGCTCCGGCACCACCACCGCGGCCGACGGCGGCCCGCCCCTGCGGATCGCCCTCCTCAGCTACAAGGGCAACCCCTTCTGCGGCGGCCAGGGCGTCTACGTCCGCCATCTCTCCCGCGAACTGGCCCGTCTGGGCCACCGCGTGGAGGTGATCGGGGCCCAGCCCTACCCCGTGCTCGACGAGGGCGTGACCCTCACCGAACTCGCCAGCCTCGACCTCTACCGCAGCCCCGACCCCTTCCGCACCCCGGGCCGCGACGAGTACCGCGACTGGATCGACGCGCTGGAGGTCGCCACGATGTGGACCGGCGGCTTCCCCGAGCCGCTGACGTTCTCCCTGCGCGCCCGCCGCCATCTCGCCGCCCGGCGCGGACAGTTCGACGTCGTCCACGACAACCAGACCCTCGGCTACGGACTCCTCGGCGACCTCGGCGCGCCCCTGGTCACCACGGTCCACCACCCCATCACCGTCGACCGCAAGCTCGACCTGGCCGCCGCCGACAGCCGCCGCCGGCGGGCCTCCGTACGCCGCTGGTACGGCTTCACCCGCATGCAGCGGCGAGTCGCCCGCAGGCTGCCGTCCGTGCTCACCGTCTCCGGCTCCTCCCGGCAGGAGATCGTGGACCACCTCGGCGTACGGCCGGACCGCGTCGACGTCGTCCACATCGGGGCCGACACCGACCTCTTCTCGCCCGACCCCGCGGTCCCGGAGATCCCCGGCCGGATCGTCACCACCTCCAGCGCCGATGTGCCGCTCAAGGGCCTCGTCCACCTGGTGGAGGCGCTCGCGCTGCTCCGGGCCGAACACCCCCGCGCCCATCTCGTGGTCGTCGGCAAGCGCGCCGAGGACGGCCCGGTCGCCCGCGCCATGGCCCGCCACGGCCTCACCGACGCCATCGAGTTCGTCAAGGGCATCACCGACGCCGAACTGGTCGACCTCGTGCGCGGCGCGCAGATCGCCTGCGTTCCCTCGCTGTACGAGGGGTTCTCCCTGCCCGCCGCCGAGGCGATGGCCACCGGCACCCCGCTGGTCGCCACGACCGGCGGCGCGATCCCCGAGGTCTCGGGACCCGACGGCGAGAGCTGTCTCGCCGTCCCGCCCGGCGACGCGCCCGCGCTCGCCGCCGCGCTCGGCCGCCTCCTCGGCGACCCCGGACTCCGGGCCAGGCTGGGCGAGGCCGGACGGCAGCGGGTGCTGGAGCGATTCACCTGGACGAAAGCGGCGCAGGGGACGGTGGAGCTGTACCGCGCGGCGATCTCCCGGGTGGCCCGTTGACCCGGCAGCACGCCCCGGCCGCACCACCCGCCTTCCCCTTCCCCGCCCCGTACCGCCGCCCTGCCGCAACCCGTCCTCGTCCCTGCCCCCCAACCCTCGACTGCGAAAGCGGGAACCTGTGCTGACCGTCGACTTCTCCCGCTTTCCGCTCGCGGCGGGCGACCGCGTCCTCGACCTGGGCTGCGGCGCGGGACGGCACGCCTTCGAGTGCTACCGGCGCGGAGCCAGGGTCGTCGCCCTCGACCGGAACGCCGAGGAGATCCGCGAGGTCGCCCGGTGGTTCGCGGCGATGAAGGCGGAGGGCGAGGCCCCCGAGGGCGCGACCGCCACCGCCATGGAGGGCGACGCGCTCAACCTCCCCTTCCCCGACGAGTCCTTCGACGTCGTGATCATCTCCGAGGTGATGGAGCACATCCCCGACGACAAGGGCGTACTCGCCGAGATGGTGCGCGTGCTCAGGCCCGGCGGCCGGATCGCGGTCACCGTGCCCCGGTACGGGCCCGAGAAGATCTGCTGGGCGCTCAGCGACGCCTACCACGAGGTCGAGGGCGGCCACATCCGGATCTACAAGGCCGACGAACTCCTCGCCAGGATCGAGGAGGCCGGCCTCGTCCCCTACGGCACCCACCACGCCCACGCGCTGCACAGCCCCTACTGGTGGCTCAAATGCGCCTTCGGCGTGGACAACGACAAGGCCCTCCCGGTCAAGGCGTACCACCAGCTCCTGGTCTGGGACATCATGAAGAAGCCGCTCGCCACCCGGCTCGCCGAACAGGCGCTCAACCCGCTGATCGGCAAGAGCTTCGTCGCCTACGCCACCAAGCCCCAGCTCCCCGCGACCGAGTCCGAGCCCGCGACCGACACCGCGACCACTACCGAGACCGGGGCGAAGGCGTGACCACACCCCGTACCGAACACCTGGTCCTCCCCGGCGTCCTCACCGCCGAAGAGGCCGCCGAGACCGTCGCCGGCATCCTCGCCACCCAGCGCGAGGACGGCGCCATCCCCTGGTTCCGGGGCCACCACCTCGACCCGTGGGACCACATCGAGGCCGCCATGGCCCTGGACGCGGCGGGCGAGCACGAGGCCGCGGCACGCGCGTACGCCTGGCTGCTGCGCCACCAGAACGAGGACGGCTCCTGGTACGCCGCCTACCACGACGGAGACCCGGACCGGCCCACCGACCGGAGCCGCGAATCCAACTTCTGCGCCTATGCCGCCGTCGGCGTCTGGCACCACTTCCTCGCCACCGGCGACGAGGCCTTCCTCGACCGGATGTGGCCCGTGGTGTACGCGGCCGTCGAGTTCACCCTGCGGCTCCAGCGGCCCGGCGGCCAGATCGGCTGGAAGCGCGAGGCCGACGGCACCCCCGTCACCGACGCGCTGCTGACCGGCAGTTCGTCGATACACCACGCGCTGCGCTGCGCCCTGGCCATCGCCGACGAGCGCGAGGAGCCCCAGCCGGACTGGGAGCTGGCGGCGGGCGCGCTCGCCCACGCCGTGCGGAGCCACCCCGAACGCTTCCTGGACAAGAACCACTACTCCATGGACTGGTACTACCCGGTCCTGGGCGGCGCGATCACCGGGCCGGAGGCCAAGGCCCGGATCGAGGAGCGCTGGGACGAGTTCGTCGTCCCCGGCCTCGGTGTGCGCTGTGTCCTGCCCAACCCCTGGGTGACCGGCGGCGAGAGCTGTGAACTGGCCCTGACGCTCTGGGTGATGGGGGAGTCCGACCGGGCGCTGGAGATACTCCAGTCCCTCGCGCATCTCCGCGCCCCGGACGGCATGTACTGGACCGGCTATGTCTTCGAGGGCGACCGGGCGATCTGGCCGGAGGAGCGCACCTCCTGGACGGCCGGCTCACTGCTGCTCGCGGTCGCCGCGCTCGGCGGTGACGAGGCGACCACCGCGGTCTTCGGCGGGGAGCGGCTGCCGAGCGGGCTCGCCCCCGACTGCTGCGAGCGCTGACCCCGTACGGTCCCGGTCCCGTACGGTCAGAGCACCAGCTCCGCCAGGGTCCGCAGGGTGAGGGTGTCCGGGGCGGTCAGCAGCAGATCCGTCACCGGCCCGGACCGCCATGCCGAGAGCCGTTCGGCGATCCGCTCCCTGGGCCCGACGAGCGAGATCTCGTCGGCGTAGGCGTCGGGCACCGCCCGCACCGCCTCTTCCCGCCGGCCCTCGGCGAACAGCCGCTGAACGAGCCGCGCCTCGCACTCGTACCCCGTACGCGCCATCAGATCGGCGTGGAAGTTCCTGCTCGTGTGCCCCATGCCCCCGAGGTAGAAGCCGAGCGCGGCCTTGACCGGCAGCAGCCCCTCCGCGACGTCGTCGCAGACCCGGGCGTGCGCCATCGGCGCGACCATGAAGCCCTCGGGCGCGGCGGCGAGCGCCTCGCGGTGGGCGCCCGCGTGCGAGGGGGACCAGTGGAGCGGGATCCAGCCGTCGGCGATCCGGACCGTCTGGGCGATGTTCTTGGGACCTTCCGCGCCGATGAGCAGCGGAAGCCCGGCCCGCAGGGGGTGGGTGATCGGCTTGAGGGCCCGGCCGAGCCCGGTGCCGTCCGGCCCCCGGTAGGGGTGCGGGTGGAAGCGGCCCGCCAGCTCGACGGGGCCCTGTCTGCGCAGGACTTGGCGGATCACCGAGACGTACTCCCGGGTCGCGGTGAGCGGGGAGCTGGGGAAGGGTCTGCCGTACCACCCCTCCACCACCTGCGGCCCCGAGAGGCCCAGGCCGAGCAGCATCCGCCCGCCGGAGAGATGGTCCAGGGTGAGCGCGTGCATCGCGGTCGCGGTGGGGGCGCGGGCGGCCATCTGCGCGACGGCGGTGCCCAGTCTGATCCGTGAGGTGTGCGCGGCGATCCAGGTGAGCGGGGTGAAGGCGTCGGAGCCCCAGGCCTCGGCGGTCCACACCGAGTCGTAGCCCAGCCGCTCGGCCTCCCGTACGAGAGCGAGACGGCCGGGCGCGGGGCCCCGGCCCCAGTAACCGAGCGCCAGTCCCAGTCGCAGCCCCACGTTCCCGCCCTCTCTCTGTATCTGATGGTGCGTCAGACTACGCCCGCCGCTCGCCGGGGGGAAGGGGAATGGCTAATCAAGTTTGACTAGTCGCGGAAACGGGGATAACGTTCCCGACTGTCCGAGCGTGATCGTTCCGAACGGGAGAATCCGTATGTCCTTGCTGCCCGACGCCGGCTACACCCCCACCGCCGACGAGCTGGCCGAGATCCACACATGGTTCGCCGTCTACGAGAAGTACAGCGCCGAGCACCGGATCGAGAGCATGGCCGATGTCGCGGTCTTCCCCCTCAACCTGGTCAGCGACGACTCCAAGGGTGAGGGCGCGTCGGCCCAGTGGGACCGGAAGCGGTTCGTCGAGACCATGACCCAGGTGATGGACGGGGCCGGTGAGGACATCGGCTTCGAGTCCACCCGTACGCCCGTCTTCCTCTCGTCCGCCATGGTGGTCGTCTTCACCGACTCCGTCATGACCTCGGGGGGACAGTCCCAGCAGCTGCCGAGGTACGCCGACATCCTGATCAAGCGGAACGGCGCATGGGCGTTCCAGACCATGATCCAGAGCGGCTGGGGAGAGAACCTCGGCTGAGGCACGACACGTGACGCGTGACGCGTGACGCATGACGGAGGGGTGCCGCCGGATTCGCTCCGGCGGCACCCCTCCGTGTGTTCGCTTCGTGTGTCTCCGGCGGATCAGCCGCGCTGGATGCCCGAGGTGTCCTGGAGCACTCCGCGCCGGCCGTCCTGTGTCTGGGCGATCAGGCCCGAGCCGCGCTGCTCGACCGCGAGGTACCAGGTGCCCGGCGCGAGTTCCGCGATCGGGGTGGGGGAGCCGTCCTCGCCGTACAGCGGACGGGCCACCGGCACCGCGAACCAGAACGGCGCGAAGTCGGCCGCCGGGGCCGGCTGCGGCGCGGCGGCGGGGCCGGGCTGGGCCGGCTGGCCGCCGTAGGAGGGCTGGGACTGGCCGGGCTGCTGACCGCCGTACGGCTGCTGCTGCGCGCCGGGGTAGCCGTAGCCGCTCTGCGGCTGGCCGCCGTAGGGCGCGGGGGCCGCCGGGCGCGGAGCCCCGAGGAGCGGGGCCTTGAGCGCCGGGACCAGCTGGCCGCCGACCGCGCCCGCCGCCAGCACGAGGGCCGCGACGAAGCCGAGGATCAGACCGGTGCCCGCGTCGGGGTCCAGCTCGCCGTTGAACGAGCCCGCCGGGTCGAAGATCGCACCCAGCCCGGACCAGGCCGTGAAGATCGCCAGCGCGATGCCGAAGTGGCCCAGCTCGATGCCGAGCAGCTTCGGCGGCCGGGGCAGCAGATGGGAGAGGACGATCAGAACCGCGCTGATGATGCCCGCCAGATACACGCCGAGCAGCAGGGAGCCGTTGTCCCAGGCGTTGGGCACATCACCGCAGAGGGCGCCGGAGCAGTCGATCGTATCCAGGAACGAGGCGATGAACAGCAGTACCGCTGCTCCGATCACCACGCCATCACCTCGTGTGAGGGAGCGGATGTTCACGTAAAAAGTCCTTCTTGGGTCGTCTCATCGGGGCGGTCTTCGCTGCCGCCCCGGGGCGGTGTGCGTGGCGCGGGGCCGGGGTGGAGCCCGGGTGGGGCCGGGGGTGGGCTCCCCCTCGTGGGAGTGAATCTATCGTCTGCCCGTTCCGGTCGTCTGCCGGGCGTCGGGAGTCATCTCGTCCCCGAGGGGGCCGGAGGGGGCGGTTCCGAGTGTGTGGACAACTGGGCGTGGAGCCCGTCCGCGATGCCCTGCGCGGCCCGCTGCCGCCATCCTGCGCTGGTCAGCAGCGCCGCGTCCGCCGGGTCGCGCATGTTGCCGCACTCGATGAACACCTTGGGCACGGTGGACAGATTGAGCCCGCCCAGATCGGTGCGCACATCCAGTCCGGTGCCGCCGCCGATGTAGTTGGACCGCTCGCTCCCGGTGGCGCGGGCGAAGGCCCCCGCGATCCGCTCGCCCAGCTCGCGCGAGGGGCCGACGATCTTCCGGGTGTCCGCCTCGCCCGCCCTGACCGGGCCGGGCAGGATCAGATGGAAGCCGCGGCTGCCCCTGGCCGCGCCGTCGGCGTGGACGGAGACGACGGCGTCGGCGCGGGCCCGGTTGCCGATCCTGGCGCGCTCGTCCACACAGGGGCCGAACTCCCGGTCCCCGTCATGGGTCAGCTCGACGCGCGCGCCCCGCTCTTCGAGGAGTGCGCGCAGCCGCCGGGAGACATCGCGGGTGAAGGCGGCCTCGGTGTAGCCGTCGTCGGTCGAGGTGCCCGTCGCGTCGCACGGCTTCCGGTTGGTCCCGATGTCCACGAGCGCGTTGATCTCGTCCGGGTGCCGGAAGTTGCCGGGGTTGTGACCGGGGTCGATGACGATCGTACGGCCGTGGAGCGGGCCCCGGCCGCCGCCGTCCTCGGGGCGCTTCGCCGCAGTGGACGGCGGCGGCGAACCGGGGCCCGTACGCGCACTCGTACCGGGTGACGCGGGCGTCCCGGAAGGCCGGGCCCCGCTCTCCTGGGCCCCGCTCACCGACTCTATGGCCAGCCACCCCGCGAGCGCCGCGGCCGGCACGAGCACGGCGGCGGCGATGGCGGACGGGCCGGGCCTCGGGCGGCGGGGGCGGTCGGTCTCGTCGTACGACACCTGCGCGATGGTAGGGGATCGCCGCCCGTCCGCGCGGTGCGCCCCGGCCCGGTGCGCCGGACAAGGGGGGCCATTCCGGGACCGGTACGGACGGACCCGCCGCCGGGCCGCTGGGTTCAGACGCCGGGGCCGGTGCGCCGGAGCACGCGCAGCGAGTCGGTCACGGAGACCTCGGTGAACGCGCCGGAGTCCAGCGCCCGCCGGTAGACCCGGTACGGGGCCTGGCCGCCGTCGGCCGGGTCGGGGAAGACGTCGTGGATCACCAGCAGCCCGCCGACGGCCAGCCGGGGGGCCCATCCCTCGTAGTCGCCGTTCGCGTGCTCGTCGGTGTGCCCGCCGTCGATGAAGACCAGCCCGAGGGGGGTGCTCCAGACCCGGGCCACCTGCGGGGAGCGGCCGACCACCGCGATGACGTGGTCCTCCAGCCCCGCACGGTGCAGGGTGCGCCGGAAGGCCGGCAGCGTGTCCATCCGCCCCACCTCCGGGTCCACCACCGACGGATCGTGGTACTCCCACCCCTCCTGCTGCTCCTCGCTGCCCCGGTGGTGGTCGACGGTGACCGCCGTCGTGCCCGCCGCCCGCGCCGCGTCGGCGAGCAGGATCGTCGACCGCCCGCAGTACGTCCCCACCTCCAGCAGCGGCAGCCCGAGCGCTCCCGCCTCCACGGCGGCCCCGTACAGGGCGAGCCCCTCCACCCGGGGCATGAACCCCTTGGCGCTCTCGAAGGCGGCGAGTATCTCCGGCTGGGGGACGGCTTCGTGCATGGCGGGTGTTCCTCCGGGAGGCGGGGCGGGGTGTGTGCCTCTCGACGGTACGGGGTGCTCCCGGGCCGTCGCCCGGCGCCCGGGAGCCCGTCACGCCGTATCTCCGCCACATCTCCGCCAGGGCTTTGGGCGGGCCGGAGGGCGGTGGATACGCTGGGACTCCGAGTCGACGTGAGGTCGAGGTGAATGGCCGTGAAGGCTCCGACGGACCTGCTCACCGTCGGCGAGGTCGCCAGCCGGACGGGGATAGCCGCCTCGGCGGTCCGTTTCTACGAGGAGCGGGGGCTGATCTCCGCCGAGCGCACCGGGGGCAATCAGCGCCGTTACCCCCGGCATGTGCTGCGGCGGATCTCGCTGATCCTGGTGGCCAAGCGGATGGGCATCCCGCTCTCCGAGGTGGCCGACGTCTTCGCGACCCTGCCGAACGGCCGGATGCCCGGCAAGCGCGACTGGGAACGCATCTCCCAGCACTGGGCCGATCTTCTGGCGGCCCGCCGGCGGGCCATCGAGGAGCTGGAGCGCGAGATCACCGGCTGCATCGGCTGCGGCTGTCTCTCCCTCCAGCGCTGCCGGGTCCTCAACCCCGGCGACGACCTCGCCGGACAGGGCCCGGGCCCCCGCCGGCTGCCGGGCCCGGACACCGCGCACAGTGGCGACCCGGCCGGTGCCGATCCTGCCGGCGGGCGGGGCCGCTGAGGCCTGTCGGCTTCAGATCGGCGCGGGGACGATCGAGCGCCTCCCGGTCGCCGGGCCGGCGGGCCTACCATCGAACAGGAACGTGTTCTACTCTGCGGGCCCAGGGGCTCCCGGGCGACCGAAGGAGAGAGCGCGTCATGGTGAAGAGTCACGCGAAGAGCTATGTCGTCGGCGTCGGCATGACCCGGTTCGAGAAGCCGGGGGCCAGGGAGTGGTCCTACGGGGACATGGCCGCCGAGGCCGGCTCCCAGGCGCTCGCCGACGCCGGGATCTCGTACGAGGACGTCGAACAGGTCCCTGTGGGCCACTGCTTACAGCCCTCCACGGCCGGGCAGCGCGCCGTCTACGGACTGGGGCTGACGGGGGTCCCCGTCTACAACGTGAACAACAACTGCGCCACCGGTGCCACCGCGCTGATGATGGCCCGTCAGCTCGTGGCGGGCGGCATCAGCGACTGTGTGCTCGCCCTCGGCTTCGAGCGGATGCGCAAGGGCGCGCTCGGCGGCGGCGCGAGCGGCGGCGACCTCGCGGCCTCGCCCGTGGCCCGGCACTACGGGGTGATGGCGGCGGGCCACGGCTTCGCGGCCTCGCCGCCCGCCGCGCAGATCTTCGGCAACGCGGCCCGTGAGCACATGGACCGCCACGGGACCACCGAGGCCCAGCTCGCGGCCGTCGCGGCCAAGAACCACCGGCACTCGGCGCTCAACCCCCGCGCGCAGTTCCAGGACGTCTACTCCGTCGAGGAGATCCTCGCCGACAGGACCGTCCACGCGCCCCTGACCAGGCTCCAGTGCTCGCCCACCTCCGACGGCGCGGCGGCGGCGGTCGTCGTGTCGGAACGCTTCGCCGCCGAGCGCGGACTGCGCGCCAGGGCCGTGGAGATCGCCGCCCAGACGATGACGACCGACACCGGCGCGTCCTTCGACTCCGGCTCCTGCATCGACGTCGTGGGACGGCCGATGTCACGGGCGGCGGCGCTCGCGGTGTACGAGTCCTCGGGCCTGGGCATCGAGGACGTCGACGTCCTCGAACTCCACGACTGCTTCTCGATCAATGAACTCCTCACCTACGAGGCGCTCGGCATGTGCCCGGACGGCGCGTCCGGGAAGCTGGTGGAGAGCGGCGCGACGACCTACGGCGGCCGGTGGGTGGTCAATCCCTCCGGCGGGCTGATCTCCAAGGGGCATCCGCTCGGCGCGACCGGGCTGGCCCAGACCGCCGAGCTGGTCTGGCAGCTGCGCGGCGAGGCCGGCCCCCGCCAGGTCCCCGGAGCCGGAGTCGGCCTCGCCCACAACATCGGCCTCGGCGGAGCCGCCGTCGTCACCCTCTTCCGCAAGCCCTAGCCCTAGCCCTCCACCCGAACCACCCCGATATCCGGATGTACGGACCCGAACGCGGCTGAGACCATGACAGCCATGGTCCAAGCCCCGGCAGATGCCCAGCAGAGCCGAATATCCCCCTCCGCAGCCCGCCCCGCCCGTACCTGGCTGGTGATCCTCGCCGCCAGCGCCGGTCAGTTCCTCGTCGTCCTCGATGTCTCCGTCGTCAATGTGGCGCTCCCCTCGATGCGCGCCGACCTCGGCCTCTCCACCACCGGTCTGCAATGGGTGCTCAACGCCTACTCCATCGCGTTCGCCGGGTTCATGCTCTTCGGCGGCCGGGCGGCCGATCTCTTCGGCCGCAAGCGGACCTTCATCTTCGGGCTCGGGCTCTTCACCGCCGCCTCTCTCGCGGGCGGCCTCGCCCAGGAGGGCTGGCAGCTGCTCGCCGCCCGCGCGGTCCAGGGACTGGGGGCCGCCGTGCTCGCGCCGGCGACCCTCACCATCGTGACCGCCGCCGTCCCGCCGGGACCGGCCCGCACCCGGGCGATCGGCACCTGGTCGGCGGTGGGCGCGGCGGGCGGCGCGGCCGGTGGTTTCGTCGGCGGCGTCCTCACCGATCTGCTCTCCTGGCGCTGGGTGCTGCTGATCAATGTGCCGGTCGGCGCGCTGGTGCTGCTCGGTGCGGCGATCTGGCTCACCGAGAGCCGGGCCGGCGCGGGCCGCCGGCTGGACCTCCCGGGCGCGATCCTGGTCACGGGCGGCCTGGCCGCCGTCGCCTACGGCATCGTCCAGACCGAGGAGTCCGGCTGGACCGCCGCCGCCACCCTGCTGCCGCTCTCCGCCGGACTCGCGCTGCTCGGGCTCTTCGTGGCCGTCGAGTCGCGGACGGCGGCCCCGCTGATGCCGCTGAAACTCTTCCGCTCCCGGGCGGTCACGGCGGCCAATGTGACGATGATGCTCTGCGGTTCGTCCTCCTTCGCCATGTGGTTCTTCATGACGGTGTACGCGCAGAACGTGCTCGGCTACACCCCGCTGGAAGCGGGCCTCGCCCTCGTCCCCAGCTCCATCAGCGTGATCATCGGCTCCAAACTCGCCCCCCGGCTGATGGCACGCGCCGGAGCCGTGAACATCGCCGCCGCCGGAGCGCTGATCGCCGCCGCCGGCTTCGGCTGGCAGTCCCTGATGACCGCCGACGGCACCTTCCTCACCACGATCCTGGGCCCCGGCATCCTGATGATGATGGGTATCGGCCTCGCCGCCACCCCGCTCGCCTCCCTCGCCACCGCCGGGGCCGAGCCGGGCGACGCGGGACTGGTCTCCGGAATGATCAACACCTCCCGCACCATGGGCGGCGCGCTCGGCCTCGCCGTGCTCTCCACCGTCGCCGCCTCCCGCACCGGCGGCAGCACCGCCCCGGCGGACCTGGCGGCCGGATACGCGCTGGCCTTCCGGGTCGGCACCGGCCTGCTGTTCACCTGCGCCGTGCTCTGCCTGCTCTGGCTGCCCCGCCGCACCGAACAGCCCACCGGACACCCCGCCGAACAGTCCTGAGGACTGTCCCGGCCGAACAGCCCCGGCGCTACAGCCAGCCCTGACGGCGGGCCGCCCGCACCGCCTCCATACGGTTGCGGGTGCCCGTCTTCCCGATCGCGGACGAGAGATAGTTCCGCACCGTCGACTCCGACAGATGCACCGCCCCCGCGATGTCCGCCACGGTCGCCCCGTCCACCGCCGCGTTCAGCACATCCCGCTCCCGCACGGTCAGCGGGCTCGGCCCGGCGCTCAACGCGGCGGCGGCGAGCGCCGGATCGATCACGGTCTCCCCGGTCAGCACCCGCCGGATCGCCCGCGCCAACTCCTCCACCGGCCCGTCCTTGACCAGGAACCCCACCGCCCCCGCCTCCATCGCCCGGCGCAGATACCCCGGCCTGCCGAACGTCGTCAGAATCAGCACCCGGCACTCCGGAACCTCGTCCCGCAGCTCGGCCGCCGCGTCCAGACCGCTGCGCCCCGGCAGTTCGATGTCCAGCAGGGCCACATCCGGCCGCACCTCCAGAGCCTTGGGGGTGATCTCGTCCCCCCGGCCCACCTGGGCGACCACCTCCATGTCGGGCTCCATCCCGAGGAGCATCGCCAGCGCTCCCCGCAGCATGCCCTGGTCCTCGGCGAGCAGCAGGCGTACGGACTTGGCGGGCCGGTGGTCCCGGGGCATCTCTTCCACGGCATCATCGTAGGCTCGCCCGCCGCTGCACCCCCTCCGCCGGGCGGAGGACGGGACCACGCCTCCCCGGGGCGACGGCGAGGCGCTTGGGGCGGCCGGCCCTCGAACCCCGGTGTCCGGCACGCGGCGCTCTACCGGGCCGGCCCCGCCCCCGGTATCGCTTCCGCTCTCGTCCCGGAGAGGAACGCCATCGGGTCGTCGTCCATCGGGAGTTCCGCGCTGACCCGGAAGCCGCCACGGCCGAGCGGCCCGGCCTCCAGCGAGCCGCCCACCGCCGCGAGCCGCTCGGCCAGACCCCGCAGCCCGGTCCCGTCCGCCCGCGACGCCGGATCCGCCGGATCCGCCGCGAACGGAGCATCCTTCTCCCGCCCGCCGGCCGGGACCCCCACACCGTCGTCCACGACGGTGACCCGGGCCCGGTCCGCCGTGCCGCGCACCGTGATCTCACAGGTCGTCGCGGCACTGTGCCGCACCGCGTTGGTCACCGCCTCCCGCACCACCCACCCCAGCAGCGCCGCCGTCTGCGGCGCGAGCGGCGTCCCCGACTGATGGACGACGGGCTCGATCCCGGACGCGGTCAGCGCCAGCCGCGCACGGTCCAGCTCGGTGGTGAGGGTGCCCTCCCGATAGCCCGTGACCGCCTCACGGATCTCGGTGAGGGCCTGCCGGCCGACCGACTCGATGTCCGCTATCTCGGCCAGCGCGGCCTCCATGTCCTTGGGCCCCAGCCGCCGGGCGACCTCCGACTTCACCACGATCACCGACAGCGTGTGCCCGAGCAGATCGTGCAGATCGCGGGAGAAGCGCAGCCGCTCCTTCTCGACGGCGATGCGCGCCAGCTCCTGACGGGTCTCCAGCAGCTTCCCCACCGCCTCGGAGAGCGCCAGGATCGCCGTCGACACCATCCCCGAGATGAATGTCCCGTAGGCGATGCCGACCGCGCCCCAGCCCTCCCGCAGAAACGCGACCCCGCTCGCCCCGACCGTCAGCAGGACGATCCATATCTTCACCTGCCGCCCGCGCAGCACCGTGCCCGTCGCCAGCCCGAGCAGCGGGAAGAAGAGCAGCCAGGCTCCGCCGTACCCGGCCGCCAGCCCGAAGCCGATGACGGCGAGGGCCAGCAGCAGCCAGCGGGTGGCGGGAGCCTCCCGGGTGGTCTTGTCGAAGGCGCGGAAGGCGAGGTTCACATAGAGGGTGTTGAAGACCAGCAGCCCGATGCCGCCGATCCACGGGTAGGGAGTCCCGCCCTGGAACAGGGTGGAGAGCGCACCCGTCCCCAACAGCAGCCAGGGCAGCATCGCGAAGCTGCTGGGCGGCCCCAGCTCACTGGGGTGCGCCCCGATTCTCTTCATCCACATCGCTGGTTCCCGCTTCCCCCGAGGGCGGTGCCGTACCGCCCTCGGCCACCGACGGTACGAGACGGCCGGCTCCCCGCGCACGGCGAGGGTCCGGCTCCCCGCGCGGCACCTCTCACCGGGCGAGCGAGGCGCTCAGCAAGGTCGCCTCCAGCCGGGAGGTCAGGGCGAGAAAGGCGTCTTCGAGGGAGACGGGGGCGACTTCCAGCCCCCGTATGGCGTCCATTCTGGCGAGGGCGACGACCGTGGCATCGGCATCGGTGGTGGCGAGCCGGGCCCGGTCGCGCCGTATCTCCACGGAGACGACGCCCGGCAGTTCGGTGAGGCCGTGGCTGCCCCGGCCGGCCAGATCGACCGCGACGACGGTGCCGCCGGCCGAGCGCCGCAGCTCCTCGCCATTGCCGTCGGCGACGATCCGGCCGTGGTCCATCACCACTATCCGGTCGGCGTTGTCGTCGGCCTCCTCCAGATAGTGGGTGGAGAACACGACGGTGTTGCCCCGCCCCGCGTATCCGTGGACGGCCGCCCAGAAGGCGGTGCGCGCCTTGGCGTCCAGACCGGCGGTGGGCTCGTCCAGAATGATCAGCTCGGGGTCGCCGATCAGTGCGAGGGCGAACCGCAGCCGCCGCGCCTCGCCGTCGGAGAGCAGATCCGCGCGGCGGTCGGCCAACTCGGTGAGACCGGCCAGCCGCAGCACCTCGGGGACGGCCAGCGGGCTCGGGAAGGTGTGGGAGGCGAAGGCTATCTGCTCCCGGACCGTGGTCCGGGGGATCGGCCGGCAGTTGTCCAGCATGAAGCCGACCCGCCCCAGGGCCACCGCCTGTGCCGGGGAGTCGCCGAAGAGGCTGACACCGCCGGAGTCGGGGGCGGTCAGACCGAGCATCAGACCGATCGCGGTGGACTTTCCCGAGCCGTGACGGCCGAGGAGCGCCACCGTCTCGCCGCGCCGGACCGTGAGGTCGACGCAGTCCACGGCGGGCAGGGAACCGAAGGACTTGGCAGCCCCGCCGAGGTTCACAGCGGGTGCCGCAGAGGGAGTCTGGGTCATGGGAGCAACGCTACGGAGGCCCCCGCGCGCACGGCAGATGCGCAATGTACGGACTCGGCAGTGACAAATGTCCCGGCCCGCCCACCGCCCACCACCACCGCCTCATCTGCCCAGCCCCCCTGTCCGACATCCCGTCAATCCTCTTCACAACCGCCGGGCCCTGCGTTATACAGGGGACCGGCCAATTCTGGAACGCGTTCTAGAACCGGCGCCCGGCCACCGGTTCCGTGCGCCCCCGTGACGACCTCGGTGCGGCCGGCGGTGCGGACGTCCGCACCGGGGTCTCCCACCCGCGCGCGCCCACCCGCGCGCCGCCCGAACCCCGCTCGTGACCCCGTCCGACCAGCGAGGGAGCAGCCCATGCCCATCGACCCCGTCAGGGCCGTAGCCGCCGCCCCCCGCCGTGCCGAGATCAGCTGGGACCACCGGGACGTCCAGCTCTACCACCTCGGTATCGGCGCGGGAGTCCCCGCCACCGACCCCGCCGAACTCCGCTACACCCTGGAGTCCCGGCTCCAGGTGCTGCCGAGCTTCGCCACCGTCGCGGGCGCGGCCCGGACCACCGAACGGGGCGAGGCCGGCCCTCCGGGCACGGCCGCCACCCCGGGCACGAGCATCGGCCCCGGCATCGACGTCGACCTCGCCTCCGTCCTGCACGGCGGCCAGTCGGTCCGTGTCCACCGGCCCCTGCCGCCCCGTGGCACCGCCCTCTCCACCTCCAAGGTCGCCGCCGTGTACGACAAGGGCAAGGCGGCGGTCCTGGTGCTGCGCACGGAGGTCTCCGACGCCGACGGCCCGCTGTGGACCGGCCAATCCCAGATCTACGTCCGGGGCGAGGGGGGCTTCGGCGGCGACCGGGGCCCCTCCGTCCGCGCCGAACCGCCCTCCGGCGACCTCGGCGACCCCGGCAAACCCGACGAGACGGTGGAGAAGCGGACGCGCGAGGACCAGGCGCTGCTCTACCGGCTCTCCGGCGACCTCAACCCGCTCCACGCGGAACCGGAGTTCGCCGCCCGGGCGGGCTTCGACCGGCCCATCCTGCACGGCCTCTGCTCGTACGGAATGACGCTCAAGGCGGTGGTGGACACCCTGCTCGGCGGTGACGCGGCCCGGGTCCGCTCGTACACCGCCCGCTTCGCCGGGGTGGTGTTCCCCGGCGAGACCCTCCGTATCCGGATGTGGAGCGGGGCGGACCGCGTCCGGGCGTCCGTCACCGCCGTCGAACGCGACGACGCGCCGGTGCTCGCGGACGCCGTCGTCGAGCACACCTGAGCCCCACCCCACGAGAACCGGAACCCGAACCGGAACCAGAACCGGAACCACGAGAGGAGCCGCACCGTGCGCGCAGCCGTACTCCACGAGACCGGGCAGCTGAAGCTCGATGTGCTGGACGACGTCGAGGCCGTGGGCTTTGGCCCGGGGAAGGTCAGGGTCCGGATCCGGGCCACCGGACTGTGTCACTCCGATGTCTCCGCGATGAACGGAGTCCTGCCGCAGCCCGCCCCGTTCGTCCCCGGCCACGAGGGCGCGGGCGAGGTCGTCGAGGTCGGCGACGGGGTCACCGGACTCCGGCCGGGGGACCGGATCCTGGTCTGCTGGCTTCCGCCGTGCGGTACGTGTCCCTCCTGCCGGCGCGGCCAGGGCCGGCTGTGCCTGGCCGGATTCCTCAACGCGGGCACCCCCAACTTCAGGCGCTCCGGCGGCGATGTCTTCGGCTTCGCGGGCACCGGCACCTTCGCCGAGGAGGCCGTGATCGACGCGGCCTGCGCCGTGCCCATCCCCGACGACGTGCCCTTCGACATCGCCGCCCTGATCGGCTGCGGAGTGACCACAGGCCTCGGTGCGGCGATCAACACGGCCGAGGTGGAAGCCGGTTCCTCGGTCGCCGTCATCGGCTGCGGCGGGGTCGGAATCTCCGTGATCCAGGGTGCCGGGCTCAAGGGCGCGGCCCGGATCGTCGCCGTCGACCCCATCGCCTCCCGCCGCGAGGCGGCCCTCCGCTTCGGCGCGACGGAGGCGGTGGCCCCCGAAGGGCTCGGCGAGGCGCGGAAGCGGATCACCGGGGGCGAGGGCTTCGACTATGTCTTCGAGGTGGTCGGCAAGTCCGCCACCGCCCGTACGGCGTACGAGGCGACCCGGCGCGGCGGCACCCTCTGCGTCGTCGGCGCGGGCTCGATGGACGACTTCCTCCGGCTCAACATGTTCGAGCTGTTCTTCGACGAGAAACGGATCCTGCCGTCGATGTACGGGGGAGGGGACGTGCTCGCCTCCTACGAACGGGCGATCGCGCTCTGGCGGGCGGGCCGCGTCGACCTGGAGTCGATGATCACCCACCGGGTGCCGCTGGCCCGGATCAACGACGCGCTGGAGCAGATGCGTACGGGGGAGGCGCTCCGCACCTGCGTCGAGATCTGACGCCCCGCGCCGCCCCAGCCCACCAAAGACACCAAAGACACCAAGACACCAAGACACCAAGACACCAAAGGCCGAAGACGGAAGCCGAAGGGGAATCGGATGTCTCAGCAACCGCTCGACGGACTCTCCGCGATCGTCACCGGGGCCGGCCGGGGCCTCGGCCGCGCGGAGGCGCGCGAACTGGCCCGCCTCGGCGCGAGCGTGGTCGTCAACGACTACGGAGCGCCCGGCCGCGACGGATCGGGCGCGGCCTCGGCCGCCCCGGCCGACGAGGTCGTCGCGGAGATCCGCGCCGCCGGGGGCACGGCGGTCGCGCACCACGGCGACGTCGCCGACCACGAGCGGGCCCGGGAGCTGATCGGCCTCGCCGTCGACACGTTCGGCAAGCTGGACATCCTGGTCAACAACGCGGGCATCCTCCGGGACCGGATGATCTTCTCGATGAGCGAGAGCGAGTGGGACACGGTGGTACGGGTCCACCTCAAGGGCCACTTCAACACCACCCGCTATGCCTCGGCGCACTGGCGCGAGCGCTCCAAGGCGGCGGGCGGGCCGGTGTACGGCCGGATCGTCAACACCTCCTCGGAGGCTTTCCTCGCCGGGTCGGCGGGGCAGCCGAATTACGCGGCGGCCAAGGGGGGCGTCGTGGGGCTGACGGTCTCCACGGCGCTCGCGCTGGCGAAGTACGGCGTCACGGCGAATGTGATCTGTCCCCGGGCGCGGACCCGGATGACCGAGGACGTCTTCGCCGGTTTCGCGGAGCCGGAGCCCGGGGCGCTCGATCCGCTCTCGCCCGAGCATGTCTCGCCGCTCGTCGGCTATCTCGCCTCGCCCGCGGCCTCGGCGGTCAACGGCCAGCTGCTCGTGGTCCACGGCGGGCTGGTGGCGGTGGTGGAGCGGCCCAGGGTGGCGGCGCGGTTCGACACGGTGAAGGAGGTCTTCACCTACGAGGAGCTGGACGCGGTGCTCACCCCGTACTACGCGGCCGGCCCGCCGGGAGTGACGTTCGCGGCGACGGAGGTGCTGGGGCTGCGCCATGAGCGGGGGCGGTGAGTGTGCCCGGGGCCGGAGTGCCCGGGGCCGGCCCCGGGAGGAAAGCCGGGCCTGCCCGGACACCCAGAGGTGGGGCTCTGGGGGGCGGGCGGGCCCGGTGTGAATTCAGCGGCCGTGAATTCAGCGGCCGTGAGTCAGCGGCCGGAATTCGGTGAACGTGAGCCGGTGACCCGAAGCGCGAGAGTCAACGGCGCCGTGCCAGGCGGCGGTCAGGAAGCCTGGTCCGCCGACGGTCTGCGGTGCTTGCCGTGCGGCTCGGCCGCCGGCTCCTCCTGCGCGGCCGCGACCCCCCGGTGCTTCCCTGCCCTCTCCCTCTCCGACTCCTCCAGCCCGTGCTGACGACCCTCAGTCGTGACGGTTCGTGCATCAGACATCTGAAAACTTCCCCCAGTGCGTGATCGCTAGTAACTTCGCAGCCCGCAGAGTTTATCCAAGCCCCATCCGCCCCACGAGCGGAGCCTGTTGCAGAGGCACCGGCCTACGACCGGCGGGTGCGACCCGCGAGACGGGCGCGACCTGCGCGCCCGTCCCGGCCGACACCGCCGCAACGCCGGGTGCCCCCGATACTGTTCCCTCCCGCGCGAACACCCCCGCCGCGTCCAGCCGCGCCACCCCGCACCCCTCCGCGTCCCTGACGCACGGCAGCCCCAGCACCCCGTCCCCGCTCCAGGTCCCGGCCCCCGCCAGCCACCCGGCGGGCGGCGCCAGCAGATGCAGTCGACGCCCCGCCGGCCGCCACACCCCCACCCGGCTCCCCGCCGGCCCCTCGATCCGCAGCGCCACCCCGCAGCTCTCCGGCCGCAGTGCCTGCCCGGACTGCACCGCGAACGGCGTCACCGCGCACCCCGCCGGCCGCAGGCTCTCCGGGAAGCGCACCGGCCGGTGGCTTCCCAGCACCCCCCACCCCAGCCGCTCCTGCCCCGGCGCGTTCGACCTGATCAGCAGGAGTCCGCTGTCGGGCTCCGCGAGCAGCAGCCGGTCGTCGCTCCCCTCGGCGATCTGGAGCAGCGGCGAGACCTCCCCGCCCCGCGCGAGATCCACCGTCACCGTCTTGACCGGCCCCCGCCCCAGCCGCCGGTCGAGCGCCAGCATCCGGCCCGTGCGGTCCAGCCACACCCCGCCCGTGCAGTGGCCGGGCACCTCGGCGACATGCTCGGGGCCGAAGGTGCCCCCGGCCACCAGCCAGACCGAGGTCGAGCGCTCCCCGGGCACCACGGCGTAGGCCCGTGTCCCGTCCGGCGCGGGCGGCAGCAGCCGCAGCTCGCCCGACTCGACCCCGCCGAGCGGGATCTCCCCGGTGCCCGGTCCGGTCGGGTACACCAGCGAGAAGAGATGCCGTCCGGTCACCCGCCGCCGGATCAGCACCCGCCCGTCGGTGAGCGGCAGCACATCGGTGCCGCGCTCCTCGGGCTGGCCGAGCGGCAGCGGTACGGCGTAGGGCTCGGGCCCGTCCAGCGTCCACCGCTCCGCGAAGAGCGCCTCACCCGCTCCCGCGAGCCGGGCCGCGTACGCGCCGTTCGCGGTGATCGTGATCCCTTGAGGGGCCCCTTGGGCGGCCCCTCCGGCACTCCCTCGGGCGGTCCCGCCACCGGCCTTCGTCGCCCGTTCCGTGGCATTCTCGATGGCACAGACTGTCATCGGTCAGTCACCTCCAGTGACGAAGTTAGGTTTCGCACTTCCTGCCGAACAACACAAGACCGGCCTGTTCACACATAAGGGTGGTCGGATCGCGATTCCGCTGTGGTGGGGGAGCGGTTGTGCCTGTACGTACCGCGGTACGGGTGCGACAACCCTCGGCCAGGGTGGCCGAAAGGCCGCTGCCGCGCCTCGGGGCCGCGGCCGTTCCCCGGGCCGGGGCCCCCGCCCGGACCCCGCCCCCGCGTGGCGCGGGTAACCTGTTTGCGTGCCCCGTCTGTCTGAAGTCATCGCCGCCCTCGACGCACTCTGGCCCCCCGAGCGGGCCGAGCAGTGGGATGCCGTCGGCACGGTCTGCGGCGACCCCGACGCCGAGGTCCTGCGGGTGCTGCTCGCGGTCGACCCGGTTCAGGAGATCGCGGACGAGGCGGTCGAGCTGGGCGCCCAGCTGATCATCACCCACCACCCCCTCTATCTCCGGGGTACGACGACGGTCGCGGCCGGCCATTTCAAGGGCCGCGTCGTGCACACCCTCATCAAGAACGACATCGCGCTCCATGTCGCCCACACCAACGCCGACAGCGCCGACCCCGGCGTCTCCGACGCCCTCGCGGGCGCGCTCGACCTCCGCGTCGTACGCCCCCTGATCCCGGACGCGAGCGATCCGGCCGGCCGCCGCGGCCTCGGCCGGATCTGTGAGCTGGACCACCCCGAGACCCTCGGGGAGTTCGCCCGGCGCGCCGCCGAGCGGCTGCCCGCCACCGCGCAGGGCGTCCGCCTCGCGGGCGACCCGGACGCGCTCGTGCGTACGGTCGCGGTGAGCGGCGGCTCCGGCGACAGCCTCTTCGACGCCGTACGCGCCGCCGGGGTGGACGCCTTCCTCACCGCCGATCTGCGCCATCACCCCGTGTCCGAAGCCACCCAGCGTTCACCGCTCGGGCTGGTGGACGCCGCGCACTGGGCCACCGAGTGGCCCTGGTGCGAGCTGGCGGCCGCCCAGCTCGACGAAATCTCCGACCGGCAGGGCTGGAACCTGCGGGTCCATGTCTCGCGTACGGTCACCGATCCCTGGTCATCCCGATTCTCTTCTCCTGGAGCCCCCAACTGAACGCCGCGCCCGCCGACCAGATCCGACTCCTCGAAGTCCAGGCCCTCGATGTACGCCTGTCGCAGCTCGCCCACAAGCGCAAGTCGCTCCCCGAGCACGCCGAGATCGAATCGCTCACCAAAGACCTCGTCCAGCTCCGCGACCTGCTGGTAGCGGCGCAGACGGAGGAGAGCGACACCGCCCGCGAGCAGACCAAGGCGGAGCAGGACGTCGACCAGGTGCGCCAGCGCGCCGTGCGCGACCAGCAGCGTCTGGACTCCGGCGCGGTCGCCTCCCCCAAGGACCTGGAGAGCCTCCAGCGCGAGATCGTCTCGCTGGCCAAGCGCCAGGGCGACCTGGAGGACATCGTCCTCGACGTGATGGAGCGCCGCGAGTCCGTCCAGGAGCGCGTCAGTGAGCTGACCGCCCGTGTCACGGCCGTCCAGGCCAAGACCGACGACGCCACCGCCCGCCGGGACGAGGCGCAGGCGCAGCTGGACGCCGAGTCCGCGTCGGTGACCAAGGACCGCGAGGCCGTCGCCGCCGTCATTCCCGCCGACTTCCTCAAGCTGTACGAGAAGCTCCGCGTCCAGCAGGGCGGCGTCGGCGCGGCCCGTCTCTACCAGCGCCGCTGCGAGGGCTGCCGCCTGGAGCTGAACATCACCGAGCTGAACGACGTGCGCGCCGCGTCCGCCGACGCCGTCCTCCGCTGCGAGAACTGCCACCGCATCCTCATCCGTACCTCCGAGTCCGGCATCTGATGCGGAAGTTCGTCGTCGAGGCGGACGGCGGCTCCCGGGGCAACCCGGGCCCGGCGGGCTACGGCGCGGTGGTGATCGACGCCGCCACGGGCGAGACGCTGGCCGAGGCGGCGGAGTTCATCGGCGTCGCCACGAACAATGTCGCCGAGTACAAGGGCCTGGTCGCGGGCCTGCGGGCCGCGCACGAGCTCGACCCCGAGGCCAGGGTCCATGTCCGCATGGACTCCAAGCTGGTGGTCGAGCAGATGTCCGGGCGCTGGAAGATCAAGCACCCGGACATGAAGCCGCTCGCGGCGCAGGCGGCGAAGGTCCACCCTCCGTCGTCCGTCACCTACGAGTGGATCCCGCGCGAGAAGAACAAGCACGCGGACCGGCTCGCCAATGAGGCGATGGACGCGGGCAAGCGGGGCAAGCAGTGGGAGCCCGCCCGCTCCACGGCGGAGTTCTCCGCCCGCGACGAGGCGGCGGCCCGGATCGTCGGCGACGCGAGCGCGGGCGCGGCGAAGGCCCGCGCGGCCCTCGCCGGATCAGCGGCTTCCGCCGCCCCCGCCCCGGCGGCTTCCGCCGGCCGGAACGGATCGGGATCCACCGCCGGTACGCTCACGGCCGCCCCCTCCGTCGGCTGGGGAGCCACCGCCGACCTGGGCGCGCCCTCGACCTTCGTCCTCCTCCGGCACGGCGAGACCGCCCTCACCCCCGAGAAGCGCTTCTCGGGCAGCGGCGGCGGCGACCCCTCGCTCTCCCCGGCCGGCCGCCGTCAGGCCGAGGCCGTGGCGGCGGCCCTCGCCGCGCGCGGCACCGTCCAGGAGATCGTCAGCTCCCCCCTCAAGCGCTGCCGCGAGACCGCCGAGGCGGTCGCCGCCCGGCTGAACCTCGACGTCCGCGTCGAGGAGGGGCTGCGCGAGACCGACTTCGGCGCCTGGGAGGGGCTGACCTTCGCCGAGGTCCAGGAGCGGTACGCCGACGATCTCGCCGCCTGGCTCGCCTCGTCCAAGGCCGCGCCCACCGGCGGCGGCGAGAACTTCGCCACCGTCGCCCGCCGCGTGGCCTCGGCCCGCGACCGGATCGCCGCCCGCTCAGCGGGCCGTACGGTCCTCCTCGTCACCCATGTCACGCCCATCAAGACCCTGGTGCGCCTGGCCCTCGGAGCGCCGCCCGAGTCCCTGTTCCGGATGGAGCTGTCGGCCGCCTCCCTCTCGGCGGTGGCGTACTACTCCGACGGCAACGCGTCCGTACGCCTGCTCAACGACACCTCGCACCTGCGCGGCTGAACACCGTGGTGGACCGGCCGCACGGCCGGTTCACCACAGTGAGCCGGTTCACCGGTTCGGGACGAAGCCCAGCTCCACCGGCCCGCCCCGCGGCGGCCCGTTCCGCCGTATGCCGTCCAGCAGTTCCGCCAGCCGCGGAGGCCACAGCGCCTCCGTGGCGGCGGACAGCTCGGCCGGCGACCACCAGCGCCAGCGCAGGATCGCGTCCTCGGCGTGGGCTTCGGCCAGATCCCCGACGGGATCGCGCCGGGGCCCGTACCCGAGGTGAATGACCTCGCGCTGCCGGACCGGCACCCCGGCCCGGGTGAAGTCGTGCTCCCACCGGCAGAACGCCGGACCCGGTTCCACATCGGTCCAGCCCGTCTCCTCGCGCAGCTCGCGCACGGCACCCCGCAGCGGATCCTCGCCCGGTTCCAGACCGCCGCCGGGCAGCGCCCAGTGGACGCCGACCTCCTCGTTGTCGTACCGGAACATAAAGACGGCACCGGCCGGATCCAGCACCGCGATCCGCGCCGCCTGCCGGGGTACGCGCGTCACCTCACGCCTCCGCGTCACCTCATGCCTCCGCTCCGGACCTCGTCGAAGATCCGCAGCAGCTCCAGCGCCCCGCGCGCGGACTCCGTTCCCGGCAGGGCGAACTGATCGCCGGTCAGCTCGTCCGCAGGGCGGCGGCCCGGGCGGCCAGCGACTCCACGCGGGCCCAGTCCTTCGCGGCGAGCGCGTCGGCGGGGAGCATCCAGGTGCCGCCGACGCAGCCGACGTTGGGCAGTGCGAGATAGGAGGGGGCGGAGGCGAGCGAGATCCCGCCGGTGGGGCAGAAGCGGGCCTGGGGGAGCGGTCCCGAGAGGGACTTGAGGTACGCGGTGCCGCCGGCCGCCTCGGCCGGGAAGAACTTCATCTCGTTCACCCCGCGCTCCAGCAGCGCGACGACCTCGGAGGTGGTCGAGACTCCGGGCAGCAGCGCCTGGCCCGAGGCCCGCATCGCGTCCAGGAGCCGGTCCGTCCACCCGGGGCTCACCAGGAAGGTGGCCCCGGCCTTGACGGCCGCGTCCACATTCGCCTCGGAGATCACGGTGCCCGCGCCGACGACGGCGTCCGGCACCTCGGCCGCGATGGCGCGGATGGCGTCGAGGGCGGCGGGCGTCCGCAGCGTCACCTCGATGGCGGGCAGCCCGCCCGCGACGAGGGCACGCGCGAGCGGTACGGCGTCCTCGGCGTCCTCGATGACGACGACGGGAACGACGGGCGCGAGATCCAGCACGGAGGTCATACGCTCATCCTGCCGTGGCACCCGCGCGATACGCAACGCATGTTGCACACCGCGCAACGGCTCAGTGGATCTGGCTCACCACGACATCGAGCGCCCACGGCTGCCCCGACCGTGCCGGAGCCTGCGCCTCCACCACATGCCCCAGCTCCCGCAGCGTCTCCACCAGCTCGCCGGGACCCTTCGGCCGCGCACCCGAGATCAGCAGATCCCGTACGATCCGGCCCTTGGTCGCCTTGTTGAAGTGGCTCACCACCGAGCGCTTCTCCACCCCGTCGACCAGCTGCGCGTGCAGCACCCGCACCGTCGCCGTCCGCTCGGCGAGCGCGCCCTTCGGCTTCCACGCCGCCGCATAGGCCGAGGACCGCAGATCCAGCACCATCCCCCGCCCGGCGGCCTCCGGAATCGCCGACTCCATCGGCTTCCGCCAGTGCGTCCCCAGCGCGCCGAGCCCCGGCAGCCGCACCCCCATCGAGCAGCGGTACGAGGGAATCCGGTCGCCCACCCGCACCGCGCCCCACAGCCCCGAGAAGACCAGCAGCGAGGACCGCGCGCGCCGCCGGGCGTCCGGCTCCAGGGTGGCGAGCCCCAGCGCGTCGTACAGCACGCCCGTGTAGATCTCCCCGGCCGGCCGGGTGCCCGCCGTCCGCAGCTCGACGTTCTTCGCGATCTCGCCGCGCAGCCCCTCGCTCAGCCCGAGGACCGTCCGCGCCTTCTCCTCGTCGGCGGCGCACAGCTCCACCAGCTCGTCCAGCACGGCCGCGCGCGCCTCGGCCAGCCCGGACAGCGACAGCGACTCGGGCTTCAGCGGGGCCCCGCGCCCCGAGGCGGCCTTGCCCTCCGACGGCGGCAAAAGTACGAGCACGGACCCTCTCCTCACGCGTTCCACCCGGGCAACCCGGGTCACCGGGGGAAAAACCACCCCGCGCCAGGGTACGCGGCCCGCCCGGCCCCACCCGGCCGCCGTCAGGGGATGTACACACTCCTGCCCTGCTCGGACACGGCCGGCTCGCCCTGCGCGACCACCTGCACGATCGGCCCCGAGCAGTCCCGGCTCGCGAAGACGAGGGCGATCTCGTCCGTCCGGTTGTTCACCTGGAACGGCCGCCGGTCGCTGGGGTAGCAGCCGCTGGGCTGCTGGTGCACCGTGCCATTGAGCATGATCGCGCCATTCGCCGCGAACGCGGCGGAGTGCGGGACGGTGACGGTCAGCGCCACGGCCGCCGCGAGGGAGCCGAGCAGGGAGGCGATACGTCGCACGGGGAATCCTTCGATCGATGACTCGGGGCCGCCCGAGCCGGCCGACCCCCTCGAAGGTCAACGTAGGGTAGCCGTCCCGGTACCCACAGTCGCCCGTGCGGGTGACCGCCCGCACCGCGCCTGGACGCCCCCGCCCCGGGGCCTCCGCCGCCCGGCATGCCGACACCCTCCGCGCGGCCTACGCTCGGTTCCATGCCCCGCCGCCTGATCCACGCCACCGGCGCAGCCGAGGCCCCGCTGCGCACCGCGCTGCGCGAGGTGCGCGAGGCGCTCGGCGTCCCGGGGGAGTTCCCGCCCGAGGTGCTCGCCGAGGCGGCGGAGTCGGCACGCGCCCCACGGCTCCCGGAGACCGACGCGACCGGCATCCCGCTCTTCACCATCGACCCGCCGGCCTCCACCGACCTCGACCAGGCCATGCACCTCGCCCGCCACGGCAGCGGCTACCGCGTCCACTACGCCATCGCCGACGTCGCCGCCTTCGTCACCCCGGGCGGCGCGCTCGACACCGAGGCCCACCGCCGCGTACAGACCCTCTACTTCCCGGACGGGAAGATCCCCCTCCACCCGCCGGCCCTCTCCGAGGCCGCCGCCAGCCTTCTCCCGGGACAGCAGGTCCCCGCCCTTCTCTGGCGCTTCGACCTCGACGCCGAGGGCCGCACCCACTCCGCCGACGTCCACCGCGCGCTCGTCCGCAGCCGCGCCCGGCTCGACTACGCGACGGCCCAGCGGCTGATCGACACCGGTGCCGCCGAAGAGCCCCTCGCCCTGCTCAAGGAGATCGGAACACTGCGCGAGACGCTGGAGAGGGAGCGCGGCGGAATCTCCCTCCAGGTGCCCGAGCAGGAGATCACCGAACAGGACGGCGCATACCTCCTCTCCTACCGCGCACCCCGCCCGGCCGACGGCTGGAACGCCCAGATCTCCCTGCTCACCGGCATGGCCGCCGCCGAGATCATGACGGCCGCCGGCACCGGCGTCCTCCGTACCCTCCCCACCGCCCCGGACGGCGCGGTCGCCCGGCTGCGCCGCTCGGCGAAGGCGCTGGGCATCGACTGGCCGCACCATGTCTCGTACGCGGACCTCATCCGCTCCCTCGACCCGCGCCGCCCCCGGAACGCGGCCTTCCTCCAGGAGTGCACGGCCCTGCTGCGCGGCGCGGGGTACACGGTCTTCACCGGCGGCAGAATCCCCTCCCCGGCGATCCACGCGGCGGTCGCCGCCGAGTACACCCACTGCACCGCGCCGCTGCGCCGGCTGATCGACCGCTACACGGGCGAACTCTGTCTCGCGGCCCGCGCCGGGCAGGGGGTGCCCGAGTGGGTGCTCGCCGCGCTCGACGCACTCCCCGGCGAGATGGCGGACGGCTCCCGCCGCGCCAACACGGTCGAGCGCGAGTGCGTGGACCTGGTGGAGGCCGCGCTGCTCTCGGGCCGGGTCGGCGAGGTCTTCGACGGCTGTGTGATCGACGTCAGGGAGCGCGAGCCGGCCGCCGGCGCGGTCCATGTCGGCACGGTCCATCTGGAGGACCCGGCGGTGGTGGGCCGGGTGGAGAGCCCCCGCCCGCTCCCGCTGGGGGAGCGGCTCCGGGTACGCCTCGCCCGTGCCGCCCCGGGCACGGCGAAGGTCCTCTTCGTCCCGGCCTGAGCCCCTTCGCTCAGGTCTGGGCCTGTGTCTGGGCCTGTGCTTGTGCCCACCGCACGGCCGCCACCAGCGCCTGCGGATCGTCCGCGTGGAAGCGGACGGTGTGCGCGGTCCCCCGCCCGCCCAGCGGCCGGGTGTACGCCAGGGGCCCGGCCAGCTCCACCGCCACGGTCGTCTGCCCGCCGACGATCAGCTCCAGCGAGCCGTCCTCGCGCGGCTGCACCAGTTTCCCCACCGGGAACCTGCGGTCCACCCGTACGCCCGTGATCTCCCCGGCAGCCACCCGCAGCTCGAACAGCGCGCCGTAGCGGATCCGCAGCGAGCCGTCCGGCTCCACCACATGGGGCCGGGTGACACAGGCGGCGTGCAGGCCGGTCACCATCAGCACCCCGTACACATCGACGACGAGCATCACCCGGTGCGCGAGCGGCCACGGCAGCACCACGGCGAGCACGACCGTCTCGACCAGCGCCACCCCGATCAGCGACCACATCACGGCCGTCTGCGGCCCGGTGTACCCGGCCGCGTACGCGCCCCGCCCCACCCCGTGCCGCCGCCGGAGCACCCACAGCCCGATGCTCCCCACCGCCCGCGCCTCGTGCGCGATCAGCCTGCGCGGCACGGGCGGCACCAGCGCCCGCACCGTCCCGGCCCAGGCCGCCCGTCTCCCGGCCCCGGCCCGCCGCTCGGCCGCGTACCGCCCGCCGAACACGGCGGCCCGCCACCCGACGGCGGCCACGACCAGCGCCTCGGCCGCGAGCACCACGCCGTACGGCGGCCGGGCCCCGGCCGCGAGCGCGACGAGCAGCGAGATCTCCGCGAGCAGTACGCCCCACACCGCGACCCGAGCGCCCCTCACGCCGGCCCCTCGTCTCTCCCGGCCCCGGCCCGGGCCGCGATTTTCGCGATCATGCGCCGGACGGTCGCGGCCTGGGCGGGCGCGAAGTCGGCGAGCAGCGCCTTCCCGAAGGAGTCCCCGAGCGGATCCACGCCCTCCGCTCCCTCGCCCATCATCCGCACCAGCTCCTCCGGCACGACCGCCGCCAGCTCGTCCCCGAGCGGCCCCACCCGGGGATCGTCCGGCTCCGCGTCCGCGAGCGCGTCCAGCCGCTCGTACAAGCCCCGCACCCGCCCGGTGAGGGCCTCGTCGTCGGCGAACGGCCGAAGCGCCCCGAAGAACCGCTCCCGATCGCCCTCCCCCAGCACCGTGTCGAGCAGCACCAGATGACTCCGGTCCTTCGCCGCCACGCCGGAATCCCCGGCCCCCACCGCCCCGAGCAGCCCGTACAGCTCCGGCGACACCGGCCCCTCGACCGGCAGCCGCCCCTCCCGCGCCTGCCTCATCAGCTCCCCGAGCCGCGCCCTCCGCCCCCCGATCACCGCCTCCTGCCGCGCCAGATCCGCGTCCAGCTCCTCCAGAATCTCCACCAGCTCCACCCCCGCCTCGTCCGCCAGCACCTCCCGCACCTCCGCCAGCCCCATCCCCAGCCCCGTCAGCCTCCGCACCCTCGCCAGCGCCACCGCGTGCCGGATCCCGTACTCGCGATACCCATTGGCCAGCCGCCCCGGTTCGGGCAGCACCCCCAGCCGGTGGTAGTGCCGGACGGTACGTGTGGTCACGCCGGCCAGCGCGGCGAGCTCTCCGATCCTCATGCCCCCAGTGGAAACCATGACGTCGCGACAAGGTCAACCCACCCGCCCCCGCCGGGTAGCATGGTCCACACGGCAGACGAGCCGGGCGGACGGCCGCGTGAGGATCTCCGGATCCCCCCGAGGAACGTCCGGGCTCCACACGGCAGGGTGGTGGGTAACGCCCACCCGGGGTGACCCGCGGGACAGTGCCACAGAAAACAGACCGCCGGGGACCGTACGCGTACGGACCCCGGTAAGGGTGAAACGGTGGTGTAAGAGACCACCAGCGCCTGGGGTGACCCAGGCGGCTAGGTAAACCCCACCCGGAGCAAGGTCAAGAGGGGCCGCCCCAACCGGCGGCCCTGCGCGGACGTTCGAGGGCTGCCCGCCCGAGTCCGCGGGTAGACCGCACGAGGCCGGTGGCAACACCGGTCCTAGATGGATGGCCGTCGCCCCGACGACCGCGAGGTCCCGGGGCACAGAACCCGGCGTACAGCCCGACTCGTCTGCCCCACCTCACAAGGAGAAGCGCTGTGCCTCTGGTCTCTGTCGTGATGCCGGTGTACAACTCGGCGGCCACTCTCGGCGCGGCGATCCGGTCGGTGCTCACGCAGACTCACAGCGACCTTGAGCTCCTGGTCACCGACGACAAGTCTTTCGACGGCTCCATGGACCTGCTCATGGAGTTCGCCCGGCAGGACAAGCGCGTCCTGGTGGAATCGGCACCGGAACAAGGCGGTGCCGGCCGGGCGCGGAACCTCGCCATCGAGCGGGCCCGGGGGGATTACATCGCCTTTCTCGACAGCGACGACATGTGGCTTCCGGAGAAGACCGCGCGGCAGATCGAATTCGCCGCGGCGGGCAGTGCGCCTCTCACCTTCACCTCGTACTTCAAGATGGACGCCGACTACGGGGGTGAGAGCACCGACTTCGCCCCGAACGGGCGCGTGGTCCGCGCGCGGGAACACGTGGACTACCGCGCGATGCTGGTCCGGGACCACATCGGCGCCCTGACCGCCATGTACGACCGCACCGTCCTGGGCACCCGGCTCATGCCGGAGATGCGTAAGCGACAGGACTACGCCCTCTGGCTGTCGATCATGCGCGACGGCGCCGACGCCCGGGGCCTGACCGAGCCGCTCGCGGTGTACAGGTCCCACCAGGCGGGATCGCTCTCCTCCAACAAGCTGTCCCTGGTCCGGTACAACTGGGAGCTGTACCGCGAGCACGAGAGGCTGTCGGTCCCCCGGTCGACGCGGGCGCTGGCCGGCGCCGCGTGGCAGTCGCTGCGCAACTCGCGGATCTGAGGCCGCCGGCGGGATTCCGCCACACGCCAGCTGTGGGTCAGCGGGCGAGCGCGAGCGTCAGTTCGCGGACCCCGGGGGTGCGGGGATGCCGAGAGGACAGTGAGCCGACGATCGTGCGGATGGAGGGGCGGTCGCGGACCTCTGCCGGGCTGACGCGCAGCGCGGCGAGGAGTTCCCGGGCCGTCTGTTCCGGTTTGCCGTACTGCCACCAGGCGCGGGCGAGGTCGGTGTGCATCCGGCTGGTGCGTTCGGGGGTGGGGAACTGGTCCGGCCGCAGATGCCGCCCGGCCTCCAGCGCGGCCCCGGCGTCGCCGAGGGCCCAGTGGACGCCGACGGCATAGAGGTCGGCACTGGCCGGTGAGATACGGAAGAGGCGACCCGCCACGACGGTGTCGGGGAGCCGGTGGGCGGCCCGGCGGGCTTCGGCGATCATGGCCAGGGCCCGGGTCCGGTCGCCCGTGCGGGCGGCGGTGTAGGCGGTGGTGCACAGCATCTGCGCGTACGCCGCCGTCTGCGCGCCGGTAGTCAGGCCGGTGGCCTCGACCTCGGTGAGCGCTGCCAGGACCAAGCGCTGGGCGGCGGCAGGCTGATCTTGGTGGCGCAGGACGATCGACAGCTCGCGGGCGGCTGCGGCGGTTGCGATGGGGGACTCGGCGACAGCGGCGTAGGTGGTGGCGCGGTCGGCGGTGAGCCGGGCCCGTTCGTAGCGGCCGATCTTCCCCAGGACCTGGGTGGCGAGGAGATAGCAGGCGGAGAGCCGGGCTTGGTCCAGAGGGGTGCGGGATCGGGCGGCCCGGTGGGCGTCGCCGAGGAGGCCGGGCAGCTCCGCGAGGAGGGCTGTATGGCGGCCGGTGTCCCACATCTTCCGGGCTTGGCCGAGACGCTGGTCGACCGGCACGGCACCGGCACCGGCACCGCTGGGAGTGAGGGCGAGGGCGTCGTCGATCGCCAGGAGCAGGGAGGCGGGCACGGCCGTGCCTGCGGCGGTGAGCAGGGTACGGCGATGCATAGGGTCCTCCTCGGCGGGCGGAGCGTGCGGCGCCACTCTAATGGGACGGGGAGCGGCTCCGGTGGTGATGCCGCAGGCTGCCGCCAGAAGAGTGGGCGGCAGTCCGACGGCGGTCGCGGCAGCCGTCAGCAGGCGGATGTCTGCGGGGTGCCTGTTGGCTTCCAGCCGGGAGACGGTGGAGGCGGAGCAGCCGATCCGCACTCCGAGGTCGGTCTGCCGCCAGCCGAGGCGATGACGGCCGAGCCTGACGAGGCGGCCTGGGGCACGGCGTTCGACATGCTCGCGCGCCTCGCGGGTGGCCCAGATATCTGAGTCAGAGGTGAGCATCAGCCCTCCCACACGCCCGGGTTGAGGCCCAAACGGTAGGGCACGGGGACGGTTGCGCCGACGGCGTTTGCAGCATCTGCACGCGGTGTGCGGGGCGCGGTAGTCGATCACCGGCAGGGCCGTTCGGGTGGTGCTCTGGTGGTGTGCCGTCGGCTCACCGGCCGAAGGCGGCTCTCGTGGCCAACGGCCTCCCGGAATCCCGCGCGCACCACCACCCCTCAGCCCTGAAGGAGCACCTGTGTATCTGCCGTATCCCGTCATCGAGCAGTTGTCCGACGACCAGGTGATGACCTGGAAGACCTTCTTCGAGGGTGAGGGGCACGAGCGGCCCCGCAGCGTCGAGGAGGGCATCTGGCGCCGGACCCAGGTCCCCGCCAACGCCGAGCAGTCCGGCTGGAGCGAGGACGCTTCCGGCCGTCGGCGGATTGTGCACTACCGCTACACCTACGCCCTCGACTACACCTTCCCCGTCCCGAGGCTCGTCCTCGCCGACCTGTATCTGTACGTGTCGTTCACGGCCCCGGACAGCGAGATCCACACCTACGCCGAAGACCTCGACGGCTGGCTCGGCCAGGGCCGGTGGCGTCGGGGTAGTACCGGCCGGCACCACGGCGACCTCGTCACCACCCTCACCGAGTACGACACCCATCCCCAGGACGAACGCGCGGACCGGACCGTCTCCGCAGGCTTCCGAACCTTGGACGTCCTCATCACCTCCGAGGGCTACACCGTTCCCCGCCGCCTGCGGAACCTGCCCTGGGACGTCCTCGCCGGCGGCATCCGGATCAAGGAGCAGCGCGGTGCCCCGGCCTTCGCCGAGGATCTGTCCGGGCTGCTGAGCCATCTCCCCTTCCAGGTCGAGGTCGGGTGCGGCACCTCGATCGAGGCGGGCATTCCCCCGCTGCACTACCTCCACGAGGTCTACCGGGTCACCGCCCGGAAGGACAACGCGCTCACCCAGTCCCACGGCTTCACCCTCACTCCGCAGGCCGACAGCCTCGTACGGGAGATGCTGCTCGACGCCCCGAGCAAGGCCGAGTCGCTGACCCGGATGTTCGCGGCCTGCTTCACTGCCGAACCCACCGGTGCCCACCGGGCACTCAAGGCCCTGCACACCGCCGGTCACATGATCGGCCCGGTCATCACCCACAACTTCGACGTCCTCGCAGCCCGCGCCGGACTGAAGGAGGTCTTCGTCCGCCGGTACGACCAGAAGATCCCCCCGGTACCGCTCCTCGACCAGGCCCGCGCCCTCCTGGTGATCGGCCTGCACGCCGACCGGCGCTCCGTCCAGGCCCGCGCCCGCGCCAAGGGCATGAAGATCTTCTACGTCGACCCTGAGGGCCTGATGGAGAACGGCACCTTCGAGGAGTACCCGATCGAGGGAGCCCGCGAAGGCGACACCATCGTCCGCGCCGAGGCGACTCCCGCCCTCCAGCACCTGTGCAAGCTCCTGGACGTCACCTTCTGACTGTCAACCGGCCTGAAGCCGAACCTCCCTGATGTCGAAGAGGGATAGCGTCGTGGAGGTGCCCGGATCACGGAGCGCCTCTGCGACAGCACCCACCCCAAGGACAGCGTCATGCGTGTTTCGGTGATCGGCTGCGGGCACCTCGGAGCCCCGCACGCCGCCGCGATGGCAGAACTCGGTCACGAGGTCATCGGCGTCGAACTCAACCCGGAAACCTGCGAGATCCTCCAGTCCGGACGCGGCGCCTTCTACGAGAAGGGCCTTGACGACCTGTTGGCCAAGCACGTCCCGACCGGTCGGCTCCGGTTCACCACTGACCTCGCCGAGGCGGCCGACTTCGCCGACCTCCACTTCATCGCGGTCGGCACTCCGATCCGCTCCGACGGCCATGGCTACGACACCGGCCAGATCATCGGAGCCGTACGTGACCTCGCCCCGCTGCTGAAGCGCCCGGCGACTGTCGTGGGCAAGTCCACCGTCACCGTCGGCACCGTCGCTCACCTCCAGACCATCCTCGCCGAGCACGCCCAGGGCGGGGTGGACCTTGTGTGGAACCCGGAGTTCCTGCGCGAGGGCCACGCCATTGAGGACTCCCTCCGTCCCGACCGGATCGTCGCCGGTCTCACCACCTCCGCCGCCGAGAAGGCCGTACGGGAGGTGTACGCGCCGATCCTCGAACGCGGCGACGCCGAACTGATCGTTACCGACCCCGCCACCGCCGAGGTCCTCAAGAGCGCCGCGAACGCCTACCTCGCCACCAAGATCAGCTATATCAACGCCATGGCCGAGATCTGCGAGATCACCGGCGCGGACGTTGCCACCGTCGCCCACGGCATCGGGATCGATCACCGCATCGGCCACGCGGGGATGCGGCCCGGCATCGGCTACGGCGGGGGCTGCCTCCCCAAGGACGTCGCCGCCTTCACCCACCGCGTCGGCGAACTCGGCGCCACTGGTGCCTCCGCGCTCCTGACCGCCGTCGAGGAGATCAACCACAGTCGGCTCGACGCCGCCCGCGCTCTCGTCGAACACGCCCACGGAGGCCCGCTCGGCACCGCCACGATCGCCGTACTCGGTGCCTCCTTCAAGGCAGGCACCAGCGATGTCCGCTCCTCACCCGCCCTCCGTCTGGCCGGACTCCTTCAGGATGCCGCCGCTCGCACGGTCATTCACGATCCCGAAGCCGTCCCGGCGGCCCGCCGTCTGCACCCCGAATACACCTACGCCGACACTCTCGGCGAGGCTCTGGCCGGCTCGGATCTCGTGGTCCTGGCCACTGAATGGCCCCAGTACACGAAGGACCCGTCCCTCCCCGTGGCGTCCGCCGGTCTCGTCCGCCGCCCCGTCCTCGTCGACATTCGCACCGCCGTCGACCCGGCCGGCTGGGCCCGTGCCGGCTGGACTGTGCACCAGCTCGGCCGCTCCGCACACCGCCCCACCACCGTCTGACCCTGCCCGGGGAGGGTACGACCGTCGGCCCGGACCGTGTTCGGTCCGGGCCGAGCTGCTTGGGCGTCAGCGGGCCTGGGGCACGCGGTCGTCGTCCCGGGCCGATGCCTGGTCGGGGTCCTGCCCGGTGGCCGGTGCGGCGGGGGCGGCGGGGGCGGCGGGCGTGGAGGGTGGGGCGGGCGGGCGGGTGCCCTGGTCGAAGAAGGCGCCGATGACGACTATGACGGCTCCGGCGATGAGGATGAGGGAGACGCCCCAGGTGGCGTGGGTCGCGCTCGCGCCGACGATGGCCAGGGCCGCGAGGGGGGCCAGACCGCCGGAGAGGGCGGCGCCGATCTCCCGGCCGGTGCCGACTCCGCTGACGCGGACGTCGGGCGGGAACTGGCGGGAGAGGAAGGCACCTTGGGGGGCGAACATGGCCGGGGCCAGTACGCCTGTGGCGATGATGAGGCACAGCCAGATCACGATGGAGTTCTGGGTGTCGAGGAGCATGAAGAAGGGGAAGGCGAAGAGCGCCGAGGCGATGCCGCCGCCCGCGAGCACCTTGCGGCTGCCGAAGCGGTCGCTGGCCCAGCCGAAGAGCGGGACGGTGACGATGGCGGTGGCGCTGGCGAGGGTGACGCCGAACGCGCCGACGCTCGCCGACACGTCCTGGAAGTCCGAGAGGTAGGCCAGGGAGAAGGTCTTGAAGATGTAGCTGAGGGCGTTGTATCCCAGCGAGACGGCCAGGACTGTGAGGAGGCTGCGGCGCTGCTCGCGCAGCAGGGTGACGAACGGTATCTGGGAGGCGGCGTCCTGCTTCCGCTGCTCCTTCGTCTTGTGGAAGTCGGGTGATTCGGGCACCCGGCTCCGCACCCACATGCCCACGCCCGCGAGGGCGAAGCTCGCGACGAACGGTACGCGCCAGCCCCAGGTCAGGAGTGTCTCCTCGTCCAGGGTGGTGAGCACGGTGACGGTCAGCGAGGACAGCAGCAGTCCGAGGTTGAGCCCCAGGGCCGGCCAGGCGCCCTGGCGGCCACGCCGGTTCTCGTCGGCGTGCTCGTAGGCGACCACGGCCGCGCTGCTGTACTCGGCTCCGGCGCCGAGGCCCTGGAGGATGCGCAGGACCACCAGGGCGACGGGTGCCGCGATGCCGGCGGTCTCGTAGGTGGGCAGCAGTCCGATCAGGCCGGTGGAGATGCCCATCAGGACGAAGGTGACGATCAGTACGTTCCGCCGGCCGATGCGGTCGGCGAGGTGGCCGAAGAGGACGCCGCCCAGCGGGCGGGCCAGGAATCCGGCCGCGAAGGTCGCGAAGGCGGCCATGGTGCCGGTCGAGTCGTCGGACTGCGGGAAGAAGATCTTGCCGAAGACCAGCGCGGCCATGGAGGCGTAGAGATAGAAGTCGTACCACTCCAGCGCGGAGCCCACGATGGTGGCGGTGGCCACGCGGCGGCGTGCGACGGCGGGGGGTGGTCCGGGGTCCTGAGCGGCTGTGTGCGGGGTGTTCGCCATGTGCTGTCCTCGATCACCGTTGAAAGAGAGGTAGGTACGGGGAAGGGCGTGAACGGGTGGGGGTGGGGGTGGGGGTGGGGGTCCTGGGCCGGCGGGGAGCGGTCAGGCCGCGGCCACATCGAGGCCGAGCTGCTCGAAGACGTCGGCCGCGATCCGGCTCCCGATGCGGAGGCTCGACGTGGCCGCGGGGGACGGCGCGTTGAGCACATGGACGGCGCGCGGGGTGCGGCTGATGACGAAGTCGTCGACCAGCCGCCCGTCCGCCGTGACCGCCTGTGCGCGTACGCCGCTTCCGTGCCGCCGCATGTCCCTGCTCTCGATCTCCGGGACCAGACGGCGTACGTCGCGGACGAACAGCGGCCAGAAGAGCGACCGGCTGATCTCGGTGACCCCGTGCCGCCAGAAGCGCCGCGCGAGATGGCGCAGGGCCGGGTCCCGCAGCAGCTCGGCCATCATGCGGGGGTCGACATCGCGCCAGCGGTAGCCCTGGCGGGCCAGCGCGGGCACCGCGTTGGGCCCCACATGGACCGAGCCGTCGAGCATGGGGGTGATGTGCACCCCGAGGAAGGGCAGCTCGGGATCGGGTACGGGGTACACGGGGTTGTTGACCAGCCCTCGGCGGCCGGGCCTGATCTCGGCGTACTCGCCGCGGAAGGGCATGATCCGTACCGACGGGCGGTCACCGGCCGCCGCCGCGATCTTGTCGCTGTGCAGGCCCGCGCAGTTCACGAGGGTCCGGGCCCGGAGCTCCTCGCCGGGGGTGGCGATCACGGTCCGGTCCCCGGCGGCGGTGAAGGAGAGCGCCGGGGAATCGAGGCGCAGCTCTGCGCCGAGGCCGGTCAGCTCGGCCGCCAGCGCCCGGCACACCTGGGCGAAGTCGGTCATCGCGGTGTCGGCGACGGACAGCGCGGCCACCCCGGCGACATGCGGTTCCCGCTCGGCGAACTCGGCGCGGCTCAGCCGCCGCACCGTGACACCGTTCGCCCGGCCGCGCTCCGCGAGCGCGTCCAGGCCGGGGAGCTGGGCCGAGGACGTGGCCACCACGAGCTTTCCGGTGCGTTTGACGGGCACCTCGTGCTGCTCGCAGTAGCGGATCATCTCCTCGCCGCCGGCCCGGGCCAGCCGGGCCTTGAGGGAGCCGGGCGCGTAGTACAGACCGCTGTGGATGACGTTGCTGTTGTGCCCGGACTGATGGGCGCCCCAGCGTGCCTCCTTCTCCAGGACCGTGACGGACAGGTCGGGCCGGGCCCTCAGCAGGGCCCGGGCCGTGGCGAGCCCGAGCAGTCCTCCTCCGATGACGGCGACATCGACGGCACGTGACATCCGGCAACCCTTTCTGGTGGCGCGAACGCGAGATTCGCAGCGACTGTATACATTCGCTGCGGACAGGAAAGGGAATGTATACAGCCGCTGCGTGGATACACAAGGGGTAGAGTTCCGAGGTGACCCGAGCAGCCCGCACCCCCAGCACGAGCAACAGCGCCGGCGTCATCGCCGAACGGCTCCGCGCCTCCATTCGCGACGGCGGACTGCTCCCGGGCACCCGTCTGGTGCAGGAGAAGCTCGCGGCCGAGCTGAAGGTGAGCCGTATCCCGCTGCGCGAGGCCCTCCACGCGCTGGCCGCCGAGGGGCTGATCGAATTGCAGCCGCAGCGCGGCATGGTCGTCGCCGAGCTGAGCCACGGCGAGATCGCCGAACTCTTCGAGCTGCGCCTCCAGATGGAACCGCACCTGGCCGAAGAGATCGTGCGCGGCGCCCGAGACCGGGACATCGACGAACTCCAGGACCTCGCCGACGAGATGCGCCGCCAGGGTGCCGACGCCGCGAGCCGGGCCACCCTCAACTACGAGTTCCACCGCCGGGTCTACGCGCTCTCCGAGCAGCGGCTGACCCTGCGCTTCGTGGACCAGCTGCTGCACCTGGTCGAGCCGTACAGCCGGCGCTGGGTGCGCTCGGGCCACGACCTCGAACGCATCGACGACGAACACCAGCGGATGGTCGACGCCCTGCGCGACCGTGACGCCGCCGCGCTGCGCCGCGTGATCACCGCGCATGTCGAAGGCGCCCGCGATCACGTCATGGCGGCCCAGCGGGGGGCGTGACCGCCACGCCCCGAGGGCTGCACGAGCGAGAACCCGACCCCGCCGCCGTCACACGGCGGGGTCGGGTTCAGTGCTCAGTGCTCAGGGCCCGGTGGGCGGGGCCCTCAGAAGGACACCACCGCCTTGTTCCGCATCAGGAAGTCCCCGGTGTAGTCCTCATGCGGAAGGTTCCCGTCGCTGTGCACGGTCGGCGCGTTGACGTGCACGTTCTTCACGCTCGGCTCGTGCAGGAGCGTGTTGATGAGGTCCGCGTCCCGGGTGATCGCGTTGATGACGAGGGAGTCGCGCAGGGGGGCGATGCCGTCGGCCCTGGTCCAGGGGGCGACCCAGACGCAGGGGAAGGGCAGCTCTGTTGCCATGAGCCTGTCATGCGGATCGGTGAGGGTGAAGACGGCGGGACCGAGGACGACCCCGCCGTCCGGGTGGGGGGTGGCGATCTCTTCGAGGGGGATCGCGGGGCGGGCGTGGGAGGCGGTGCGTTCCAGATGCCCGATGAGGGTGTCGGCGGACCGGGCGGGTACGCGGGGGCCGAGGTGATGGTCGGTGGTCTGGTGGTCCCCGGCGCGTTCGCGGAGGAGGGCGGCGAGGTCGTGGGCGAAGCGCTCGTGGTCCCCCTCGACCAGGACGGCGGTCGTGTTGACGCAGGCGGAGCCGGAGAGCGCGGTGACCGAGTGGGCGACGGAGTCGAGGGTCTCGGCGGTGAGACGGTCGTGGGCGACGAGGGTTTTGGAGCGGCCGGGGCCGCCGACCTTGATGGTGGGCGAGGCGCCGTACTTGGCGGCGACGTCCTCCCCGCCGTAGACGAAGCCCAGGTCGGCGCGGCGCAGCAGGGTCGAGGCCCCCTCGTGGGTGGTGGGGAGGCAGGTGACGCTGGTGTCGGGGAAACCGGCGGCGCGGAGCGCGAGGACGACCCGGTGGGCGGTGAAGGGTTCGCGGCGCGAGGGGCGCACCGCGACCCGGTAGCCGAGGGCGAGGGCCTGGAGCCAGCCGCTCTGGATGGTGGGGGCGTTGCCGGAGAGGACGGCGGCGAGGGTCTCGCCACGCCGGGTCCAGACGCCGCTGCCGCCGCCTTCGGCGGCCTCCTCCCAGGAGCGGAGCGAGCCGTTGGGCCTGGCGCGGTCGGCACGGGCGGGCGCTTCGGCGATCGCGGCGGCGACGGCGCGGCTCAGCTGCTCGGTGAGCGGCGCGTTGTGCCCGGAGACCCGGTTGACATGGGTGAGGTGCCGGGCGAAGGAGATCCCGCCGAGGTCGTCCTCCAGGAATCGCCGGGACGCCTCCAGGAGGCGCTGGGCCCGTTCCTCGGGGGCCAGGGGGGAGGCGCGCCCCTGGGCCAGGACGCTCTGGGAGATGAGCAGATCGGGGCTGAGGGAGAGGGAGGCGAGGGGGCGGCCGTCGACGCCGTGCACGATCTCCCGGGCACGGGTGCTGTGGGTGCCCCGGTGGGTGAGCAGCGGCAGCGCGAGCAAGTCTCCGGAGGGGGAGGGGCCGGTGCTCATCAGTACACCCCCTCGATGACGGGCTCGCCGTCGAACGCGGCGAGCGGCGCGGGCGAGCTGAGGGAGTCGCCGACGGCCCCTTCGGGGGCGGGCACCCGGATCGCGGAGTCCCGCTCGAAGTTGTTGGGGATGAACATCCCGCTGCTCACATGGGTCATCCGTACCTGCCCCCGCTCGCCGAACTCCACGGGCTCCCGGGTCTCGGGGTCCACGACGGCGAAGCTGACGAACGGCGAGTAGCCGTCGTAGACGGTCGCCGACGCCTCGGTGGCGGGGCGCGGCCTCGCGGTGGTGAGGATCATCGTGCTGCCGTAGATGTTCTGGATCACGGTGTCCGGCAGGGTCTCGGCGATGAGGTCGTACGTGTCCTCGTCGAGGTGCGCCCCGGCGAAGGCCAGGTACTTGAGCGAGCCGCGCAGCCGTTCCGCCAGCTCCTCGTGGAGGAGGAGTTCGGAGAAGATCGGCGGTGTGGTGGTGATGGCGGCGATGTCCTGCGAGCGGATGATGTGGCCGAACTGGTCGATCAGATGCGCCAGATACGGGGCGGGGCTCTGGCCCGCCGCGATCAGCTTCTTCACCCAGCGCGGGTCGAGGTCCACGGTGTGGAGGACGGACCGCAGGGCCTTGGCCTGGAGACGGGTGGTGTGTCCGAAGGCGTGCGGACCCGACGGCATCGCCACCAGCCAGGGCCGGCCCACGGGGAACCCCGCCTCCCGGAGTTCGGCCGTCTTCCAGCGAAGGGCCCGTTTCACCCAGCGTTCGGTGTAGAGGAGGCGCTTGGGGGACCCGGTGGTGCCGCCGGTCTCGAAGACGGAGGGCGGCGGATCGTCCGCCAGCCCCCGGGGGATCAGGTCTTCGACGGGCCGGTCGCGCAGCTGCGCGGCTATGTCGGGGAATCTGCCGAGGTCCGCGAAGGTGCGGATGTCGGTCAGCGGATCGAAGTCGAGTTCCTTGGCGAGGGCCAGCCACAGCGGGGAACCGGTCTCCTCCGAGAAGTGCCAGCGCAGCGCGGCGCGCAGAAACTCCTCGGGGTCGATCGTCGTGGTCGTCGTGGCGGCGTCTTCGATGTCGAGGATGGAACGTGTCATGGGCTCTGCTTCTCCGTTTTCGAGTGCCTGGTTCAGCCTGGTTCAGCCGGGTTCAGATGAACCAGTGGCTCAGGACCTGTGCCGTCTGCTCGGGGTTGAGCCGGGGGTCCATGAGCGACCGGTACCGGGCCGGGTCGCGCGGCTCGTCGCCGTTCTCCGTGCACTCGTGCACATCGTCGGGGGTGGCCTCCAGATGGAGACCGGCGGGACGCTGCCCCGCGTCGAGGAGGATCCGCTGGAAGGCCGTGAGTTCGGCGGCGATGTGCTCGACATGGCGCGTCTTGAACCCGTACGAGCTGGTGACCGTGTTGCCGTGCATCGGATCGCTGATCCAGTGCACATGCTCGACCCGCCGGCGCACCTCCCGGACGATGGGCGCCAGCCGCTCCACCTGGGTGTGGCCCATACGGCTGATGAAGGTGACCTTGCCGGGCTCGTCCCGGGGGTTGAGGGTGGCGGCCAGCTCGGCGGCGACCTCCGGCGAGGTGTCCGGTCCGATCTTCACGCTCACGGGGTTGCTCAGGGCGGCCGCGACGGCGATGTGCGCCCCGTTGTGCTGCCGGGTGCGCGCCCCGATCCACGGCCAGTGGGTGCTGGCGAGATGGTGGCCGTCCTCGCCCCGGCGCAGGAAGTGGAGTTCGTAGTCCAGCAGGAGCATCTCGTGGCTCGACCAGACGGGGTCGAGGTTCGCGGTCGCCCGGTGGTAGTCCGCGATCGCCGCGTACGACGTCACCGAGGCGGCGTGCGCCTCGGCGACGCGGACCGGCGAGGGCCTGCGCGCCTGCTCCGACGGGTACGGGGAGTTGACGATGGGACCGCGGAAGCTGGGCAGGGTCACCCCGTCCACCACCTCGTGGTCCTGGGAGCGCGGTTTGGCGTACTGCCCGGCGAACCGTCCGACGCCGACGACATGACGGCCGGTACGGGTGCGCAGATGCGAGCGGAAGTGGGTGAGGAAGGCGATCATATTGCGCGTGTCGGTGTTCACATCGGATTCGATGTTCTCGACGCAGTCGCCGAGTTGCAGGATCAGCCCGCCGCCCGCGTCCAGATGGGCGAGTTCGCGCTTGAGTTCGTTCACCGATTCACGGCTCACGAGATCCTGCGGCGGGAGCGCGCGCAGCGTGTCGCGCAGCGCGTCCCGGTCGGGCCATTCGGGCTGCTGCCGTGCGGGGAGTGTGCGGAACAGCTCCCATTCGGTGTCGGCGGTCGCCTGCGGATCGAGTCCGGTCTGTCCAGCCATGGTGGTCACCCTTTCGAAAAGAACGGCGCGGTCAGTGGCCCTCGGCGGGCCGGGAGACGCTGCGAGACGTGGTCCAGACGCATCCCTTTCCGCTCTGGTCCTCGGTGAGTTCGTGCGTGGCGCTGAGCCCCTTATTGGTGATCATTCCGGTCGTCGCGGGCACGCAGTATTCGCACGGCGACCGGAGGGTGATCGTGACGCCCCGCTTTCGGGCGAGTTCCCGGTAGTCCCAGATCGCGCAGTGCCGTATACGGAGAACCGCGCGATCCGCGTCGTGCTCGACCCACTCGGTGTCGGAGTCGTAGAGATCGGCCTGAGCGTTCAGCCGCTCCAGCGGGATGACGGCGTCGTGCTTGGGGCCCGGGTCGACGGCCGCGTAGATCGTGCTGTTGGACATCGCCCAGGCCGCGAGGTCGCCGAGGCCGAAGTGGCCGACGACGAACTTCTCCATCAGGGCCTGCCCCCGGAAGAACGCCGCCTTCCACTCCTGCTCCTCCTCGCCTTCCGGGAGCGATTCGAAGATGTCGTGCTTGACCTTCAGGAGTTCCTGCATGTGCACGCCCGCCCGGGCCTCGACCAGGAATCGGGTCAGCCCCGCCTCCGCTTCGAAGAGGCGTCGTTTCCACAGGGCGGTACGCCGTGCGGAGTCGGTCAGCGTGCCCACGTTCGCGTGCTCGGCGGGGGTGGCCGGCACCTGCTGGATCTCGGTCATGCGTGATACCTCTCCTGCTCCGTTGAACGTGCTCCGTTGAACGTTTTCCGTTGAACGTGCGTGATTCAGCTCTTGCCAAGGAACCGGGGAATGACGCGTTCGCAGAGCGCCTCGAATTCATTCCCGAGAATGGTCTGGAATCCGTCCACCCCGCCCTCGTCGTACCAGCGGCGCAACTCATCGCCTATCTGCTCGGCCGTGCCGATGAACCGCGCGTGCTCACTGAGCGAGATCACCTCCGCCGCGAATTCGCCCACGGTCCGTCCGGGCTTCCGGCCTTCCGTCCGGGCGAGATCCCACAGCGGCAGATAGCGCGATCCGAACTCCTCGAACACCTTGTCCGGGTCCTCGGAGATCAGATCGGCGGGGATCCGGTCGGCCGGGCCCACCCCGTCCAGCCGCAGCCCCGGATACCGTGCCCGCAGCTGTTCGACGGCGAGCTGCCCGCCGAAGACCTGGGTCCGCGCGCGCTCCGCGCTCAGCAGCAGCTCCGCCTCCTCGCGGGTGCCGACGACATGGATGTAGCTGCCCGGCAGCAGCGCCACGCTGTCCGCCGGCCGGCCCGCCGCCACCGCCTCCCGGCGCAGGATGCGGCGCAGTTCCTTCGCCGCGCCCAGGGTGGGCGTTCCGGCGAAGACGCCGTCGGCGGTACGGGCCGCCAGCCGCACCCCGGTCAGTGAGGACGTGGCCTGGAGGGTGAACGGGAACGCGGCCGAGTAGGGGGCCATGTCGATGGGCCCGGACTGCCGGTAGAACTCGCCCTGGTGCTGAACGTCCTTGATCAGTCCCTCGCGGATGTAGTGGCCCGTCACCGGGTCCGGGGTGTTCGCCTCGGGCGGCCAGCTCGCCCACAGCTCCTTGGCGACCTTGAGGAACTCCTCGGCCTGGGCGTGGTGCTGCGAGCGCGAGACCTCGCGCTTGACGCCGATCGCGGTGCCGGGCCGGAAGGAGGAGACGACATTGATCCAGGCCCGGCCCTCGGAGAGCCGGTCCAGACTGGCGAGGCTCCGGGCGAACGCCGAGGGGTGGGCGTACATCGTCGACACGGTCGGCATGACCTTGATCCGCGAGGTCGCCCCGGCGATCACGGCGGCGGCCTGGAACGACTCGAAGAGCTGGAGCGGCGGACCCGAGCGCAGCGCGGCCCGGTTCACACCGGAGAAGTCGGCCTGGAACAGCGCGTCGAACCCGGCGGCCTCGGCCCGCTGGGCCTCCCGTACGAAGGTGCCCAGATGGAACGGGGAGTCGGCACGGCCGTCCGCCGTCCGCCAGTCCTTGCTGGTCGGCAGGTACTGCGCGTTGAGCAGCAGGATCGGCGCACCGCCGGTCCGCCGGCCGGCGACGGGCGACGAGTCGGGCGACGAGGTGGGTGACGAGGTGGACATTGTTTCCTTTCAGGTGGTTCACCCCCCGCCCGCCGCCCACGTGGGGGGACGCGTGAGGCGGGCGGGGAGCGGTCTTCAGGAGGGGCGCACCGCACAGCGGCTCCGCCGGTGCGCCGCCCTCGTGAGATCAGTGCTTCATTTCTTCGTGACGCGGTAGAGGATCGGCTCCCACGCGTTGACCGGGAAGGTCAGATCCCGCACCGCCGAGCGCGCCAGCAGCACCTGCGCGGAGTCGAACAGCGGGATTCCGTACGCCTGGGTGACGATCTCCGTCACCGCCCGGTCCACCAGTGAGCGCCGCTTCTCCGGGTCGACCGTGGCGGCCTGCTCGGCGAGCGGCCCGTCGGCCTTGGGCCGGGGCGCCTGCCCGCTCCAGGTGGAGAGCCGGGTGGAGTAGAAGGCGGCGATCCCGTCGGCGTCGCCGCGGCTCGCGCCCTGGTAGACCGCGAGCTGCCACTTCCCGGACTTGCGGAGGTCGGCCTGCTCCGCGTCGGAGACCCGCTTCAGATCGATCGCGACGCCGATGTCGGCGAGACCGTTCTTCACATACTCCCAGCCGGACTCCGCCGAGCCGATGTCACCGGCGGAGAAGGCCAGCGACAGCCGCAGCTGCCGGCCGTCCTTGGCCCGGATCCCGTCCTTGCCCTTCACCCAGCCGGCCCGGTCGAGGACGGATGCGCTGTGCTCGGGGTCGTGGCCGAGCAGCTCGCCCCGGTCCTTGTACGAGGGGTGGCCGGGGGAGACCACATCGGTGGCGGGCTCGACGCCCTTTCCGTAGAACGCGCTGACGAGTTCCTCACGGTTGATCCCGCGCTGGATCGCCTGCCGCACCGCCGGGTCGGCGAGCACCGGATCGGCGGTGTTGACGACGAAGGTGTTCACCACGCTGCGGTCCGAGGCGAGAACGGTCTTCACCCCGTTCTGCCCCTTGGCCTGGGCGAGGCCCGTCTCGGTCATCGAGTACGCGAGGTCGTACTCGCCCGACACCACGCCGGCGGCCCGGAGGCTCTCCTCGGGCACGATCTGGATCGTCACCCGCTCCAGCGAGGCCGCGCCGTCACGGCCGTAGGCGTCGGGGGCCCAGTCGTACCCCTCCCGCTTGACGTACTCGACCCGCTCGTCCTGCACCGCCTCGTCCAGCACGAACGGCCCCGAGCCGATCGTCCCCTCGGCGCAGCGCTCCTTCGGGCTCTTCGCGAGGGACTCGGGGGCGATGATCCCGAACTGGCCCTCGCTGTTGGCCTGGAGGAACCCGGCGTTGGGCTTCTTGAACGACACCCGCACGGTCCGCGTGTCGAGCGCCTCGGCACGGTCGTAGTTGCGGAGATACGCGCCGGGCGTCGGGGAGACGCCCTGCTCGGCCAGCTTCCACAGCGTTTCAAAGTTGTCGGCGACGACCCGCGCGGTCAGCTTCTCGCCGTTGCTGAAGGTCACCCCGTCGCGGATCGTGAACTCGTAGGCGCGCCCGCCGTCCAGGCTCTTCCAGGACGTGGCGAGATACGGTTCGAATTCGCCGGTCTCCGGATCCTCGCTCAGCAGGGTGTCCAGCACCTGTCTGCCGAAGAGCGCGAAGGGATTGGACTGCGCGTAGTCGAAGCAGGTCGGATACCAGCCGTACGCGACACGCAGACGCGTGGTATCCGCGCCGGCGCCGGCGGAAGCGTCGACTCCGCTCGTGCAGCCGGTCAGCAGGAGCGCGGCGGCTCCGGAAGCGGCGAACAAGCGCGTCAGGGTCGCGCGACTCATGGTTGTGACGTCCTGTCGTGAGAAGAAGCAGAAGAAGCAGAAGAAGCAGAAGAAACAGAAGAAGCAGAGGAGAAGGAGGAGCTGAGGGCCGGAACCGCGTCCAGCAGCGCCCGCGTATGAGGACTGGCCGGAGCCGTGAACACGGACCGTGTGTCCCCGCGCTCCTCCACCCGGCCCCGGTGCATGACGATCACCTCGTCGGCGACGGCGCGCACCACACCGAGGTCGTGGGAGACGAGCAGATAGGCGATGCCCAGCCGCCGCTGCAACTCGTCGAGGAGTCGCAGCAGGGCGAACTGCACGGCCTGGTCCAGCGCCGAGACCGGCTCGTCCAGCACGACCACCTCGGGTTCGAGGGCGAGCGCGCGGGCGATCGCCACCCGCTGCGCCTGCCCGCCGGAGAGCTGCCCCGGACGCCGTTCGGCGATGTCGGGGGGGAGTTCGACCTGCTCCAGCAGCTCCCGTACCCGCTCGGCCCGCGACCGCGCCCCGCCGACGCGGTGCGCCTCCAGCGGCTCCGCGATGACCCGCCCGACCGGGAGCGAGGGATTCAGGCTGCGCGCCGGGTTCTGGTAGACGAGCTGCACCCGCCGGGCGAAGTCCGCGCGCGCCTTCCGGCCGAACCGGCCGCCTCGGCTGCCGCTGCCGCTGCCGCGCACCTCGTCCCCGTCCAGCAGGACGGCCCCGGAGTCCGCGCGCTCCAGCCCGGTGAGCAGCCGCAGCAGCGTGGACTTCCCGGCCCCGGACTCGCCGACGACCGCGACCGTCTGCCCCCGGTGGAGGGTGAGGCTCACCTCCCGTACGGCGTCGACGCGTTCCTGCCCCCTCCCCCCGGCGAACGACTTCGTCAGTCCGCGCGCCTCGAGCACGACCCTCGGCGGGGACTCGGCCCGGAAGGCGGGCCGGGCCGGGAGCGCGCTCGGCTGGGAGGCCAGCAGCTGCCGGGTGTACGGATCCTTCGGATCGCCCAGCACCTCGTCGGCCGTCCCGGACTCCACGACGCGTCCGGCGCGCATCACCACGAGGTGGTCCGCGCGTTCGCCCGCCACCGCGATGTCATGGGTGACCAGCAGCACCGAGAGCCCGCGTGCCGTCCGCACCTCGTCGAAGAGGTCCAGCACCCGCCGCTGGACGGTGGCGTCCAGGTTGGAGGTCGGCTCGTCGGCCAGCAGCAGCCGGGGTTCGCCGATGAGGGCGAGCGCGATGAGGATCCGCTGCCGCTGTCCGCCGGAGAGTTCGTGCGGATACTGCCTCAGCCGCAGCTCGGGCCGGTCGACGCCGACGGCTTCGAGCGAGGCGATGGTGCGTACGCGGCTCTCGGCCCGGTCGGCGAGGCCCAGGAAGTGCCGGTGCAGCTCGGCGAAGTGGGCCCCGATCCGCATCAGCGGATCCAGCGACCGGATCGGGTCCTGGGGTACGAGTCCGACGGAGCGCCCGCGCAGTTCGCGCGGGTCCTCGATCCGCCGCAGCCCCCCGGACCCGTTTCCGCTGTCGAACTCCAGCCGGTCGAAGCCGACGCGCGCGGTGCGCGGGGTCAGCCCGAGGAGCGCGTGGAGGGTGGTGGACTTCCCCGAGCCGGATTCGCCGACGATGGCGACCGAGCTGCCCGACGGCACGGTGAGGGAGAGCCCGTCGACCGCCGCCGGCCCGCCCGGGTAGGCGACCCGGAGCCCTTCCAGCCGCAGCAGCGTGCCCGGGGTGTTCTCGACGGCGCTCATGCCGGCCCCGCTTCCGAAGCGCCGAGCCCGCGCCCCACCCGGTGCAGCGCGAGGACGACGCCCGCGAGCACCGCGCCGGGCAGGGTGGTCAGCCACCAGGCCGTCGCGAAATAGTCGCGGCCTCCGGCGATGAGGTTGCCCCACTCCGGGTCCGGCGGCTGGGTCCCGTACCCCAGGAAGCTGAGGGCGGAGACGGACAGCACCATGGTCGCCAGCTCCAGCGCGACCAGCGCGGTGATCGGGCCCCGGGCGTGCGGCAGGACATGGCGCAGCAGGACGCGCCGCCCGGGGAGCCCGAAGCCCTTCGCGGCCTCCACGAAGGTCCGGGCGCTGACGCTCAGCACCTCGGCGCGGGTGACCCGGGCCAGGGCGGGTACGGAGGCGATGCCCACGGCGATCGCGAGATTGACCGCGCCGGTGCCGAGCCCCGAGACGATCAGCAGCGAGATCAGCAGCGAGGGCAGCGCCAGCAGCACATCCACGACGGCCATCAGCACCCGGTCGACGACGCCCCCGAAGTAGCCCGCCGTCAGACCGATGACCAGGCTGAGGACGAACGCGAACGCCACCGCGAGCAGGGCGATCGACAGGCTCGCCTGGGTCCCGTGGACGACCCGGCTGAGCAGGTCGCGGCCGAGTTCGTCCGTCCCGAAGAGATGCTCGGCGGACGGCGGACGCAGCCGCTGGGAGACGTCCTGCGCGAAGGGGTCGTGGGGCGCGACGGCCTTCGGCAGCAGTGCGGCGACCCCGGCGAGACCGAGGAAGGCCAGGGCGAGGACGGGCACGGAGGAGGCCCGTGGCCTTGAAGTGATGGGTGGTGCTGTTGTGACGGTCATGCGCGGGCTCCACTGCCTCGGTGACGCGTCCTCGGGTCGAGGACCGGATAGAGAAGGTCGACGGCGAGGTTGACCGCGGCGAAGAGCACCGCCGCCAGCACCGCGATCGCGAGGATCACCGGCGCGTCCTGCGTCTCCACCGAGGAGGCGAGCAGCCGGCCGAGTCCGGCCCTCGCGAACACCGTCTCCGTGATCACGGTGCCGACCAGCACTCCGCCGACGGTCAGCCCCGCCAGCGTCACGAAGGGCAGCAGCGCGTTCCGTGCCACATGGGCGAGGTAGACGCGCCGCCAGGGAAGCCCCCTGGCGCGCAGCAGCTCCACGAAGTCGGCCCGCTGGACGTCGTCCAGACCGCGTACGAGGACTGCGGTCAGCGACGCGGACACCGGCAGGGCGAGCGCGACGGAGGGCAGTACCAGCGCGGACAGGCCGGTGCCTCCGGCGGACGGGGCCCACCCCAGCGTGAAGGAGAACAGCTGCAACAGCAGCAGCCCGAGCCAGAAGGCGGGGACCGCGGCGACCAGCGCCGGTACGTTCACCAGCATCCGGTGGAGCGCGCTCCCCTGCCGCCAGGAGGTCGCCAGCGCCAGGGCGAGGGAGAGCGGGATCGCGATGACGAGCCCGCCCGCGGCGAGTCCGAGGGTGTTCGGAGCCACCGCCCCGATGATCTCCGGAACCGGCCTGCCCGACTGGAAGGAGGTACCGGGGTCCCCGCTCAGGAGCTGTCCGAGCGTCTCGACGTATCGGACCAGCAGCGGCTGGTCGAGGCCGTACTGCGCGCGCAGCGCCTCGACCTGTTCGGACGTGCTGCCCCCCGCACCCGCGGAGCGGCGTTCGAGCATGAGGGCGACCGGGTCGCTCGGCAACGCGTAGAGCAGGAAGAACGAAAGCGTGTATACCGAGAACACCACGACCACGAAGTACCCGCAGCGGCGCAGCACGTACGCGACGGTCGACGCGCGTGCCGCCGACAGCTTCGGGGAAGTGGTCCCGGGCCGATCCGGGTGCGGGGGCCGTCTCACGTTCTAGAACCTCTCCCAGGCCTCGGAGAGGACTCCGCGCAGCGTCTGCTCGATGAACTCGAACTCCTCACGGCCGACGGTGGCCGGGGGAGCCAGCAGGATCGCCGGGTCTCCCCGCTCGTCGAGCCGGACGTGGAGTCCGGCCTCGCGCAGCGCGGGGCCGAGCAGTTCGTCCAGGAGACGGCGGCGCTCCTGCGCGGTGAACGGCTCCCGGGTCTCCTTGTCCTTGACGAGGACGACGCCCCAGAAGTACCCGGCCCCGCGTACGTCGCCGACGATCGGCAGATCCCGGAGCTTGTCCAGGGTGGAGCCGAACAGATCCTCGTTGGCGCGGACGTTCTCGTTGAGCTTCTCGCGCTCGAAGATCGCGATGTTCTCCAGGGCCACCGCCGCGGCGACCGGGTGGCCTCCGAAGGTGAGGCCGTGCATGAAGGTGTTCTCCTTCTTGGTGAACGGCTCGAAGAGGCGGTCGCTGACGATCGCCGCACCGGCCGGAATCACTCCGCCCGTGAGTCCCTTGGCACCGGTGATGATGTCGGGCGTGATGCCGTATCGATTGATCGCGAAGAATTCGCCGATACGTCCGAAGGCGGTGATCACCTCGTCCGACACGAGGATCACCCCGTATTTGTCGGCGATCTCACGGACCCGCTCGAAATAGCCCCTGGGCGGCGGGATCGCCGCACCCGAGTTCTGTACGGGCTCAAGGAAGATCGCGGCGACCGTCTCCGGGCCCTCGAACTCGATCGCCTCGGCGATTCTGTCCGCCGCCCAGCGGCCGAAGGCGACTTCGTCGTCGCGCAGATGCTCCGGCGCGCGGTAGATGTCGGTGTGCGGCACCTTGTGCCCGCTCGGCACGAGCGGCTCGAAGGGCGCGCGCAGCCCCGGCAGCCCGGTGATGGAGAGCGCGCCGTGGCTGGTTCCGTGGTACGAGATGGTCCGGCTGATCACCTTGTGCCGGCTGGGCTGTCCGATGGCCTTGAAATACTGCTTGATCAGTTTCCAGGCCGTCTCGACGCTCTCGCCGCCGCTGTTGGTGAGGAATACGCGGTTCAGATCGCCCGGAGCGCGTTCCGCGAGGGCCTCGGCCAGCTCCGCCGCACGCGGGTGGACGCTGCTCCAGATCGGGAAGTAGTCGAGTTCGCGAATCTGCTTGGCGGCGGCTTCCGCCAGCTCGGGGCGGCCGTGGCCGGCGTTGACGGCGAACAGCCCGGAAAGGCCGTCGAAATATCGGCGTCCCTTGTCGTCCCAGAGGTACGAGCCTTCCGCTCGGGTGAAGACGGGGACTTCGCCCCCGGCGGAGAGCTTGGCGTGGTTGGTGAAGTGGAGCCAGAGGTGGTCGCGGGTCTGCCGCTGGATGTCTGCTGTGCTGTCTGACGTGGACAAGTCGCTCTCCCGGATTGTTCTGATGAATTCAGATGAATGAGAGGAAGTGGACGTTGAGGTATTCAGATGGCGAGTTTCGGCGAGTACTGCCGGAACCACGAGGCGAAGTTCAGGACGACCTCGCCCTCGAAATTGCTGACGAGGCCGTGCGACCTCGCCAGGTCGGTGACCTTGCCGGGGGAGAGCACATGCGGGGCGAAGATGTCCGAGAGCCCGTCCGGCGGGTCGGCGACGACGTTCGCGAACTGCTCTTCGAGCTGCCGCGAGTAGTCCGGGTCCGGGGTGGTCGGGTACGGCGACTTCTTCCGCTCCAGCACGCCCACCGGGAGCAGGTCCTTCACCGCGTCGCGCAGTACGCCCTTCTCCCGGCCGCCGGCGTTGTGGATGTGCTGCGACAGCGTCACCAGGTGCTCCACGATCCGGTGATCGCAGAACGGGACGCGCACCTCAAGGCCGTTGGCCATGCTCAGCCGGTCGGTCCGGTCGAGCAGCATCGGCAGGAAGTAGCTGATGGCGAGGTAGATGATCTCCCGGTGCCGCCGCTCCTCCTTGCTCAGCCCCCGGTCGAAGGAGAGCCCGCCGATGGCGCTGGAGTACTCGTCGCGCAGATACTCGTCAAGGCGCAGCGACCGGGCCAGCTCGGGGTCGATCGTGCTCAGGACGCGCTGATGGAGATAGCCGTGGGCGGGGGTGTCGGCGATCCACGGGAAGGTGTCCGCCCACACCGCCCCGGGCTCGTGGAACCACCGGTAGCCGCCGAGGATCTCGTCGGCCGCCTCCCCGGAGAGCGCGACGGTGGCGTGCTTCCGCACTTCCTTGCAGAGCAGCAGAAGACTGGTGTCGAGATCGCCGAAACCATTGGGAAGGTCCCGCGCGAGAATCGTGGCGTCACGCACGTCGACACCGGCGAGGAGTGAGCTGTCCAGCACGATGTTGGAATGCCGCGAGCCGATGTGATCGGCCGCTTCCCGGGCGTACTTGCGGTCCTGCGCGGACCGGGAGTCGACCGAGTCGCCCGCGTCCGAGAAGTCCACGGAGAAGGAACTCACTCCGTCCCGTCCCGGCAGCCGATTGGCGATCGCGGTGACGGCCGAGGAATCGAGACCGCCGGAGAGGAAGGTGCACAGCGGCACGTCCGAGATCGTCTGCCGGGCGACCGTGTCGTCCAGCAGCGAGCGCAGCTGCTCCACCGCGTCGCCGAGGTTCTCCGACTCGGTCGGACGGCCGATGAAGTCCTTGACGTCCCAGTACTGGATCGTCCGGACGCCCCGCCGGGAGAATTCCAGGATCTGGCCCGGAAGCACCTCCGAGATCCCGCTGTAGGGATTGGTTCCCGGGAATTTCAGCAACGGCAGCGCGAGCTGTCGCAGACCGTCCTCGTCGACCGCCGTGACGACGTCCGGATGCGCGAGAATCGATTTCGCCTCGGAACCGAAGATCAGATCGCTGCCGTCGTGGTAATAGTGCAGCGGCTTCACACCGAGATGGTCGCGGACGAGCCACAGAGTCTCTTCCCGGTTGTCCCAGACCGCGAAGGCGAATATCCCGTTGAAATGCTCCACGGCGCGCACGCCCCACTCGGCCCAGGCGGCGAGCAGCACCTCGGTGTCGCTCGACGTCCGGAACGTGTGGCCGCGCGAGGTCAACTCGCTTTTCAGCTCTCGGTAGTTGTACAGCTCACCGTTGTAGGTGAGCGCGAAACGGGTGTCGGAGCCCGGTTCCGCGGGGAGGAGCATGGGCTGCTCCCCGTGTTTGACGTCGATCACCGAAAGCCTTCGGTGCGCGAGCACCGCGAATCGGGAGAGCCATGTCCCGGACCCGTCCGGGCCCCGGCGGACATGCTCGTCGTTCATTTTCTCCGCGATGGCCCGCGCGTCAGGACCGAGTCCGGTCAGATTGACCCACCCGACTATTCCGCACATGGCAAATCCCTCTCGTTTCTCGGATCCCTCGTATCGGATTCGATGCGGGTGTTGTTCATGGGGTCGGCAAAGAGAGACGGGTGACGGCGTCACGGGTCGCTTTGTCGACAGCACAGCCCTCTGTCCGGCGGCGACGGCGGACAGCGCGGAGCCGTCAGGGACTCAGGGGCATGGCTGTGGAAGGCGCTCGGCCGCGGCGGAACCGCGGAAGAGCGTGGAAGCTCCGGCGGCCGAGCCGCTGGAGATGAAGGTGAAGGTGGTGCAGGTGCCCGGCGCGGCGTGCGGACGCGCGCTTACCGGCGCGTCATCGCGCCGTGCTCCGCGCGGCCTGCGGCCATGGCTGGTCCGGCGTACCTAACACTCCCCGCCGACGGGGGCTCTGAATTGCCAGGTGGGCCGTCCCGATGTACGGCCGTATCTCGCCAGAATGGTGCGGGTGGGGGTGGCGGCGTTCGCCATCGTGACTCCGGAGGCGTTGTTACCGGCGTCGGCGCTGCGGCATGCGACGAACCGGCGGGGGATCAGAACCTGACCGTTCTCAAAGGGTTCAGTTCTGACAACAGACGCACATGACCGGGGCACACTGCACGCCGGGGAGCGTGTCGGCGGTGCGGGTCGGAGTGATCATAGAAGCGAGGATCGCAGTAGGTGTTGTGGCAACGCAAGAACTTACCCCTCAACTTCTCGACATGTGAGATGAGTTGGATTCGGCCGCCCCGGCCGGAACCCAACTGGCACCCGTCATGCGGGTGTTGGCTCGGGCACCTTCACGCGCGCGAACTCCTCCTGAAGGAGCCGGGCAAGGGCGAGCAGCTGCGGCGTGGTGCGGTCGGTGCGCCAGATCAGTCCCATCTGCGAAGGCTCATCGAGCCCTTCGACCGGCAGATAGCGGACGTCGCTGCGCAGGGCGCGTTCGGCCAGCGGCCGGCAGACCAGCATGCCGTGCTCGCCCGAGGCGACGAGCGCGAGACCCTCCTGCACGGTGGTCATTCCCGCCGTCGAACGGATCGGCGCGCCCAGCGGGGTGCGGTGCGGCACCCGGGCGGCCATCCAGTAGTCGGGGGCGTCCCCGACCGGGTGGATCATGTCCAGCCCCGCCAGCTCCTCGACGTCCGCCCGGCCGCCCCGGGCCAGCGGGTGCGAGGAGGAGACGGCGAGCAGCCGGTCCTGCGGAGGGAAGCGGAATCCGACGGTCAACGCGGCGTCCTCGACCGGCAGTTCGGCCAGGGAGGCGTCGACCCGGCCTTCGAGCACGGCCGAGAAGGGCGAGCCCAGGGGGATCTCGCTGAGCGCCATCGTCACGTCGTGATGGGTGCGCAACCGGCGGAACGCCTCGGTCAGCTCCTCGTACACACTCCCGTGGAAGCCGATGTTCAGCCGGCGCAGAGTCCCGCTGCTGGCGCGCTCACGGGCCTGCGCGACCACCGTGTTCAGCGTCTCGTACGCCGGGCGCACCTCGTCGGCGAACTGCGCGCCGAACCGGCTGAGCCCCACGCTCCGGCTGGTGCGGTCGACCAGACGGACGCCGACCCGGCGTTCCAGAGCGGCGATGAGCTGGCTGACGCGGCTCTGCGAGCACCCCAGCCGGCGGGCCGTCCGGCCGAAGTGCAGCTCCTCGGCCAGGACGAGCAGGCACTCGATCTCCTGGATATGGACCTGGTTCATCGCCACTTCCCCTTCGCCCTCACCGGTACCGGGAATCGTGCACCCGCACTCGCACCCACACCCGCATCGATTACTCCAGCTCATGGAACCTTGAGCAGATCGCTGTTGTTCCCGCCCCGGCGCGCTGCTTGGTTGGGGTCATGGTCTCGCATGCACCCGTTCAGAACACCGGCCCCGATCCCGCGCACACCACACCGTGGCAGTGGTTCGCGGTCGTGGTCCTGGCGCTGAGCACTTTCGTGGTCGTCACATCAGAGATGCTCCCGGTCGGGGTCCTCACCCCCATGGCCGACGGCCTGGACATCTCTCCCGGCACGGCGGGCTTCAGCCTCTCCATCACCGGACTGGTGACCGCCGTCACCGCCCCCGCCGTACCGCGCTTCCTGGGCGGGCTCGACCGGCGGCTCGTGCTGGCCGTGTCGATGCTGGTGCTGGCCCTCGGAAACGTCCTGACCGTGCTGGCGGACGGCTTCGGCATGCTCGTCGTCTCCCGGATCATCCTCGGTCTCGGCATGGGAGCGGTGTGGGGCCTGGCAGCCGCCGTCGCCACCCGGATCGTCGCCCCCCGCAACATCGGACTGGCCGTCTCCGCCACCGTCAGCGGCGTCGCCGCCGCCTCGGTCGTCGGCGTCCCCCTGGGCACCTTCATCAGCAACGCCTGGGGCTGGCGCTCCGCCTTCGGCATCCTCTCCGCCATCGCGGTCGTCCTCGCCGCCGGCCTGGTGCTCACCCTGCCCCGGCTGCCCCGCCCGGAGACGCCCGTCGGCGCGGACGGCCAGGCCACCGCCGAGCAGTCCCTGCTGCGCATCCCCGCCGTCCTCGTCGGCCTGGTGCTGATCGTCTTCATCGTGACCTCGCACTTCGCCGCCTACACCTATGTACGGCCCGTCCTGGAGGACCGCACCGGGCTGTCGCCGGGCGGCATCGCCCTCGTCCTCCTCGTCTACGGCCTCTTCGGTCTCATCGGCAACTTCGCCACCGGCGCGATCGCCATGAAGCGCTCCCGCTCCACCATCCTCGGCCTGACCACCGGCATCGGCGCGTCCATCGCCCTCCTCGCCCTCTTCAGCACCGTCCCCATCCTCACCGGCGTCAGCGTCGCCCTCTGGGGCCTGACCTACGGCGGCCTCTCGGTGGGCTGCCAGATCTGGATGACCTACGCCGCGCCCTCCCGCGTCGAGCAGGTGACCGGCCTCTACGTCGGCGTCTTCACCGCCGCCATCGCCCTGGGCGCGTTCCTCGGCGGCACCGTCGTGGAAGCGGCCGGCATCTCCACCCTCCTGTGGGGCGCCGTCGTCCTCGCCGCCGTCGCCCTCCTCGTCGGAATCCTCGGCCCGGGCCCGGCCTCGCCGGCCGACGGCCCGGCCGAGCAGACGGCGGAGAAGCCCGAGGCCGAGGCGGCGACCGCGACCGCGACCGCCGAGCCGAGGCCGTGAGACCTCTCCCTGGACTCATGGCCCCCGGGCGGCGAGTATTCCCGGCATGCGGAAAACCCTCCTCCTGGCGGCCCTGCCAGTCCTGGCCCTGACCGGCTGCACCGCCGATGAAGCCTTGAACTGCACGAAGAAGGGCATGGACTCGGCGGTCTCCGTCGTCTGGCAGCCCGCCGACTTCGAGAGGACCGGAGGCGCGACGATCAGGCTCTGCGCCAACGGCGACTGCGAGGAGCGGGCGTCGCTGAACCCCGAGGATCCGTTCGAGACCCTGTCGGTACGGCTCCCGGACGACATCGGCCCCAAGAAGCTGCCGGTCGAACTGACGGTCACCCCCGCGAAGGGCGGCGAGCCGCTCAAGGACACCGAGACCGCCCAGCTGGTGAAGGAGCAGCCCAACGGCCCCGGCTGTGAACCCACCGTCTGGCGGGCGGCCTTCCGCGCCCACCCCGAGAAGGGGCTGATCCCGCCCAAGGGCCTCTCCCTCCAGCCGTCCCGGCCCGCCAGGTAGGTTGACGCCCGTCGGCAGAGACCCCCGGACCAGCCCGGAGGGCGGCGGGGGAGAGGCAGGGCCACAGCGGTGGGGCGTCGTGAGGCACCGGTCGATCCGTCGGCGGGACCGGTGGAGAGATTCGCGTACGAGCTGCGCAAGCTGCGCCAGGAGGCCGGCGGCCCCACCTACCGGGCGATGGCCAAACAGGTCCCGTACTCCGTGACCACACTCTCCCGGGCGGCCGGCGGTGAACAGTTCCCCTCGCTCGCCGTCGTCCTCGCGTACGTCCGGGCCTGCGGCGGCGACGAGGAGCGGTGCGAGGAGTGGGAGGGCCGCTGGCGCGAGATCTCCGGCGAGGTGGCGGCGCGGAGCGCGGAGGAGGACGACGGCGCGGACTCCCCGTACCAGGGCCTGGCCCGCTTCGAGCCCGCCGACCACGAACGGTTCTTCGGCCGCGACCAGCTGATCGAAGCGGCCCGCGAACTGGTGCTCACCAGACGTTTCGCGGCGGTCTTCGGCCCGTCCGGCAGCGGAAAATCGTCCCTGCTGAGAGCCGGTCTCGTACCCGCCCTGCGCTCCCGGTCCGGCGAACTCGCCGCCATCCGCGTCCTCACCCCCGGCCCGCACCCGCTCCGCACCCACGCGGCGGCCCTCACCCCCAGACCGTCCGGCGGCGACACCCTCGTCGTCGTCGACCAGTTCGAAGAGGTCTTCACCCTCTGCACGGACCCGGCCGAGCGCGCCGAATTCATCGAACGGCTCCTCGCCGCCCGCGCACCCGACAGCCGGCTCCGCGTCGTCATCGCCGTCCGCGCCGACTTCTACGCCCGCTGCGCCGGACACCGCTCCCTCGCCGACGCCCTCGCCGACTCCTCCCTCCTGGTCGGCCCGATGACCCAGGCCGAACTCCGCGAGACCGTCGTCGGCCCCGCCCATGCCGCCGGCCTGATCGTGGAACGCGAGCTGACCGCCCGCCTGATCGCCGACGTCGACGGCGAACCCGGCGGCCTCCCCCTCCTCTCCCACGCCCTGCGCGAGACCTGGCGCCGCCGCAAGGGCCGCACCCTCACCATGGCCGCGTACGAGGCCACCGGCGGAGCCCACGGCGCGATCGCCCACACCGCCGAGGAGGCGTACGAGGCCCTCTCCACCCAGCAGCGCGAACTCGCCCGCCTCGTCCTCCTGCGCCTCATCACCCCCGGCGACGGCACCCCCGACACCCGCCGTCCCGTCCCCGTCGCCGAACTCTCCTTCGGCGACCCCACCGAGACCGCCCACATCGTGGACCGCCTCGCCCGCGCGCGCCTCCTCACCCTCAGGGACGACTCCGCCGACCTCGCCCACGAGGCCCTCATCACCGCCTGGCCCCGCCTCCACACCTGGATCGACGAGGACCGCGAACGCCTGCGCGCCCACCGCCGTCTCACCGAGGCCGCCCAGCTCTGGCACGACCTCGGCCGCGACCCGAGCGCCCTCTACCGGGGCACCCGCCTCGCCACCGCCGAACAGCACTTCTCCCACCCCGGACAGTCCGCCACCCTCACCCCCCTCGAACGGATCTTCCTCACCACCGCCCGCACCGCCGCCGCCACCGAACACCGCCGCCGCCGCACCCTCCTCACCACCCTCACCCTCGTCCTCGTCCTCGCCCTCGTCGCCGGCGTCGTCGCCTGGCAGGAGAACACCACCGCCGACCGCCGCCACACCGAGGCCGAGGCCCGCCGTATCGCCTCGGTCGCCGAGGCCCTGCGTTTCACGGACCCGAAGCGCGCGATGCGGCTGAGCGTCGCGGCATGGCGGCTGGCGGACACGACGGAGACACGGTCGGCGCTGGTGGGGGCGGTGTCGCAGCGGGAGGCCGACACGTTCACCACACGTGATCTCGGTGCCGTCGGGGAGGAGAGCGTGCGTCTGACGGCGGACGGCCGGACGCTGGTGGTCGCCGGGCAGGACCGCGTCAGAAGCTGGGATCTGCGCGACCCCCGCCGTACGCGCACCTATCCGGGGCCGGCCGGCCACTGGGGGCTGGGCGCGGAGGTGGCCCCGGACGGCCGCAGTCTGGCGCTGCTGAGCGAGAGCGGCGGGGTCGCGATATGGGACGTCCGGACCGCCCGGGTCACCCGGCGATTCCCCGGGGGCGACGTGGCGCAGCTCGCTTTCGGCCGGGACGGCGGCCTGCTGACCGTGGAGACCCTGAACGGTTCCGTGACCGTCTGGGACGTGCGCGACGGCCGTCGTCTGCTGGAGGTGGAGGGGCCGAAACGGGAGTCGGCCCTCTCGGAGCTGGCGCTGAGCGGGGACGGCCGTCTGCTGGCCCTGTGCGGGGACGGGCATCCGCTGGAGATCTGGGACATCGCCGCGAGCGAGCGGCTCGCCGCGCCCTGGGCGAAGCGGCCGGGCGGCGAGCGGTCCTGTCTCTGGGGCGATTTCGCCCTCGCCCCCGACGGCCGCTCGGCCGCCGTCGCCACCGACGAAGGGGTCCGCAGATGGGACCTCGCCTCGGGCCGGGAGCTGCCCGGGCTGCCGGGCAAGCGGCCGAGGACGATGCGGTTCAGCGAGGACGGCGCGTTTCTGGTCACCTCGGGCCCCGGCGAGCTGCTGCTGTGGCGGCTGTCGTCCCACGAGGCCCCGGTGCTCCGGCACTCCCTGGTCAATGTGGAGACGGTGGAGGAGTTCTCCCTCGATCCCGGTGCCGGTGTCCTGCGCTACATGGACGAGAACGAGGTGCGGTCGCTGGATCTGGGACGGGCGGTGACGGACGGATGGACGCGGGGGAGCCATGTCCGTAAACAGCTCTCCGCCGACGGCCGCACACTCGCCCTGGTGGCCAACACCACCGGGCGGAAGGGGTTCCGCCTGGTCGACGTGGACAGCGGCAGGACCGTCGGCGAGCCGCCCGGACAGCCGTGCGTGCCGCAGGAGACCGTGGAGGACGAGAGAGTCGCGGCGCACTGCGACCTCACCTCCGTGCTCAGCGCCGACGGCCGGTACTACGCCTACTGGGACTACGCGACCGACCGGCTGATCGTCTGGGACGTGGCGAACCGCAGGGAGCACGCGACCGTGCGTTCGGCCCCCGACCGGGAGGGCCGCCCCGGGGCGGGCCCCTTCGCCCTGAGCGCCGACGGACGCTGGCTCTACACGGCCGGGGTGCGGGGCGACAAGGACATCGTGGAGATCTGGGACATCCGCCGGGCGGGGCAGGGCCGCAAGTCCGGCACGCTCTCCGGGATCGGCGGCTCCCCGCTGGCCGTACGGCGGGACGCGTCCGTCCTCGTCGGCACCGGCGGTGCGGTCGCCGACCTCGGCACCGGCCGGGTGTCGCCGCAGATCCTCAGGGAGGAGAACGCTCAGACCTTCCTGTTCAGCCCCGACGGGTCCCGTCTCGCGGTGGGGGACGCCCAGGGCCGCGTCACCGTCTGGGACGGGCTGCTGCGCAAGCGTCTGGCGAGACTCCCGGGCATCGACGGCGGTGCCGACAGCGACAGCGAGATGAGTTACACCGCCGAAGACCTGGTACGACAGCACCAGTACGGAGTCACCGCCCTGGCCTTCTCCCCGGACGGGAAGACCCTGGCCGTGGGGGAGGGCGAGGGCGGCGTCCAGCTCTGGGACATCGAGTCCAGCCGCCGCCTGGGATCCCCCCTCCCCACCCCCGGCGACCCCGTCCTCTCCCTCGCCTTCACCCCCGACGGCCGCACTCTGCGCACGGCGGGCCTCTTCACGGAGGTGCAGTCGTACGACCTCGACCCCGCGCGACTGGCCACCGCCGTCTGCGAGCGCGCCGGCTCCGGGCTCTCCCGCGCCGAATGGCAGGCCCACCTGCCCGGCCTGCCATTCCGCGAGATCTGCTGAACCGGCCCGGGGCGCTGCGGCCCCCTGTACCGCAGCGCCCCGCCCCCTGGGGGTCCCCCGGCCCCCCGGTCAGTTGGTTCAGGCGTACTGAATGCCCCACACATTCACGTTCCGCTTCACCGGCGCGGTGATCGTCTTCTTGTAGACCGTCTTGACCGCGCAGCGGCCGTTCTTGTTGTAGACGAGGGTCTTCTTCGCGGTGAATCTCTTCGCCTCGTGGAACATCATGAGCCGGCCCTTGGTCTTCCCGGCCTTCCTCTTCACGGTGGCCGAGTACGTCCAGGTGTCGGACTTGGTCCAGGTCTTGGCGAGGGAGACGTTGAACGACGCGCTCGCCTTCACCAGCAGGATCTTCATCTCGGCCTGCCCGCCGACCGAGCCCGTCAGCGTCCAGGAGCCGGTCTTGTTCTTGGCGTACGAGATGTTCACGCCGGGCCGCGCCCAGTCGCTGTGGACGTTGGTCGGCACCCACTTGGTGGACTTCGCGCTGATCGTACGGAAGACCTTGCCGGCGTCGACGCATCCCGGCACGGGAGCCGCCTGAGCGGGGGTCGATATCGCGGTCAGGCTGCCGGCGAGGACTGCGGTGGCGAGCGTGGCGCTCAGGCGTCGGTTCATCGGTGGTGCCCCTTGTGCTGGTGGACGAGGTGGGGGTCCGGCCGGTCGGATCCGGCGGGCTCCCCGCTGTTCGACATCAGCTTTCGCCGCCGCAGGTTTGTTGCGCACCCCGTTTCACCAGCGGAAACAATTTCGCTGATCGATTTCAGGCCATGGCTGGTATTCCCCTGGCCGCTCTTCGCGGCTATCGTGCTGAGCGCGGGGGTTCCGTCGCGAGGGCGGGCCGGCGCGAGCCGTCCCGATGAAGGGAGGAGCCGCCGTGCGGTCGCCGAAGCCTCATACCGAGCGCACTCCCAGCACCTGGGACGTCACCCTCACCCCTTCCGGCGGGAACGCCCCCACCGGCGGCGTCAGCGCCCCCCTCCTTCTTCGTGTCGCCGGATTCCACGCCTCCGGCATGAGCGCGGCCCGCTTCCTCTGGTGCGAGGACGGCGACTGGTCCTGGTGCGCGCTGGGGCCGAGCGAGCGCGAGCGGCAGACGATCACGGTCACCCTGGAGCCGCTCGACGGCCCGCCCGCCGGGCTCACCTCCCGCGAGATCGACATCATCTCGCTGGTCGCGATGGGCCTCGCCAACCGCGAGATATCCAGCCGCCTCGGCACCAGCGTCCGTACCGTCACCACCCAGGTCGAGCGGCTGCTCAAGAAGCTGGACCAGGACTCCCGCGCCGGTCTGAGCGCCCTCGCCGTCGACCGCGACCTGATCCGGCTGCCGATCCCCGGCGGCGTGGAGCAGCGCTCGGGCATCCGCGTCCTGGACGTCGAGCGCCACGCCACCACGGCCACGGCCACCACCCCGGACGCCGTCGCGGCGGCCACCACCGCCAAGCCCCGAAAAGCACCCCGCGACACCGTCCGCATCGGCACCATCGCCGTCGCCGGAGCCTTCGCCGCCGACGGCCGCGAGACCGCGCAGGGCGCGGCCCTCGCCGTCCACGACGTCAACACGCTGACCGCCGACGGCGGACGCCCCCTCGAACACGTCCTCGTCGAGGTCGACCCGCTGGACGAGACCTCCGTCCGCGAGGGCCTGGCCGCGCTCGTCGCGGCGGACGTCGACGCGATCACCAGCAGCTACGCCAGCGCGCTCAGCTCAGGGATCTTCGACTTCGCGGCCGGCTTCGGCCGCCCCTTCCTCCACACCAACACCTGGACCCGCAGCGTCGACGCCGTCCGCGAGGACCCGCGCCGCCTCGGCCATGTCTTCTCGACCTGCCCCTCTGAGACGGCCTACCAGTCGGCGCTGCTCGCCTATCTGCGAGGCTCCCGGACCACCGGCCCCGCCGACCGCGCCCCCCGCATCGCCGTGATCGAACTCGACGGCTACGGCTGCGCGGTCACCGACGAGACCTTCGAGAGCCGCGCCCGCGAGATCGGCTGGACGGTCGTGTCGACCCACCGCGTCGGTCTCGCCGTCGACCATGTGGACGAGCTGATCGCGGGCGTCCTCGCCGACCGCCCGGAGGTCGTCGTCGTCTCCCACCTCGTCGTCGAGACCGCCGCCGCACTCCAGAACGCGATCACCGCCCACAGCCCCGACCAGCTGACCTACCACATCTACACCCCCTCGGTACCGGGCTTCGCCCGCCGCATCGAGCACCCGGCCGCCCGCGTGATCTGGTCCACGGTCACCGGCCGCCCCGACGACCCCCTGGGCCGCCGCTTCACCGAGTCCTACGCCCGCGCCTTCGGCTCCGCCCCGGGCCGCAGCCAGGCCAGCGCCGCCTACGACCAGGTACGCATGGTCCACGCCGCCTTCTCCGTCACCGGCTCCCTCCGCCCGGGGGCCGTCGGCGGCTACCTCCGCGACTCCGCCTACCGAGGCGTCAACGGCACCTACCTCTTCGCCGAGCCCGGCCAGTCCGTCCGCGGCTACCCCTACGACACACCGGACGCGAGCCTCTCCCAGCCCACCCTCACCTACCGCCTCTCCGGCGCGGGCCAGCACATCCTGACGATCGCCTGAGCCCGAACGCCCCTCACCGCCGCCCCCCGCTACTTCCCTGCCCAGTACCCCGCCCGCACCTCCCCCTCCGCGAACTCCCGGCGCGGCAGCCCCAGCCCGAGGGACTCCTCCAGCGCGTGGAAGTACAGCTGATACGTATCGGTCAGCTCGGGATGATCCAGCTCGGCGCGCCTCAGTGCGCGGTTCAGGAAGTCCAGCCGCCCGCCCCGGAGGTAGGGAGAGCGGCCGTGGTCGTACGCGAGGAGTTCCAGCGCGCCGTTGTCGTCGCTGACGCTGTGGCCGTCCTTGACATAGGAGAAGGTGTAGATCGCTTTGCCCAGGGTGGCGGTCAGCCACACGCTCTCTCCGACCCCGAGCGCGTCGTACCCGTCCCTGTCGAAACGGGCCTTCGGCGGGGTGTCGTGGTGCAGCAGGAAGGCCCATTCACCGGACTGCCCGAAGCAGAAGCTGTCCCACTGGCGGTCCCAGTGGGCGCGACCGCCGTCCACGGCCTGTAGATCCTTGAGCCGAGTGCCGGCCGCGATCTGCCCGGGATCGGCCCCGTACAGCAGGGCCAGCCGCTCGACGTCCACGGTCCGCCCCGGCCCGGCGCGGAAGAAGGCCAGGTGCGTGTAAGGCTGCTGCTCCCGCCAGGAATTCGCTATCCAGGCGAACCCCTCCAGCGGGTCCCGCCCACACGCCTCGATCGCGCCCGTGCCATCCAGACCACCGGTACGGAACCGTCGCCCCCAGAGCGGATCGATCCGCTCCAGCGCCTCGGCGGTCTCCGCCGGACTGCCGCCGCGCTCGCGTATCGCCGCCTCGGCGATCAGATACAGCACCTGCCCCAGGTCGCGGGTGGCGAAGGACTCCTGGTAGGCACCGTGATAGCCGCGCACGGTGCCGTCCTCCTCCAGCACCAGCGCCAGACCTTCACCCTCCGCCCCGTCCCACCCCTCCCACTCATCCAACTCCTCCTCCGAGAGCACCACCTGCGGCAGCCCCACCCCGTGCAGCAGCGCATGCCCGGCTGCCGTCCGCCGCCAGGCGTCCTCAAGCGTCTCCTTGCTGATCTCCATGCCTTCAGCATAGGAAGCACCACTGACAACGGGCCTTTCCCCAGGGCCAGTTCGGCGCCCGACCACTCACCTTTAGAGTGATCATCAGCTCATCGTCATATGTCCGAACCGGGGGAACAGTGAACAGAATCCGAGGGCGCCTCGCCCCGATGCGTTGGGCGTGCGCGACTGCCGCCCTCATGACCGCCCTGACAGCCTGCGGCGGAGACACCCCGTCCACCGCCGACGGCGACCGGCCGAGCGCCAAACCCTCAGCATCCAGCCCGCCCGACTCACCGTCCATGTCCACCGGCCCCGGCAAGAACGCCACCGACCAGCCGACCCGCCCGACCATCCCCCCGGCCCGCAAGCCGGCCCTGCACGTAAAAGCCAACTACACCTACAAGGTGCGGATCATCGCGGCCCGCACCGTGGTGGACCTCCCTGCCGACCCCCCGCCCGCAGGGACCAAGGCGATGACCCTCCTGCTGCGAGTCGAGGCCGACCCGCCCAACCGCAGCATCCAGGCACCGGTCGCCCAAGAGCTGGCGATCAATTACCCGCGCCTCAAAACCGACGATCCGAATCTGAACGGAGGCATGCTCGAAGACGGGACCGACCACATGACAGAAGACCAGTTCCTCTTCTCCGGCAGCACCGACGGCGTCCCGATGTTCGGCACCCTCCGCGCGAACACCGTCTACTACCGCTGGGTCTGGCAGTTCGTCCCCGAAAAGGCGGACCTCACCGGTGCGACCCTCTGCAAGAACCTGTCCGAGGACGACTGCATCCCGATCGGCGCGATCGAGGACACGTTCTGACCCCGGTCAGGGCCTTTCCAGCCTACCCAGGCCGGAACCGGAGACTGCCTGCCCGAGCAGAGACGCAATCTCTCGCGGCTGAAGATTGACCGCCTCCAGCGCATCAGGAGCGAGCACCACTTCTTCCAAGAGATACTCCCCGCGCCCCTCCTCGCTGAACTCCGGCCCCGTGCGCGCTTCAAACGCCCACGCCTCGATCGTGGCGAGGTAGAAGTACTGGCGTTCACCAGGGCTTTCCAGCGTGTGAAAGAGCCGGAGCACTCTGGGCACACCGGCGATCTCCTCATGGATCTCGCGCCGCAGCGCGTCTTCGAGGCCGTCGTCGGTGGGCTCGACCTTCCCGCCGGGGACAACCCAGTACGGGGGCACGCCCGGACGGATGCGTTTGATGAGTAGCACGGTGTCGTGGGGTGTGAGGAGGATGGCGCGGACTCGTTCAATCACGGTGTTCGTACCGGCTTTCCGACAGTGGGGTTGGCGGGGTCAGTGGAGGATCCAGCCGCCGTCGACTTCGACCCGCTCGGCCAACTACTGGACCTGATGATGAGCCACCGGCACCAGACTCGACGCGGGAAAGGATCGGTACGAACGCCGGTAACTGGCCCCGATCGAAAGTAGTTCGTCCGCCGTGGCCGGGCTCACCCCACTACCGGGAGGCCTGCTGATCTGAGCCTGAGCGTCAGAGGAAAGACCGGTCACGGCGGTCGCCAGACCTGCCAGCGACCCCAGGGCGAACGCGCGTCGCAGCACAGCCTCAGAGCCTGCCGCGTCCGACGGCGCGGCGACAGAGGGAACGGGCGACGGAGGCGTCGGTGGCCTGACCGGGCATCGAACATCGAACGCCAGAACATGATCGACGGTCAGACCCAGCACCCGACTGATCCGCTCAGCCATCGCCAGGCTGTCCAAGGCCGCCACGCCCCGCTCGACCTGGGAAACCCACGACTCCGACCGGCCGATCGCTGCCCCGAGATCGCGCTGATGCCACCCTCTGCGCCGCCGCGCCTTCTCCACGCGGCCACCGACGACCTTGTCGATCTCCAGCACCGGACCCCCGCAAACCTGTGATGGCACTGTCGCAGACGGCAACCATACTGCCCGCCCCATGGCAGCGCCCCCGACCGCCCGACCGGTTCAGCGTTCCAACAGACTGATGCGGATAACCCGCTCGACGTGTGCCGCGGTGTTGGCGTGCCCTGCGGCGTTCGGGTGGACCACGGTGGCGCGCTTGCCGATGGTGGCGCAGCTCGGCAGGGTGCCGGGGAGGTTGGCGGGCCAGTGGTCGGCGGCGTCGCCGCAGAGGCCCTCGACCCACTTGGTGCCGGCGGGCCGGCAGGCGTCGTGGCCGATGCTGGAGGAGTAGACGTCGGTGTAGCGGTCGCCGAAGAAGTTGGTGACCCGCTGGATCGTGCTGTTCAGCTGCTTGAGGACGCTTTCACGGAGCCAGTCGACATCGGCGTGGGTGATCGGGCCGAGTTCGGTGAGGGAGAGGCGATCGCAGTCGCTGCCCGTCTCCGGGAGGACGGCGGGGTAGCCGACCGTGATGACCTTGGCGTTGGGGGCGGCCTGGTGCACCTTGGCGAGCATCTCGATGTACTCGTCCTGGACGCGGGCCAGCTTGTCCTGGATGGTCTCCTCGCCCTCGGGCGGGTTGGTGTAGTGCTCGCGACAGGACTTGCCGGTCGAGCCCTGTTCGAGGCATTTCAGGAGGATTTCGCCGAAGGACAGGCTGTTGCCGCCGATGCCGACGGTCACGATGTCGGTCTGGTCGCCCAGCTCGGCCCGCCGGGTCTGCGGGTCCACCGCCGGCCAGCCGTCGGCGGGGGGCCGGACGGGGCTGAGCGGGGTCTGCTGGTCGTCGGCGATATGGGCGATGGTGGCGGCGCCGCAGCTGACGTCGGTCAGACGGACGGGCTTGCCCGGCGGGAACTCGGCCAGCTCGCGCTCGACGACATCGGGGTAGGCGTTGGTGGTGCGGTCGCAGCCGTCCCGCGACGCGTCACCGAATGCGGGTCGTGGATCGCCGACGAAGATGCCCGCGGTGTACGAGTCGCCCAGCGCGGCCCACTCGTACTGATCGGCAGCCCCGGCGGAGCCGGAGGGCAACAGCGTGGACGCCGCCAGCGCGAGCCCAACGGCCAGCGCCAGAGCTCGCGCCCGCGCCCGCGTTCGCAGAAGGGAGACAGGGTGTCGCATGAATCCTCCAGGATCGGCAGAAGACGCCCGGCACTGGAATACGACCCTCCGGGCGAAGGCGCCTCACCCGCTGGCAAAACGGTCCAACGATCCCCAATCGGGCTAAGTAGTCAGATCTTTCATGCCGCCACCCCTCAGGCGAAGAACTCCCCATAGTCGTACGTCACCCTCGGCTCCGCACACGGATGCCCCAGCACCAGATGCATCAGCCGCCGCCCCGGCTCGATCACCGCGCTCGCCACCGTCGACCCCCGCGACAGCGGCTCCTCCTCGCCCGGATCGGGGTGGCAGCACACCGAGTCCGGGTGGTTGGCGTGGTCGCTCAGCACCTCGTGCCACCCGGCGACCGAAGGCACCGGCATCAGCTCGGCCAGAGTGGTGGCGCGCTCCTGCCGGAAGAGGGTGTCGGGCATGACGCGGGGCCCGTGGTCCACCCCGTGCGAGGCGAAGTCGGAGTCCCCGCCGAGGAAGTGATTGGCGTGTACGAGGAACTCGCCCCGCTCCACCCGCCGCAGGTGCAGATCGTCCGCCCCGCCGGGCCGCGCCTCGGCGTCGACGGCGCGCCCGCCGCCCACGACCAGGTAGTTCGCGGACGAGGACCGGTGCGCGGAGCGCAGGGTGTCCACGGCCGCGTCCAGGGACTCGGACGACAGAAGCGCCCGCAGCAGCAGGTGGTACGGCATCCCCGGCGCGCCCCGGTCCAGCGAGGTGACCAGCGCGTTGGTCAGCACGGTCACCCCTGCCGAGTTCATGCCGAACTTGGCGAGCAGTCCGGCCTCGACCACCGAGACCCAGCGGGGCCCGGTCTCGGGGACGGCTTCGAGGACGACGACGGTCCGGTGGGAGAAGGGGATCCAGTCCCAGTTCTGCCCCACGACGGGCTCGGGCCCGCGCAGATCGCAGAAGGAGGTGCACTCACCGGGTGGACGCACCCCCGAAGCGAGCTTCCGGGCCTTCCCGGAGAAGAGGATCTCGGTGCGCAGATTGAGCGCGAGGATGTCCTCGAAGGCGACACCCGCCCCCAGCGCGATCCCCTCCATCTCCTCCAGCGCGCTCGCGTCGAACGCCTCGACCGCCGGGATGTACGTCTCGGCGAGCGCGGTCGCCGCGTCCCACCGCAGGTCGGCGAAGGTGGCGTACACCCGCTCGTAGTTCTCCAGGGAGAGCCGCACCCGCTCCCCGGCGGCGCGGCCGTACACCAGCCCGCGCTCGCGCGCCCCGCCCTTCACCCGGATGATCGCTATGTCGCTCATGACGCGCCCTGTCCTCCGTCGACGGCGATGACGGTCCCGCTCACATAGGCGGACTCCTCGGAGGCGAGGAAGAGACAGACCCGCGCCACCTCCTCCGCCGTGCCCAGCCGCCCCGCCGGAATGCGCCGCAGCACCTGCTCGAAAGCCTCCGGATTATGGGAGACGGTGGTCATCGGGGTGTCGATCACCCCGGGGGCGACCGCGTTGCAGCGGATCTTGTACGGTCCCCACTCGACCGCCAGTTGACGCGTCAGGGCCTCCACCGCGCCCTTGCTGGCGCTGTACGCGGCGCTCGGCTCGCCCGCGTCCCCGCGCGAGGCGGCGATCGACGACAGGAGAACAACACTCCCGCCCTCGCCGCTCGAAGCGGTCATCCGCTCGGCGGCAGCGGCGGCGACCAGCAGCGATCCCCGGGCGTTGAGGTTCACGACCGCGTCCCAGTCGGCGGCGGAGGTGAGCGTGGCGGGCTTGAAGCGGTAGACGCCGGCGCAGTGCACCAGGGCGTGCGGGGCCTGCCCGTCCCACAGGGAGTCGACCTGACGGAAGGCTTCGCGTACGGAGTCCTCGTCCGTGATGTCGCACGGTACGAGCGGTACGGACGGTACGGGCCCTTCCGCCTCGGCGAGGTCGAGCCCGGCGACCGTCCACCCGCGCGCGGTGGCCAGCGCGGCGGTGGCGCGCCCGATGCCGGACCCGGCCCCGGTGACGACGAGCCTGCGCGGCCCCGAAACAACACGGTTCATGAGGTGAACACTCCTCCGTTGACGTTGAGAGTCTGCCCGGTGATGTAGTCGCCGCCGGAGAGCAGATGGTGCACGGCGTCGGCGACGTCCGCGCCCGTCCCGTGCCGCCCGAGGGGCACCTCGGCGGCCAGTCTGTCCCGTTCGTCCTCGAAGGAACGCCCGGCCCGCCGGGCCCGCGCGTCGAGTTCCTCGCGGTGCATGTCGGTCATGACATAGCCGGGGGCGACCGCGTTGACCGTGCAGTGCGGGGCCAGCTCCAGCGACAGGGTGCGCATCAGGGAGTGCACGGCGGCCTTGGAAGCGCTGTACGCGCCCGCGCCGGGCGTGGGCTGCTGGGCGAAGAGGGAGCCGATGACGACGATGCGCCCGGCGGAGCCGCCCTCGGCGGACTCGGCCAGCAGCGGCCGGACCGCCTGCACACTGTGCAGTACCCCGAAGAAGTTGATCTCGAAGACCCGGCGGATCGCGTCGTCGTCGGTGTCCAGGAGAGGGGTGTCGGGCCCGCCCACGGCGGCGTTCGCGACGAGCGCGTCCACGCCCCCGAAGGCCGCCACGGCAGCCTCCGCCGTACGCGCCGCGTCACGCGGCTTGGACACATCGGCGATCACGGCGGCGGCCGAGTCGCCCAGCACCCGGCCGGCCTCGACCACGGCGGGGTCGATGTCCGAGAGCAGGACGTTCCACCCCTCCCGCACCAGCCGCCGGGCGATCGCGTGCCCGATCCCGCGCGCGGCCCCGGTGACCACAGCGGTACGGCGCTTCACGACCGCACCCCCGGAACCAGAGCCGGAGCCGTAGCCGTACGGGTCGCCCCAGCCACCTCGTCACACCGCGCGAACCAGATCTGATCCCGCTCCCGCACCCCGGCGAGGAACCTCTCCAGCATCCGCAGCCGCCCCGGCCGCCCGATGATCTGCGGATGGACGGTGAGCGTCACCAGCCCGCCGCCGTCGTGGATCGCGGTGGTCTCCTCCTCCCACAGCTCGGCCACCTCGCGCGCCGACCGGATCGTCTTGTCCCAGCTCGTCGCGTCGAACCAGAAGTGCGGAGCGTCGTCCAGCGACCAGTGGACGGGGATCTCCACCAGGTCGTGCCGGGCATGCGGGTACGGGAGGACCGCGTCCATCATGTTGGACGCGTAGCCGAAGCCGTGCTCCACCAGCAGATCCAGGGTGTGGGGGCTGATGTCCCAGGACGGCGACCGATACCCCTCCACCCGGTCCGTGAACTCCCTCAGCACCGCCAGCCCGCGCGCCAGCTCCTCGGCCTCCTCGTCCCGCTCCATGAGATGCGGAGACCGGTGGGAGTAGCCGTGGTGGCCGATTTCATGCCCCCGTTCGACCACGGATTCCATGATCGAGGGATATCTTTCGGCGTCGCCGCCGCACACGAAGAAAGTGGCCGGTATCGCGAGCCGGTCGAGCATCTCAAGCAGCTGCGGGACCGCGACCTCGGCCCCGTACCGGGCCTGGGAGAGAACCCCCGGCCGTGAGGCGTTCGCGGGGTCCTCGGCGAGCCACAATTCCTCGGCGTCGAAGTCGACCGTCAGCGCCAAAGCCGCCCTATAGCCTGCTGGCCACATAAGGGGTCCTCTCTCCGTGCGGGAACGAGGAACACGCTAACGACCGGGGAAGTTTTCCGAACTCCGTAAGATTACGTATGTCGGTCACCGCCGGGTTTTGCCACTCTTCGGGCATCGATTGAACTCCCGTTGAACCGACGGGCGCGGAGAGGAATCAAGCCGGTGTCCAGTAGCGAAACAGAGAAAGCGCCCCAGCAGACACGCCAGCTGACACGAGTGCTGCGGCTGCCCGCGATCGTGCTCTTCGGCCTCACGTACATGTCGCCCGTCGCGGTCTTCACCACTTACGGGATTGTCAACGACGAGACCGCCGGCCATCTCCCGGCGGCATACGTCCTCGCACTCGGCGTGATGATGCTGACGGCACACAGTTACGGCCGGATGGTCCGCAGCTTTCCGGCGGCCGGCTCCGCGTACAAGTATTCACAGAAGGTGTTCGGCGGCCATGTCGGTTTTCTGACCGGCTGGACCCTGATGCTCGACTATCTCTTCCTCCCCATGGTGTCTTTCCTGCTGGCGGGCATCTATCTGCACGCGCAGTTCCCCGGGGTGCCGCAAGGCGTGTGGAGCGTCCTGGTCCTCCTGGTGGTGCTGGTCTTCAACGTCCTCGGGGTCAAGTTCGTCAGCCGGATCACCGCGATCGTCATGGGCGTCACGGCGCTGCTCCTGATCACCTTCGTCACCCTCGGCGGCATCGAGTCCCAGGTCTCGGCGGGCGACGCGCTCCAGTCCTTCGTCCCCGAGTCCGGCCAGTGGTCGCTGCTGGCGGGCGGCGCGGCGATCCTGGCGCTCAGCTTCCTCGGCTTCGACGCGGTCTCCACGCTCGCCGAGGAGGCGCACAACCCGCGCCGCACGATCCCGCTGGGCATCATCCTGACCACCGCGATCGGCGGCGGACTCTTCATCCTGGTCGCCTGGGTCGGCTCGCTCGTCCGCCCCGACAACGACTTCACCAACCCGGACTCGGCGGGCGCGGAGCTGATGGAGACCGTCGGAGGCTCCGCCCTGAGCGGTGCCTTCACCGCGGTGTACGTCCTCGGCTGCTTCGGCTCGGCGATGGTCTCCCAGGCCAGCGTCTCGCGGATCATCTTCTCGATGGGCCGGGACGGGCTGCTGCCCCGCCGCCTCTTCGGCCGGCTGAACCCGAGATTCGGCACCCCGGTCGGCGCGCTCCTCGCGGTCTCGGCGGTGGCCCTGCTCTCCACCGTCCTCACGCTCGACCAGGCCGTCGTAATGATCAACTTCGGTGCGCTGGCCGCCTTCTCCATGGTCAACCTGAGCGTGATCAAGCACTACCTCTTCGGCCGAGGACGCAAGAGCCGTCTCGGAGCCCGCTCGCTCCTGATCAACGGCCTGCTGCCCGGCCTGGGCTTCGCCAGCACCGTCTGGCTCTGGACCAGCCTCACCGGCGACACCTTCGTCGTCGGCCTCCTCTGGATGGCGGTCGGCGTGATCCTCCTCGCCGTCTCCACCCGCTTCTTCACCCGCAAGCCCCCGGAGCTGCACATGGAGGAGGGCGGCGAGGAGCTGGCCCCGGGCCCGGAGGAGATCACTCCGGGCGGTACGAAGGTCTGAAGGCCTGAAGGTCTGACGGCACTGTGGGTCTCTCCGCCCGGAGAGACCCACAGCCATGTCCGCCCGCTCAGCGCGCACCGCCCAGCACCGCCCAGGCCAGCGCGCCGGTCAGGGCGAGTACGGACAGGATGCACGCGATCTGCTCGGCCCGTGGACTCACAGGGGGAGCGCCATACGGGCGGTCAGCCGCTCCGCCAGCCGGGGCGCGATCTCCGTTATCGGCACCCATCTGGCCCGCCCGCTCGCCGCGAGCCGGGCGGGCAGCGCCCGCGAGTGCGCCCGGAACAGATAGCGGAACCCGAACCTCAGCCGGTGTCCCTCCTCCGGAGCCGCCCAGATCACATCGACCGCGATGGGGTCCTCGGCCCCCGGCACGGCCCACACGCCCTCCATGCCCGCGAACTCGCCCAGCACACGCAGCGCCGCCGCCCCCATCGATTCGTCGTGGGGCAAGGGCGACCCCTCCGCCAGCGCCCACCACGTCCGATGGCTGAAGGCGAGCACCCGCTCCTGCTCGTCCACCACCAGCGCCGCCGCCTTCACCAGCGGGCACTGGTTCTCATGGCGGCACCCCCCTTGCGAGGAGTGGTCCCGTATGGCGTCGTACAGCGGCATCAATGCCCCTGTCTCCGCCGGATGCTGATGCATATAACTCGTGAGTGCCTTCACGATGTCGCTGTCCGCGACAGGCATACACGCCACCTGCTTCCGTGCTGCGTCCGACCGGATCGTCCGACGATTCGATATTTCTCGATCGAACCGTCAGGCCACCACTTCTTGTGTCGGCACGGTGCACCAGGTGCAAGAGCCCTTTCTTCCCCAAGTTTGGGCCAGCAGGTCGACGAGCAGCATCCCGCGTCCGCTTTCGTCGTCGTGACTGGGGTGCCGGATCCTCGGTACGCCGCTCCCGTGGTCGTCCACTTCGATACGGATCTCCCGGCGCGGGTCGCATTCCAGGGTGAAGCTGACCTCTTCGCCGCCGCCGTGGGTAATGGCATTGGTGACGATCTCGCTCACCAGTAGTTCGGTGGTGTGCAGAAGGTCGGGGTCGGTCAGTCCATTGCGATACAGAATTGCGCCGGAGAGATGGCGGATCCGTACGACCCACTCGGCTTCCGGCGGGAAAGAGAGCTTGATCCGTTGAATGCGCGCGGTGTCGGGGTCGAGACCGGGCGGCGGGGTGCTGCCGTTGGCCGAAGTTGGCCGGTGGGTGGGGGAGTTGAAGGGTCCGGGCATCGCGAATCCTTTTGCTGGGTGCCTCGTTGAACTTCGGGGCGATGAATCCGCGTCCAGGATGGCACCGGGAGCGCTACTGTTGGTGCCGTCTCAAGGGGCTTCTGAAATCAAAGTTCTGCGAGAACTGCTTCTCTTTCGTGGCATGTTCGAAGCAGCGCAGAAGCTCCTGCTGTGGCGCAGAACGTTTCTTGCCTTGGCGGAACCATCGCCGACACACTGGATAACGCGTGCGGGGAGGAAGCAGATGATCACGAACATTGAGTCGGCCACGCCGGCTCTCTGCCGTCTGCACTTGGGTACTGAGTTAAGGCAACTTCGCCTGGCGGCGGAGCTGAGGGCCAACCAGGTCGTGAGAAGGCTGCTCTGGAGCCCGTCGAAGCTGACCCGGCTGGAGACGGGGGAGAACGCGTCGGTGGAGCCGGCGGACGTGATCGCGCTGTGCGACATGTACGGGGCGGACGCGGACAAGCGGGCGCTGCTGACGGCGTACGCGGCGGTGACGAAGACGAAGAAGGACTGGTGGCAGACGGATGAGTACCGGCCGGCCATAAGCCCGACGTTCAAGGCGTATCTGGGGCTGGAGGAGACGGCGGCCTCGATGCAGAAGTATGAGGCGGAGTTCGTCCCGGGCCTGCTCCAGACGGAGGAGTACGTCAGAACGCTCCATCAGCGAGCGTTCAAGGGGAACGACGCGGAGACCGAGAAGCGAGTGCTGGTCCGGATGGCGCGCCAGGAAGTCCTGCGCCGGGCGGAAATGCCTCTCCGCTTCACCGCTGTCATCAACGAGGCGGTACTGCGTCGCCAGACGGGTGGCCCAGCGGTGATGCGGGCCCAACTGGAGCACATGGCGGAGGTCGCCTCCTCGCTGCCCTCGGTCCGGATCCAGGTGATCCCTTTCAAGGGTGGTGCGCACGGGAGCATGAACGGTGCCTTCACTCTCCTGAGCTTCCGGGAGGGAGAGGCGATGAAGCCCATCGTCTATCTGGAGGGACTGGTCGACGCCCAGGTGGTCCGCAGCGCAACGGACGTGGCACGGTACGACGAGGCGTTCGCGGACCTGCAAGCCGATGCTCTGGGACCTCAGGAATCCTTGAGCATGATCCGAGAAGCGATAAAGGAGTACTGAGCAGATGAGCAATGAACTGCTGGCCGAGGCCCGCTGGTTCACCTCCAGCTACAGCAATGATCAGGGCGGTCAGTGCGTGGAGGTGGCGCAGTTGGAGGGGGCCGATTGGTTCACTTCCAGCTACAGCAATGATCAGGGCGGCGAGTGCGTCGAAGCGGCCCTGTTCCCCAACGCGATAGCTGTCCGCGACTCCAAGGCTCCTGACGGCCCCGCCTTCGTCTTCGAGGGTTCCGCATGGGCGGGCTTCGTCACCTCTCTCAAGTCCGGCGATCTTTAACAGCCGTACCGCTTCACCCCACGGGCCACCTCGCCTTCGTACGGCGAGGTGGCCCGTTCTCATGGATCAGGTTCCGGTTGTGCGCCCCCAGCATGTGCGCCGCGCATAAACCAGACACGCGCCCCCGGTGATCGAAGAGGACAATCGGCCCATACAGCGGACGTTGGCCGATTCCGGTGAGCGCTTTCCGTACTCTCATTTGGCCACGCGTGCCTCTTGGCGGCCCAATCTCCCCGGCACCTCACAGCCGACTCTCAGGAACCGGGCCGGGGGAGTGGCCGGCAGTGCCCGTGGCACGTTCCGGAATGGCGTGGATCTTTCGTCGCCCGAGTGAACACCGTATGGCGGGGCATTGATTCCGGTGATCCCGCGCTTCGTGTCAAGAGGACGATGAGCAGCCAATCCGCTCCGAGTTCCCCAAGGGAAACCTCTGCACGGGATCTTCACGTATCACTCGGTACTTACCTGCGCACACACATTTGCCGGAATCCGACGAAAGTCCATTCGGTGGCTGGGTGTCGCCCTTGCGCCAGTTGTTCATACCACTGGATTCACGGCGGAAAGCCGGGGGCCCGATTTCGCCACCGTGTGCACTTCCCCACCACAACGCGCGTAGTGCGGCCAAAAGGCGAGCTTGTCGCGACGGCGTGGGGCACCCAGGATCCGTACCACGCCGTTTGACAGGCCCATGACTGCCGCATGGTCGGGGGACTGTCGTCTGCGCCGCAGTGGGCCCGGACACCCGAACGGGCCCCGGATTCTGGAGGATTCGTGAAGGTCAAGAAGTTCACCAGAGGTGCGCGACTGCTCGCGGTCGCCGCCAGCCTGGTCACCGCCGCCGCCCTCGCCGCCCCCACCGCCGTGGCCGATTCCCACGCGACCGCCACCCCCAGCGCCGCGCAGCTCGCGAAGGCGAGCGACGGCGTCCTCAAGGCCGACATCGGCGGTACCTCCTGGTACACCGACAAGGCCACGGGCAAGGTCGTCGTCACCGTCGACAGCACCGTCTCCGCCGCCGAGATAGCCAAGATCAAGAAGACGGCCGGCGACCAGGCCGGGGCCCTTCAGATCAAGCACACCCCCGGCAAGTTCAACCGTCTCATCGCCGGTGGCGAGGCCATCTACGGCACCGGTGCGCGCTGTTCCCTCGGCTTCAACGTCGTCGGCGGCGGCGTCTACTACGCCCTCACCGCCGGCCACTGCACCAACGGCCGCCCCTCCTGGACCTTCAGCGGCGGCACCCTGGGCAACGTGGCCGCCGGCCAGTTCCCCACGTACGACTACGGCGTCATCCGCCACGCCAACAACGCCAACGCCGACGGCCGTGTCTACCTCCACAACGGCACCTACCGCGACATCATCAACGCCAACACCCCGAGTGTCGGCCAGCGCGTCGAGCGCAGCGGCTCCACCACCGGCTGGCGCACCGGTAACGTCACCGCCCTCAACGCCACCGTCAACTACGGCGGCGGCCAGGTCGTCTACGGCACCATCCAGACCAACGTCTGCGGCCAGCCCGGCGACTCCGGCGGCCCCCTCTTCAGCGGCAACACCGCCCACGGCCTCCTCTCCGGCGGCAGCGGCAACTGCACCTCCGGCGGCATCACCTTCTACGAGCCGGTCACCCGCCCGCTCGGCATCCACGGCCTGAGCGTCTTCTAAGCCTTCCCTCCGCGTGACACGTGCGGCCCCCGCCTTCGGGCGGGGGCCGCCTGTCGCGCGTCGGCAGGTCGCGTCAACGTGCCGCGCGAGGATCACCCGTAAGTGATCTTGCCAACCCCGACGCTCATGTGACTTTCTGGAATCAATCAATAACCACCCGTGCAGGGTGGCCGGTTGAACGGTGAAGGGATGACGATGAGCACTGCTCGTACGGCAGCCAAGGGCGGCGAGGACTCCGCTCCTCCGATCAGCACGGTGGCGGGTACCGGGACCGCAGGGTTCAAGGGCGACAGCGAGCCCGCCGTCTCGGCGCTGCTGAACCGTCCGTACGGCATCGCGGTGGACAGCACCGGCACCCTCTACTTCTCCGACCACAGCAACCACCGGGTCCGGAAGATCACGACCGACGGGAGGATCACCACCGTCGCCGGGATCACGTCCGCAGGCTCTCGGGGAGACGGCGGCCCCGCCGCCTCGGCCCAGCTGTACGGTCCGCGCGAGGTGGCGGTGGACGGCGCGGGCAACCTCTACATCGCCGATACCGAGAACCACCGGGTCCGGAAGGTCGCGGCGGACGGTGTGATCAGTACGGTCGCGGGGAGTGGGGCCGGGGGGGCCAGGGGTGACGGCGGGCCGGCGGTCGCGGCTCAGCTGAACCGCCCGCACGGGGTCGCGGTGGACGGCGCGGGTGCCCTCTACATCGCGGACTACGGCAACCATCGGGTCCGGAAGGTCGCGGCGGACGGTGTGATCAGTACGGTCGCGGGGAGCGGGGCCGGGGGGTCCAGGGGTGACGGCGGGCCGGCGGTCGCGGCTCAGCTGAACCGCCCGTACGGAGTGGCGGTGGACGGCGCGGGCAACCTCTACATCGCGGACACCGACAATCACCGGGTCCGGAAGGTCGCGGCGGACGGTGTGATCAGTACGGTCGCGGGGACCGGGGTCGGAGGCTTCGGCGGCGACGGCGGCCCCGCCGCCTCGGCCCAGCTCCACTTTCCGATGGGGGTGATGGTGGACAGCGCCGGTGCCCTCTACATCGCCGACTACCGCAACCATCGGGTCCGGAAGGTCGCGGCGGACGGTGTGATCAGTACGGTCGCGGGGACCGGGGCCGGAGGCTTCGGCGGTGACGACGGCCCCGCGGCCTCGGCCCAGGTCAACAACCCGACGGGGCTCGCGGTGGACTGCGTCGACACCCTCTACATCGCCGACCACCTCAACCACCGCATCCGGAAGATCGCCTCGCCGAAGCTGGCCGGACTGCCCGACTCGGGCGCGGTGGTCTCCTGGGCCAATGTCCGGAGCAAGCTGCGGATGGGAGTCCTGCGCGAGTCCACCAAGGACGGGGCCGAGATCCACCAGGCCCTCCCCGCCCCCCGGGACCACCAGCGCTGGCGGCTGGTCGCGGCGGGCCAGGACAACGGCGAAGTCCTCTACACGATCGAGAACATGCGCAGCGGCAAGGTCCTGGAGGTCGTCGAAGCGCAGGAGACGGCCGGGGCGCTGGTCGCACAACGCGCCTACGAGGGCGGCGACGCCCACCACCAGCAGTGGCGGCTGATCCCCGTCGGCCCCCAGACCGACACCCCGAGGGTGTACGAGATCGCGAACCGCAACAGTGGTCTGCTGCTGCGCGTCGACACCAACGCCCGTACGCCCATCAAGCAGCACGGGGCGGAGGGCGACCACCGCGAACGGCAGTGGCAGCTGCTCCCGCTGTGACGCCCGCGGGGCCAGGGGCGCCCTCGCCCCTGGCCCCGCGGAACTCGCTCGGAACTCCCTCCGGACTCCGTTACTGGGAAGTGGAGGGCGGGTCCTCGGCGGCGGGCTTGGAAGCCTTCGGAGCCGAGGGGGGCTTGGGCGTCGGAGCCTCCGGAGCCTCGGGAGACTGCGGGGGCTGAGCCGTGGGGGGCTGGGCGAAATCGCTCTTCCTCGGCATGTTCTCCAGATCCTCGTCCTTCTGGAGGCCGCTGTGCTCCGTCACCGTCGGACTCGACTCCCGCATGCCGGCGGACGCCACCCCCGACACCGAGCCGGGATCGCCGGCGTACTGGGCCTGCGCACCGGCCGACGCCTGAGTGGTCTGGATGAAGGAGCCGAGGAAGCCCAGGATGGCGCGCGCCTCGGGCGACTCCTCCCGTACGACCTTCGCCCGGGAGGAAGCCCCGTGGATCCCGCTGTTGAACAGGCTCGTGGTCTTGTCGTCGTACGTGTCGTCCTCGGAGTCCTCGAAGTCGACACCAGCCCCCGGCTGCGGCTTGGCACCGTCGGTCGTCACCGAGAAGAGTCCCGCGCCCTTGCCCGCGAAGTCGAAGATGTTGTTGAACACCATGGTCGTCACTCCTGGTCGTGTCATGGCGGTGCTGCCCGCCCGGTCAAGGCTTCTGGAGCTGCTGCGGCGGCTGCGGCTGAGGCTGTTACGGCCTCTTGTGCAGCGCCCGGTCGCTGCCGGTCAGGCCCTCGCCGTCGAACATCGTGTGGTGGACCTCCAGGGCCGAGACGACCTCGGCCAGCCCCTTCATGCGGAAGCCGCCGCCCGCCAGGCCGATGCCGCCGATCTCACGGGCCACCAGCCGGTCGAGGCCGGGGTGGACCCCGGACTGCGGGGGAGAGAGCACCGCCACCGGCACGTCGTACTGCACCGCCAGCAGCCCGGAGAAGGTCACCGGGATCTCGTAGGAGTACTGCTTGCGAGTGCGCCGCTGCGTCACGATGGTCTCCACCCGGGAACCCGGCGGGACCGCGCCCGAGATCTCCGACTTCGAAGCCCAGCCGGTGGTCAGGGAACCGCCGACGGAAGCCGTGATGCTCTGCATCAGCTGGGCGTTCAGCTCGGCCTTCCCGGCGGCACTGCCCTGGGTCGTGAACCCCACCGAGCCCGTCACGGACGTCTTCGCCGAGGTGCCGGCCGAGGCCCCTACCGAGGCCCCCGCCGAGTTCGTCATCGAGTTCTTCGCGCCCGTCTCGGTCGCGTTGGCGGTGTCGACCCCGATGTTGTCCTTGCTGTTCTTATTGGTCACGGTGACCGTGTTCTTGTTGTTCAGGTCGTTCTGGAGCTGTGTCCCGACCTGCGCCCCGGCCTGAGCCCCGAGCTGTGCCCCGAGTTCCGCCTGAAGGGCGAGCTGGAGCTGGCTCTGCAGTTGCAGCTGGAGTTCCGCGCCGACGCTGCCGCCGAAGGTGAGCCGGGCATCCCCCTGGAGCGACCACGTCACCTGGTTCGACACGGTGAACTCGACCGAATCGGTGAAGTTCATCGTGGACGTCTGGCTGCGATTGGCGTATGTGCGCGAGGAGAACGTGTCGGGCGGCGGCTGGTCGATGTTGCGCCGCTCCTCGATCAGCGGCTCCCCGAGGTTCATATAGGCGAGCCAGCCCAGCTTGTGAGCGGTCCCGGGGAAGATCCCGAAGCTCGACTTGTTCACGGAGAACCCGACGGGCCTGTGCCGCCTGCCGTAGTCGTCGACGTAGACCAGGCTGGGGTGGTCCAGGACGGACTGCCAGGTCTGCTCGATATTCAGTTCCCGCAGATTCTTCTTTGTCAGCGGCTGGCGCTTGGCACGTTCCAGGTTGTACGCGTTGGAAGGCATTTCTCGTCCTCGACTGATCCGGCCGAATCGCGCTCGGTGAAGTGAAAACAGACATATGCGCATGTTCCGAAAATCGAAGTTATCACGGGTGCCATTGCCCGGGAAGACGCCTCCGTGCATGCCGCTCAATCGAGTGATAAAGCCTCGGTGGGTGATCCCAACTCGCTGAAGGCAGAGGTAAGTTGAACCGCTGCTCCCGATCTCCGGACCGATAGGAAGGGAAGGCGATTGGGTGCTTGGGCGTTTGGTGTTTGAGCGATTGAGTCGACGGCAATTCCACATTCAGGACAGGTGAGGTTTCCGCTATGTACACCCAAGAGCGCACGGCGATGTCGAATTTGGTGGTCGGTGGCCCGGTGGCGGTGAACAGCTACGACAACGCGATCGTGGCGGCACTGCTCGAAAACCGCCCGGTCATGCTCGTCCACGCCTTCAACGGCGGCTATCTGCGACCCGCCGAGCTGAAGGAGGAGAGCCACGACAAGGGCGTCAAGCTGGCCACCGCGCTCGACCCGGACACCAAGGAGGCGCAGGGCCACCTCTGGCACATCACCCCCGGCGGCTTCTTCGGGCAGCGCACCCTCTACTTCATCGAGAGCGCGGCGGGCCAGGTGTCACCCAAGCCCGCCGACGTCGTCGCGGGCGAAGCCGTCACCGGGCGCGGCGACGACGGCGCGCCGAAGCCCCGGCGCAGGCGCATCACCGCCAACCAGGACGCCCCCAAGAGCTCGGCCGACACCCTCCAGGTCGGCCTCCCCGGCAAGGTCGGCGACAAGTGGCGCGGGAAGAACGGCGCGCCCGAGGACACCCAGCTCTGGGTCGTCACCGTGACGCCGTGGGGCGGGATCACCTTCGTACCGATCACCCACCCCGACACCATCCTCGGGTTCAAGGACCACGCGGTGACGGCCGACAGCGAGGCGCGCCTCACCTACAACTGGGGCGGGGACTTCACCGGGACGGTCATCAACACGTTCTACCCGAGGCTGCCCGGCGAGTGGGACGTCCCGTACCACCACGTCTTCACGTGATCCGTCACCGCTGCCGTGCAATCCCTCCGACCCTCCCGGGCCAAGGCCCGCGCCGCTTGGAAGAGGCACCACGATGCCCGTGCCCACGGAAGAACTGAAGCTGGAGATCGTCAACGCCGCCACGGGGAAACCCCTCGGCGGCAAGGCCGTGCCGAGCCCGGACGGGGCGCTCGTCGTCCGCGACTTCGGCGACGACGGCCCGAGCCCGGAGCGGTGGCGGCTCGTGCCCGTACCGCCCGCGAAAGGCGCGCCGGGCGGGCAGGCGCAGGACAGTCACGCGTACGTGATCCGCAACGCGGTCAGCGGCAAGGCGCTCGACAGCCCCGCCGCCCCCGACCAGGGCGTCCGCCAGTCGGACGCCGCTGAGGGCAAGAAGAGCCAGCAGTGGAACATCGTCCCCGTCGAGGGCGAGGCCGGGCTCTACTTCATCGAGGGCGCGACCGACCACACCGTCCTCGACCTTGACCTCGACCTTGACCTTGCCGAGTCCTCCCCCGGGGAGGGCATCCGGGTCGTTCTGCGCGAGCACGACGACAACGCCGAGAGCCAGCGCTGGCGGTTCGTCCCGGCCGAGCCCGAACGCACCAGCGACCCCGTGCTCAGCTGGACGCCGCTGACCCACTGGAACGGCCGCCTGTCCTGGCGGCTGACCCGCTCGACCGCCCTGCGCCCCGCGCCCGGCGCGACGCCCTCCTTCAGCGACCTGCTGCTGGTCCTTGAGCGGTTCGGGAGCGACGAGACCGCCGGCGGCTGGGAGAGCGGCGCGGCCGGCCGTCCTCTCCGCTCCCACGACGGCCAACCGGGCTGGTGGGCGGCCGAGGCCGGCACACGATTCCTCGCCGACACCACGGGAGCGGGGCGGGAGGACATCGTGGGACTCGACCCCGAGAAGGGGGCCGTGACGTCGTCCAGCCGGGGCGACGCCACCTTCGACGACGGCGACGAACGAGTCCTGCACGCACCCCTGCCCACCCCGAGCCCCTCGGACCTGTGGACCTTCGCCGACACGACGGGCGACGGCAGGGCCGACATCGTCGTACTCGCCGCCGACGGCGTCCGCGTGACCCCCCAGGACGAAGGCGGGACATTCGAGGCCGCGGGCGGCGAGCCGGTCCTCAAGGCCTTCGGGCACGGCGAGGGGGCCGGCGGGTGGCTGGCCGACAAGCATCCTCGTTTCCTGGCGGACACCACGGGTGACGGCAGGCTTGACGTGGTCGGCTGCCACGACGACGGTCTCTGGGTCTCCCTCCAGGACGAGGAGGGGAAGTTTGCACCGGTCGCCGACGAGCCCGTCCTCCGGGCCTTCGGGCACGGCGAGAAGGCGGGCGGGTGGCTGGCCGACAAGCATCCTCGTTTCCTGGCGGACACCACGGGTGACGGCAGGCTTGACGTGGTCGGCTGCCACGACGACGGCGTCTGGGTCTCCCTCCAGGACGAGGAAGGGGGATTCGCCGATCCGCTGTACGTCCTCGACGACTTCGGCGTCGACCAGGGGTGGAGTTCGGTCGAGGAACACCCCCGCTTCCTGGTCAGGACCACCGGCGGCGGAGCCCCGGACCTCCTCGGCTTCGGCCCGCAGGGCGTGGTCGTCGCACGCGGGCGCGGCGACGGCACCTTCGAGCCCTCGAAGCTCGTCCTGAACGACTTCGGACACCTCCAGGGGTGGCGGAGCGCCAAACACCTCCGCCTCCTCGCCGACGTCACCGGCGACGGCAACCCGGACCTCGTCGGCTTCGGCGACGACGGCGTCTGGGTCTCCCACAGCCGCGGCGACGGCCGCTTCGACCGGGCCCAGCTGGTGTCCCGCGGCTTCGGATACAACGACCACGCGGGCAGCTGGCGGGTCGACCGCCACCCCCGCTTCCTCGCCGACATCACCGGCGACGGACGCGTCGACATCGTCGGCTTCGGCGGCCCCGGGGTGTACGTCGCCCGGAACCTCTTCCGCCGCTTCAGGACCCGATAACGCTTTTAGGTCGAGTGACCTATAGTGGCTCTCATGGACACGGATCAGCTGGTACACGTCCCTGAAGGGCCGGTTCTGCTCGTAGGCGGATACGGGACGGTGGGCGCCGAACTGGCGCGGGCGGTGGGGGGCCGATGGCCGCTGCTGCTGGCGGGGCGCTCACCGGAGAAGGCGGCGGACCTGTGCGCCGAGATCTCGACCGAGGGTTCTGCCGAGGCCACGCGGTGGGACCTGGCGTCGCCGGAGCCCTTCCACGCCTCCGTACGCGCGGTGGTCAGCCTGGTGAACGACCCGGACGACCGGGTCCTCCGCGCCGCCCTCGCCGGCGGCATCCCCTACGTCGACGTCACCCGCTGGACGGCCCGCATGCAGCGCGCCATCACCCTCACCTCCCTGGCCTCCCCCTCCGCCCCCGTCCTCCTCTCCTCCGGCTGGATGGGCGGCGTCGTCCCCCTGGTCGCCGCCGCCCTCGCCGACCGCCTCGGCGGCCTCGACACCCTCGACACCGCCATCCGCTACGACCTCTCCGACCGCGCCGGCGTCGACTCCGTCGAATTCATGGACCGCCTCGGCGTCGACTTCGAAATCCTCCAATCCGGCCACCCCACCGTCGTCACCCCCCTCACCTCCCCCCGCACCCTCCCCATCGGCCCCCACCGCACCAAAGTCGCCCGCATCGACACCCCCGAACAATTCACCCTCCCCCTCACCCTCAACCCCCACACCGTCTCCACCCGCCTCGGCTTCAGCAGCCCCACCTCCACCACCACCCTCCTCACCCTCGCCAAATCCGGCTTCTTCCGCCACACCCGCTCCCCCCGCTGGCGCCCCCTCCGCCACCGCCTCCTCTACTCCCCGGGCCAAGGCGGCACCGCCATCCTCCGCATCGAGGCCCACGGCCCTGCCGGTTCTCTCACCGCGACCGTGACCGACCCGCTCGGCCAGGCCCACATGACCGCCATGGGCGGGCTGCTCGGTCTGCGCCGAGTGCTCGGCGAAGACGGCGCTCCTGCGGCCCGCGCGGGCGTTGCCTTCCCGGAGTCCCACCCGCTCCCGGGGACTGTGCTGGGTGCCCTCTCCGACGTAGGCGTCTCCGTCTCCCTCGCCGACGCCCCTTCCCGGGCGGCGGCGTGACCACCGCCAAGGGCACGGCCCGCCGCGCCGCCCTCCTGGACGCCGCCGAGACGACTCTGATCGCTGGCGGCCACTCGGCCCTCTCCCTCCGCGCGGTCGCCGACACGGCGGGCGTCCGTCTAGGTCATCTTCAGTACTACTTCTCGACCCGCGACGCCCTGGTGTCCGAGCTTCTCGCCCGGATCCTCCAGCGCTCCTTGGACGAGGTGGCCGCTGCTGTTCCCTCGTCTCCGGACGCGCCTTTGGACGACCTCGTCACGGTTCTTCTCGCTCAGCAGACCGACGCCGAGCTGGTCCGGGTGTTCGTCGAGCTCTGGGCTCTGGCCGCTCGCGACGAGTCGGTGGCGACGGCGGTTCGCGCTTTCTACGTCCAGTACGCGGACTTGGTGGCGGCTCGGATCGGTGCCCATGCGCCGGATGTTCCGGCCGAGGAGGTTCGGGCTCGGGCGGAGACCTTTATCGCGCTGATCGAGGGCAGCTCGCTGCTGCGGTCGGGGGTGGGGGGGAGTCCGTCGCAGGCGACGGACGAGCTGATTTTGCGGACGGCGCTGGGGATTTTGACGGGGAGGTGAGGGGGTGCCCCGCACGCGCGGGGCCAACGGCGGGGGCAGCGGCGTCCAGAGCGTCGCACCAGGGACACCCCCGCACGCGCGGGGCCGACCCTTCCTGTCCTGGCCTTTTGTCAGCTATCAAGGCCCATTTCATTTAGTTGCCTCGCGCCCAGAGCCGCCCGTCCAGCTCGGACCTCCCTCTGCCGCGCCCTTCAACCTCCCCTGGCAAGAGAGAGGGGGGTTACCCCGGAGGGCTGGCCCAAGGAGCCAGAGTGCGACGCAGGGCGACAGCGTCGTCGAACGGCGGGTTGATGGTGTGGTCCCCGAGCCGGCCCCCGACGTATTCCAACTCGCCGTCGCGGGAGCGGAAGTACAGCTCGCCGTCGCCGCTCTGGACGGCCGAGACAGCGGCGGACAGGTCGTCCAGCTCGCCCACGTCACCGTCGCCCCACTCCCCGGGCCCCCAGTCGTAGTCCGACCACGGGTAGCCGCCGACCCACAGCCGTGTCGTCGGCTCGGGGAGGATCGCTGCGGTGAGGTCGGTGTTCCCGTCCCCTGTGGCGAGAAGAACGCTGAACCCCTCCGATTCGAGCAGGGGCGCTTGGTAGTCGGTGGCTGCCTTCCGGAAGATCGTCCGGACCGGATGGGCTTCCAGCTCAGCCACAGGGGTTCTTCTTCGGGTCCCCGGCACCCCAGTTTCCGTAGCGCATCTTCCCGTTCACCTTTCCCGAGACGCGGAACATCACGCGAAAACTACCTCCCTGGCACCTGATGTCATGGGTCCGCCCCACGTACTTCTTGCCGAGTTTCACAGGAGAGTGACCGCCTTGGTGCCGACGCAGACGGCAGTGACCTTCGCCAGGATGACGGACCGCCCCTTGCCTGCCTCCCCCTTGGATTTATGAGGGGAAGCAGGCTTCGCACCACACGCTCCCCTGCCTTGCCGAGACATGCTCGGCCGCATCGGCCGACAGAGGGAAGGTGACGAGCGCCAGCAACACAGCGGCAGCGGTGATGATCCGGTTCACGGGAAACTCCCTACAAGGTCTGGGGACATCCCCGCACACGCGGGGCCGACGAGGTGCGCGAGGAGCGCGATGACGACCTGGGCGGAACACCCCCGCACGCGCGGGGCCGACAACCAGGCCCAGCGCCTCGGGTGCATGATCACCGGAACACCCCCGCACGCGCGGGGCCGACACTTCCTGACCTGGCCTTCTGTCAGCGATCAAGGCCCATTTCATTCAGTTGCATCCGCGCCTCAAGCCAACATCCAAGCACCACGAGAACCACCACCCGCGCCCCCTGCCCAGGCCCCTCCTTCACTCCCTGCCCCCACCCGGAGCCTCCCCCACTCCGGCGCGATTCATCTCCTCGACCTTCGCGTACAGCCCCCGCTTTACCTTTGCCATCCGGGCCGGGTCCGGACGGGGATGCACCCAACGGTTCCGTCCGAACACGGTCTTCGGTAGCGGGGCGCTGTGAAGGAACTCGGTGAACGCCCCGTCGCACCACGGCGGCACCCAAGCGCCGGACCGGCAGACGAAGACCAGATCGAAGGCAGCGGTAGGTGGTTGCCCGTCGTCGATCGTCATGTCGACGGGTACGAGTGGTTCCTCCCGAGGGCGGTCGAGCGACTGCCGCCAAGGCGGGAAGCGGACGTGGAGGGAAGCCCCGGCCCAGTGGTGCGCGAGCATCCAGGACTCGCACCGGATGCCGTCGCCCGACGTTCTCCACTGCTCGAAGCTCCGGTGGTTCTGCCGGTACCCGGCATCATGGTGCGCGTCGTACAGGTGCACCGAATCCCAGTGCTCCTCGGCTCGGCCGAGGTCCGAGGGCCAGAGCAGTCCCGCCCACGCGTTGCTGTCGGCATAGACGAGCACGGTTCCGGCAGAGAAGCGGAACCTGCGCCAGAAACCCCGCCAGCCCGTCACCTGCGGCAGCTCGACACCGGCTGCTGTGAAGTCGCGGTGCCGCGCCTCCCAGATGGTTTCCGTGTGGAACTCGTCTTCAGCGACTGCCCACTTGAAAAGATCGTCGTGCGGTCCTTGTGGCCCGCCTGCCGCGGGGGTGGGGAAGAAGTAGTCCCAGTCGACGACCAAGAGATGCATGGCAGAGACCTCAGAGAGGGAGAATATCGGGCCTGAGTCTGAATTCCGGTTCGTGCGCTTCGACATGGCGGCCGGCGGGACCCCGATCCTCGACCGGGGCCCCTTTCCTGGAGTGGCCGGTGATCAGTGGCCGGGCGAACCGCTTCCGCCCTGGCCGTCGCCGTCCTCGATATCGGTGTTGTCGTCGTCGCCACCGCGTATGGTGGCCTCGCGGGCGAGTGCTTCTTTCAGAGACAAGGCGGTACCCTCCTCTGGGTACGGCGACCCGGAGTCCGTCTCCGGGCCGTTGTGCACCTACAGCCCGCCCTGGCGTGCTTTCCCGAGCTGATGCCGGGGCGGGTTCCCCCTCGCAGGCCTCCGCTGGAGGGCCGACGAGAAGTCTGAGATCACCTCATGCGGCGCGAAGAGCGGTCGGATCCACGATGGCGACGGCTCTGGCAGCGATCACCGAGATGACGGTTCCTTCCGGGGATGGGAAACAGGCCCGTCAGAGGGCAGGGCTGAGAGTTTTTTCGTCCAATGCCCGGGCCGATGGGTGGGGATCAGCACCCATCGTGCAGCGCTTGGGCAGTGCGACAACCTTGCCGATGCGGCAGGAGGGAAGGCAACGAAGTTGCGGAGAATTGCGCGCCAACTCAGAGAGCGTCGATCGCAGACTCGATCAACTTCCGGGCCTTCGAACCGTATACAGCCATCTCGCCCAACCCCCGGAACGCCTTCGTATAGTCGGCGATCTCGCGCGGCTGCTTCACATTGATCTCGGCCGTCAGCGTCTCGACCACCACGTGCCGGTTGTCGAACAGGTAGAAGCCCTCCAGTGGCCAGATGGCACGCTGCGCAGTGAAGGGGATCACCCCCAGCGAAACGCTGGCCAGCGGCATCACTGAAAGAAGGTGCGAGAGCTGGTCGGACATCACCCGGGTATCGCCGATTCGGGTCCGCAGTACCCACTCTTCGACCAGCACCACGAAGCGATGCCCACCCTGATACAGGAATCGACTGCGAGCCACCCGCGCGGCGACCGCTTCGGTCACGTCGTCGGGGGTGCCTTGGAAGTCCGTGATGCTGCGCATGAGCGCCGTCGCGTATCCGGGTGTCTGGAAGAAACCAGGAATGCCGTTCGAGGTGTACACACGGCACGTCTGGGCGTTCTCGTGCAGTGTGTAGAAGTCTTCTTGGACCTTGCGCATCCCGTTGCGGTGCAGGCGACGCCACTCCATGTACATGGAGTCGACCGCCCGCGCGGTGGCGATCAGATCTTCCGTCTGATCAGCTGCACCGCAGGCGACACACCACGCGCGAATGTCAGCGTCAGTGGGGGCCACCTCGCCCTTCTGGACACGGGTCGTCTTCGCCGGATGCCAGCCGCATCGGGCGGAAAGATCCTTCCCTGTGAGGCCGGCATCCTTGCGAAGGTGCGTCAGACGCACGGCGAGAGCTTCGCGGGCGGCCTGAGCGCTTGAGGACGGGGACGAAGGCATGGAGCAGCAGGTGAGGGGTCAGACGGTGAAATCGTCGTGGGGAGTGGCTCGCTCCCACACGGTTTCGAATGCCGAGGTACAGAGTTTCACCACGTCAGGGTCTTCTGTGAACTCGTGCCCGGCCCAGTCGCCGACCCCGGTGAAGAAGTGGAAGAGAACGAGGCGGTCGTCGATCAGCCACAGGTCGTTGCCGGGCAGTGCGATGTCCGAGGCCCGGTCGCGCGGGAGCCAGCGGACCTGCTCACCGATCGCGACGTTGACCGGTGTCATGGCGTGTTCGTACCGGATGTAGTCCGTGACCGGTGTGGAGACGATCCGGGCGCGGCGCATGACGACACCCCGGCTGATTGCCTCGCGCACCAGCGGAGTCCACCCCTGCCACTGCGCCGACTCAGGGTCGAGGTCGACCGCCCCGGTCCGCAGGAACCGGTCAAAGCTGTTGGTCTCGTCACCGACGTCGTAAATGTCCCGCAGCTCCAGGTGCACGGCGGTGTGCCGTGCCGATCGCAGTAGTTCAGCGAAGTCCGGAACGCCGTTCTGCGACATCACACGCCTTCCTCGAAATCGGCACCATGCGGGCCGGAATACGGATTACGGTCTCGTGGTCGGGGATACCCCGATCATGGCCTGGCACCCACTCGGCCTCCCCGATCATCTCCTTCAGAAGCCCGTTGGCCTCCTTGCCCTGAAGGACCAGATCAGCCGTCTCTTCTTCAACCCACACGGTCGCGGAGCCGCCACCAGTCGTCTCCGGATCGATCCCAACGAAGGTGAGGTTCATGGTGCCCTCCCACGTAGAGTCGGTTGCGCATTGTTGCGTGCGACTTTCCCTGCGCGCCTGGCTCTGGTCAAGGGCACAGGCGGATGCCATCCCAGAACGGCCGATTCGCGCTGCGTTGCTTCCGCCGGGCTCCTCGCCGTCCTGATAACCAGACAGCCTGACGTGATGCCGCAGCCTCTAGGGCTGGGGGATTGTCCCCGCCTGCGCGGGGCCGATGGAAGGCTGAATCCATGGCACGGACCGAGTATTACGACGACCCGAACGCCCCCAAGCCCAACAGCATGGTTGTCGCGGCGTCCGCCGTCGTCACCGATGACCGGGACCGCATCCTCCTCCAGCGTCGCCGGGACAACGACCTGTGGGCGCTGCCGGGCGGGGGAATGGACATGGGCGAGTCGCTGCCGGGAGCGGCTGTCCGGGAGGTCCGAGAAGAGACCGGGCTGGATGTAGAGATTACGGGCCTTGTCGGTACCTACACCGACCCGCGCCACATCATCGCGTACAGCGACGGAGAGGTACGGCGACAGTTCAACGTGTGCTTCCGGGCGCAGGTCATCGGCGGGACGCCGGCTATCTCTGACGAGAGCACAGAACTTCGGTTCGTGGACCCCGGCGAGTTGGCCGCGCTACCCATGCACCACACCCAGCGGCTGCGGTTGACACACTTCTTGGAGAACCGGCCGACTCCCTACCTTGGGTGACCTCGGCCGATGCGCCCTCAGTAGCCTGCGAATCAAAGGGATCCGAAGCCCCAGCGGTCGACCTCTCGACCTAGCAGAGCAGCAGGTGAGGTTCAGAGGGTGAACTCGGCGTGCGGTGTCGCCCGCTCCCAGACGGCCTCGAAGGCCGATCCGCACAGCTTGGCCAACTCCGGGTTGTCAGTGATCTCCGGCTCTGTGGCCTCGCCCTCTCCATCGAAGTGGTTCAGATACAGCAGCCGGGAGTCGAACACCCAGAAGTCGCTGCCCGGAAGGAGCAGGTCCGAAGCCCTCCGCCGGGGGAGCCATCGCACCTGCTCGCCCGCTTTGATGTTGAGGCCCTGAGTGACCTCGTGCTCAAAGCGGATGTACTCGCTGACCGGTGTCGACACGATGCGCGCCCGACGTACTTCGACACCCCGCGAGACCGCTTCCGAAACGATGGAGAGCCAGCCACCCCAGCGTTCGGCGGGATCGATGGACTCTCCGGCCTTCCAGTCGACGAAGGCCGAGTCCGTTTTGCTGTAGGCATCGCGTGCTTCCAGATGGATCGCCGTCCTCTGGCAGTCGCGGAACAGCTCTTTGAACGTCGGAGAACTCGACATTCCTCTGTACCTCCGGCTCAGCGTCCTTGGCGGCAGTTCTCCCTGTCGCTCGGCAGGGAGAACTGCACCCTATGGCGAGGGACCCCACCACTGTCTCGTTCTCGGAAATGTTCAGTCGAGTTGCCTCGACAAGGCCAGCGGCATCGTCGACGACCCGAACGACTGCTTGGACGAACTGTGTTGCATCGCCTGCCTGATCCTGCGGATCTTCACGTCAGCGTGGAGACGGTGAAGATCGCGGGGGGACTTCCCCCGCTGGACATCCTGGAGCGCGGGTACCGGGTCCCTGTCGGCCACCTGGTGCGGGTGGCCGACAGGGGATGCTGTGCCGGCTACCGGATCCGGGCCTGGACGATTAGCGTGCCCAGGTTCTCGGGGTCAGGGGCTTCCAGGACGCGCGCTTCGGTTTCCAGGAAGCCGTAGTTCATCAGGATGCCGTGCCACATCTCCTCGGAGTAGGCCCACCGCTGGACCGGCAGGACCTTCCCCGTGAAGCCGTTGCCGTACATGCCCTGTGCGCCGTAGCAGCCCTCGACGGCCGGTGCCTGGGAGAAGACCAGGACGCCGCCGGGGTTGAGGCGCTTGTGGATGGCGGGCAGGAGGCGACGGGGGTCGGTGAACCAGAAGGCGCCCCAGACCGAGTAGACGGCGTCGTACGTCTCCTCGGTGGTGGTCAGGAAGTCGACGGCCTCGCGGAGGTGGAAGCGGGCTCCCTCGATGTCGCCCCAGCGTTTCTTGGCGTACCGGATCTGTACGGGGGAGAGGTCGATGCCTGTGGTGGCGATGCCCTTGCGGGCGAGGTGGGCGACCTCGTTTCCGCTGCCGCAGCCCAGTTCCAGGGCGCTCTGGGGCTGGTGGAGCAGTTCTTCGGCGGGGCCGTGGTGGTCGTACTGCGTCCAGCCGAACCCCTTGTCGACGGAATCCTGTACCGAGCCGATCTTCGTCACGGCTCCGGTCGCGTAGCGATCCCAGTAATTCTCAACGCTCATGTGGCGATGTTCCTCGTTGGAGTGGGTGTTGAGGATCCGTCCGTCCGGCTCCGACGACAGCGCTGAACGTGACGGCCGGGGCCACCCCCTATGGGCGACCCCGGCTTTGTGTCCCTGCCGGTCAGTGGCAGCTCGTGCCCTGGGCGCAGGGGGAGCACTTCGACGAGTCGCGCTCCCACAGCGGCCAGTCCACCTCGAACCCGTGCTGCTCGACGACGGCCGCGGTCCGCATGACGGTGCCGTCGGCCTTGCGGTCGATCTCGGGGATGTGATGGAGGAACTGCCCGTTGTTGTACTTCTCGCAGAACGCGGCGTAGTTCGCCGTGTCGAGGATGAGGGTGTGCACGGCCACGTCGACGAGTTCGCCGCAGCCGAGTTCCAGATCCTCGCCCATGGTCTCCATGGCGGTGATCAGGTACGCGACGGCTTGGCCGAGGAGCCGGCCCGCCATCACGCTGTCCATGAGGTAGTCGCGGGTCAGGAGCTTGGCCTCCCGGTCCCAGATTTCCTCGCCCAGCAGTTCCTTCGGATCGCGTAACGCTACTACTGCGGTATCCATTCGGGGCACCTCCAGGTCGTGGTGCGCCTCGCTCTTGGCGTGGGCTCCCGAATGACGTTAGGGCGAGCGCCCATCAACTCTCAAAAAGATTGCGCGAGTTTGCGGCAACACGATTGACGGGCTCGAACGACTCGCCGACCATCGAGGACATCGCGCAAACCTGAGCAAGGACGCGGACGGGAGAACCGCCATGAAGCTACGGTTCCTTGGGAAGAACTCCACCCCGGGAGACAGCCCCACCCTGTACGCCAGCGACCGGGACAGTTACGTCGTGCAGGGCTGGAAGGTCCTCGCGGCTGACCTGCTCATGCGGCTCGACGTGCCGGACGGCCACACGGTCGTAGAGGTCCCGACCGAGCTGTTCGAGCACCTGACCAAGGACGGCCTGCCAGCCGGCGAGATCAAGAACTGCGAACGTCCTCGATCACAGCCCTACTGGAGGAGAGCGGTGGAGCTGATCACCAGCGCCCAGCGTGACGAACTGTTCGGCAGCTTCGCGCGGGACGCGTTCCATCTGGAGCTGAGAGACGACTACGGCTCCCCCGTCGAGGACACACCGTATGCCCGCTGGCAGCGGGGAGAGCCCGACGACTACGCGTGGCTGGACCCGTGGATGACACTCATGAAGCGGGTCCCGGGGGAGGGCAAGACCGTGCGCCGCGTCCGCGTCGTCACGGAGCCGCACTCCCAGTACGTTGAGTGGGAACACTCCCTGACGCGCCTCAACACGGAGGCCGGCGAGGACATCCGATGGCTGCCCCGGCATCGTCTCCCCGAAGGCATCGCCTTCCCCGTGGCGGGCAACGACTGGTGGCTGTTCGACGACCGGCTCCTCGCCGTGGGGTACTTCGACGCGGAGGGCCGGGTCCTGGGCTCCGAGCTGGTGACGGACCCCGGGACCGTGGCGGAGTGCGTCCGCGTACGGGACCGGCTCTGGTCCATCGCCGTCCCCCACCCCGAGTACAAGCCTTGATCCATCAGTGAGCACCGAAGCACAGGCACAGCGAGAAGCACTGGGTGCCCGACTGCGGGGATTCCGCAAGGACGCGGGGTACTCCAGCGGTCGGGCATTCGCCGCCGCGACCGGGTGGCAGGAGTCGAAGGTCTCCCGGATCGAGAACGGGCGGCAGAACGCCGGCGAGGACGACATCCGCGTCTGGTGCGAGCTGACCCATACCCAGGACCAGGCCGACGACCTGATCGCCACCGTCCGGCACATCGAGGAACTGCGGCTGGAGTGGCGCCGTCAGCTCCAGGCAGGGGCGGAGCCCCGGCAGCGCAAGGCACTCCCGGTCTACGCGAGGACCAAGGTCTTCCGGATCTGGCATCCCACCGTGGTCTGGGGCACTCTCCAGACGGCCGAGTACGCGGCAGAGACCTTCCGCCAGGTCGTCGACTACTACGAGATCCCCGACGACGTCGACGCCGCCGTGGCCAAGCGGATGGAACGCCAGCGATACCTCTACAAGGGAGACAGGATCTTCAACGTCCTCCTCGCCGAACAGGCCCTCTCCACCAACTTCGGCGGACCGGACGTGATGCGAGGCCAGCTCGACCGCCTCCTCGCTGTCATGTCCCTTCCCCACATGAGCCTCGGGATCCTCCCCGCCGGCGCGCCGATGCACATCTGGCCGGGCAACTCCTTCTCCATGTTCGACAGCAAGCTCGTCCTTGTGGAGACCTACTCGGCGGAGTTCTCCGTTACCCAGCCCAGGGAGATCGCGCTCTACGCCAAGGCGTTCGACCTGCTGAAGCGGTCCGCCGTGTACGGGCAGCAGGCGAGAGCGCTGATCGCCCAGGCTCTCGCGCGGCTGGACGACTGACCGCGGCTCGAACGGCCGGGCCGCAAGCCCTACTGCCCCGACCCAAAAAACAAAGGCAAGGAGATGGACAGACCTCTCCTTGCCGTTCTCAACTTATAGCGCACTGGGGGGCTTGCCACAAGGCCCCGGTCTGGGCGGAAAATCGTCCACCGACGCCACCAGCAGGTGGTTCGACGGAGTGGGAGACGCCGGTCGCGATGGCTGAGACGTATGTGCTGGATCTTGAAGAGGTCGATGAGACGCGGACAGCGGTCGTCGGTGGCAAGGGTGCGCAGTTGGGTGGGCTGGCGCGGATCGACGGGGTTCGTGTGCCGGAGGGTTTCTGTGTGACGACGGATGCCTTTCGGCGGGTGATGGCGGATATCCCGGGGATCGGGGACCGGCTCGACCGGTTGGCGCGGGTGGACCCGGATGACCGGGAGGCGATTCGTACGCTCAGCGCGGAGGTCCGCGGGGCGGTGGAGGGGGCGGTGGTCCCGGACGGTCTGGTGGAGGCGGTGGTCGGGGCGCTCTCCCGGTACGGGGACAGGGACGCGGCCTATGCCGTACGGTCCAGCGCGACGGCGGAGGATCTGCCGACGGCGTCCTTCGCCGGGCAGCAGGACACGTATCTGAACGTGGTGGGGCCGGCGTCGGTGCTCCGGGACATCAGCCGTTGCTGGGCCTCGCTGTTCACCGAGCGGGCGGTGGTCTACCGGCGGCGGAACGGTATCGACGACCGTACGGTCCAGATGGCGGTGGTCGTGCAGCGGATGGTGTTCCCGGACGCGTCCGGGATCCTGTTCACGGCCGACCCGGTCACGGGCAACCGGAAGGTCGCGACCGTGGACGCGGGCTTCGGCCTCGGTGAGGCGCTGGTCTCCGGTCTGGTGAACCCGGATGTCTTCGCGGTGCGGGACGACGAGGTCGTGGCCAGGACCGTCGCGGCCAAGCAGCGGGCCGTCCTCGCCGTGCCGACCGGCGGCACCCGGGAGGTGGCGGTCGAATCGCGGCGGCAGCGGCAGCCGGCGCTGACCGATGAGCAGGTTGTACGGCTGGTAGGGCTCGGGCGGCGGATCGAGGCGCGCTTCGGCCGACCGCAGGACATCGAATGGTGTCTGGTGGAGGACGGTTTCCGGATCGTTCAGAGCCGGCCGATCACCACTCTGTTCCCCGTGCCCGTCGCGGAGACGGGCGACCGGGAGAACCGTGTCTACGTCTCCGTCGGCCATCAGCAGATGATGACCGACCCCATGAAGCCCCTGGGCCTGTCCGTGTGGCAGCTGACGGCCATGGCACCGATGCGGGAGGCCGGCGGGCGGCTGTTCGTCGACGTCACCGGGCATCTGACCTCGCCCGCGGGCCGGGCGGGTCTTCTGGGTCTCATCGGCAGGGACGACCCGCTGGCCAGGGACGCGCTGGAGACCGTCCTCGACCGCGACGACTTCGTCCCCCTGCTCCCGGAACCGGAATCGGAACCGGAAGCGGAAGCGGCCCCGGAACCAAGCGGGCCGCTGGCCGCAGTGGGTGCCCCGGTCGCGACGGACCCGGCGGTCGTCACCGGGCTGGTCGAGCGCAGCCGGGCCTCCGTCGCGGCGCTGGAGCGCGATATCCGGACGAAGACCGGACCGGCGCTGTTCGACTTCCTGCTGGAGGCCTTCGAGGAGCACAAACGAGTGCTCGCCGATCCGCTGAGCCTTCAGGCGATCATGGCGGGGATGGAAGCCACCTGGTGGCTCAACGACCGGCTGGGGGAATGGCTGGGCGAGAAGAACGCGGCCGACACGCTCACCCTGTCCGCCCCCGGCAACATCACCTCCGAGATGGGACTGGAGCTGCTCGACGTCGCCGACGCGATCCGCCCGTACCCGGAGGTGGTGGAATTCCTGCGGGGCGTCGGGGACGAGGACTTCCGCGACGGGCTCGACGGGCTGGTGAAGCTGCCCGGCGGAGCCGAGGCGCGCGAGGCCCTGGAGGGCTACCTCGACCGGTACGGCATGCGCTGCGTCGGCGAGATCGACATCACCCGGCCGCGCTGGGGCGAGCGGCCCGCCGCACTCGTCCCGGCGATCCTCGACAACGTCAGGAACTTTGGACCGGGTGCCGCAGGCCGGCGCTTCGAGCAAGGGCGGCAGAAGGCGCTGGAGAAGGAGTCCGACGTGCTGTCCCGTCTGCGGGCCCTGCCGGACGGGGACCGGAAGGCCGACGAGACCAAGCGGATGATCGACCGGGTGCGGACCTTCATCGGCTACCGGGAGTACCCGAAGTACGGCATCGTCAGCCGCTACCTCGTCTACCGGCGGGCCCTGCTCGCCGAGGCCGAGCGCCTGGTGCGAGCCGGCGTACTGGCCGAGCGGGAGGACGTCTTCTTCCTCACCTTCCCGGAATTCCACGAGGCCGTGCGCTCACAGCGCGTGGACGACGGACTCGTCCGGCAGCGCAAGGACGAGTTCCGGTCGTACGCCGCGCTCACCCCGCCCCGCGTGCTCACCTCGGACGGCGAGGCCGTCACCGGGGCGTACCGCCGCGAGGACGTACCGGCCGGTGCCCTCGTCGGCCTGCCGGTTTCCGCCGGGACCGTCGAGGGGAGGGCGCGGGTCGTCCTCGACATCGCGGATGCCGACCTCGAAGCGGGCGACATCCTGGTCACGACCTTCACCGACCCCAGCTGGTCCCCGCTGTTCGTCGGGATCGCGGGCCTGGTGACAGAGGTCGGCGGCCTGATGACCCACGGCGCGGTCATCGCCCGGGAGTACGGCCTGCCGGCCGTCGTGGGCGTGGACCGCGCCACCCGGCTGATCCGGGACGGGCAGCGGATCCGCGTGCACGGAGCCGACGGCTATGTCGAGGTTCTGGCCTGACGGCCCATGAGGTGAGTCAGCGGCGGGACATGTACAGGTCGAGGGCCTTGTGCAGCAGCTTGTTGAGCGGGAAGTCCCACTCGCCCAGGTACTCCACGGCCTGACCGCCGGTGCCGACCTTGAACCGGAGCAGGCCCAGCAGGTGGTTGCTCTCCTCCAGAGTGTCGGTGATGCCCCGGAAGTCGTAGATGCCCGCGCCGAGTTCATGGGCGTCGGACATCATCCGCCACTGGATCGCGTTGTTCGGCTGGACCTCGCGCTTTCGGCTGGTGGAGGCACCGTAGGAGTACCAGACGTGCTCGCCGACGGTCAGCATCGTGGCCGCCGCGAGGACCTCGCCCTCGTGGTGGGCGAGGTAGAGGCGCATACGGTTGGGGTCCTCGGCCGTCAGCGCGGCCCACATGCGCTGGAAGTAGGCCAGCGGGCGTGGGATGAACCGGTCGCGTTCGGCGGTCTCCACGTAGAGGGCGTAGAAGGCGGGCAGATCGTCATGGCTCCCGAGGACGACCTTGACGCCCGCCTTCTCGGCCTTCTTGATGTTGCGACGCCACTGCTGGTTGAGCCCGCGCTGAATGTCCTCCAGCGAGCGTCCGGCGAACGGAACTTGAAACACATAGCGCGGCTGACCGGCGGCGAAGCCGTCCTCGCCGCCGGGTTCGGTCTGCTGCCAGCCCATCCGCCGAAGCCGGTCCGCGACATCGAACGCCCCCGGCTCGTGCGTGGTGGCCCTGGCGTCACGCAGCTGTCTGGCCTGCGGATCCGCGATCGCGGCCTTGACCGCCTCCGCGCTCCAGCGGCGGGCGACGACCGGCGGGCCCATCTTCACCGAGAAAGCGCCCTGCGCTTTCAGATACGCGAGCATCGGCTTCAGCCAGCGCTCAAGATCCGGCGCTTCCCAGTCGATGACCGGCCCCTCGGGCAGATAGGCGAGGTACCGCTTGATCTTCGGCAGCGGCCGGAGCAGCACCAGCCCCACGCCGACAAGACGGCCACCGCCGTCAAACCAGCCCAGACTCTCCGCCCGCCAGTCCGGCTTCACATCCCCCCAGGAAGGAAGCTGCATATGACTGGCCGAGGGCCTGGCCGTGATGAAGGCCAGATGCTCCTCACGGGTGATCGCCTTGAGGCGGAAACTCATGCGCGGTGCTCCTTCGATCGATGCCTCAGCCTACTGAGCGCACTGCCGTCGATCAGCTCCAACTGTTCCGACTCGTCGGGGCAGACGTTCCACGGTGGTGTGTCGCGCCGTTCCGGGGGCGGTTGAAGGGGGCGCGGGGCTGAACCGAGCGCTGCTCAGCGCTCATAAGCGCCGCTCGGGGCGGCTCACAGCGTCTCCACCCGAAGGGCCGGGCCGCCGTAGCCTGACGAATCACGATCAAAGATCCCGTTCACGTCCACGTTCACGTTCGCGTCTCAGGGAGAGCCCTCATGTTCTCGTTACGTGTTTCCGCCGCCACGGCCGTGGCCGCCCTGCTGTTGGCCGGTGCGGGCGTCAGCTCCAGTGCGGCGTCGGCGGTGGCGTCGGTGCCGCCCGTCAGCCGGTTCCACGACGGCAGTTTCGAATACCCCAGGGCCCCCGCCAACCTCTTCACCCCGTACTTCCCGGGAGAGGACATCGGACCGTGGTCCGTGACCCTCGGAGCGGTCGACCTGATCGGTGCCGGGACCTGGCAGGCGGCCGAGGGCGACCAGTCCGTCGACCTCAACGGCACGAGCGCGGTGAGCCAGACCTTCACCACCACCCCCGGCACCGCGTACACCGTCACTTACGCGCTCGCCGGCAACCCCACCGACACCGCCCCCGCCGTGAAGACGGGCCAGGTCCTCATCGACGGCCAGGAGTTGCAGAACTTCTCCTTCGACGTCACCGGCAAGACCTACGCGGCCATGGGGTACGTCACGCGCCAGTTCGTCTTCGTGGCCAACGCCTCCACGACAACCGTCGCCTTCGTCAGCACCACGGGCCCCACCGCGGCCAACGGCCCGGTGATCGACGACGTCCGTGTCGAGGCCCGTTCCTCCTGCCCGTCCTCCTGCGACCACCGCGACGCCGCCCACGGGTAAGCAGGGCGTACGTGGCTTCCGCGGGTCCTCGGTCGCGCGTCGACGGAAGCGCGGCCGAGGTACTCACTTCAGTTGCTGACGCGTGTGTAGGTGAGGAACACCGCTCCGCTCTTGAGGACGGTGTGGTCCGCGAGTGTCCAGGTGCGCGGGTCGAAGGTGGCTTCGCGGGAGAACAGCGGGATGCCGTTGCCGATGGTCAGAGGGCCGACTTTGAGGATCAGGGTGTCGATCTCGGAGTACAGGGAGCCCGCGAGCCCGGCGCCGCCGAGCAGCCAGATGTCTTTGCCGTCCTGGTGCTTGAGCCGGCGAACGGTGGCCACCGGGTCGTCGGCGACGAGTTCGACGGCCGGGTTCGGGCTCTCGGTCAGGGTGCGGGAGAAGACCAGGTGGCGGAGGTGGGGGTAGGCGTCGGTGATGCCGGCGGCGAGGCCGATCTCGTAGCTGCGCCGCCCTTCGAGCACGGTGTCGAAGTGGGTGCCCCCGGCCGTGACGGACAGGGCCTGCCGGGCCTGGACGGGCAGGGTTTCCGGGTACTCCGTCACGAGGTGCTGGACGTAGTCCTCGGCTATGGGCCAGAAGCCGTTCGGACCGGTGGGGTCCCCGCCGTCCGGGCCTGCGATGAAGCCGTCGAGAGTGGTGCCGATGTAGTGGACGAGTTTGCGCATGCCAGGTCCCTTCGCTTGGTTACGCCGTCGCGGGCGCGGCCCGAGGCCGCCGAGTGATCATGGCACCCGGTGGCTCGGCTTGGCCCGCTTCATCGGCCATGAGAGCGTGTGACCGTGTCGGAGATGACGAGTGGTTTCGAGACGGCCTTGGCCGAGGCCTCGTCTCCCTCATGGCCGGTACGCGCTCGCGCCGGACGCGACCTCGCTTCCTTCGCCGACGCCCCTGAGGCTGCGGAAGCCTTGGCGAGGCTGCTACTGGACTCCGAGGACACAGCGGTGACCCGCCGGACGGCGGAAGCCCTGGCCCGCGTGGGGACACCTGCCGCCACAAGGCTCATCGCCCTCGCGCTCTCCGAGGCCGACGACAACCAGGCCGAATGGATCTGGACCGGGATGCACGACGCCCTCATGGAGCCGGACGGCGCGTCGGCGGAAGCGCCCATGCGCCCCACTCACCTCACTCGCCCGTTCGGGGCTCTGCCCGACGGCGGCGGTAGTAGGCGACGGCCAGGGCGATGATGACGGGCCCCCACAGGGCGGTGGGGGCGATGCACACCGTCGCGAGGGCCTGCCAGGCCTCGCTGGTGTAGTGGACGGTATCGATGACACCGTACGGGGTGAACCTTTGGCCGTCGCCGATGGGGATGCCGGTGAACATCGCGGTGAGGGCCAGGCCGCCGATGACGGCGGGGGCGACGGCCGCCATCGGCCGTATGCGCCTGCCGCCGATGACCGGGATCCAGGCGGGTGCCACCTCGCCCCAGCCCCGTACCAGTCCGATGGCGAGGAGCGCGATCGCTTCGGAGAGCACGCTGAGCCCGAGAACGTACGGAACGCTGATCCAGTACGGCGGCATGCCGAGTCCCTGGACCTGGCCCATCTCGAAGTGGAAGGCGAAGGGCAGCCGCCACAGGCACGACGGCAGCAGAAGCCATGGGAGCGGGCGTGGGCGAGGCGCATCGCCCAGCGGGGGACCGGGCGTTCGGTGTCGTCGACGGGCGGGGGAGTGTGAAGGATCTTCGGGGACATGACTTCAGCCTGGCCCGGCGACCGCGCCGAGGGATCACCCTCGCGGACCGGGCTCATCCCCCATGGGGCGGAGTCGTTTCCACGACCTCAGGGTGAAGCGTGAAGACTCAGGTGGCCGGTTACCGCAGAGACGAACCGGTGCCGCCGACGACGATCACTGAGTGTCAGAGACTCTCCAGAGGGTCCGCCGATTCGTTGAGATCCTCCCGCCGGGCTGCGCCCCATTCCCACATGCTGCGCACCACTGGCTCCAGTGCCCTGCCCTGAGAGGTCAGGGTGTAGCGAACTCGCGGGGGCCAGCCGGGGGTGCGGTGGCGCTCGATTACGCCCGCGCTGGTCAGCCGGGTCAGCCGATCGGAGAGGACTTTGTCCGAGAGGGTCGGCAGGGCGGCGGACAGGTCGGAGTAGGTGGTCCGACCGCGCCGCAGGAATTCCCGCAGTACCAGCGGGGTCCACCGGCCTCCCAGCGCGGCCAGGGTGATGTCGACGGGGCAGCGCGGTTCCTGGACGGGCGGGACGAGGGCGCTTTTCGGGCAGTCCTCCAGCGGGCCGCCGCCGGCACCGGGGCATTCATCACATCAACTGCGGCTCCCTCCGCGAGATTCCGCCGCTCGGCGAACAACTCGCGGCGGGTGTCACGAACCGCGAATTGGCTGTCGTATGTCATTGCCTGCTCATCGAGACAGCCTCGGACGGGCTGATGCTTGTCGACACCGGTCTGGGCACCGCCGACCGACAGCGTCCCGAAGAGACACTGGGTTCCGACTGGGTGACCCACGCGCGGCCCTCGCTGGACCCCGAGGAGAGTGCACGCGGGCATGGCGGTGCGCGACAGCGACAGCGACGGGAGCCGGGGATGGCTGCTGCACGCGGGCGACGCGTACTTCCATCACGGCGAGGTGGAGCACACCCCGCCCCTGTCGCACCCCGTCCTCGATCCGGTCCAGCAGGGCGCGCAAACCGATGCCGTCGCCCGCGTCGCCGCCCGTGACCGACTGCGTGACCTCCTTGGCGACCGTGACCGTGACCGTGACCGCGACCACGCGGAAGAGGTCACGGTCTTCAGCGCGCACGACCCCTGGGAGCTGGCCCGGGCCCTCATGAGGCCGTGACGCGGACGGCGGCCCGCCGGAACCCTCGTGGTGAGGTGTTCCGCCGGGCCGCCGTCGTAGCGTCGGTGTGACTGACGCGATCGGGTGGTGCTGTGGTGCTGTGGTGCCTACTTGCCGAAGAAGGCGTTGTGGACGGTCACCTTGGCGGTGCCGCCCTGCTTGTCGGTCACCTGGGCGCGGAGGGTGATGGCCTTGCCCTTGGCGGGGTTCTTCACGGTGGCCTTGTTGTTGGTGATGGTGAGCTTGCGCCAGGTCTTGCCGCCGTCGTAGGAGGCGTGGGCGGTGAGGGACTTGACGTTGTTGGCCTTGGCGGCGGTGCCGTGGAGGTGGAGGGGGATGGTCTGGGTCGCGCCGGCGGGGGCGGTGCTGTCGTTGGAGACCTTGGCGTTGGTGAAGCGGACGGTGGAGATCGGGAGGGTCTCGACGTCGTTCGCGGGGGCCTTGCCGGCGCGGAAGGTCCAGTCGGCGTCGATACGGGTGCTCACGCGGGCGGTGGCGGCGGCGCGGGTGACGGAGGTGGTGAGCTTGAACCGGCCGGGCTCGCTGCCGATGGGGAGCAGCTCGCCGTGGGTCAGGGCCTTGGTGCTTTCGGCGATCTGCTTGCCGTCGCGGTGCAGGGTGGTCTTCTCGGACGTGGTCGCGGAGGAGCCGGTGTGGCCCCGGCCGTCGGAGAACAGCGGGACCTGGGCCATCATCCGGTCGTCGAGGCGCGCGAGGGACGACTGTGCCGGGCTGAAGACGGCGGTGTTGAAGGTCTCCTTGTGGGTCTTGCCGGCGGGGTAGGTCTTGGGCCGGGAGTCCAGGCCGGCGTCGACGCGGTAGCCGTTCTCCGGGTCACCCTCGGCGAGCTGGAGGAAGGTGAAGCTCCACTTGGCCTTGTCGCCGGTGGTGACGTACATGGTGCGGGTGTCGGGCAGGGGGCGGGCGAGGCTCAGGTCGGAGACTCCCCAGTCGCCGAGCGGCATGTTCAGGTTCGCGCCCAGGACGGCCTGCTTGCCCTTGGCGGAGGAGCCGATGCCGACCTTCACCGCCGCGAATTCCTCGGCCTTGAAGGCGCGGGTGTAGCCGGTGGCGATCCGCTTCACCGGGCCGCCGGAGGCGGCGTTGTACTCGGTGTCGGTGGCGGCGCCCTTTCCGTGCCAGTTCCCCGCCCACACCTGCTTCAGGGATCCGTCCGTGACCTGCGGGCCGAGATGCCCGACGCGGAACCGGGCGAAGTCCTCGGTGGCGTAGAACCCGTTGAAGCTGCCGCCGTCCGGCGTGGACCGGGTGAACTGCATGAACCCGCCGACGAAGGAGGCCTTCTTGTCGGGCACGGTCATCTTCACGGGCTTGGCGTGGCGGGCGTCGAGGGTGACCGTCCGGGTCTTGTCGACGGTCAGCCGGGGCTGGATCAGCATGTCGCGCCCCTGGTCGGGGTTGTCCGGATCGACCAGGGACTGTGCGTCGAGCACGTACTCGCCCTTGGGCAGCCGGAGCGTGACGTCGCCGTCCGCGGAATTGACGAAGTGCCATTCCCCGTCGGTCCGCGAGGACAGCGTCGACTCGAAGTTCCGGCTCGGCTTTCCGTCCCGCCCGAGGTGCTTGAAGGTGACCTCGTACGACTCGACCTCCCGCTCGACGGCCGCGGTGGACCGGACGGTCTGGCCGTCGCCGGAGGACGCGACGACGGTGGCCGTGAAGTGGCCGTTGTCGGTGCCGATACGGGTGTCGGCGGTGAAGTCGACGGAGGCGGTGCCGCCGGCCGGGACGGTGACCCGGTCCGTGCCGAGGGCGAAGAAGCCGGCGGGGACGGGCTTGCCGGCGGGGCCGTGGGCGGCGATCCTCAGATCGAGGTCGATGTCCGCCGTACCGCTGTTGCGGTAGGTGATCTTCTTGGTGACCGGGGTGTTGTCGGTGTGCGGCCACGCCTGCTTGCCGAGGTCGAGCGAGGACTCCTCGGCCACCACGGTCTGGTTCATCGCCTTGTCGACGACGATCCGGCCGGTGCCCTGCTCGTACGGGGTGTGCCCGGTGTCCTGCGCGGAGGAGACGAGCGCGCTCCGCAGCTCCTTGGCCTTCCACCGAGGGTGCCGCTGCTTGAGGAGGGCGGCGGCGCCGGCGACGTGCGGGGTGGCCATCGACGTACCGGACATCGAGGTGTAGCCCGGGGTGGTGCCGGTTCCGGTGCCGGAGGCCGCGGCGGCGGAGATGTTCACACCGGGCGCGGCCACGTCGGGCTTGAGGCCGCCGCCGAGGCGGGGGCCGGTGCTGGAGAAGTCGGCGAGCTTGTCGGCGTGGTCGACGGCTCCGACGGTGAGCGCGCCGTCGGCGCTGCCGGGCGAGCCGACCGTCTGCGGTCCGCCGTTGCCCGCGGCCACGGCGAAGAGCACGCCGCTCTCGGCCGTCACCTTGTTGATGTGGGCTTCCAGCGGGTCGATCTCGGGGGTGTCCCGGCCGCCGAGGCTGAGGTTGACGATGTCCGCGCCCTGGGCCACCGCCCACTCCATGGCGGCGAGGGTGCCGGAGTCGCTGCCGAAGCCGTCGTCGTCCAGCACCTTGCCGTTGAGGATCTCGGCCTGGGGCGCGACCCCTCGGTGGGTTCCCTTCGACCGGGCCCCGCTGCCGGCGGCGGTGGAAGCCACATGGGTTCCGTGGCCGTTGCGGTCGGTGGCGTCCGGGGACCCGCTGAAGTCCTGGGCCGCGACGACCCGGCCCTTCAGGTCGGGGTGCTCGGCGTCGACCCCCGTGTCGAGTACGGCGATCTTCACCCCCTTGCCCTCGTAGCCGGACTCCCACGCCTTGGGCGCGCCGATCTGCCCGGTGCTCCTCTCCAGCGTCGCCCTGCGGATCCCGTCCAGCCAGATCCTGCTGATCCCGGCCGCGGTCGCCCGAGCCCCGCTGTTCGTCCCCCTGGTCAGCGTCTCCCACAGCTCCGGCGTCGCGGTCACCGCATCCGCGTTGAGCGCCTTCAGCGACCGGTTCAGCTCCGTCTCCCCGGCCGTCCGGACCGCCTTGCGCGCCCCCGCCCCGGCAGCCGCCCCGCCGTACTCCACGATCAGCCGCAGCCCGTCGCGGTACGCCTTCCGGCTCTCCGCCCGGCTCAGCTCGGTGACGTCGAACAGCCGCTGGTCCAGCCTGCCGTCGGCTATCAGCTCACGGGCGTCATGAGGCACCGCGTACGTGTGACCACGCTCGGTGTACGTCTGTACGGCTATGCCCTCCCGCCCCTCGGCGTGGTCGAAGCCGGTGACCTTCCCCTGCCCGTCCACCCTGACCCGGTCCCCGGTGATCAGCGTGACCCACTCCGCCGCCACCCCGCTGCCGCTGTTGCTGGTGCTGCCGCCGTGCGGCGAGGAAGCGGTGGCGGTGGCGGTCCCCACCCCTGTCATTCCGGCGACCAACGCCAGCGAGACCGCGACGGTGAGCGCCGAGACCCCTGCGCGCTGCTGCTTGTTGAACACAAATCCTCCTGGGGGCTGAGCGAGCCGATGCCGCCTCGCTCACCCCGGGAGAAGTGGAGTTCATGCCTCCGAGGTTGACTGAAAGTCCGATGATGGCTGGAACCGACCTGCTGAAGCGTGACTTCCGGCCGCACTCCCGATCCGGATGAACGGGTCCGCCGAGGCTGCCGTCCTAGCTTCCTCGGGAGGCCGGATTCACGCGGCCCGCCCCCTCCGCGAGAGCTACTTCCGCGGAGTCAGGGGCTCGCACCCCTGCACCGTGAGCACCCCGTCCGCCTTGGTGAGGGTGATGATGATCCGCTCGTCCGCGTTGGCGCTCTTGATCTGGGGCATCTCGCCCTCGGACGGTTTGGTGGTGATGGTGCAGAACTCGAAGGGGCCCTTCTTCGCGCCCGGGGTGGTGTAGGTGCCGGCCGGGATGTCCTCGCCGACGAGATAGTCGCCGTCGCCGTACGACTGTTCGGCGGACGCGGGCTTCCCGGGCTCTTCCGCCTTCTCCGCCTTCTCCGCCTTCTCGGCGGCGGGCGGGGCGGAGGGGGCCTTGGCGGTGTCGGGCTTCTCGTCGGTGGGTTCGCCGTCGCTGAGGGCTGCGCCGATGATGCCGAGAATGAGGAAGAAGCCGACGACGCTGCCGAGCACGATGGCGACGGTGGCGCCGGTGGAGAGCTTCTTCTTCGGGGGCGGGGGAGGCGGTCCGTAGCCGGGGTGGTTGGGATAGGGCTGCTGCCCGGGGTACTGCTGGCTCATGCGCCATTCCCCTTGGTGGATCGTGGATGGTGAACGGACGGTGTGGGGGGACAGCGAATCTATCCGGGGCGGATGGGGCGGGGACGGCGGCCCCAAGATCTGTTACCTCTCCGGTACGACGACGGTTTGCGACGGATGTGGACACGGCGAGAGGCGATGTGATCACTCTTGGACCTGAAACGATCCGGACCGATCTGCTGACCCCGCCGCCCTTGCGGGGGGAGCACGCCGAGGACGGCGAGGGCTGTCTTACGGGCACACTTCGGGCGACGGTCGCCGCCGCCGTCGCCGCCGCTTCCGGTCGGCGGACCCCCCGGCCGCCGCACACGGCCGGTGGGGGTACGCGCCAGTGAGCGCGGTACGCGAGAGGCTCAGCCCAGCGACCTCGCGGTCACCGCGCCCACCCGCCCCTCAAGTACCGCCGCCGCGTTCGGCGTCAGGGTCCGGAGGGCGACCATGGCCGTGATGATGACGTCGGACAGCTCGGACTCGACGTCCTCCCAGCGGTGCGTGACGCCCTTGCGGGGGTTCTGGCCGGTCGCCCCGACCACCGCCCGGGCGGCCTCGCCGACCTCCTCGGAGAGTTTGAGGACGCGCAGCAGCAGCTCCTCCTCGCGCGGGCGGGTTTTGTTGTTGTCGTCGAGCCAGGTGTGAAGCCGGTCCACGGCGTCCCAGATCGGGTCGAGGGTGGTGTGATCCATGGGTTCAGCGTCCCATGCGAGACCCGGCGAGGGACCCCCTCGGCCCCTGTTCAACCCCGGCCGACATAGGGCATGGCCGTCGCCATCACGGTCACGAACTGCACATTCGCCTCAAGCGGCAACTCGGCCATGTGCAGCACCGTCCGTGCCACGTCCGCCACCGCCATGAGCGGCTCCACGGCCACTTCTCCGTTCGCCTGGGGAACACCCGTACGCATCCCCCGGGTCAGCTCGGTCGCCGCGTTGCCGATGTCGATCTGGCCGCAGGCGATCCCGTACTCCCGGCCGTCCAGCGACAGCGACTTCGTGAGACCGGTGATCGCGTGTTTGGTCGCGGTGTACGGGGCCGAGCGCGGGCGGGGCGCGTGGGCGGAGATCGAGCCGTTGTTGATGATGCGACCGCCCCGGGGGGACTGGGCCTTCATCGCCCGGAAGGCGGACTGCGCGCAGAGGAAGGCCCCCGTCAGATTGACGTCGACCACCGCGCGCCACTCGTCGTGGGGGATGTCCTCGAAGGGGACGCCGCTCGGCCCGAACGCACCCGCGTTGTTGAACAACAGGTCGACACGTTCGAAATGCTCGCATACTGTCGCAAAAAGCGTGTTCACATCGGTCGGTGACGTCACATCAGTGGGGATACCGAGGATCGTTCCGGTGCTCAGCGCCGCCGTCTCCGTCAGCGCCCCGGCTCTGCGGCCCGCCGCAGCCACCGACCAGCCCGCGTCCGCGAGCGTCACGGCGACGCTCCGGCCGATGCCCGAACCCGCACCGGTCACGACAGCGACCTTCGAGGAGCGCGGGGAGTGCGAGGAAGCGGTCTCAGCGTTCATGGGGCCGCAGCGTAGACCCCCGGCCACACGGGGCACGCCCATGAACCAGGCGGCCCGCACCCACGCCCCCACCCCCACCCACACCCACGCCCCCGAACTCCGGGCCGCCGCCCGCCGCATCACCGAAGGATGGGCGGAGCGGACGGCTTCGTACCTCCCCCGCCGCAGGCTCGTCGGCGGCGCGGCGGCGGCCCTCGCCTTCGGCATCGGGCTGCCCGGCTCCGCGCACGCGGCCGAGGCCGACGCCAAGCGCCTCGCGGCGAACCCCTTCACCCTCGGCGTCGCGTCCGGAGACCCCAAGCCGGACTCCGTGCTGCTCTGGACCCGGCTCGCGCCCCGCCCCCTCGAACCCGGCGGCGGACTGCCGAAGGGCAAGATCACACTCCAGTGGGAGATCGCCCACGACGCCCGCTTCGGCCGGATCGTCCAGCGCGGCAAGGTCATCGCCCACCCCGAGGTGCACCACAGCGTCCATCTGGAGGTCAAGGGCCTCGACAACGACCGCGTCTACCACTACCGCTTCCGGACGGGCGACTGGATCAGCCCGGCCGGACGCACCCGTACCGCCCCCGCCAGAACGGCGCGGATCACCGAGGTGAAGCTCGCGGCCGTCTCCTGCCAGGCGTACCACGAGGGCTACTTCACCGCGTACCGGCATCTCGCCGACGAGGATCTCGACCTCGTCGTGCACCTCGGCGACTACCTCTACGAGTACGGGGTGAACGCGGCGGGCGGCGCGCGCAAGTACACCGACCGCACCCTCCCCGCCCACTTCAACCGGGAGACCCGCACCCTGGGGGAGTACCGGCTCCGCTACGGCCTCTACCGCTCCGACCCCGATCTCCAGGCGGCGCACGCCGCGCACCCCTTCGTCCTCACCTGGGACGACCACGAGACCGAGAACAACTACGCCGCCGGGCGGGCGGAGGCCGAGGGGGTGCCCCCCGAGGAGTTCCTGCTGCGGCGGGCCGCCGCGTACCGGGCGTACTGGGAGAACCAGCCGCTGCGGCTGCCGCAGCGGCCGAAGGGCCCGGACATGCGGCTCTACCGGCGGCTGCACTTCGGGCGGCTCGCGCAGTTCGATGTGCTCGACACCCGGCAGTACCGCTCCGACCAGCTCTACGGGGACGGCTGGCACCCGCCGGGGCCCGAGCTGGACGACCCGGCGCGGACGATGACGGGCGCGGCGCAGGAGCGCTGGCTGCTGGACGGCTGGCAGGACTCCGGCGCGACCTGGAACCTCCTGGCGCAGCAGGTGACCTTCGCCCGGCGGCGGGACGTGCCCGGCGCGGGGCACCGGGTGGACATGGACTCCTGGGACGGCTGTCCGGCCGCCCGGCGGCGGCTGCTCGACGGGGCGCGGACCGCCGGGATCGGGAATCTGATGATCCTCACGGGCGATGTGCACGCCGCGTACGGCTTCGACCTCAAGGCCGACTGGGACGACCCCCGCTCCCGCACCCTCGGCACCGAGATCGCCACCACCTCGGTGAGCAGCGGCGGGAACGGGTCCGACCGGCCCGGCAACCACGAGGACCTCACCCGCGCCAACCCGCACCTGCGGTTCTTCAACGGCCGCCGGGGCTACACCACCGTCACCCTCTCCGAGCGCCGGGCGCGCGCGGACTTCAGGACGGTCGCCGCCGTCACCGTCCCGGACGCGCCGATCACCACGGCCGCGTCCTTCGTCACCGAGGCCGGGGACCCCGGGCTCACACCGGTGTGACGCGAGGGTCTCGGACCGTCCGGCGAGCTGAGAGCATGGGACAGGATTCAACGATACGGAGAGATGCGATGGGGAAGCCGGAGCGCGGCTCGGACGACGGTAAAAGCCACATACCCGGCGCGGTGGTCGCGGCGGCGGTGGCATCCGGAGCGGGTACGGGGGCGGAGGCCCAGATTCCCGAGGCGAGGGTCCCCGAGGCCGGGGTCCCCGGCACCCGAACCCCGGGGGCCGCCGGCCCCCCGGCGGCCCCCGGCCTCCCGGTCGCCGCCGCGCGCCGCGTCGGGCTGCTGTTCGTCCTCGTCCTCGGCGGGCTCACCGCGCTCCCGCCGCTCTCGATGGACATGTACCTCCCGGCGCTCCCCGCCGTCACCGAATCCCTCTCCGCGCCCGCCTCGACCGTCCAGCTCACCCTCACCGCCTGTCTGATGGGCATGGCGCTGGGACAGCTGGTCGTCGGGCCGATGAGCGACAAATGGGGACGCCGGCGGCCACTGCTCATCGGCATGGTCCTCTATGTCGTCGCCACCGCCATCTGCGCCTTCGCGCCCACCGCCGAACTCCTCATCGGCTTCCGGCTGCTCCAGGGCCTGGCGGGCGCGGCGGGCATCGTCATCGCCCGCGCGGTGGTCCGCGATCTCTACGACGGCGTGGAGATGGCCCGCTTCTTCTCCACCCTGATGCTGGTCTCCGGCGTCGCGCCCGTCATCGCGCCCGTGATCGGCGGACAGGTGATGCGGCTGACCGACTGGCGCGGGATCTTCCTCGTGCTGGCCATGGTCGGCGTGCTGCTCACCCTCGTGGTGGTGAAGTGGCTGCCCGAGACCCTGCCCCCGGAGCGGCGGCACGGCGGCGGCGTCGGTCAGGCCCTGCGCACGATGCGCGGACTCCTCGCCGACCGGTCCTTCGCGGGCTACATGCTCACCGGCGGCTTCGCCTTCGCCACGCTCTTCGCCTACATCGCCGCCTCGCCGTTCGTCGTGCAGGAGATCTACGGGGCCTCCCCGCAGACCTTCAGCCTGCTCTTCGCCGTCAACTCGATCGGCCTGATCGCCGTCGGGCAGATCAACGGCAAGCTGCTGGTCGGACGGATCAGCCTGGACAAGGTGCTGGGGATCGGCCTGGCCGTGATCGCTCTCGCGGCGCTCGCGCTGCTGCTGATGACGGCGGGCGTCTTCGGCGACGTCGGACTGATCGGCGTCGCCGGCGGGCTCTTCGTCCTGATGGCCGCGATGGGTCTGGCCATGCCCAACACCAACGCCCTGGCGATGACCCGCGCCTCGCACGCGGCGGGCTCCGCCTCCGCGCTGCTCGGCACCTCCTCCTTCCTCATCGGGGCCGTCGCCTCACCGCTCGTCGGCATCGCGGGGGAGGACACGGCCGTGCCGATGGCCGTGGTCCAGCTGGTCTGCGCGGTGGCGGCGCTGGGGTGCTTCCTGGGGATGTGCCGCCCGTGGCGGCAGCGGTCGGGCGGCGCGGCGGCGGTGTAGCCGGGGCTCGCGAGCCCAGCCTGACCCAAACGACAGACCCCGGGCGCACGGCCTAAACTCTCCGGGTGTCTTACACCCTCCCTACCTCGGAAGCCCTGCGTGCCGCCCTCTCCGGGCTGCTCGACGGGCTGCCGCCCACCCAGGCCGCGCGCGCCGTCGACCGGCTGATCGCGAACTACCGGGGGACCACCCCGACCGACGCGCCCGTGCTGCGCGACCGCTCGGACGTGGCCGCGTACGCCGCGTACCGGATGCCCGCGACCTTCGAGGCGGTACGGTCCGCACTCGCCGCGCTGCGCGAGGCCGCACCGGAGTGGACGCCCGCGACCCACACCGACATCGGCGGCGGGACGGGCGCGGCGAGCTGGGCCGTGGCCGAGGCCTGGGCGGCGGACACCGGGGGTACGGACGACGGGGGTACGAAGGAGGGCGCGGGGCCGCGTACCACCGTGCTGGACTGGGCCGAGCCGGCGCTCGCGCTCGGGCGTGAGCTGGCGCTCGCCTCCGGGGTGCCCGCGCTGCGCACCGCCCGCTGGGAACGCTCTCGTATCAGTGCGGCGATCCGGATCGAGAGCACCGATCTCGTCACCGTGTCGTACGTGCTCAAGGAGCTGACCGCCGCCGACCGCGCCGCCGTCGTCGCCGAGGCCGCGCGCGCGGCCGACGCCGTGGTGATCGTCGAACCCGGCACCCCCGACGGCTACCAGCGCGTCATCGAGGCCAGGGACCTGCTGATCGGCGCGGGCATGACGATCGCCGCCCCCTGCCCCCACGACGCGGGCTGCCCCATCGTGCCCGGCTCCGACTGGTGCCACTTCTCGGCCCGCGTCAGCCGCTCCTCCCTCCACCGCCAGGTGAAGGGAGGCTCGCTGCCGTACGAGGACGAGAAGTTCAGCTATGTGGCGGCCACCCGCTTCCCGGTCGGCCCCGCCCCGGCGCGGATCACCCGCAAGCCCCAGATCCGCAAGGGCCTGGTGCTGCTGGAGCTCTGCGACCGGGACGGGACGCTGACCCGGCAGACGGTCACCAAGCGGCAGGGGCCGCTGTACAAGTCCTCCCGCGACGCGGAGTGGGGCGACCCCTGGCCGCCCCCGCGGGACTGATCACTCCCGCAGTTCCTGCGTACAGCACTTCACGCTGCCGCCCCCCTTCAGCAGCTCGCCCAGATCCATCCCGATCGGCTCGTACCCCCGGTCCCGCAGCGGCTCGAACAGCCCCACCGCCGCCTGCGGCAGCAGCACATGCCGTCCGTCGCTCACCGCGTTGAGGCCGAACGCCGCCGCGTCCCGCTCGCGGGCGATCAGCGCGTTCGGGAAGAGCCGGGCCAGCACCGCGCGGCTGCCCGCCGAGAACGCGCCCGGGTAGTACATGACCTCGTCCGAGGCGTCGTCCAGCACGGACAGTGCCGTGTCCAGGTGGTAGTAGCGCGGATCCACCAGATCGAGGCCGACCACCGGCCGGCCGAAGAACTCCTGCGCCTCCCCGTGCGAGAGCGGACTCGACCGGAAACCGCGCCCGGCCAGGACATAGGACGAGGTGACGGCGAAGTCCCCCTCGCCCTCGTTGACATGGACCGGTTCATGGATCCGGTCCTCGGGCCAGCCGGCCGAGACGAACCAGTCCCGGTGGGCGTCCGCCTCCGCCTCCCGCTCCGGATGGGCGAAACGGGCGAGCAGCACCCGGCCGTCGACGACGGTCGCGCCGTTCGCCGCGTACACCATGTCGGGCAGGCCGGGGCGCGGGTCCAGCAGCTCGACGGTGTGGCCGAGCGAGCGGTAACGGTCCCGCAGATCTTCCCACTGGGTCATGGCCAGCGGCAGGTCCACGGGCTTCGCCGGATCCATCCATGGGTTGATGGAGTACGTCACCATGAAGTGCGCGGGTGGGCACATCAGATAGCGGCGCGGCGATGCGTCATGAAGCGATGAGCGCAATGAGGGCTCCTCACAGACGACTGCGACAGCGGCACACGATCTGCGTGCCGTGCAGCCATGGTGAGGCCAATCGGGCCGGAACGTCCTGTTCAGTCGCAGGTTCCGGCAGGTTCCGGCAGGTCCGGGCACAGGGCGGGCAGGTCCGGGCAGGGTCGACGCTTAATCGAGACGAAACGTCTCGGTCCAGCGTTGCTAGATTGAACCCATGAACGAGAACCAGGCACACACCAGGACCCCCGACGCCGGCCGGCGCAGCGAACGATCCCGCCGGGCCATCTACGACGCCGCCCTCGCACTCGTCTCCGAGGCGGGCTACGCCCGCACCACCATCGAGGGAATCGCCGCCCGCGCCGGGGTCGGCAAGCAGACGATCTACCGCTGGTGGCCGTCGAAGGCCGCCGTCCTCCTCGACGCCTTCCTCGACCTCGGCGAGCAGGCCACCGAGACCACCCCCGTCATCCCCGACACCGGCGATCTGGCGGCCGACCTCAAACTGGTGCTGCGCGCCACCGTGGACGAGCTGACCAACCCCGCCTTCGAAGCGCCCACCCGCGCACTCACCGCCGAGGGAGTGGTCGACCCGGCCCTGTGCGCCCTCTACGTCGAGCGGCTCCTCAACCCCTCGCTCCAGCTCTACGTCGACCGGCTGCGCTCCGCCGAGGCGGCGGGTGAGCTGAGACCGGGGATCGACCACCGTGTCGCCGTCGAACTCTTTGTCGGCCCGCTCACCCACCGCTGGATGCTGCGCACCCTCCCGCTGACCCACGAGTACGCCGACACCCTGGTCGACTACGCGCTCGGCGGTCTCTCGCCCAGGGCCTGACCACCCCCGCCCCGCCCCCGGCCGCCCCCTGTGTGCGCCCCCCGGTGGGCAACCGTGGCCGCTCACGGCGCAGGATGGTGGGACGATGGTAGAGACCACCTGGGGCGAGCGTGAGGTGTGAGGGGATAGATGGCCGACGGTAGAAGCCGCCACAGCGGCACGGAGAACAGGCTCACCTGGGAGAGCCGGCTGCCCCAGTGGCTGCGCAGGCGTCCCAGGGACACCGAGGCCGACGACTCCCGCCGCGAGTCACTGCTGCTCGCTGTCGCCGAGGCCGGCATGCCTCTGGCACCCGCCGCCCACCCCGTCGCGTACCGGTGCTCCTGTGAGCGCATCGGCTGTCCCACGCCCGGCCGGCACCCCGTCTCCTTCGCCTGGCAGACGCAGTCCACCACCGACCGCGCCCAGATCCTGCGCTGGGCCCAGGGCCAGCCCGAGGCCAACTTCATCACCGCGACCGGCATGGTCCACGACGTCCTCGACGTCCCCCTGGAGGCCGGCCGCGCCGCGCTGGAGCGCCTGCTCGACCAGGGCATCGAGGTCGGACCGGTCGCCGAGTCCACCGGCGAGGGCGAAGCGGGCCGGGCCCTCTTCTTCACCGCCACCCGGGGCACCCCCGAGGACGAGGACGAGTGGTGGCCCTGCGAGCTGGACTGCCGCCCCGAGACCATGGCCGAACACCCCGGCCTGCGCTGGCACTGCCGGGGCAGCTATGTCCTCGTACCCCCGGCGCTGCTCCCCGGGGAGAACGCGGTCCGCTGGCTGCGCGGCCCCGAGTACGCCCTCCCCGACCCGCTCACCCTCCTCGAAACCCTCACCGACGCCTGCGCCCGGTACGCCGGAGAGCACCAGCCCCCGGACCCGGACGCCGAGGACGAACACGCCGACCACCGGCTCGCCTGGCCGCTGGGCCGCCGCTGACCGAGGGCCGCCGAGGGGGGCCTACGCGCCCTTCGCCGAGGTCAGGCCCGTCAGCCGGGCGAGTACGTCGACCTTGCCGCCGCCCTTGGCGTCCGCCTCGCCGCCGTCCTTCGCCGGGGGGACGATCACGGCCTGGCTGGAGACGCGCTCCTTGGTGAGCGAGGACTTCACCCGGCCGGAGAGCAGCGCCCGCACATCGGGGGCGATCTTGATGGGGACACCCTTCGCGGCGGTCTCGCGCTCGAAGTTCCGCACGGTGAAGAAGACGAGCGCGCCGCCGTCCTCGGTGGGGAACGCGAGCGGGGCGAAGTCGCCGCGCGTCGCCGGCTCGTCCAGATACTGCTTGGAGCGGCCGGGGCGGCGGGACTCCTCGGCGCGGGAGGCGCGCCAGCCGGAGGTGTGCGGGCCGTCCTTGAAGGTGCGCGGCGAGCCGGTCTGCAAATAGGAGGCGTACGCGTCGCTCAGCGCGCGCGGCCGGTGCGCCAGGGTGGCGCTGTCCACGGGGACGGGAGTGGCGAAGCCGTCCTGACCGGTCCTGAGGGCCGGGATCTGCGCGGGCGCGAGGATCGTCAGATAGGCCGCGCGCCAGAGCTGGTCGGGGCCGTTGCGCAGGAAGACGATCACCCAGCGGTTGTCCTGCCGGCCCCCGTCCCGGTCGCGGTTGGAGTCGACGTCGGCGACGAAGTAGCGCGGCCAGCCGGCCTTCTTGGTGATGGTGAACCGGGGGTCGGTCAGCTCCAGCGGCGTGTGCCGGGGGTTGCCGTCCGGATAGTTGACGCTGCGTGACTTCAGCCCGGCCTGGTTGACCGAACCGAGCGCCCCGGTGACCCGGGGGGCGGCGAGAGCGGGGTCGTACGCCTTGTCCGCCGCGTTGTAGGCGGCGGTGAACTCCTTCAGGGCCAGGGCCGCTTCAGCCTCCGTCGCGGCCGGCACCACGGCCAGCTCCCCGTGGACCGTCACACAGCCGGTCGCCGTCAGCGCCAGTGTCAGCGCCAGCGCCGCCGGGGCGGCCGACAGCGTCCGGGTCCGGCCCCGCGGGCCGGGCGCGTGCCGCCTTCTCACCGGAATCGGCCTTCTCATCGGTCGTCTTCTCCTCGCCCCCGGCTGACCGCCCGAAGCCTACCGGGGCGCCCGGCAGCACGAGCGCGGGGACCAGACAGAGCGCCCACACCGAGAACTGGACGAAGGTGGGGTCGGCCGGGACGCCGACGACCGCCGTGAGGAGAGTGCCGTACCAGCTGTCCGGCGGCAGCGCCGACCCGAGGTCGTACGCCTTGTCCGAAGCACCGGGCAGCAGCCGTGCCTCCTGGAGCCGGCGCACTCCGGAGCCGAGCATCCCGGCGGCGGCCATCGCCAGCAGCCCGGCCGTCCACGGCAGACAGCGGGCCGCCGGGAGCCGCCGTACCGCCCGCAGCGCGGGCAGACAGAGCCCGACGGCCGTCACGGCCCCGAGCAGCAGCAGGGCGAGCGGCGCGGCGGAGCCGTCGGGGTCGATCGCCGACCGGACCGCCGACCAGGCGAACCGCGCGCTCTCCACCCCCTCCCGCCCCACCAGCAGCAGTCCGGCCGCGAACAGCCCGCGCCGGGCCGCGCCCAGCTCCCCGTGCGTCATCCGGAGCACCAGCCTCGCGGCGGCGCCGGCCGCCGCGATCGCGAGTAACCCGCCGAGCACCTCCGCCGCCTCGAAGGTCAGCCCCGGCGAGCGGGTGCCGAACTCCAGCGCGAAGCCCGCCCCGAGCGAGCCGAGCACCGCGACCCCCGCGCCGAGCAGCAGCGGATACGGCGACTCCCGCCGCCCGGTCCGGATCAGACACCCGATCAGCACACAGACGGCGAGACCCGCCGCGATCCCCTGCCCCAGCCCGAACAGATAGTTGTCGAACATCCCGCCCTCTCCGACGATCGGCGCACGCGTCGTGGAGCACCGCTCAGAAGGACGTTCCGATCAGCGAGGAGGTTCGGTCGGCTCACCCGTTCGGTTCGTCCGTTCGGTTCGCCGGGCCGGGGATCGGGCCGGGGAGCGGGGCGTTGGGCGAGCGCTGCCCGCGACGCGGGACGACGACCGGCTCGCCCGAACGCGGGTGCGGGAAGACCTCCACCGGCTGCCGGTAGACCCGGCTCAGCAGCTCGTCGTCGAAGATCTTCGCGGGCTCGCCCTCGGCCGCGATCCGCCCCTCGTGGAGCACCGCGACCCGGTCCGCGTACGCGGCGGCGAGCCCGAGGTCGTGCAGGACGACGACCACGCCGTCCCCGGCCGCCGCCCGCTCGCGGCAGACGCGCAGGACGAGTTCCTGGTGGCGGAGGTCGAGCGCGGCGGTCGGCTCGTCCAGCAGCAGCAGCGAGGTGCGCTGGGCGAGCGCCCGGGCGAGGGCGACCCGGGCGCGCTCGCCCCCGGAGAGCGCGGCGAAGGTGCGGCCGGCGAACTCGGCGGTCTCCGTCGCCGCCATCGCCTCGGCGACGGCCTCGTCGTCCTCGTCCTCCAGCGCGGTCCCCGCCCAGGGGGCCCGCCCCATCCGGACGACCTCCTCCACCGGGAAGGGGAAGGAGAGCGCGGCGGACTGCGGCAGCACCGCCCGGCGCAGGGCCAGCTCACCGGCCTTCCACTCACCGGCGGGCCGGTCCGCGATCCGTACCGTGCCCCGATCGGCCCTCAGATCGGCGGCGAGCGCCCCGAACAGCGTCGACTTGCCCGCGCCATTGGGCCCGACCAGCGCGAGCACCTCGCCCGCGCGCGCCGACAGCTCGATCCCGGCGAGCACCTCGCGGCCCCCCAGCCGGACATGGAGCCCGCGCGCCTCGGCGAGCACCGTGCCCGGGGCCGGCCGCTCGGGCAGCTCGCGCCCTCGGATGCCGAAGAGAGTCCTCACGCCCAACCACCTTGCTTGCGACGGGTCCTGCGCAGCAGCCAGAAGAAGAACGGGCTGCCGAAGAGTGCGGTGAGCACACCGAGCGGCAGCTCGGCCGGCTCGGCGACGGTCCGCGCGGCGAGATCGCCGACGGCCAGCACCAGCGCGCCGCCGAGCGCGGAGCCGGGCACGAGGAAGCGGTGCCCGGGGCCGTTCGCCATCCGCAGCAGATGCGGTACGAGCAGCCCCACGAAGGTGATGATGCCCGCGACGGCGACGGCGGCGGCCGTCAGCAGCGCGACGACCAGGATGAGGACGATGCGCAGCCGCTCCACGTCGACGCCCAGATGGCGGGCGGAGCGCTCGCCGAGCGAGAGCAGATCCAGCTTGCGCGCGTAGAAGGGGGCGATCAGCAGCCCGAGGACGGTGCACGGGAGCACGGCGAGCACCTTGGGCCAGGTCGCCTGCGAGAGCGAGCCGAGCTGCCAGAAGGTGATCTGGGTGATCTGCGCGTTGTCGGCGAAGAAGATGAAGAGGCCGATCAGCGCGCCCGCGAAGGCGTTGACGGCGATGCCGGTGAGGATGAGGGTGACGACCTCGGTCTTCCCGCCGGAGCGGGAGAGCGCGTAGACGAGGAGGACGGTCACCAGGCCCGCGGCGAACGCGAAGACGGTGATGGTCCAGTTGCCGAAGAAGGTCAGCCCCAGCGCGATGGAGGCGACCGCTCCCACGGCCGCTCCCGAGGAGATGCCGATGATGCCGGGCTCGGCGAGCGGATTGCCGAACACGCCCTGCATCAGCGCGCCCGCGCATCCCAGCGAGGCTCCGACCAGCAGCGCCAGCACCACACGCGGCAGCCGTACATTCCACAGCACGCTCTCGCCGACCCGGTCGAGCGGCTGCCCGCCCAGGCCCATGCGGTGCCGGGCGGAGGCGATGACATCGCCGAGCGGGATGTCGTACGCGCCGTATCCGGCGGACACCAGCGCGACGAGGAAGAGCGCGCCGAGCAGTCCGGCGGTGAGCAGATACGCGGTGGAGCGGCGGCCCCGGGGGACCGCCGCCGGGGGTACGGGGGTCTTGGCCGGGTGGACGGTGCCGCCCGCTTCGGTGCGGGGCGGTTCGGCGCTGCCCGCTTCGGCGCGGGGCGGTTCGGGGGCGCGGGACTGGGCCTCGGTCGACATGGTCACGCGCCGTTCGCGTACAGCTGGTCCACCAGCGAGGTGAGGACCTCGTCGGTGCGGGGGCCGTAGTTCAGCAGCACCCCGTCCGGCACCGACACCACCCGGCGGTCCATGCCCGCCGGGGTCTGGGCGACTCCCGGGATCTTGACGAGTCCGTCGACGCCGCCGACCGAGTCGAGCCCCTTGCTCATCACGAGGATCGCGTCCGGCGCGGCCTTGGCGAGCGCCTCGCTGGTGATCGCCGTGAAGTCCTTCGTCAGACCGGACTCCTTGCCCGCGTCCACCGCGCCGGCCGCCTCCAGCAGCGAGGAGGCCCCGGAGTCCGCGCCGCCGAGGAGGTACACCGAGGCGGTGCCCCGCAGATAGAGGAAGGCCACCCGGGGCTTCTTCCCCTCGGCGGGCTGCGGGATGTCCTTCTGGACGGCCGCGATCCGGTCCTGTGTGCGCTTCTCCAGCTCGGTGCCCGAGGCGGGCACGCCCAGCGTCTCGGCGACCTTCTCGATCCGGGTGCCGACGTCGTCGAGGCCCTTCGCGGTCTTCACGACCACCAGCGGAATGCCCGCATCGCGGATCTGCTGGATGGACTCGGCGGGTCCGGACACCGTCTCGGCGAGGACGACCGTCGGCTTCAGCGACAGCACGCTCTCGGCGGAGACATCGTGGCCCCGGGTCACCACGGGCAGCTTCTCGGCCTGTTCGAAGGTGGCGGTGACATCGCGGGCCACCACGTTCCCGCCGAGGCCCAGGGTGAAGACGATCTCGCTCAGGGAACCGGTCAGCGGGACGATCCGGTCGGTGGAGCCGACGGTGACCCTCCTCCCGTCCTCGGACCGCACGGTCACGGGCAGTCGCGGCTTCGCGGCCGTGCTCAGCGGCTCGACCCGGTCGGCGGCCACGGCGGGCTTCCCCTTGGCGGCGGAGTCCTTCCCGGCCGGCGAAGCGGAATCACCCGCACAGCCCGTCGCCACCAGAGCGACGGCGAACGCGGTCAGAGCCGCGCCCACCAGGCGAAATCTGCGCGTTGAACGCGCGGAGGGCTGCGAGAGCACCGAGGGCACCGTCCTGTCGTTCCAAGGCACGCCGTTTCCGGCATGGTTCGGGGGGCGTTCCCCCGCTCGTCCCGGGCCGACGGCTGAGTTGAGAAAACCGGACCCGGTAGCCAAAACCGGAATGCAAGGGGCTACCGGTACAGGCTGGACATAGCTTAGGTTAGCCTTACCTCGCTCTGCCAGACGCTGTACCCCCTCGGAGGGATCTCATGCTGCCGTATCGACGGGCCCGTGTGCTCGCCGTCGCGCTTCTCGCGGCCCTGCTCGGAGCGCTGCTCCCGGTCGGGACCGCCCACGCGGCGGACCGCTCGGTGCAGGGCGGCAGGCTCGACTGGGGCATCAAGTCGTCCTTCCAGAAGTACGTCACCGGCCCCATCGCCAACGGCAGTTTCCGTCTCACGGCGGGTGCCGCCACCGTCGGCGACAGCCTCTTCCGCTTCCACTCGGCCAAGGGCTCCTACGACCCCGACACCGGCGCGTTCGAGGCCGCCTTCACCGGCGGCGTCCAGTTCACCGGCCACACCAAGCCGGACGGAGGCAATGAGCTGGAGCTGGCCCTGAGCCGCCCCACCGTCAAGATCTCCGGCGGCGCGGGCACGCTCCACGTCGACATGGTGAGCAAGGCCCGGGGCAGCGGCAAGGTCACCACCGTGCGCCAGGTCGCCTTCGCCTCGCTCAACCTCTCCGGCATCGACATGAAGGGCGGCGGCAGCCCCGTCGCGCTGAACAACGTCCCCGCCACGCTCACCGCCCAGGGAGCCGACGCCTTCGCGGGCTTCTACACCGAGGGCACCCCGCTCGACCCGATCAGCCTGAGCGCCGACGTCACGGCCGGAGCCCCGGAGCAGGGCCAGAAGCAGGCGAAGCCGGAGAAGCCGGCCGAGTCCCCGGCCGCCGACAAGCCCGCGGAGAAGGCGGGGAAGTCCGGCGACAAGGCGGAGAAGAAGGCCGCCCCGGTGCGTGACGCCGTCGTCGACTGGGGTGTGCGCCGCACCTTCCGCGAGTACGTCACCGGCTCCATCGCCCAGGGCGAATGGACCCTCGCCGAAGGGGCCCAGGACGGCGGCGCGCTCTTCCGCTTCCCGCGGGGCAAGGGCACGTACGACGCCGGGAAGCAGTCCCTGAAGGCCTCCTTCGCCGGCTCCGTCCGCTTCACCGGGGAACACCTCGACCTCACCCTCGCCAAGGTCACCACCGAGGTGAAGGGCGGCAAGGGCACCCTGAGCGCCGACGTCCTCAGCGAGGGCGAGACCCGCAAGGCCGTTCCGCTGGTCACCTTCACCGCGAAGGACTTCGCCCCCAAGGACGGCCTCGCCTCCCTCACCGAGGCCCCGGCCACCCTCACCGAGGGCGGCGCGAAGGCCTTCGGCTCGATGTACAAGGCGGGCACCGCCATGGACCCGGTCTCCCTCGCGGTGGCCGTGGACGACAAGGCGGCGCTCCCCGCGCTGCCCGACCTCGGCAGCGATGTGGGCCCCACCCCCTCCGCGACCGGGTCCAAGGCCGCCGAGAAGCCCGCCGCCGACGCGGCCCCCGCCGCGGACTCCTCCGAGTCCTCCTCCCTCACCTGGGTCTACGTCGCCATCGGCCTGGGAGTGCTCGCCGCGGCGGGCCTCGCCCTGGTCCTCGTGCGCCGTCGCCGTACGGCCCAGAACTGATTCACACCTAGGAGCAATCCACCATGCCAGCGACCCGCCGACCCATCGTCATCGCCGCGGCGGCGGCCACCGCCGCCGCGCTCGGAGCCACCGCACTCGCCCTCCCGGCGGTCGCGGCCGACACCTCGAAGGCCGCCGAGGGCCAGACGGCGGCGGCAGCCGTGCCGGCCGGCTCCTCCGCGATCAAGCTGGAGGCGGGCACGCTGGACTGGGGCTTCAAGGAATCGTTCCGGAAGTACGTCGGGGCCGGGAACATCGCGGTCGCGGACGGCGCGAAGCAGGCCGAGGACAACGGCCCGTTCACCTTCACGGACGGCACGGGCACCTATGACATGAACGGCCATGTCAACAAGACGTCCTTCAAGGGCAGTGTCGTCTTCACCGCCAAGCGCTTCACCCTCAAGCTCTCCGACGTCCGGATGACCAGTGACCGCGAGGGCGGCACCATTCAGGGCGATGTCACCCTCGACGGCGAGGTCCGCGAGGACATCCCGATCGCCGAGCTGGACATGACCAGGGCGACCCCCGGCGGCGGCGGGGCCGGCGGGGCGATCGTCTTCAAGGACATCCCGGCCACCCTGACCGCCGAGGGCGCGTCCGCCTTCCGCTACCCGGAGGGCGAGGTCCTCGACACCGTCTCCCTCGCGGTGAAGCCGGCGGCCGGCGGCGGCAGGCCGTCCCCGCCCCCCTCCGAGAAGCCGGACCCGGAGCCGAAGCCGGACCCGGACCCCGAGCCCGACCCGGAGGGCGGCCGTCCCGCGCCGCCGCCGTCGAAGAACCCGGGCTTCGAGCCCGAGGGCGACGCCTCCGGCTCCACGAAGTCCGGGGCCCGGGCCGCCGGGGGCGGCGCGATCGTCGACGGCAACCTCGACTGGGGCATCATGGAGCGCTTCCGCAAGTACATCTCCGGTCCGATCGCCCACGGCGAGGCCCGGTTCTCCGGCGGCGCGAAGGCCACCGCCGGCGGCTACCGCTTCCCGCAGGGCAAGGGCACCTACGACGCGGCCAAGAAGTCGCTCTCCGTCGCCTTCGAGGGCAGTGTCCGCTACCTGGGCCACTACGACAAGGACAAGGGCACCCACGCCCTCGACACGACGTTCAGCGGCTTTGAAGTCAAGGTGAACGGCACCAAGGGCTCGGTCGTCCTCGACGTCAAGGGCAAGAGCCAGAAGACGGGCAAGGTCGAGGTCCACAACGACGTCGAGGTCGGCACGCTGACCGTCCCGGCCGGCGCGCTCAAGGCCGAGAACAGCGTCGTGAAGCTCACCGACGTCAAGGGCATCCTCACCAAGGCCGGGGACGACCGCGCCTTCAGCGGCTTCTACGAGCCGGGCGAGCAGCCGATCGACCCGGTCAACCTCGCCGTCTCGCTGGACAAGGGCGCCGAACTCCCCGAGCCCCAGGCCGGCTCGACCGGCGGCTCCACCGGCTCCACCGGAGGCTCGACGGGCGGTTCGACGGGCGGTTCGACCGACTCCACCACGGGCGGCACCACCGGCGGTACGACCGGCTCCACCACCGGCGGCACCGTCGGCGGCTCGACCACCGGCGGTACGACCGGAGGCACCACCGGAGGCACGACGGGCGGCACCACGGGCGGCGCGGCCACCGGCGGCTCCACCGGCGGATCCCTCGCCTCCACCGGTGCCGACCTCCCCGCCACCGCGCTGATCGCCGCCTCGGCGGGCATCGCGGCGGCCGGCGCGGGCGTCGTCCTCGCCATCCGCCGCCGGGAGGCCGGAGCCGGTTCCTGACCCGCTCCCGCACCCCCTCGGCGGGGCCGTACCGACGCCACGCGCGCCGGTGCGGCCCCGCCGCCGTTCCGCGCGCCGACGCGATATCGCCCATCTGGTGCTTCAATGCCCCCGTGAACGAACGCGACCTGCGCCATGTGCTCGATGTCCTCAACGTCTTCTGCGACGCCGACGGGCGGCACGGCAACCCGCTCGGAGTCGTACGCGACGCACGCGGCTACCCGGACGAGGCGTCCCGGCAGAAGCTCACGAACGAGCTGGGCTTCAGCGAGACCGTCTTCGTGGACGACCCCGAGCGCGGCGCCGTCGACATCCACACCCCCGGACAGCGCCTCCCCTTCGCCGGGCATCCGCTCGTCGGCGCGGCCTGGCTGCTCGACCTGGCGGAGCTGCATGTGCCGGCCGGCCCGGTCTGGGCGCGCGGCGACGGGGAGTTCACCTGGATCACCGCACGGGCCGAGTGGGTCCCGCCCCGGCTGCTCCAGCGGTACGCCACCCCCGCCGAGGTGGACGCGCTGCCCGCGCCGCCGCCCGGCGAGGGCTGGCTCTACGCCTGGGCGTGGGAGGACGAGGCGGCGGGCCGGGTGCGGGCGCGCGGCTTCCCCCGGCGCGGCGGGCCGATCGTCGAGGACGAGGCGACCGGCGGGGCCGCGTTGCAGCTCACGGATCTGCTGGGCCGCGCCCTGAACATCACTCAGGGCCGGGGTTCGCAGATCCTCACGGCCCCCGGCCCCGACGGCACGGTGGAGATCGGCGGCCGGGTGCGCCTCGCGTCCCCCGCCGCGGTCCCGGCCCGGGGCATCGCGGGCCCGGCCCCGGTCCCCGCCCGCCGCCTCAGCGTCGCCGATGCCCTGCGGCTCATGAGCTGACGGCGGGAAGCCCCGCGGGCACGGGCCCGCGGGGCTTCCCGGTGATCGCTCAGGCGCTGAGCGGGAACTCGCCGTCCAGCGCGCGGAAGACGGCCCCGTTGAAGTCGAAGGCGCGCTTGCACTCGTCGACGATCCGCTGCTTCTCCAGGTCGTCGGTGTCCACCCCGTCCAGCAGCTCGCGGTACCCCCGCTTGAACGCGGCCGGGTTGGTGATCCGCTCGAAGACGTAGAACCGGACGCCGTCGCCCTTGCGCTCGAAGCCCCAGGTCTTCTCCGCCCTGTCGCGGATGATCTGACCGCCGGACAGATCGCCCAGGTAGCGCGTGTAGTGGTGGGCGACATACCCGGCGGGCCAGACGCGCGCGCACTCCGCGACCCGGGCGGCGTACGCCTCGGTCGCGGGCAGCGCGGTGGCCAGCTCACGCCACCGGGGGCCCATCAGATGCGCCAGGTCCCGCTCCAGCTCCGCCGTGCGGAACAGCTCCGGCTGGATGAAGGGGCCCGCTATCGGGTCGTCCTTGAGCGACTCGGCCGCCTCCTCCAGCGCCCGGTACACGAACCACAGCTGCTCGGTGTAGCGGGCGTACGCGTCGACGCCGAACCGGCCGCCGAGGAGGTGGCCCATGAAGGGGGAGCCCTCCGCCTCGGTGTGCTGCTCGTGCGAGGCGACCCGGATGAGCGTCGAGAAGGGCGTACCGGTGGGCGTGTCGGTGGCGATGGCGTCCAAGGCGGTGACCTCCAGGACCGGGGGCGGACGAACGGACGGCATGCGGACATGGCCGCTGCCGCCTCCGATCATCCTACTTAGGTTTACCTAAGTCAATGGGTTCCCGACGCCTTGTCGGTAAAAAAATCCGCTCCGCCGCGCGCTCAGGGCAGCGTGAGGATCTCCGCGCCGGTCTCCGTCACCACCAGCGTGTGCTCGAACTGGGCAGTCCGCTTGCGGTCCTTGGTGACCACGGTCCAGCCGTCCTCCCACATGTCGTACTCATGCGTTCCGAGGGTCAGCATCGGCTCGATGGTGAACGTCATGCCGGGCTGGATGACGGTGGTCGCGTGCGGGGAGTCGTAGTGCGGGACGATCAGCCCGGAGTGGAACGAGGTGTTGATCCCGTGGCCGGTGAAGTCGCGGACCACGCCGTAGCCGAAGCGCTTGGCGTACGACTCGATCACCCGGCCGATGATGTTGATCTGCCGGCCGGGCTTGACGGCCTTGATCGCCCGGTCGAGCGACTCCCGGGTCCGCTCCACCAGCAGCCGGGACTCCTCGTCCACATCGCCGCAGAGATAGGTGGCGTTGTTGTCGCCGTGCACCCCGCCGATGTACGCGGTGACGTCGAGGTTCACGATGTCGCCGTCGCGCAGCACGGTGGAGTCGGGGATTCCGTGGCAGATGACCTCGTTGACCGAGGAGCAGAGCGACTTGGGATAGCCCCGGTAGCCGAGCGTGGAGGGGTAGGCGCCGTGGTCGCACATGTACTCGTGGGCGACCCGGTCGAGCGCGTCCGTGGTGACCCCGGGGGCGATGTGCCGGGCGGCCTCCGCCATCGCCCGCGCGGCGATGCCGCCGGCGATCCGCATCCGTTCAATGGTGTCGGAGTCCTGCACCTCCGGCCCGCTGTACGGGGTCGGGGCGGGCTTCCCGACGTATTCGGGTCGCCTGATGGCGGCGGGGACGGAGCGGGTGGGGGAGAGTTCCCCGGGCACGAGGAGTGACTGGCCAGACATGCCAGCGAGTCTAACCACGGGGTGTGGGGCAGCATGGCCTTCGAAGGCACGGCTGTGTGACGGGAAGGGAGCGGGCGATGGCCCTGTTCAAGAGGCGCACGGTGGGCAAACCGGGCGAGTGGTACTACTGCCTCAAGCACCAGAAGGTCGAGGAGGGCCCCGACTGCCCGGCGAAGGACCGCTTCGGTCCGTACGGCTCGCGCGAGGAGGCGGAGCACGCCATGGCGACCGCGCGGGAGCGGAACCAGGAGTGGGAGAACGACCCGAAGTGGCACGACGCTCCCAAGGACGCCCCCAAGGACGGGCCCGGGGCCTGACGGGCGGGTGAGCCGGGGCCGGGTTCGGGCCCGCCCCGGCCTCGCCCCGCCCCGGTCACTCGCTCGCGGCCTTCTCCCGCTGGGCACGGCGGAGCTGCGCGTCCTCGTCGGTGTCGGAGTCGTACCGCAGCAGCTTGGGCAGCGCCGCCGTCAGCAGGACCACGCCCGCCACACAGACCACACCACCGCTCCAGATCGCCGCCCGGGTGCCCGTCCACCCCGCCATCGCGCCGGAGCGGACCTGGCCCAGCTGCGGGCCGACGCTGTACGAGAGCACCTCGATGCCCGCCAGCCGGCCCCGCAGCTCGTCCGGGATCGTCTGGTTCCAGATCGTCATCCGGCCGAGCCCGCTCAGCGTGTCGCCCGCGCCCGCCACCGCCAGCGCGAACAGCACCAGCCACACATTGCCGAACCAGCCCGCCGCCGCGATGCCCAGACCCCAGATGGTCGCGCCGTAGATCACCAGCAGCCCGTGCCGCCGCACCTTGCTGGTCCAGCCGCTCATCGTGCTCATCACCACCGAGCCGACCGCGATCGCGGCGAACATCAGCCCCAGCGACCACGGCGCGTCCAGGTCGTCCGCGAGGAAGGGGAAGATCGCGATCGGAAAGGCGAAGATCATCGCCACCAGGTCGATGACATAGGTCCCCAGCAGCACCGGGCGGGACCAGGCATAGCGCGCACCCTCCACGATGCCCCGCAGCGAGGGCTTCTCCGCGTCGTGCGCGGGCGGCGCGGGGGCGAGCCGCATACACATCAGCACCGAGACGGCGAACCCGAGCAGGGTGATCCCGTACGCCGTCGCATGGCCCGAGTACGCCACCACCAGCCCCGCCGCCGACGGGCCCGCGATCCCGCCGAGCTGCCAGCGCAGATTGTTCAGCGCGGCGGCAGCCGTCAGCTGGTCGTGCGGCACGATCCGGGCCAGCATCGCGTCCAGCGCCGGCCGCTGGAGCCCCGCCATCGCCGAGACCCCCGCCGCGACCACGTACAGCGGCCACAGCATCGGCTCCGGCAGCAGCGCGTTCACCATCAGGATCACCGCCAGGACCCCGAGGCCCGCCTCCGTACCGATGATCAGCTTCCGCCGGTCCATGGAGTCGGCGAGCGCCCCGCCGTACAGTCCGAAGACGATCAGCGGCACCAGCTCCACCGCGCCCATCGCGCCGACCGCGAGCGGGGAACCCGTCAGATCCTTGATCTGCAACGGCAGCGCGATCATCGCCATCGAGCTGCCGAAGTAGGCGATCAGCCCCTGGATCCAGAGCAGCCGGAAGTCGGCGGAGGATCGCCAGGGCGAGAGATCGGGGAGTATCGCGGAGAGCTTCGACGTCACAACGGACCATCGTCCGCGCCGTCGGCCGCCCCGGGCAACCGAATTACCTGTGACCTGCACGATTCCTGGGGCCCTGGGTACTCCCGCTCGCGCGGGCCCCGCCGGGGCGACGCTCCCGGCGGGCGAGGTCCACAGGAGCGGTACGGGCACGGTACGGGCCCACCAGGACGAGGCTCACCGGGATCACCGGGCCCCGGCCCGGACCCCCGCCAACCTCCCCGGAGGGGCTCACCAGCGGGCCGGGGGCGGTGCGGTGAGCTGGTCGACCAGTCGGGAGAGGCGGTCGCGGAAGCGGCGGGAGCCCCGGGAGCCGGGGAGGCTGTTCTCGCCGGCGGCGGCGCTCACCAGGTGCTGGACCATGTCGAAGTCCACCACCGAGCCGTCCGCCGCCACCGACAGCGTCTCGTGGGCGAGCCCCCGCGTCTCGGCGTCGCCGCCGTCCAGCGCCAGCACCGTGGCACCGGCCCTGCGGGCGTCGTGGACCCGCTCCAGCAGGGCGTCCTCGGGCCGCTCCGGGGCGACCACGAGCAGCGTCTCACCGCGCCGCACCCCCTCCAGCCGGCCGAGGCCGACCCCCAGATGCGGCGGGTCGCCCGGCCGGGCGCGGTGGCGCACCAGCGTGGGGGCCAGCTCCGGCAGCCCCGACCAGGCGGCCTCGTCCACCAGATGCGCGGCCATGTGCCAGGGCTCGTACTCCTCCGTCCCCACCAGCAGTAGCCCGCCCCCCTGCGGCACCACCGACGATCTCAGCACCCCCGCGAACCTCCGGGCCGCGCCCGGCCACTCGGTGCCCGTCAGAACCTCGCGCAACAGCGCCACCCGTACGGCGTCCATGCCCCCGCATCCTTCAGCACCCGCCGCGCGAACGAGGGGCGGTCGGCCGCGCCTCACCCGTTAGGGAGCCCCGGCCGGGCCCCGGCCCCCTTCCGTACCTGCGAGTAGGGTCGGCCCATGACTTCCACTCAGAACACAGCGCCCAAGGACCCGTGGGACCTCCCCGACGTCTCGGACCTCGTCGTCGGCGTCCTCGGCGGCACCGGGGACCAGGGGCGCGGTCTCGCCTACCGGCTCGCCAAGGCCGGCCAGAAGGTGATCATCGGCTCCCGGGCCGCCGAGCGCGCCGAGAGCGCCGCCGCCGAACTCGGACTGGGCGTCGAGGGCGCGGACAACGCCGAGTGCGCCCGCCGCAGCGATGTGGTGATCGTCGCCGTGCCGTGGGACGGGCACGCCAAGACCCTGGAGTCCCTCCGCGCGGAGCTGGCCGGCAAGCTCGTCGTGGACTGCGTCAACCCGCTCGGCTTCGACAAGAAGGGCGCGTACGCGCTGAAGCCCGAGGAGGGCAGCGCCGCCGAGCAGGCGGCCGTCCTGCTCCCGGACTCCCGGGTCGCCGCCGCCTTCCACCACCTCTCGGCCGTCCTGCTCCAGGACGCCTCCGTCGAGCGGATCGACACCGATGTGATGGTGCTCGGCGAGTCCCGCGCCGACACCGACATCGTCCAGGCGCTCGCGGGCCGCATCCCCGGCATGCGGGGCGTCTTCGCGGGCCGGCTCCGCAACGCGCACCAGGTGGAGTCGCTGGTCGCCAATCTGATCTCGGTCAACCGCCGCTACAAGGCCCACGCCGGCCTGCGCGTCACCGACGTCTGACACTCCCCGCCCCCCCGGCGGGCCCTGGGCGAGCCGCGAGCGGGGCATGGGGGACACTGGACGGGACGGACATACACCCCGACAGGAGCCTCCCCCCATGCCCCGCCTCGCTCTCTTCGCACTCGTCGTCTGCGCGCTCGCCGTGGTGGCGGCCGTGCTCTCCTTCACCCAGGGCATGTGGATCGGCGTCGTCTGGGTGCTGGTGGCCGGCCTCTCCTCCAACATGGCCATCTACTACTTCCGCAAGGCGAGGATCGACCGCGCCGCCGCCGGCTGATCCGGGTCGGCCGACCCGCCCCTACGCCCCGAGCGTGTACGGGAGGCAGTGCTCGTTCTCGCCCTCCCAGAAGCGGTAGTAGTCGAAGCCGCAGGCGCTCATGATCTCGTCGACGCCCAGCACCCTCAGCACCGCGTCGACCGCGTCGAAGAACACCGCGTTGAGCGCCGGGATGAACAGCAGCGCGAAGACCAGCAGCAGCCCGAACGGCGCGAGCGGCTCCACCTGGCGGCGGATCCGGTACGACAGCCACGGCTCGATCACCCCGTAGCCGTCCAGCCCCGGCACCGGCAGGAAGTTCAGGATCGCGGCGCTCACCTGGAGCAGCGCCAGGAAGCCCAGCGCGTACTGGAAGATCAGCGGCACCCCGTCCAGCGCGTCCAGCCAGAACGGCGCGGTGCACACCAGCGCGAAGAGCACATTGGTCAGCGGCCCCGCCGCCGAGATCAGACTGTGCTTCCAGCGGCCCCGGATGCTGCCCCGCTCGACGAAGACCGCGCCGCCCGGCAGACCGATGCCGCCCAGGATCACGAAGAGCACCGGCAGCACGATGCTCAGCATCGCGTGGGTGTAGGCCAGGGGGTTGAGCGACAGATAGCCCTTGGTCCCGATCGACAGATCGCCGCTGTGGTGCGCGGTGGCGGCGTGCGCGTACTCGTGCAGACAGAGCGACACGATCCACGCCGAGGTGACGAAGAGGAAGACGGCCAGACCGGCGGAGGCGGCGTAGTCCGTCCACACCGCCCAGCCGGTCACCGCCATCACCGCGAAGATCCCGAGGAACACGGGACTGACGCGCCAGTCGCTGTGGCGAGAGGTGGTGGGCATGGGCGGGACTCCTGAACGTACGGGGATCTGGCGGACCGAACCGTACAGGCGACGGGCCCGGTGCGGGCCCCAACCCCCGTGGTTTCGGCCGCGCGACCGGGCGGGCCCGCACCGGGGACAATGGCCGGGTGCGTATTTCGCTGATCGGCACCACCAGGGCCCTGCGGGCCGACGGCACCCCCGTCGCCGTCGGCGGACCGAGGCTGCGTGCCCTGCTGACCGTGCTGGCGATGCGGCCCGGACACCCGGTCACGCTCGGCCGCATCGTGGCCGAGGTCTGGGACGGCGACCCGCCGGCCGACGCGCCCGGGGCGGTGCAGGCGCTGGTCGGACGGTTGCGCCGGGCGCTCGGCCGGTCCGCCGTCGCCTCCGTGGACGGCGGTTACCGGCTGTGCGCCGAGCCGGACGACGTGGATCTGCACCGGTTCGACCGGCTCACGACCCAGGGCGCGAAAGCGGTCGCGAACGGCGACCCGGACACGGCGGAGACCCTCCTCGACGAGGCGCTGGAGCTGTGGCGCGGACCCGTGCTCGCCGATCTGCCCGACCGGGCCGCCGAGGCGTCCCGCTGGGAGGCCCGCCGCACCGACGCCCGCCGCACCCGGCTGACGGCCCTGCTGGCGCTGGGCCGGGGAGCCGAGGCGCTCCCCGAGTCGGCCGCCCTCTGCGCCGCCCACCCGCTGGACGAGCCGCTCCGCCTGCTGCGGCTGCGCGCGCTGAGCGAGACGGGCCGCCCCGCGCGGGCCCTCGCGGAGTACGAGACCTTCCGCCGCGATCTCGCCGACCGCCTCGGCGCCGACCCCGGCCCCGCCCTCCGCGCGCTCCACCGGGACCTCCTCACGGCCCCGGACCAGGCCCGGGCCCCGGCTCCGGCTCAGGAAGCGGCCCCCGCGCCCCGGGGGAATCTGCGCGCCCGGCTCACCTCCTTCGTCGGCCGGGAGCACGACATCGAGGTGCTGCGGGAGGATCTCGCCGCCGCCCGGCTCGTCACCCTCACCGGACCCGGCGGAGCCGGCAAGACCCGGCTCTCCCAGGAGGTCGCCGAGCGGCTCGCACCACAGGCCCCGGACGGCGTCTGGTTCGCCGAACTGGCCTCGGTGACCGACCCGGACGATGTCGCCGAGGCCGTCCTCACCGTTCTCGGCGCCCGCCACACCGTGCTGCGCGGCGCGGGGGCCGAAGAGCTGCTGGCCGCCGAACGGCACGGCGGCGACGACGCCCTCGTACGCCTCACCGAGCACTGCGCCCGCCGCCGGATCCTCCTGGTCCTCGACAACTGCGAGCATGTGGCCGGCGCGGCGGCCGTGCTCGCCGACACCCTCCTCGCCCACTGCCCCGGGCTGCGGATCCTCGCCACCAGCCGGGAGCCCCTCGCCGTCCCCGGCGAACTGCTGCGGCCGGTCGGCCCGCTGCCCGCGCCCACCGCGCTGCGGCTGCTCACCGAGCGCGGGGCCGCCGCCCGGCCCGGCTTCACCCCCGACGACGACCCGGAGGCCTGCGCCGAGATATGCCGCCGGCTCGACGGCCTCCCGCTCGCCATCGAACTCGCCGCCGCCCGGCTGCGCGTGCTCACCCCCCGGCAGATCGCCGACCGCCTCGACGACCGCTTCCGTCTCCTCACCGCCGGCAGCCGCACCGTCCTGCCCCGCCAGCAGACCCTGCGCGCCGTCGTCGACTGGTCCTGGGAGCTGCTGGAGACCTCCGAGCGGGCCGTCCTGCGCCGCCTCTCCGTCTTCTCCGGCGGCTGCGACCTGGCGGCGGCGGAGGCCGTCTGCGCCGACGGCTCAGGCGTCGACATCGCCGACGCCCTCGGCTCCCTCATCGACAAATCGCTGGTCGTCGCCGCCCCCGACGGCCCGGACGGCATGCGCTACCGCCTCCTGGAGACCGTCGCCGAGTACGCCGCCGAACGCCTCGGCGAGGCGGGCGACCGGGCCGCGACCGAGCGCCGCCACCTCGTCCACTACCGCGAACTCGCCCGTGTCACCGACCCCCTGCTGCGCGGCCCGCGCCAGCGCGCCGCCATCGAGCTGTTCCAGCGCGAGTACGAGAATCTGCGCACCGCCCTGCGCCGGGCGGTCGCCGCCGAGGACGAGCAGGAGGCGCTCTCCCTCGTACTCCATCTCTTCTGGTACTGGCAGATACGCGATCTGCGCACCGAGGCCCGGCACTGGTCCGGGGCGGCCACCGCGCTCGGCCCCGATCCCTTCACGTCCCCCGTCGCCCCCGTGCCCCCGGTCTTCGAGCGTTTCACCGACGCACCGCCGCCCATGGGGCCCGAGCTGCTCCACGAGGCCCGCCGGGGCGTCGCGCTCATCCACCTCATCTTCTTCAACCACGAGGCCGACGCCTGGGACGGCCCCGAGAGCATGGACCGGCTGCGCGCGGTGAGCCTGGCCTACCGCCCGGGGCTGCCGCAGACCTGCCGTACCCCCGGCATCCTCTGGTTCTTCGCCATCCTGATGACCGGCGAGATCGAGACGCTCAAGAGCATGCTGGACGAGACCGTCCGGGCCTGCCGGGAACTCGGGTACGAGTGGGAGCTGGCCGGCGCGCTGGAGACCCGGGCCGGCATCCTCGCCAACCGGGGCCGTCTGGCGGGGGACGCGACCCGTGACGCCGACGAGTCGCTGGAGATATTCCGCCGCCTCGGCGACGCCTGGGGGGCCGCCCAGGCGCTCTCGGCGCGCGGCGAGGCCAGGGAGCGGCGCGGCGAGTACGGGCCGGCCGGCGAGGACTTCGCCCTCGCCATCGAGTACGCCGAGCGGATCGGCGCGCGGGGGAATGTGGGGGTGCTCCGGGCCCGGCTCGGCGGCATCCTGCTGGAGCTGGGCGAGCTGGAGCGCGGCGAGAAGATGATCCGTCAGGTGCTTGAGGAGAACGAGGGCCCGGACAACGAGAGCACCGCCGTCGCGCGGATCTATCTCTGTCTCTGGCTGGGCCGCACCGGCCGCCGGGCCGAGGCCCGGGAGCACATCGAGCGGCTGCTCGTCCAGTTCGACTCCCACACCATGGAGTTCTTCAAGGGCATGATGATCGGCTACATCGCCTGGCTCGATCTCGGCGACGGCGATCTCCGGCTGGCGCTGGAGCGGACCAGGCATGCGCTCGCCACCGCCCGGGAGCCGCTCGCCATGATGATCGCGCCCCACCTGGCCCCGTCGTACCTGGTGACGGCGGCCGGCGTACTGGCGGCGGCGGGCCCCGAGCGGGCCCCGGACGCGGCCCGGCTGCTCGCGGCCTCCGACGCGCTCGTTCCCGAGGACCACTTTCTCTCCTCCCACGAGCGCATCTGCCGCGAGGAGGTGGGGGCGGCGGTCCGGGCGGCGCTCGGCGCCGCCGCCTACGAGGCCTGCTACGCGGAGGGCGGCCTCCTCACCCTGGAGGAGGCCGCCGCCCTGGTCTGAGCCGCCCCCCGTGACGGCTCAGCTCCCAGGTCCCGGGGTCAGGTCTTCTTCTGGAAGGCGCGGATCGCCAGCGGCGCGGTGACGACGGTGATCGCCGCCGCCCAGCCGAGGGTCGCCCAGACGGAGGAGGCCAGCTCACCGCCGTTGATCAGGGCGCGGGACGCGTCCGCGAGGTTGGAGAGCGGATTGTGGTCGGCGAAGGTCTTCAGCCAGTCGGGCATGGTCGACGGCTGGGCGAAGATGGACGATCCGAACTGGAGCGGCAGCAGTACCAGCATCGCCATTCCCTGGACGGCCTGTGCCGTCTTCAGCGAGAGACCGAGCAGGATGAAGATCCACATGAGCGAGGCGCCGAAGAGCAGGGAGAGCCCCATCGCGGCCAGCAGCTCCAGGACGGACGTCTTGATCTCCAGGCCGAGCAGAAAGCCCATGCCCAGCAGGATCAGCATCGCGACCGTCATCCGGCCGATCTCCACGACGATCTTCGCGATCAGTATCGAGGAGCGGGCGATCGGCATGGACCGGAAGCGGTCCATCACCCCTTTGTTCACATCGGTGTTGATGCCGGTGCCCACCGCCATGGAGATGCTCAGCCCCATCATCGCCATCAGGCCGGGGACGAGGTAGTTGACGTACTTGTCCTGGTTGCCCTCGCCGGACACCGCGCCGCCGAAGACATAGGTGAACAGCAGCGTGAAGATGATCGGCATCAGCACGGCGTCGGCCATCGACTCGGGGTCCTGCTTGATCTGAAGGGCGTTCCGCCGCACCAGGGCCCCGATGTGCCGCAGATGCGCCCTCGGGGTGATCCGGCCGCTTCCCCGGTCCCCTCCGCCGGCCGGGGGCCCGGTCCGCGCCGCCCCCGGGGCGCTTCCGGCACCCGTGTCCGTAGCCGTACCGGTGGTCGTACTGGTGGTCGTACTCGTACTCGTGCTCATACGGCGGCCTCCTCGGGAAGCGTCTCGGACACGGCCGGCGTCCCGCCGGTGATCGCCAGGAACACCTCGTCCAGACTGGGCAGACGGGTGTCGATCCAGGCGATGCCGTAGCCGTGGGCGGCCAGCAGCCCGACCACGGCGGTCAGCTGCTCGTCGGCGAGGATCGGAACGTACAGCTGCCCCTCCTCGGGGACGGCGCTCGCCCCGGCGATCCCGTCGAGACCGGACTCCCGCAGCGCCCGCGCCATCAGGGGCAGGTCGGCGGGGTCGCTGGGCCGGATCCGCAGGGTGCGGCCCCCGACCTTCGCCTTCAGCTCGTCCACCCCGCCGCCCGCGATGACCCTGCCCCGGTCGATGACGGTCAGCTCGTCGGCGAGCCGCTCGGCCTCCTCCATGTACTGCGTGGTGAGCAGCACGGTCATCCCCTCGGCGACCATGCGCTCGACCTCGTCCCACACCTCGTTGCGGGTCCTGGGGTCGAGTCCGGTCGTCGGTTCGTCCAGGAAGAGCACATCGGGCTCCCCGACCATCGAGGCGGCGAGGTCGAGCCGCCGCCGCATCCCGCCGGAGTACTGCGTCGCGGGCTTCTTCGCGGCCTCGGTGAGGCCGAAGCGCTCCAGCATCTCGTCGGCCCGCCGCCGGGCCGCCGGGCGGGAGAGATCGAGCAGCCGCCCGATCATGTACAGGTTCTCCCAGCCGGAGAGACGTTCCTCCACGGAGGCGTACTGCCCGGTGAGCCCGATGACCCGGCGCAGCCGCCGGGCGTCGCGCACCACGTCGTGGCCGGCGACCGTGGCGGTGCCCGCGTCGGGGAGGATCAGGGTGGCCAGGCAGCGTACGAGCGTGGTCTTGCCGGCCCCGTTGGGCCCGAGGACGCCGAGGACGGTGCCCTCGCGGACGGTGACGTCCACCCCGTCCAGCGCCTTGGTCCCGCCGTAGTGCTTGACCAGCCCCCGTACCTCGACGGCGGATGCCCCGCCGCCGGCCGGGCTGTTGTCGGTTCGTGTCATGCGTCCCACGATGGGCGACCCCGCCGACAGACCGGTGACAGACCACCGACAGACCGCCGACGGCCCGCCGGAGGGGGAAGGCCGGCGGGCCGTCGGTCGTGCCGGGAGCGGATCAGTGGAAGGTGTGCTCCTCCTGCGGGAACGCGCCGCCGGCGACGTCCTCGGCGAACGCCTTCGCCGCGTCGCCCAGGGTCTGCCGGAGGTTCGCGTACTGCTTGGTGAAGCGCGGCACCTTGCCGCCGGTGAGGCCGGCCATGTCGGTCCAGACGAGCACCTGCGCGTCGGTGCCCGCGCCCGCGCCGATGCCGACGGTCGGGATGTGCAGCGAGCGGGTGACCTCGGCCGCCAGCTCGGCGGGCACCATCTCCAGGACGACGGCGAACGCGCCCGCGTCCTGCGCGGCCTTCGCGTCCTTCAGCAGCTGGTGGGCGGCCTCGTCGCTGCGGCCCTGCACCCGGTAGCCCATGGTGTTCACGGACTGCGGGGTCAGCCCCAGGTGCGACACGACCGGGATGCCGGCCTGGACGATCAGCTCGGTCTGCGGCAGGGAGCGCTCCCCGCCCTCCAGCTTGACCGCGCCGACGCCGGCCTCCTTGACCAGCCGGGTCGCGTTGCGCAGGGCCTGTACGGGGCCCTCCTGGTACGAGCCGAAGGGCAGGTCGCCGATGATCAGCGCCCGGCGGGTGCCGCGCACCACGGCGGCGGACAGCAGGGTCATCTCGTCCATGGTGACCGGCACGGTGGTCTCGTAGCCGAGGTGGGTGTTGCCCATGGAGTCCCCGACCAGCATGACCGGGATCCCGGCCTCGTCGAAGACGGACGCGGTCATCGCGTCGTACGCGGTGAGCATCGGCCACTTCTCGCCGCGCTCCTTGGCGGCGGCGATGTCGTGGACGGTGATGCGCCTAGTGCCCTTGCCTCCGTACAGCGCCTTGCTGCTGTCGGCGGACTTCTGGGCAGCCTGAAGCGTCATGATCAACGGCTCCTCATGTCATCTCGAGGCGCCCTGACGGCGTCCCCGGATCACCTCCCATGGTGGCACTTCGTGTCGCCTGCACGGAAGGGGGCCGCTCCCTTCACGGAGCGTCGCACCCAGGGCACCCGTGGTGAGACGGCACGGCGTGCCACCCGGCCGGGCCGATGCCCCCGTACGCCGTACGGTGCGCCGCGCCGCGCACCGTACGGACGCCGCGCCGCGCGGCCCCCGCCGGGATGCGTGCTCGGTCACACCGGCCCCACCCGGCCCGATATCCGGAACCACGCACGCCGCCCACTCGTCATCGGCACAGAACGGCCGCCCCCGGAGAGGCGGGACAAGTACCGTCATCGCCTAGTGTCATCCGCGAGGCTCGTGTGACGGCGGCAAGGCAGTAAGGACAGCTCCATGGTGCAGGCGTACAAGACGGAGACCGGGAACGACGGCCCGGAGGACCTCGTCACCGATTCCCGCTCCCGGCGTCCGCGCGAACGGTGGCGCGACGACCCCGACATCTGGCGGCGCGGCATCGTCCTGGCGGTCTGCGCCGTGCTGCTGGCCCTGTTGATGGTCTTCCACGCCCAGATCCCCAACCGGATCGGCAACTTGGGCAGTCTGGGGGAGACCTTCCTGCCCTGGTTCGGGGTGGTCCTCGTCCCCGTGCTCCTCGCCGCCGCGCTGTGGCGGCGCTCGGCCACGGCGCTGATCGCCGTGCTCGCGCCCGCCGTCGTCTGGGTCAATCTCTTCGGCGGTCTGCTCACCGACAAGTCCACGGCCGGCGGCGATCTGACGGTCGCCACCCACAATGTCAACGCCGAGAACCCGGACCCCGAGGGCACCGCGGCGAAGGTCGCGGCCTCGGGCGCGGAGGTGCTGGCCCTTCAGGAGCTGGCCCAGGGTCAGGTCAAGGCCTATGAGCGGGCGCTCGCGGGCAGCTACAAGTACCACTCGGTGCAGGGCACGGTCGGGCTGTGGAGCAAGTACCCGCTGACCGGCACCAAACCCGTCGACATCGGGATGGGCTGGACGCGGGCGATGCGCACCACCGTGACCACGCCCAAGGGCGAGGTCGCCGTCTATGTCGCCCACATGCCCTCGGTCCGCGTGAAGATGCGCGCGGGCTTCACCGCGGGCCAGCGCGACGACAGCGCGGACGCGCTCGGCGAGGCGATCGCCGACGAGCGGGTCGGCAAGGTGGTGCTGCTCGGCGATCTGAACGGCACGATGAACGACCGGGCGCTGAACGCGGTCACGTCCCAGATGCGTTCGACGCAGGGCGCGGTGGGCGACGGCTTCGGCTTCAGCTGGCCCGCGTCCTTCCCGATGGCGCGCATCGACCAGATCATGGTCAAGGGCGTCGAGCCGGTGTCCTCCTGGACGCTGCCGCGCACGGACAGCGACCATCTGCCGATCGCGGCCCGGGTGAAGCTCGGCCCCTGACCGGGACAGTGAGACGCGAGAGGGCCCCCGGAGCACGCTCCGGGGGCCCTCTCGCGTCTTGTGTTCCGGCGTGTGCCGGTGTGTCAGTGCGTCGACTCGCGCCAGCGGTTGGTGATCGGCAGCCGGCGGTCCTTGCCGAAGCCCTTCGCCGAGATCTTGGTGCCCGGCGGGTACTGCCGCCGCTTGTACTCGGCGGTGTCGACCATCCTCAGCGTCCGGGCCACCAGCTCCTCCTCGTACCCGGCGGCCACGATCGCGTCCTTGCCCTGGTCCCGGTCGACGTACCGGGCGAGGATCCGGTCCAGCACGTCGTAGTCCGGCAGCGAGTCGGTGTCCATCTGGCCGGGGCGCAGCTCGGCGCTGGGCGGCTTGGTGATGGAGGCCTCGGGGATCGGCGGGGTCTGGCCGCGCTCCTCGGCGGCCCGGTTGCGCCACTTCGCCAGCCGGAAGACCGTCGTCTTGTAGACGTCCTTGATGGGCCCGTACGCGCCGACCGAGTCGCCGTACAGCGTGGAGTACCCCACGGCCAGCTCGGACTTGTTGCCCGGCGCGAGCACGATGTGGCCCTCCTGGTTGGAGACGGCCATCAGCAGGGTGCCGCGCAGCCGCGACTGGAGGTTCTCCTCGGCGAGCCCGGTCAGCCCCAGCGAGCCCATGTAGGCGTCGAACATGGGCTCGATCGACACGGTGCGGAAGTTGAGTCCGGTACGGCGGGCCAGCTCGGCCGCGTCGCCCTTGGAGTGGTCCGAGGAGTACTTCGAGGGCATGGAGATGCCGTACACGTTCTTCGCGCCGACCGCGTCGCAGGCGATCGCGGCGACCAGCGCGGAGTCGATGCCCCCGGAGAGCCCGATCAGGACCGAGCGGAAGCCGTTCTTGGCGGCGTACGCGCGCAGGCCCACCACCAGCGCGGAGTACACCTCCTCGTCGTCGTCGAGGCGGTCGGCGTAGCCGCCGGTCAGCTCGGGCTCGTAGGCCGGGACCGGCTCGGCGGAGATGACGGCGTGCTCGATCCGCAGCCCGTCGTCGACCACCCCGGAGGGGATCCCGCCGGCGGCGGGGAGTTCCAGATCGAGGACGACGCAGCCCTCGGAGAACTGGGGGGCGCGGGCGATGACCTCGCCCGCCGCGTCGACCACGATCGAGTCGCCGTCGAAGACCAGCTCGTCCTGGCCGCCGATCATCGCCAGATAGGCGGTGGTGCAGCCGGCCTCCTGGGCGCGCTTGCGCACCAGCTCCAGCCGGGTGTCGTCCTTCTCCCGCTCATAGGGCGAGGCGTTGATCGAGAGCAGCAGCCCGGCCCCGGCGGAGCGGGCGGCGGGCACCCGGCCGCCGTCCTGCCAGAGGTCCTCGCAGATGGCGAGGGCCACGTCGACGCCGCCGACCCGGATCACCGGCAGGGTGTCGCCGGGCACGAAGTAGCGGAACTCGTCGAAGACGCCGTAGTTGGGCAGATGGTGCTTGGCGAACCGCAGCGCCACCTCCCCCCGGTGCAGCACGGCGGCGGCGTTGCGCGGGGTGCCCGCGGGCTGGCCGTACCTCGGCTGGGCGCTCTCGGAGCGGTCCAGATAGCCGACGACGACGGGCAGCTCGCCGAGGCCCTCGTCGGCCAGGCGCGCGGCCAGCGAGCGCAGGGCGGCCCGGGACGCCTCCACGAAGGACGAGCGCAGGGCCAGATCCTCCACGGGGTAGCCGGTCAGCACCATCTCCGGGAAGGCGGCCAGATGCGCCCCCTGCGCGGCGGAGTGCCGGGTCCAGTGCACGATCGACTCGGTGTTGCCGGCGAGGTCGCCGACGGTCGAGTCGATCTGATTCAGGGCGAGGCGTAGTTGAGGCACGCCCCCCAGTGTAATCGTCTTTCTGACGCGATGTCCTGGTGGAGCGGTGTGGCACCGCCCACGGGTGCCCACGGCCGGCCGGGGGAGGCCCGGGGGCGGTGTCGTGGGCGGTGCCGTGGGCGGCCCGGACCGGCCGGGCCGCCCGCGCCGGGGTTACTTCCGGTAGCCGAGCACCGTCATCATGCCCGCCTCCGCGTGGTAGACGTTGTGGCAGTGGATCATCCACAGGCCCGGGTTGTCGGCGTCGAAGTCCACGCTCAGCGTCCCGTTGGGCAGGATGATCGCGGTGTCCTTGCGCGCCCCGCCGGCGGCGTTGGCGAGGGCGAAGGTGTGCCCGTGCAGATGGAGCGGGTGCCACATCCCCGTGGGGTTCCTGAAGACCAGCCGGACCCGCTCGCCGGAGCGCACCTCGTGCCGGGGCCCGGGGGAGTACGCCTTCCCGTCGAAGCCCCAGTCGTACTTCGCCATGCCCCCGGTCAGCTCGATCCTGATCGTGCGGTCGGGGGTGCGGCGGGGGAGCGCCACGGAGGCGTCGGCGCGCAGCCGGTCGGCGGTGAGCAGCTTCCCGGACAGCTCCTTCGGCCGCACGGAGGCGGCCGGGGCCGCCCCGCCGCCGGTGCGGAGCAGCGCGAGCGCGGTGGCGTTCTTGCCCTCGGCGACGGCGGTGAGCGGGAAGACGCCGTCCCCCGCCGTGATCAGCACGTCGTAGCGCTCACCCATGCCCAGCAGCAGGGCGTCGGTCTTCGCGTGCCGCACCGGGAAGCCGTCGGTGTGGGTCACGGTCATCTCGTGGCCGCCCAGCGCGACGCGGAAGGCGGTGTCGCCGCCCGCGTTGATGATGCGCAGCCGCACCCGGTCGCCGGGCTTCGCGCGGAAGACGGACGGGTCGCCGGGGACCCGCCCGTTGATCAGATGGTGCGGGTACGCCACGTCCCCGGCGTCGCCGCCGAGCAGCTCGCTGCGCGCGCCCATCATCATCCGCGACGGGCCCTCGGGGTCGGGCGCGGTCAGGCTCGCACGGGTCATCCCGCCGTGGCCCTCGTGCCCGCCGCCGCCCCCGCCCCCCTGCATTCCCTTGCTGAGTTCGGCGAGGACGGCGTCCGGGGTGGAGCCCTCCACCCCGTCGACCCAGTCGTCCAGGACGACGACCCACTCCTGGTCGTACTTCAGCGGCTCCTTGGGGTCCTCGACGATCAGCGGCGCGTACAGCCCCCGGTCCTGCTGGACGCCGGAGTGCGGGTGGAACCAGTACGTGCCGGGGTGCGCGAGGGCGAAGCGGTAGGTGAACTCCGCGCCCGCCTTGACGGGCCGCTGGGTGAGCCCGGGGACGCCGTCCATGTCGTTGCGGAGCGCGAGCCCGTGCCAGTGCAGCGAGGTCGAATCGGGGAGGTGGTTGGCGAGGGTGAGCGCCAGGGTGTCGCCGGCGGTGGCCCGCACCTCCTGGCCCGGCAGCCGGTCCCCGTAGGCCCAGGAGGGGACGGTCAGACCGTCCCCGAGGTCGAGCCGCGCGGCGGCGGCCGTGAGCCGCACCTTCCGCTCCGGGCCCCCGCGCCGGGCGGCCTCGGCCTCGGCGACCTCCTTGCCGCCGGGCTCGACGAACCCGTCGGCGGCCTTGGTCTCCTCGCTCCCCTTGCTCCCCTGGGACCCGTGGCCGCCGTGTCCGCCGCTCCCGTCGCCCCCGGAGGACGAGCAGGCGGCCAGGACACCGGTCCCGGCCACGGCGAGGGAGGCTCCGACGACGGAGCGGCGTGTGATGTGCGTACGCATGACTGAGTGCACCTCGTGGTGATGTCGGTGAAGGGCATACGGATGAGCCGCGCGCCGCCGCGAGGGCGGCGTGGCGAGGCCTAGATCCGCAGGACCGACAGATGCGTCAGCAGGGTGCGCGGGGGAGGGGCGCGGGGTGCGGGGGCGGGGCCGGGGCGCGGTCCGCGCACGCGGACGGCTTCTCGCGCGCGCCGCCGCCGCCACGCCCGTACGGCTCCGAGGAGCGCGACGCCCCAGACGCCGAGCACGGCCAGACAGACCAGCGACGGGTCCGTGCCGTGCCCGCCGGGCGCGGCGGAGCCGTGGTTCGCGTCCGCCGCCGCGTGGTGTTCCGCCGCGGCGGGGGGTCCGTGCGCGGCGGCCGGGGCCTGGGTGTGGGCCTGTTCGACGGCCGAGGCCGGGGAGGGATGCCCCAGGGTGTGCATGGTGGCGAGGCCGAAGAGCAGCACGAGCGGCAGCAGCGGCGTCCACAGCCTCCGCGTCCGCCGTACCCTCCACGCCCTTGCCATGGAGCGGATCCTACTCCTACCCCTACCGGGTAGGAGTGTCCGGGCCCCTGCCCGTGCCCCCGGTTCCGGCGGTCGGAGATCATTGTTCATATGATCGCCGTACTGATAGCCCTCGGGGCGCTCGTCTACACGGCCTGGCTGCTCGAAGTCGTCCTCACCACCGGCCTCGACCCCGTCCAGACCTACGTCAGCGAACTCGCCGCCGAAGACCAGCCCTTCGGCGGACTCTTCCGGGCCACCGACCTCGCCGCCGGACTGCTCGTCCTCGCCGGAGCGCTCTGGGCGTTGAAGACGGCGCTCGCCCACGCCTCCCGCACACCGTGGGACCTCATCGGCTGGGGCGGCGTCGCCCTCTTCGGCGCGGCCACCGCCGTCGACTCCCGGCTGCCGCTCAGCTGCGCGCCCACCGCCGACCCCGAGTGCGCCGCCCGGGAGACCGCCGGGCTCGTCCCCGCCACCCACACCGCGCACGCCGTCAGCTCCTCCCTCGCCATGACCGGTGCGATCATCGGAATCGTCGCGCTCACCGTCGCCGCCCGCCGCCACCGCCGCTGGCCCCTGCTGGCCCGGTTCGGCCCGGTCCTCGTCGCGCTCGAACTCGCCGCCACCGGCTGGACCCTCGCCTCCGTCGCCGCCTTCACGGCCGGGGAGGGCACCTACGCGCTGGGAGCCGGTCAGCGGTCGCAGGTCCTGTTCGTGGCAGTCTGGCTGGGACTGCTCGCGCTGTCCCTGGCGCGGGAGCGCCAAAGTGAGGCGGCACGCTGATGTTCGTACGGATCGGAGGCGTCCCCCACCATGTGGTCGCCGAGGGCAGTGGACCGGCCTGTGTGCTGAGCGCGGGCCTGGGCCTCAGCTGGTTCGACTGGGACGCCGTCGTGCCCCTGCTCGCCCCGTACCGGACGGTGGTCCGCTTCGACCGCCCCGGACACGGGCTCAGCGGCCCCGCGCTCGTCCCGCCGTCCGCCGCCGGTGAGGCCCACCGCATCGCGGGCGTCCTCGACGCGCTCGGTCTCGACGCGCCGGCCACCGTCGTCGGGCACTCGCTCGCCGGGTTCCACGCCGAGGCCTTCGCCCGGCTCCACCCCGCCCGCACCGCCTCCCTCGTGCTGGTCGACTCCAGCGTGGAGGAGGACGCCCGCACCCCCGCCGCGCCCGCCGTGCGCACGGCCGCCGCCCGGCTGGCCGGCGGCGCGCTCAGCGCCCTGGGCGTTCCCGCCGCGCTCGGGCCGCTCGCCCGGCGCGCCGCGGTCCGGCTCGCCAGGACCGGCGGCGGCGACCCGGCCCCCGCCGGGCTGGTGCACCGCTGCTACACCACCTCGCGCGTTGTCAGGGGCGCCCTCCTGGAGAACGCCCATTACCGTGCCGTGGCCGCCGAACTCCTCGCCCTGCGCGAGCGGCACCCGCTGGCCGGTACGCCCGTCACCGTCCTCGCCGCGACGGCGGGCGGCCGACGCTGGACCGCCCGGCAGCGGGAACTCTCCCTGGCGCTCGGCGCGCGCTTCCGGGAGGTCACCCCCGCCGGCCATCTGCTGATGCTGGACCAGCCGGAGGCGGTGGCCCGCGCGGTGCTCGGGGACGACGCCCCGGCGGACGGCGGCGAGGACGACCCGGCCGCCGACGAAGCCGCCGCTCAGCCCCTCGCGTAGACCCGCTCCACCCACCCCGCGAGCTGCTCCTCCGACAGATGCTGGGCGAGATCCGCCTCGCTGATCATGCCGACCAGCCGCTTGTCCTCGATCACCGGCAGCCGCCGGATCTGGTGCGACTCCATCTCCTGGAGTACGTCCTCCACACCCGAGTCCGACTCGATCCAGCGCGGGGTGCCCTGCGCCATCTCGCCCGCCGTCACCTTCGCCGGGTCGTGGCCCATGGCCACACAGCCGACCACGATGTCCCGGTCGGTGAGGATGCCGCAGAGCCGTTCATCGGCGTCGGCGATGGGCAGCGCGCCCACCTTCAGGTCGCGCATCAGCTGCGCGGCCCGGTCGAGCGTCTCGTGCGCGGGGATCCACTGGGCCCCCGCGTGCATGATGTCCTTTGCTGTCGTCATCGCGTACGCGCCTCCTCGAAGTGGCTTCGCGACCCATCGTCGGCTGGGCCAGGTGGAGTACGCGACCGGTGTAGGCCAAAAGGGTGAAAAAATGAAGGAAAAGGGAGCGGCGGGCGGCATGGCGGCACTGACACTGCGGATCACCGGTCGGGAACTGCCCGGCAGTGCTTGCGGGGAGTGGACCGATGTGCACATCGGCACCCAGCGCGGTCGCGAGCCCGATCAGCTGGTACGGGCGGACGCGGCCGAAGCCGTCTTCGAGATCCCGCTGTCGACGGTGACCGCCGCGGACGGCGGCGTCGACTTCCGGGGCCCGCACGTCCAGGGCCGGCGCGGCGCGCGCTTCGTCTACCTCACCTGGGGCGAGCTGCCGCCGGGCGGGGAGTTCGCCATGTTCCGCCGCGCCAAGCTCTTCCTGGCGGACCTGCCCGAGGCGGCGATCGCCTCCGGCGGCACCGCCGAGACCGTCATCGGCCTCACCGACCCCCAGGGCCTGCCGCTCTGCGCGGCGCTGCGCCCGCCCCTGATCAGCTGGTCCGCCAACTGACCCCGCCGCCCCGGCCGCCCCCGCTGCCCCGCCGTCCCCGGGCCGTGCCGGACGGCCCGGGGACGGCGAGTGATCAGGTACGGACCTGAGCGCCCCGCTTCTTCAGCAGGTCCACCATCAGCTCGACCTCGGAGCGCTGCGCGTCCACCATGCCCCGGGCGAGTTCCCGCTCCGGTCCCACGGTGCAGAGCCGCACACAGCCCTCGGCCATGTCGACGCCGCCGTTGTGGTGGACGATCATCAGCTGGAGATACTCGATCTCCGCCCGCTCCCCGCTCAGCCGGCCCAGCCGCGCCAGCTGCTCGGCGGTCGCCATGCCCGGCATCAGCGAACCCTCCCCGGCCTTCGCCATGGAGTGCCCGGCGTGCGGATCCTTCCCGTCCCCGCCGCCCGCCGCCATCCAGGCCATCGGCTCGGCGTCCGGGGCGACCTTCGGCAGGCCCCACAGATCCAGCCAGCCCAGCATCATGCCGCGCTGATTGGCCTGCGTGTTGGCGATGTCGTACGCCAGCCGGCGCACCTCCTCGTCGTCCGTGCGGTCACGGACGACGAACGACATCTCCACCGCCTGCTGATGGTGGACGGACATGTCCCGCGCGAACCCGGCGTCCGCCGACTCCGCCGTCGGCGCGGCGGGCCCGGAGGCCCCGCCGTCGCCGGCCGTCGCCAGCGTCGCCCCTCCGGCGAAGAGCAGCGCGAGCACCACCGCCGTGATGGACGCCCAGTGCGTACGCGTCATGCCCATCACTTGCCGCTGACGCCGCTGGTGCAGGCCGCGCCCGGCTCCGGGGTCTGCGGGCCCTGGATGTACTTCTCGAAGAACTGCGTCACCCGCTTGTCGCTCGCGCTGTCCACGCTCACCTGCTTGCCCCACGCGGTCAGCATGATCGGGTCGGCCTGGTCCTGGACCGGGCTGATCATCGTGTACGAGGTGTCCTTGACCCGGTCCTCAAGCTTCTTCACCTGGTCCTTCGGAGCCTTGTCGTTGTACGTCACCCACACCGCGCCGTGCTCCAGCGAGTGGACGGCGTTCTCGTTGGGGATCGGCTCCTTGTAGACATTGCGGTCGCAGTTCATCCACGCCTGGTGGTGGTCGCCGCCGACCGGCGGCTTCTGCGGGTAACTCACCGCCTTGTCGACATGGGTACGGCCCAGCTTCTTGGCGTCCCAGGACTTCTCCGCCGCGATCGGCTGCTTGGCCAGGGCCTCGCGCTGCTCCTCCTTGGCGGACTGCTTGTCGATGACATAGACGCCGAAGCCGACCAGTCCGGCGACGACCACGGCGCTGAGGCCGATGGTGATGAAGCGGTTGCGGCGCTCACGGGCCTGCTCGGCCTTGCGCAGGGCCTCTATTCGGGCGCGGCGGTCGTCGGTGTTCTTACGCGTGGCCATGGGTGTGGTCCTTCGTCGAAGAGCGGGGGATCAAACGGGGCGGTGCGGATCGAGGGCGTGGCCTTCTTACGTCCGCAGCACCTGAAGGACGTGCAGATCGGGGGCGCGAGGCCGGGCCGCGGTGCTGACCGGGGCCCCGGAGCGGACCGCCCGGTCGAGGCGCGGCAGCCGCGCCTCGGCGAGGGGAGGGGCGTCCGGCGGCTGCGGGGTGAGCACGGCGGGGGTGACCGTCGTCATCACACCGCAGGACCCGCTGTCGAAGGGACAGGAGTACGCCGGGGTCAGCTGCGCGGCCGGGCTCGTCGTCAGCAGCCGGGCGTGGTCCGTACCGGCCGGGCCCAGACAGATGAAGAGCGCGCCGAGGAACGTCGCCACAGCGCTCAGCAGCGCCGTGGGACGCCATACGCGGGCTCCCGGCCCGAGGCGCGAACCCCCCATGGTCGCAGATCGTAGCGAGCCGGGCCCCCGGGCACCTCATACGGGGCGGCTTAAAGCCGCCTTCCCCGGCCCCTTCCCCGCCGCCCCGGCCCGCCCGCCCCGGCCCGGGCGGGCTCCGGGGTCGTCTCCCCGGAGCCGCTCACTCACAATGGGCTCAGCCCGGGTTCGCAATGTGCCTGAAACCCATGGATGGGATGCTCAGGGGAGCAGGCGGCTTGACCAGCAAGGATTGGGTGGAAATGGATAAGCAGCAGGAATTTGTGCTCCGTACGCTTGAGGAGCGCGACATCCGGTTCGTGCGCCTGTGGTTCACCGATGTGCTCGGCTTCCTGAAGTCGGTCGCGGTGGCCCCCGCCGAGCTCGAGCAGGCCTTCGACGAGGGCATCGGCTTCGACGGCTCGGCCATCGAGGGCTTCGCCCGCGTCTACGAGTCCGACATGATCGCCAAGCCGGACCCCGGCACTTTCCAGATCCTCCCCTGGCGCGCCGAGGCCCCCGGCACCGCGCGCATGTTCTGCGACATCCTGATGCCGGACGGCTCCCCCTCCTTCGCCGACCCGCGCTATGTCCTCAAGCGGATGCTCGCCAAGACCTCCGACCTCGGCTTCACCTTCTACACCCACCCCGAGATCGAGTTCTTCCTCCTCAAGGACAAGCCGCTGGACGGCAGCCGGCCCGTGCCCGCCGACAACTCCGGCTACTTCGACCACACCCCGCAGAACGTCGGCATGGACTTCCGCCGCCAGGCCATCACCATGCTGGAATCCATGGGCATCTCGGTGGAGTTCAGCCACCACGAGGGCGCGCCGGGCCAGCAGGAGATCGATCTGCGCTACGCGGACGCGCTCTCCACCGCCGACAACATCATGACCTTCCGCCTGGTCATGAAGCAGGTGGCGCTGGAGCAGGGCGTCCAGGCGACCTTCATGCCCAAACCCTTCAGCGAGTACCCGGGCTCCGGCATGCACACCCACCTCTCCCTCTTCGAGGGCGACCGCAACGCCTTCTACGAGTCCGGCGCGGAGTACCAGCTCTCCAAGGTCGGCCGATCCTTCATCGCCGGCCTCCTCAGGCACGCCGCCGAGATCTCCGCCGTCACCAACCAGTGGGTCAACTCCTACAAGCGCATCTGGGGCGGCTCCGCCCGCAGCGCCGGCGCGGGCGGCGAAGCCCCCTCCTACATCTGCTGGGGCCACAACAACCGCTCCGCCCTCATCCGCGTCCCCATGTACAAGCCCGGCAAAACCGGCTCCTCCCGCGTCGAGGTCCGCTCCATCGACTCCGGCGCCAACCCCTACCTCACCTACGCCGTCCTCCTCGCCGCCGGCCTCAAGGGCATCGAAGAGGGCTACGAACTCCCCCCCGGCGCCGACGACGACGTCTGGGCCCTCTCCGACGCCGAGCGCCGCGCCATGGGCATCGAGCCCCTGCCCCAGAACCTCGGCGAGGCCATCTCCCTGATGGAACGCAGCGAGCTGGTCGCCGAGACCCTCGGCGAGCACGTCTTCGACTTCTTCCTGAGGAACAAGAAGCAGGAGTGGGAGGAGTACCGCTCCGAGGTCACCGCCTTCGAACTGCGGAAGAACCTGCCGGTGCTCTGACCCGCACCGGGCCCCGGAGCCCGCGCCGCCGCCCGGGATGCGGAGGGCGGGTTGTGCGGTGACCCTGGAGGGGACGGGGGAAAGAGTGCTGAAGGGATGAGCCCATGTCCGTACTGGACAAGCTGAAGCAGATGCTGAAGGGCCATGAGTCCAAGGTCGACAAGGGTGTGGACAAGGCGGGTGACGCCTTCGACGCGAAGACCAAGGGCAAGTACAGCGGCCATGTGGACAAGGCGCAGGACAAGCTCAAGGGACAGTTCGGCACGGGCAGTCAGGACCAGCCTCCGCCGCCGCCCCCGCCGCCGGCGGGCTGAGGGGAGGCGGGGCGGCCGGGACGGCGGCCGGGTCACGGCCCGGCCGCCCATCCGTCAGCGCTGGGACAGCGGGGACGGGGCTTCCTGGACCGACCAGGCGTTTCCGTCGGGGTCGGAGAAGAAGAGGAAGGAGTTCCACTCGCCGCCCCTGCCGTCCTCCCAGCCGCTCGCGCCCACGTGCTGGATCTCGCTGACCGCCACCGACCGCTCGACCAGGGCCGCCCTGGCCGCCGCGATGTCGGTGACGCAGAGCTGGAGCCCGCGCAGGGAGCCCGGGGCGGCCGAGGGCTGCCCGGGATGGTCGGGGAAACCGCCCATCAGGGCGATCGAACAGCGTGAGCCCGGCGGGGTCAGCTGGATGATCCGGACGCCCGGGGCCACCTCCTGGTCGACGTCGACCGCGAAGCCGCAGCCCTCCGCGTAGAACTTCTTGGAGCGGTCCAGGTCCGTCACCGGAACCCTGACGACCTCAAGTGTCCATTCCATGGGGAAAATCCTTTCGACGAGGATTACTCACGGGTGAACCGCCACCGTGTCTGACCGTAGGGGGATTTCGCGAATCCGAAGGCCGTGCGCGGCTCCACCCGGAACACCAGCGCGATGCCCGCGTCGGCGACGAACGCCCCGTCGCGGACCTCGAAGGTCCACTCCGCACCGTATTTCGCGGTGTACGCGGCGGCCAGCGCGCGCAGCCGCTCCTCGTCGGTCAGCCGCACCGCCTCGCCCTCGACCACCAGGTCGTACCCCTCCCGCAGGGTGTTGGCCCCGGTGGTGAGAACGACCTCGGGGTTCTCCCGCAGGTTCCTGGCCTTGCGCTCCTCGGGCCCGGTGCAGAAATGCAGCGCGCCGTCCAGCCAGACGGCGAGCAGCGGGGTGACGTGCGGGCGGCCGTCCGGGCGTACCGTCGACAGCCAGAACAGCTCGGCCGCCCGGAGCCGGGCGACCGCGTCGGACCAGTTCTCGGCCGTGGCCGACTCCTCGCTGTAGCGGGCGTCCAGTTCGGCACGGGGCTCGGTCTCCGCCATGGTGGTCCTCTCCATCGGGTCCGTCGGGAACATCGGTTCGTCATGGTGTGGACCGACGCGACGGCCACAACTCATCGGTCCCGGCGGGACCGGTTTCCTCGGAGGGCGGCCGCTGCGACTAGTCTCGATTCCACCGGCCTTGATCGCAGGACGGGACACCGTCCGGGCCACGGGCGCGGCACCCCGCGCGGCACCACCGCGCGGAGCGGCTCAGAACGAGGAGACGGCGGGATGACGGCGGTACCCGGGCGCAGAAGCAGTACCTTCACCCGGCTGGTCCGGCACGGCTTCACCGACCCCGGAGCCGCCCACCGGCTGCTCGATCTCCCCGTGATGACGGCCGTCCACAGCGACCCCGTGCTCCTCGACGCGCTCGGCGCGGTCGCCGACCCCGATCTCGCCCTCGGCGGCCTGGTACGACTGGTGGAGGCACAGCCCGAGGAGGACCGCCGGGTCCTCCTCGACACCCTCCTCGCCGCCAAACCCCTGCGCGACCGGCTCCTCGGAGTCCTCGGCGCGTCCGAGGCGCTCGGCGACCACCTCGCCCGGCACCCCGGCGACTGGCGGACGCTCGTCACCTGGGAGGCGGCGGACCTCCACCCCGGCGTCGAGGAGTTCGAGCACAGCCTCGCCGAGGCCGACGACCCGGTCTCGCTGCGCATCGCCTACCGGCGCAGCCTCCTCGGCATCGCGGCCCGCGACGTCTGCGGCACGATCGACCTCAAGGAGACCGCCGCCGAACTCGCCGACCTCGCCACCGCCACCCTGCGCGCGGCGCTCGCCATCGCCCGCACCGCCGCCCCCGAGGACGCGGCACAGTGCCGTCTCGCCGTCATCGCGCTCGGCAAGTGCGGCGGCCACGAACTCAACTACGTCTCCGACGTCGACGTCGTCTTCGTCGCCGAACCCGCCGGCGGCGCGGAGGAGAACAGCGCGATCCGGGCCGCGACCCGGCTCGCCTCCCATCTGATGCGGATCTGCTCCGAAACCACCGTCGAGGGCACCATCTGGCCGGTCGACGCCAATCTCCGCCCCGAGGGGCGCAACGGCCCGCTGGTACGCACCCTCTCCAGCCATCTCGCCTACTACCAGCGCTGGGCCAAGACCTGGGAGTTCCAGGCCCTGCTCAAGGCCCGGCCGGTCGCCGGCGACCCGGCCCTCGGCGAGGAGTACATCGCGGCCGTGTCCCCGCTGGTCTGGCAGGCCGCCGAGCGCGAGAACTTCGTCCCCGACGTCCAGAAGATGCGCCGCCGCGTCATCGACAACATCCCGGCCGCCGAGGTCGAGCGCGAGCTGAAGCTCGGCCCCGGCGGACTGCGCGACGTCGAGTTCGCCGTCCAGCTGCTCCAGCTCGTCCACGGCCGCAGCGACCCTAGCCTCCGCAGCGGCAGCACCCTCGACGCGCTCCAGGCACTGGCCGCCGGCGGCTACGTCGGCCGGGCGGACGCCGGCCAGCTCGACGACGCCTACCGCTTCCTGCGCGCCATGGAGCACCGCATCCAGCTCCACCGGCTGCGCCGCACCCATCTCGTCCCCGAGGACCCGGCCGATCTGCGCCGCCTCGGCCGCTCGCTCGGCCTGCGCATGGACCCGGTCTTCGAACTGAACCGGGAGTGGCGGCGGCACGCCTCCGTCGTCCGCAGACTGCACGAGAAGCTCTTCTACCGGCCGCTCCTCGACGCCGCCGCCCAGCTCGCCCCCGGCGAGACCCGGCTCTCCACCCAGGCCGCCCGCCAGCGCCTCGAAGCCCTCGGCTACGCCGACCCGGCCGCCGCCCTGCGCCATCTGGAGGCACTGGCCTCCGGCGTCAGCCGCAAGGCCGCCATCCAGCGGACCCTGCTGCCGGTCCTGCTGGGCTGGTTCGCCGACTCCGCCGACCCCGACGCCGGGCTCCTCGGCTTCCGCAAGGTCTCCGACGCCCTCGGCAAAACCCCCTGGTACCTGCGGCTGCTGCGCGACGAGGGCGCCGCCGCCGAGAACCTCGCCCGGGTCCTCTCGGCCGGCTGGCTCGCCCCCGACCTGCTGCTGCGCGCCCCCGAGGCGGTCGCCATCCTCGGCGACCCCGGCGGCCTCAACCCGCGCTCCCGGGAGCACCTGGAGCCCGAGGTGCTGGCCGCCGTCGGCCGCCAGGCCAGCGCCGAGACCGCCGTCGCGGTGGCCCGGGGCGTACGCCGCCGGGAGCTGTTCCGCACCACCGCCGCCGACCTCATCAGCTCGTACGGCACCGAGGAGAGCCCCGCCGAGGCCGACACCGGCGCCCTGGCGGACCGCGTCGGCGACGCCGTCACCGACCTCAACGCGGCGACGATCGCCGGCGCGCTCCGGGCCGCCGTGCGCGAACGCTGGGGCGACGAGCTGCCGACCCGCTTCGCCGTCATCGGCATGGGCCGCTTCGGCGGACACGAGCTGGGGTACGGCTCCGACGCCGACGTCCTCTTCGTCCACCAGCCCCGCGAGGGCGTCGACGAGCAGGAGGCCGGGCGCGCGGCGCACGCCGTCGTCTCCGAGATGCGCAGACTGCTCCAGCTCCCCACCGCCGATCCGCCGCTCCTCATCGACGCCGACCTCCGGCCCGAGGGCAAGAGCGGCCCCCTCGTCCGCACCCTCGCCTCCTACGAGGCGTACTACCGGCGCTGGTCGCTGGTGTGGGAGAGCCAGGCGCTGCTGCGCGCCGAGCCGATGGCCGGGGACCGCGAGCTGGGGGAGCGCTTCATCGAACTCGTCGACCCGCTGCGCTACCCCCACGACGGCGTCGGCGAGGACGCGGTGCGCGAGATCCGCAGGCTCAAGGCCCGCATGGAGTCCGAACGGCTGCCGCGCGGCGCGGATCCCACGCTCCACACCAAACTCGGCCGGGGCGGGCTGAGCGACGTCGAGTGGACGGTCCAGCTCATCCAGCTGCGCCACGCCTGGGCCGAACCCGGCCTGCGCACCACCCGTACCCGGCGCGCGCTCTCCGCCGCCCACGCCGCCGGGCTGATCGCCGCCGAGGACGCCCAGATCCTCGACGAGGCCTGGGTGCTGGCGTCCCGCGTCCGCAACGGCGTGATGCTGGTACGCGGCCGGGCCGGTGACACCTTCCCCTCCGACGGCCGCGAACTGGCCGCGCTCGGCCGCTACCTCGGCTACGGACCCGGCCATGTCGGCGACATGCTCGACGACTACCGCCGCATCACCCGCCGCGCCCGCGCGGTGATGGAGGCCCTCTTCTACGACGCCTGACCGGGACCCGGGGCCGGGCCGGGGCCGGGGACCCGGGCGCACCGGAAATCCGGTGGCACGGCGGCGCGCGGCGCGCATAGCTTGTGCGCTCGTGACCCATGATCCGGAGCGTTCGCCGCAGGCCCCGCCCACTCCTCCCGACCGCGGGGACGGCGGCGGGGACGGCGGGGACGGCGGACTCTTCTCCGGCGCGTACGCCGCCGCCACCTACAGCTTCGCCGCCGTGATGTTCCTGACCGGACTCGCCGCGCTGGCCGTGATCCCCACCCTGCCGACGGCCGCCCGCGACCTCGACGGGGTGGCCCTCTTCCCGCTGGTGGCCGGCTGCTTCGTCGCCGCGAGCCTGCTGGGCGGAGTACTGGGCGGCCACTGGGCCGACCGGGCCGGGGCACGGCGTCCGCTGGCCGCCGGCATGGCACTCGCCGTCGTGACGCTGCTGGTCTCCGGGGCCAGCACCTCCATCTGGCAGCTGGCGGCCGGACGGTTCCTCGACGGGCTGGCGGCCGGAATGGTCGCCGTGGCGATCAACACCGCCATCGGACAGGCCTATCCCGAACGGCTGCGCCCCCGCGCACTCGCCCTGATGAGCACCTGCTGGATCGTTCCCTCGCTGATCGGACCGCCACTGGCGGGGCTGGTCGTGGAGTGGTGGTCCTGGCGCGAGATGTTCTTCGGACTGGCCGCGCTCACCGCCGTACCCGCCCTGATCGTCGTGGCGCAACTGCGCGGCGGCTCCTGGTCGCCCGAGCCCGAGCCCGAGCCCGAGCCCAAGACCTCGCCCGCAGAGCCGTCGGCGACCGGCGCGGCGCGCCCCCCGCTGCTGGTCGCCACCGCCGTCAGCCTCGGCGCGGCGCTGGGCCAGTACGGAGTCTCCGGCTGGGACGCACGCCATCTGCTGTTCTCGGTCGCCGGCTTCGCCCTGCTGGCCGTCTTCGCGCCCCGGCTGCTCCCGCCGGGCACTTGGCGCGCCGCGCGCGGCCTGCCGGTCACGGTGCTGCTGAGGGGGCTGGGCTCCGGGGTGTTCTTCACCCTGGAGGCCCTCGTACCGCTGATGCTCGTCACCGGTCGCGATGTCTCGCCCCCGGCGATCGGACTGGCCTTCACCGGCGCGGCCCTCGCCTGGGCCGCCGCCTCCTGGGTGCAGGGAAGGCTGGAGAACTGCCCGCGCGAACGGCTGGTCGTGGCGGGTGCGCTGGTGATGGCGGCGGCGGTCGTGACCGCCGTCGTCGGCGCGCACCCCTCGACACCCTCGCCCGTCGCCGGATCGTCCATGGTCGTCGCGGCCCTCGGCATGGGCCTGCTCGCCCCCGCCGTCACCGTGCTCTCGCTCGCGCACAGCCCGGCCGACCGGCTGGGCCAGGCCAGCAGCGCGATGCAGACCAGCCAGAACCTGGGCCAGATAGCCGTCCTCGGCCTCGCGTCCGCCCTGTTCAACGCCTTCGCTCAGGGAAGCGCGAGCGACACCGTCGGCTACGCCACCGCCTTCTCCCTGCTCCTGCTCCCGTGCGCGCTGCTCGCCCTGCTCGCCTCCCGGGCCCGCCGGGTCCGAGCCGCACCGGGGCGCTGACATCCTCCACTACTCGGTGGTACCGTATAGTCGTACTCGGTGCTACGCAGTACCACTGGGTCGAGGAGGACTCACCATGGACGACCTGACGGAGATGCTGAAGGGCACGCTCGAAGGGTGCGTGCTCGAAATCATCGGCCGCGAGGAGACCTACGGGTACGCCATCACCCGCCGGCTGCACGAGCTGGGCTTCGCCGACGTCGTCGAGGGGACGGTGTACACCATCTTGCTGCGGCTGGAGCGGAACAAGCTCGTCCAGGTGACGAAGCGGCCGTCCGGGGTCGGTCCGCCGCGCAAGTTCTATGCGCTCAACGACGTCGGACGCGAGGAACTCGCGAAGTTCTGGACGAAATGGCAGTACGTCTCAACACGCATCGACAGGCTCAAGGAGGGCGGGAGATGAACTTCTGGGAGACCATCACCGGCAGCGATCTCACCAGGGACTGGAAGGCGTTCGAAGTCCGGGCCGAGGCCCTGCCGGACGACCACCGGGCGGCATGGGGCCAGATCAAGGCCCATCTCTTTCCCCATGGGGACTTCACCGGCCGCAATCTGATGCCGATCCTCGACGCCGCCCTGGGGCTGCTCGAAGAGACGGCGGCGGACGGGCAGAGCGTCCCCGAGGTCCTCGGCGACGACGTCCGGGGCTTCTGCGCGGCGCTGGCCGGCGGGGAAGGGGCGCGTACCTATCGCGACCGGTGGCGCGAGCAGTTGAACAGGAACGTCGCGAGGAAACTGAGCCGGCTGGGAGGCTGAGATGGGCATCCAGGACATCATCGAGGGCAAGAAGCAGTGGCGGGCGCACACCGCCCGGGTCAAGGCGCTCCCGCCGGACTACCGGATCGTCTACCAGGAGATGCGGAAGTACCTGTTCAAGGTCGGACCGGTCGACCTGCTCGGCGAGTCCCTGCTCCCCGGGGTCGTCGACTTCTTCGAGGAGGGCGCCGCCGGGGGCAAGGGGGTCCTGGAGCTCATCGGCACCGACGTCGCCGCGTTCTGCGACGGCCTGATCAAGGACTCGCGCACCTACGCGGACGTCTACCAGGATTCCATCGCCGGGGAACCCGGCACCGCCGGGAAGTAACACCCGCGTCCCGTACCGGCGGGCGGGGCGGCCCGCGCGCGTGAAGCCGCCGCGAACCCTGCCCCCCGCCCGCTTCTCCCCACTCCGAAAGGAAGCCGTCATGGCTTTATCTGTCATGCTCATGTCAAATAATCAGGGGCGGCGGCCGTCTGCCGCGGTCTCCGCTCTCGGTCTGCGCAAGTCGTACGGGGAGAGGACCGTGCTCGACGGCGTCGATCTGGCCGTCCCCGAGGGTTCGGTCTTCGCGCTGCTCGGCCCGAACGGGGCGGGCAAGACCA